>DATJZM010000138.1:0-42295 GCA_035499135.1 Casimicrobiaceae bacterium | reverse complement strand
CTGCGACGGCGACCAGGTGCTGATCGGCGGCATCATGGAGCACATCGAGCAGGCGGGCGTGCATTCCGGAGATTCGGCGTGCTCGCTGCCGCCGTTCAACCTCGCCACCGACCTGCAGAACGAGCTGCGCCGCCAGACCGTGGCGATGGCGAAGGCGTTGAACGTCGTGGGCCTGATGAACGTGCAGTTCGCGATCCAGGACAGGAAGGTCTTCGTGCTGGAGGTGAACCCGCGGGCTTCGCGCACCGTGCCCTACGTCTCCAAGGCCACCGGCATCCCGCTCGCCAAGGTCGCCGCGCGCTGCATGGTCGGCAAGACCCTGGCAGAGCAGGGCGTCACGCACGAGGTGATTCCGCCCTACTACGCGGTGAAGGAGGCGGTGTTCCCGTTCATCAAGTTCCCCGGCGTGGACACGATCCTCGGCCCCGAGATGAAGTCGACCGGGGAGGTGATGGGCGTGGGCCAGAGCTTCGCCGAGGCGTTCGTGAAGAGCCAGCTCGCGGCGGGCGTGCGCCTGCCCAAGGGCGGCAAGGCATTCCTCTCGGTGCGCAACGCCGACAAGGCGCGCCTGATCGACATCGCGCGCGAGCTGGACGCCCTGGGCTTCGCGCTGGTGGCCACCAAGGGCACGGCGGCCGCGCTCGCCCACGCGGGCCTCAAGGTGCAGGCGGTGAACAAGGTGCAGGAGGGCCGACCGCACATCGTGGACATGCTCAAGAACCGCGAGGTGAGCTTCATCGTCAATACCGTGGAGGAGGATCGCCGCTCGATCCAGGACTCCTGGTCCATCCGCAACACGGCGCTGCACAACCGCATCACGTACTACACGACGCTCGCCGGAGCGCGCGCGGCCTGCCTGGGCATGCGCCACCTGCAGGAGCTGCGTGCCTACGACATCCAGTCCCTCCACCGCACACTGCCATGAGCAAGATCCCCATCACCCTGCGCGGCGCCGAGATGCTCAAGACCGAGCTGCATCGCCTGAAGACCGTGGACCGGCCGGCGGTGATCACCGCCATCGCCGAGGCGCGCGCCCAGGGCGACATCACCGAGAACGCCGAGTACGAGGCGGCGCGCGAGCGCCAGGGCTTCATCGAGGGCCGCATCATCGAGCTCGAGGCCAAGCTCGCCAACGCGCAGGTGATCGATCCCTCGCTGCTGGAGGACGACGGGCGCGTGGTGTTCGGCACCACGGTGGAGCTCGCCGACGCCTCGGGCGGCGAGACCGTGAGCTACCAGATCGTGGGCGAGGACGAGGCCGACATCAAGCAGGGCAAGATCTCCTACTCCTCGCCGATCGCCAAGGCCCTCATCGGGAAGTACTCCGGCGACGTCGCCGAGGTTCGGACGCCGGGCGGGGTGAAGGAGTTCGAGATCGTGGACGTGAAGTACGTGTAGGGGCCGGTTGCGGCTTTTTCTCCGGCTTCTTCCCGGGATTTTCCCGGTAGACCACGAGCACCTTCCCGATCTGCTGCACAGGGTGCGCCTCGAGCTTCTCGCAGATCGACTCCATCCAGACGTTGCGCGCGTCCCGGTCGTCGGTGGAAGCGCGCACCTTGATGAGCTCGTGGGCCTTCAACGCCCGGTCGATCTCGGCGAGGACCTCCTCGGTGAGGCCCTTGTCGCCGATCAGCACGACCGGGTTGAGCTTGTGCGCCTGGGCGCGCAGCTCGCTGCGCTTCGCGGGCTTGAGCGGCGCGGTCACGCCGATCCCACCACGAACTGGTTGCCGTCCGGATCCTTGATGATCATGTAGGTGCCCCAGGGCTCCTGCTTGGGTTCGGTCACGAATTCGACGCCGCGCGCCTTGAGCTGGCGGAAGGTCGCGTTGCAATCATCGCACGCGAGCGACCCGTTGAAGAATCCCCCGATGCGGTCTTCCTGCCCCTGGGGCGTGAAGAGCACGAGGCGCGTGTCGGAGCTGCCGATGCGCAGCTCGATCCAGCGCTGCTTGTCGTCGAATGGCTGGTCGGTGACGACCTTGAAGCCGAGCTTGGTGGTGAAGAATTCCACGGCGCGATCCTGGTCGGTGACCGGGACGCTCGCGAACTTGAGGTGGGTGATCATCGGGCTCTCCCGCGGGAAGGTGGACGCATCGTGCCACGCCGCCGCGGGCAGCTCGCCCGGTTCCGGCTATAGTACTTGGCACCATGGCTCAGCCCACGCTCGATCCCTACGTCGTCGACGTCCTGATGCCCGACCTGGTCGGGCACGACCGCTCGCCCGCGGCGTTCATCGTGTACGTCTACCTCGCGCACGCCGCCGGGCCGCGCGGCCGCGTGCAGGTGAGCTACGCGACCATGGCCGCCGACACCGGCCTGTCCAAGACCTGCGTGCAGCGCGCGGTGGCGCATCTGCGGCGCCGCAAGCTGGTGGTCGCGACCAAGGACACGCCCACCAGCGTTCCCGACTATCGCGTGGCGCGCCCCTGGGTCGGGCGCCTTCCGGCATGAAGAAATCGCACTCCAGCAAGCAGTGGCTGCGCCGCCACGTGAACGACCCCTACGTGCAGCGCAGCAAGCGCGAGGGCTACCGCTCGCGCTCGGCCTACAAGCTCACCGAGATCGACGAGCGCGACAGGGTGCTCAAGCCCGGGATGACCGTGGTGGACCTGGGCGCGGCGCCCGGCGGCTGGTCGCAGGTGGCCGCCAAGCGGGTCGGCGCCGGCGGTCGCGTGATCGCGATCGACCTCCTCGAGATGGAGCCGGTGCCGGGCGTGGAAATCATCCGCGGCGATTTCGCGGCGGGCAAGGGACTCGCGGCGGTGGAGGCGGCGCTGGGCGGGACCGCGGCCGACCTGGTCCTTTCGGACATGGCGCCCAACCTTTCCGGCATCGCGATCTCGGACCAGGCCCGCTCCATGGCCCTGGCGGAGCTGGCGCGCGACTTCGCCGTCTTGCATCTGAAACGCGAGGGTGTGCTCCTGGTCAAAATTTTCCAGGGCGCGGGGTATGATGATTACCTCATGTCGCTGCGGCGGGCGTTCCGGAAGGTGTCGGTCCGGAAGCCCGATGCTTCCCGCGGCGAGAGCGCGGAGCAGTACCTCCTCGCGCGCGGGCTGCGGGCGGATGCGAATTGCGCCCCAGGGGGTTGAATAAGGCCCGCCGCGCCCCGATGGTGTCTATGGGTGCCAGCGGTATCCCCATGAATGCTTAGGGAAATTTTCCTCGGAAGGATTAGCCTGTGAATAACACCATTCGCACCATCATGGTCTGGCTCGTGATCGGCGTCATCCTGACCATGGTGTTCATGCAGGTCGGGAGCCGCACGTCCGCCCAGAGCACGATGGACTACTCCACCTTCATGGACGAGGTGAAGCAGGGGCACATCGCCAAGGCCAAGATCGAGAGCATCAAGACCGTGCGCGCCACCTCGCGCGACGGCAAGACCTACATCGTGAACACCCCGGGCATCCAGGACCCGTGGATGGTGAGCGACCTGCTCAAGAACAACGTCACCGTCGAGGCGAAGCCCGAGGAGGAGCCCTCCCTCCTCATGAACATCTTCGTGTCGTGGTTCCCGATGCTGCTGCTGATCGGCGTGTGGATCTTCTTCATGCGCCAGATGCAGGGCGGGGGGCGCGGCGGCGCCTTCTCGTTCGGCAAGTCGCGCGCGCGCATGCTGGACGAGAACCAGAACCAGGTGACGTTCGCGGACGTCGCGGGCGTGGACGAGGCCAAGGAAGAAGTCGGCGAGCTGGTCGACTTCCTGCGCGATCCGTCCAAGTTCCAGAAGCTGGGCGGGCGCATCCCGCGCGGCGTGCTGATGGTGGGCTCGCCGGGCACCGGCAAGACGCTGCTCGCCCGAGCGATAGCCGGGGAAGCAAAGGTCCCGTTCTTCTCGATCTCGGGCTCCGACTTCGTCGAGATGTTCGTCGGCGTGGGTGCCGCGCGCGTGCGCGACATGTTCGAGCAGGCGAAGAAGAACGCGCCGTGCATCGTGTTCATCGACGAGATCGACGCGGTCGGCCGCCAGCGTGGCGCGGGCCTCGGTGGCGGCAACGACGAGCGCGAGCAGACATTGAACCAGTTGCTGGTCGAGATGGACGGCTTCGAAGGCAACTCGGGCGTGATCGTCATCGCTGCCACCAACCGGCCCGACGTGCTCGACCCGGCGCTCATGCGCCCGGGCCGCTTCGACCGGCAGGTGGTCGTGCCGCTGCCCGACATCCGCGGCCGCGAGCAGATCCTGCTCGTGCACATGCGCAAGGTGCCTCTGGCGGGCGACGTCAAGGCGGAGATCATCGCCCGCGGCACGCCGGGCTTCTCCGGCGCCGACCTCGCGAACCTCGTCAACGAGGCCGCGCTGTTCGCCGCGCGCAAGAGCAAGCGCCTGGTCGACATGGAGGACTTCGAGCTCGCCAAGGACAAGATCATGATGGGCGCCGAGCGCAAATCGATGGTCATGTCCGAGGAGGAGAAGAGGAACACCGCCTTCCACGAGTCGGGCCACACCGTCGTGGCGAAGCTGCTGCCCAAGTCCGACCCTGTGCACAAGGTGACGATCATCCCGCGCGGCCGCGCGCTGGGCGTGACGATGCAGCTCCCGGAGCAGGACCGCTACTCGTACGACCGCGACTACCTCCTGCAGCGGATCGCGGTGCTCTTCGGCGGTCGCATCGCCGAGGAGATCTTCATGCACCAGATGACCACGGGTGCCGGCAACGACTTCGAGCGCGCGACCGCGATGGCGCGCGACATGGTCACCCGCTACGGGATGTCCGACGCGCTGGGCCCGATGGTGTACGCCGAGAACGAGGGCGAGGTCTTCCTCGGGCGCTCCATCACCACGCAGAAGAACGTCTCGGAAGCGACCATGCAGAAGGTCGACCAGGAGATCCGGCGCATCATCGACGAGCAGTACACGCTCGCGCGCAAGCTCATCGAGGAGAATCGCGACAAGGTCGAGACGATGGCCAAGTCGCTCCTCGAATGGGAGACGCTCGACAACGAGCAGGTCGAGGACATCATGCAGGGCCGGCCGCCGCGGCCGCCCAAGCCGGCCTCGCTCCCCGCGCCGATCACGAGCGGCCCCACGGCCGGCCCGGACGCCGCGCCCTCGGCGCGGCCGGCTTAACAGGGTCCAAGTCATCCCCGGGGCGAAGCTTGCCCCGGAGTGATTAAGTCCGGGGGCCGGGATCCAAGTTGGCCTCGCTAGGCGCGGCTACGGGACAACCTTGGGCCCCGGCCTGCGCCGGGGCGACAGCAATGATCCTCCGCTGCGGTCGCTTCGAGCTCGCTCTGGACCGCCCGCGCGTCATGGGCGTGCTCAACGTCACGCCGGATTCCTTTTCGGACGGTGGGCGCTTTCTCGAGATGGACGCCGCGCTCGAGCACGCGCGGCGGATGATCGAGGAGGGCGCCGACATCATCGACATCGGCGCCGAATCGACGCGCCCTGGTGCCACGCCGACTTCCGAGTCGGACGAGATGCGGCGCATCGTCCCGCTGCTCGAGCGGCTCGCGGGCGCCGGCGCTCCGGTGAGCGTCGACACGCGCAAGCCCGCGGTGATGCGCGCCGCGATCGCCGCGGGAGCGAGCATGATCAACGACGTCGCCGCGCTGCGCGCGCCGGGTGCGCTCGAAACGCTCGCCAGCGCGACGAAGCCCGTCGCGGTGTGTCTCATGCACATGCGTGGCGAGCCCGCGTCGATGCAACAACGTGTCGCCTACACCGACGTCGTGGCGGAGGTGAGGGGATTTCTCGCCGAGCGGGCCGGCGCCTGCGAAGCGGCGGGCATCGCTCACGAGCGGATCGTCGTCGACCCGGGCTTTGGCTTCGGCAAGACAGTGGCACATAATCTCGTCTTGCTGCGGGAGCTCGCGCAAATCGTCGCGCTAGGCTATCCCGTGCTCGTCGGCCTGTCGCGCAAGTCGACGATCGGCACGATCACCGGCCGCGAGGTCGGCGAACGCGTCGCGGGAAGCCTCGGCGCCGCGCTCGCTGCGGTGGCGCGCGGCGCGAAGCTCGTGCGCGTGCACGACGTGCGCGAGACGGTCGATGCGCTGAAGGTCTGGAACGCCGTTGAAACCGCAGCGCTCGGGCGCGCGGAGCGAGGTTGAAGCGTGGGAAAGTATTTCGGCACTGACGGTGTACGCGGTCGCGTCGGCGACGCGCCGATCACGCCCGATCTCGTGCTGCATCTCGGCCATGCGGCTGGGCGCGTGCTCGCGCGGGAATCCGCCACGCATCCCGGAGAGCGCCCCGGCGTGCTCATCGGCAAGGACACGCGCATCTCGGGCTACCTGCTCGAGGCCGCGCTCGAATCGGGACTGTCGGCGGCAGGTGTCGACGTCTACCTCTCCGGTCCGCTGCCCACACCCGCGGTCGCTTATCTCACGCGCGCGCTGCGCCTGTCCGCCGGCATCGTCATCAGCGCCTCGCACAATGCGTTCGAGGACAACGGTATCAAGTTCTTCTCCGCCGCGGGCACCAAGCTGCCCGACGCGGTCGAGCAGGCGATCGAGCAGGAGCTCGAGCGTCCGATCACCTGCGTGCCCTCCGCGGAGCTGGGCAAGGCGTTCCGCGTGAACGACGCGCCGGGGCGCTACATCGAGTTCTGCAAGGGCAGCTTCCCGAACGAGCTCGATCTCAAGGGACTCAAGATCGTCGTCGACTGCGCGCACGGCGCCGCCTACCACGTCGCGCCTCCGGTTTTCCACGAGCTTGGTGCAGAGGTGGTGGCGGTCGGCAGCGATCCTGACGGGCTCAACATCAACGCGGGGGTGGGCTCGATCCACCCGAAGCACCTGCAGGAGGCGGTCGTGCGCGAGCGCGCCGACCTCGGTATAGCGCTCGACGGCGACGGCGACCGGCTGCTCATGGTGGACGCGAAAGGCCGGGCCTACGACGGCGACGAGCTGCTCTACGTCATCGCGCTCGACTACTGGCGCCGCGGCGCGATGGCGGGCGGCGTGGTCGGCACGCAGATGAGCAACCTCGGCTTCGAGCAGGCGCTCGCCCGGCGCGGCATCCCGCTCGAGCGCACTCCCGTTGGCGACCGTTACGTCCTGGAAAGGCTGCTCGAGAAGAAGTGGCTGCTCGGCGGCGAGAACTCGGGGCATATCATCTGCCTCGACAAGCACACGACCGGCGACGCGATCGTCGCCGCGCTCGCCGTGCTGCGCGCGCTGATCGAGCAGGAGTCCACGCTCGCGCAGGCGACCGCCGACGCGCCGATGTTTCCGCAGCGGCTCATCAACGTGCCGATCCGCCGCGGCTTCGACTGGCGGGCGAGCGAGCTCATACGGGAGGCCGAGCGCGAGGCGGCCGCCGTGCTCGACGGCGGCGGGCGCGTTCTGCTGCGCCCCTCGGGCACCGAGCCGGTACTGCGCGTGATGGTCGAGGCGCGCGAAGCGGCCGCGGCTGATCGCTGCTGCCGTAACCTCGCTGACGCGGTCGCCCGCGCGGCCGCATAGACAGCATGGTCGCCGTCGTCCGCACGGCCCTCGGGCCTGCATCCGCCGTCGCTACTCCGGAAGCGATTGCCGCCTGGCTCGACGAGGTCGGCCGCGCGTACCCGCCCGAGGATCGCGCCGCGATCGCCGCCGCGCTCGAATATGCGCGCGCACGCTACGGCGCTCTTGCCACGCTCGACGGCGGCGGGCCGTGGCTCGATCGCGCGGTCGGCGCCGCGGGCATCGTCGCGAGCCTCAAGCTCGATGCCGACTCGGTGCGCGCCGCGCTGCTGATGGGCCTTCCCGATCTTCACGACTTCGACGCGCACTCGCTGGCTGCGACCTTCGGCGAGGAGATCGCGCAGATCGTCGTCGGCGTGGCGCGCATGGGCGCGATCCGCGCCACGCAGGAGAGCGTCGGAAAGGAAGAGCGCGAGGTGCAGGCCGAGAACCTGCGCAAGATGCTGCTGGCGATGGTCGAGGACATCCGCGTCGTGCTGATCAAGCTCGCCGAGCGCGTGCAGGCGCTGCGCTTTTTGATCGGCGACGAAGCCGCGCTTACGAGCCGCGAGCAGGCCGCGCGGGAGACGCTCGACCTCTTCGCGCCGCTCGCCAACCGGCTCGGCGTGTGGCAGCTCAAGTGGGAGCTCGAGGATCTCGCGCTGCGCGCGCTCGAGCCCGAAGCCTACCAGCGCATCGCGCGGCTCATCCACGAGCGGCGCCTCGACCGGCAGCATTACATCGAAAGCGTGCAGGTCCTTCTCAAGCGCGAGCTCGCGGTCGCCGGCGTGAAGGCCGACGTCTCCGGGCGCGCGAAGCACATCTACAGCATCTGGAACAAGCTGCGGCGCAAGGGCTCGGGCATCGAGTCGCTCTACGACATCCGCGCCGTGCGCATCCTCGTCGACGAAGTCAAGGACTGCTACGCGGCGCTCGGCATCGTGCACAACCTCTGGAGCCCGGTGTCGCGCGAGTTCGACGACTACATCGCCAAGCCCAAGGCCAACGACTACCGCTCGCTGCACACGGCCGTGATCGGGCCGGAGGGCAAGCCGCTCGAAGTGCAGATCCGCACGCACGAGATGCACCGCCAGTCCGAATACGGGGTCGCGGCGCACTGGCGCTACAAGGAGGGCGCGCAGGCCGGGCGCCGCGATCCGGGTTACGAGGAGAAGATCGCCTGGCTGCGGCATGTGCTCGACTGGAAGGACGCGGTTGCCGACGCCGGCGAATGGCTGCAGCAGTTCAAGTCGAGCCTGTTCACCGACACGATCTACGTTCTCACCCCGCAGGGCAAGGTGATCGACCTGCCGCGCGGCGCGACCCCCGTCGACTTCGCCTACGCCGTGCACACGAGCCTCGGCCACCGCTGCCGCGGCGCGCGCGTGGATGGCGCGATGGTGCCGCTCAATCATGTCCTTGCGAGCGGGCAGCGTGTGGAGATCGTCGCGGTGAAGGATGGGCCCTCAGTCGGCCCGAGCCGCGACTGGCTCAACCCCGACCTCGGCTACGTGGTGAGCCATCGCGCCCGCACCAAGGTGCGGCAGTGGTTCAAGGCGCAGCAGCTCGAGGAGACGATCGCGCACGGCCGCGAGATGGTCGAGCGCGAGCTCGCGCGCGCGGGCGCCACCGCGCTCAAGCTGGAGACGATCGCCGTCGAGGCGGGCTTTGCGAAGCCCGAGGAGCTGTTCGCCGCGGTCGCGCGCGCGGAGATCAACCTGCGTCACCTGCAGAACGCGATCCGTGCCGCCGGTCATCCCGGCGAAGCGCCGCCGGCGCGGGCGCCAGAGGAGCTCGTGCCGCGGGAGAGCAAGGCCGCGCGCGCGGGCAGCGGGATTCTCATCGTCGGCGTCGATCGCCTGCTCACGGGCCTCGCGCGCTGCTGCAAGCCTGCGCCGCCGGATCCGATCGTCGGCTTCGTCACGCGCGGCAAGGGCATCAGCGTCCACCGCCAGGGTTGCGCCAACGTAGCCCGCATGAAGGAGCGTCAGTCCGAGCGGCTCATCACCGCGGAATGGGGCAAGCCGCGCGACGAGGTCTTTCCGGTCGACGTCATCGTGGAAGCGATGGATCGCCAGGGCCTGCTGCGCGACGTCTCCGAAGTGTTCTCGCGCGAGAAGATCAACGTCACGGCGGTCAACACGCAGTCGCGCAATCTGCAGGCGCGCATGGCCTTCACGCTCGAGGTGCGCAGCCTAGTCGAGCTCAAGCGCGCGCTCGCGCTCGTGCGCGACGTTCACGGCGTCCTCTCCGCGGCAAGGCGCTAGCCTCGGGAGCTGCCGCCGTACCGGCGATCGGCAAAACCGATCGCCTCCTTCCGGAAATACGATTGGACGGGCTCGTGCCTCGACCATAGATTAGGGTCATGGAGGCAACAGCGAGCGCGACCGCTACCGCGGCGCGCAAGTGGAGTCCGACATGAAAGTCACAAACTTTCTCGCCGACGATTCGAGTCTCATCGGCGCATGGGCGAAGCTCGCCCAGGCCCTGGCGTTCCCCGGCGGATTGCCGGCAGGCGAAACACGTGCGGCGCGGCCGGGGTTGCTCGCGCGCCTCGATCGCTGGCTGTGGAAGCAGGAGATGCGCGAACGCGAGGCCTATCTGGCCGGCGCGCAGAACGTCTTCGAGCTCGAGGAGCGCATGCGCCGCCTCGATCGCGGCAACCCGTTCCCGTATTACTGAGCGACAGGATGCAATCGATGAACGGCGAAAGCAATCACGCTTTTAGTGCCTCGGTGCTCGACGCCCGGCAGCCGCGACTGACCTGGCCGCTGTTTGCGGTGCAGCTCTGCCTGCTGGGCGCGTTCGTCGGCATGTGTCTCGTGCTCATCGCGGCGCGAGATTTGATCAGCGGCGCGAGCGCCGCGGCCCCGGCTGCGACGCTGGCGCTCGCTGTGGTCGGAATCGTTCTGGCGACGGCGGCCTGGCGAAGCGCTGTCCGCCGGGTCGAGCGCCTCGCGAGCGAGGCTGATGCAGGCAAGCGCCAAGGGACGGGAACCCGCGCCGCTTCGTCGCCCGCGCGGCCGCTCGCGCTCGTCCCGCACCGCTGATCATCTGCTCCCGGCGAGCGTGAGCAAGAGCCCCGCGGCGGCGCAGGCGAGGATCAGCGGAATCACGCCTGCCTTGAATCGGAACAGCGCGAGCGCTGCCGCGATTCCGATCAGCGCGGAAACGTAGTCGAAGCTCCCCCGCAGCCCCGCCGGCCACAGCACGTGGACGGCGAAGAACACGGCGAGGTTGAGGATCACGCCCACCACCGCGGCGGTGATGCCGCTCAGCGGCGCGCTGAACTTCAGGTCCCCGTGCGTGGATTCGACCAGCGGCCCTCCGCTCAGAATGAACAGGAACGAGGGCAGAAACGTGAACCAGGTGGCGACGCTCGCTGCGAGGGCGCCGGCGACGAAGAGCGACTCGGGACCGAAGATCTGCTTGGTCCAGCCGCCGACGAAGCCGACGAAGGCCACGACCATGATGAGCGGGCCCGGCGTCGTTTCGCCGAGCGCGAGGCCGTCGATCATCTGGGGCGCGGTGAGCCAGCCGAAGCCGCCAACCGCGCCCTGAACGACGTAGGGCAGCACGGCGTAGGCGCCGCCGAAGGTGACGAGCGCCGCCTTGGTGAAGAACCATGCCATCTGCGGCAAGACGCCCTGGGCACCGAACGCGGCGACGAGCGCGCCCAGCGTGCCCGCCCACAGCAGCAGCGAGATGGCGACGACCGCAGCAAGGCGCGACCAGCGAAACCGCGCGTGTTCAGGGCTGGGTGTGTTGTCGTCGATCACGGCACGCGCGTGCCCCGCTGCGAGCGCCGCATGCGCGCCTCCCGTGGCGAATTGTCGCGGAGCGATCCGGCCGCCGAGCGCACCGATGAGACCCGCAGCGAGCACGATCGCCGGAAACGGCACCGCGAAGACGTAGATCGCAACGAACGCAGCGGCGGCGATCGCCCACAGCGGTGGCGACTTGAGGGCGCGCGAGCCGATGCGCCAGGCAGCGTGCAGCACGATCGCGGTGACCGCGGGTTTCACGCCGTAGAGCGCGCCCGCGATCGCCGGCACGTTGCCGAACGCCATGTAGATCCACGAGAGAGCGATCAGCACCGCGAGCGACGGGAGCACGAACAGCGCACCGGCCACGATGCCGCCCCAGGTGCGATGCATCAGCCAGCCGATGTAGGTTACGAGCTGCTGCGCCTCCGGCCCCGGCAGAACCATGCAGTAGTTGAGCGCGTGCAGGAATCGCGTCTCGGAGATCCAGCGTTTCTGCTCGACGAGCTCGCGATGCATGATCGCGATCTGCCCGGCCGGGCCGCCAAAGCTGATCCAGCCGAGCTTCCACCAGAAACGGGTCGCCTCCGCGAGCGACGGCGCGCGCGGCGCGCCCGCGTCGGCTCGCGTCAGATCAGTCCCTCAAGGAGCTGCACGTCGACCAGTTCCCCTGCCGCGACGTTGCCGGTTTCGGCGGGGAGCACGATGAAGCAGTTTGCCCGCGACATCGAGGAAAGAATTCCCGAGCCCTGATCGCCCGTCGTGCGCACGGTCCAGCCGCCGGCGCCGTCGGCTGACAGGATCCCGCGCTGAAACTCGGTGCGACCGGGCGTCTTCTTGATCGGCGCGGACAGCGGCACCTTGAACGTGGGCAGCGGCGCGATCTCGCGCTGTCCCTGCAGCGTGAGCAGCGCGTCCCGCACGAATTCATAGAACGTGACCATCACCGACACGGGATTGCCCGGCAGGCCGAAGAAGTGTGCGTTGCGCAGCTTGCCGTAGGCGAGGGGACGCCCGGGCTTCATCGCGATCTTCCAGAACAGCACCTCGCCCAGCTTGTCGAGGAGGCGCTTCACGTAGTCGGCTTCGCCCACCGATACGCCGCCGGACGTGATGACGACGTCGGCCGCCTGCGCCGCGCTCTCGAATGCGCGCTCGAGCGATGCCGGGTCGTCGGCGACCACGCCCATGTCGATGACTTCGCAGCCGAGACGTGTCAGCACGCCGTAGAGCGTATAGCGGTTGCTGTCGTAGACATCGCCCGCGCCGAGCGGCGTGCCGATCGACCTGAGCTCGTCCCCGGTCGAGAAGAACGCGACGCGGAGGCGTCGATAGACGTTGACCTCGCCGATCCCGAGCGAAGCGATCATGCCGAGCTCCGCGGGTCGCAGGCGCTGCCCGGCGCGGAACACGGTCTGGCCCCGCTTCAGGTCCTCGCCCGCGAAGCGGCGGTTGGTGCCGGCTTTGCCGACCGCGCCCGCCGCGATTCGCACGCCGGCTGCATCTTCGCTCGCGCGCTCCTGCATCACGACCGTGTCCGCGCCCTGGGGCATGACGCCGCCGGTGAAGATGCGCACGCATTCGCCCGCGCCGATCGCGCCGTCCCAGGGCTTGCCCGCGAAGGATTCGCCCACCCGCTTGAGCAGCGTTTCGCCGTCGTGCTTCAGATCCGCGAAGCGCACCGCGTAGCCGTCCATCGCCGAGTTGTCGTGACCGGGCACGTCGAGCGGCGAGACGAGGTCCTCGGCGAGCACGCGGCCGAGCGCACTGCGCACGTGCACCCGCTCGACAGCGCTCACCGGCACGAGGAAGCTCGCGATCAGCTCGCGCGCCTTCGCGACCGGCATCGAGTTCGGATCGTAGTCGTCGGCACAGGAGGCTTCGCGCAGCGTCTTGGGCTGGTTCATTGTTCGGCTGCCACGTCCGCCTGCTTCAGCTCCTCGGCGGTGTTGATGTTGCGAAAGGCATCGGCCTTGTCGTCGAAGGCGACCTCGATCGCCTTGAGCGAAGCGTACCACGCGTCGATCTTGCGGCCGCCCGCCTGGAGGAAGCTGGCGAGGTGCGGCAGCAGCGACCTGCGCACGAGCGCGAACACCGGGTGCGGCTGATCCATCGTTCGCGCGACGGCGAGGTCCGCGTTCTGCGCTTCGAGGTTCTTCTGCAGGCGCGCCACGAGGTCGAGCGGCAGGAAAGGAGAATCGCATGGCACCGTCGCGACCAACGGATGCTCGGCGTGCATCAGGCCGGCCTGTAGTCCGGCGAGCGGCCCCGCGAAGCCGTCGATCTGATCGCGGATGACCGGGTAGCCGAAAGCCTCGTACTCGGCGATGCTGCGGTTGGCGTTGATCAGCATCTCGTCGACCTGCGGCGCGAAGCGCTCGATGACATGGCGCACCATGGGCTGTCCCTGCAGGAGGACGAGGCCCTTGTCCACGCTGCCCATGCGTCGTCCCTGGCCGCCGGCGAGCACGAGACCCGTGACGCCGCGCTTCTGCCCCGTCGGCGCGGGCTCGGGGGGCCACGGAATCCATTCCACATGCTCCTCGTAGAACGCGTGGCCTTCCGGCTCGCGATCGACCGCCGTCCTGAACGCGGCGAGCGCGATGTGGATCTCGCCCGGCCAGCGCGAGGACTCGAAGAAGAGCTTGGTGCCGCAGACGCGGCAGAAGGTCCGCCGCGTGCCCGGCGAGGATTCGTACGCGACGAGCTCGTCGGCCCCTGCGACGACGGCAACCTGCTCGGCCTTGAAGCCGATCCAGGTGACGAATCCCGATGAGTGCGACAGGCGGCAGCTCTGGCAATGACAGTGGCAGCAGAAGCGCGAGGGGAAGCGGGCGACGAAGCGGACGCGCCGGCAGTGGCACTCGCCGCGCGCTTCGCCGGGCTTGCCTGCGCTCATGCGTCCGTTCGAAACCGCTCGCCGCCGGTGAAGAGCAGATAGTGCTTGCCCGTCGCGCGGCCGATCATGGTCATGCCCACTTTCTGCGCGATCTCGTAGCCCATCTGCGTCAATCCCGAGCGCGAGACGAGAAACGGGATCCCCATCTGCGCCGCCTTGATCACCATCTCGGAGGTGAGGCGCCCCGTCGTGTAAAAGATCTTGTCGCCGCCCTCGACGCGATCGAGCCACATCATGCCGGCGATCGCATCGACTGCGTTGTGCCGGCCCACGTCCTCGACGAAGTACAGGATCTCGCTCGCGGCGCTCTCGTTCGTGGCGAGCGCGCAGCCGTGCACCGCGCCCGCCTGCTTGTAGATCGTCTCGTGTGCTCGCACTCGGTCCATCAGCGCGTAGAGCGTCGCGCGCGAGAGGCTCGCGTCGGCGGGCACGCGCACCGAGTCGATCTCCTCCATCAGGTCGCCGAACACCGTGCCCTGCCCGCAGCCGGTCGTCTTGGTGCGCTTCGCTGTCTTGGCCTCGAGGTCTTTCAACCCGTGCCGCGTGGTCACCGCGACCGCGTTCACCTCCCAGTCGACCTGCACCGAGACGACGTCCTCGATGCGTTCGAGCAGGCGCTGGTTGCGCAGGTACCCGATCGCGAGCGCCTCGGGCGCGGCGCCAAGCGTCATGATGGTGAGAATCTCCTGCTTGTCGACGTAGAGCGTGAGCGGATGCTCGCCGGCGATCGCCGTCTCGCGCGCCTCGCCGTTCTCGTCGACGGCGCGCACGCCGAAGGTCGCCGGCCGGGCGGCGTCGGAGAGGATGGGACGGTAGGGCGTATTGGGCGCGTTCATACGGCGAGCGAGCTCTACCCGCCGATGTAGCTCATCTCGATCTTGGGCAGCGCGGCGGTGTGCTCGGAGCGGATCTCGGAGTAACGGTCGGCACGCTGCAGCCAGATCGCGGCGATGGTGTTGCCGATCTCGTCGTCGCTGCGGCCGCTGCGCAGGAGCGCGCGCAGATCGTACCCCGCGGTCGCGAACAGGCACGTGTAGAGCTTGCCATCGGTGGCGAGCCGCGCGCGAGTGCAGTCGCGGCAGAAGGCCTGCGTGACGGAGGAGATGACGCCGATTTCACCCGCATTCGCGCTGTCGCGATAGCGCCACCGCTCGGCGACCTCGCCCGGATACGCGGCCTCGATCGCCTCGAGCGGGAATTCGCGCCCGATGATGGCGAGCACCTCCGCGGAGGGGACGACCTCGTCCATGCGCCAGCCGTTGGTGTGGCCCACGTCCATGTACTCGATGAAGCGAAGGATGTGCCCGCTGCCGCGGAAGCGCCGCACCATGGGCATGATCTCGCGCTCGTTCAAGCCGCGCTTGATGACCATGTTGATCTTGATCGGTGCGAGGCCCGCCTGCGCCGCTGCTTCGATTCCCTCGAGCACCTTCGCCACGGGGAAGTCGACGTCGTTCATGGCGCGGAAGATGTCGTCGTCGAGCGCGTCGAGGCTGACGGTGACGCGGTTGAGTCCCGCGGCCTTGAGCTCGCGCGCCTTGCGCGCGAGCAGCGATCCGTTGGTGGTGAGCGTGAGATCGAGCCCGCCGATGGCGGCGAGCATCTCCACCAGGCGCTCGATGTTCTTGCGCAGCAGCGGCTCGCCCCCCGTGAGCCGGATCTTTTCCACCCCGTGCGCCTTGAACACGCGCGCAAGCCGTGCGATCTCTTCGAAGGTCAACAGCTCTGCGTGCGGCAGGAAGGCGTGATCGCGGCCGAACGCGTCCTTCGGCATGCAGTAGACGCAGCGGAAGTTGCAGCGGTCGGTGACCGAGACGCGCAGATCGCGCAGGCTGCGCCCGCGTGCGTCGGCGAGAAGCCCCGTCGGCGCCACGCGCGGCGCGACGGCAAGCCCGTGCAACTCGGTCGCGAGGTGCGCGGAGCGAGCGTCGGCGAGGGGGATCACACGGGCCATTGGCGCGTTGGCGTACGGAGCAGCCAATGATCTTAGCAGACGCCAATCGCAAGGAGTATGATCGGTCGATCGCGCAGCGAGTTGCTTCATACTAAATCCATGCCGTTCATGCGGTTTCCCGTGGCCGTCGTCATGCAGCGTGTGCCGCTCGCGAATCGGTGGGTCGACGAGCGCTGGGAGGCGATCGCGGTCGAGCTCGCGGAGGAATCTTCGAGCGAGCCGGTGCGCATCGAAGGCGCCGGCATGGGCGCGCGCTGGCGCTGTCCCGGTTTGTTCGTGGAGCTGCATCCTGTGGAGGCCGAAGGCTATTTTCTGAATGTCTCCGCGGAGGAGCCCAAGGTGTTCGTGCTCTGGCGGATGACCGAGACAGGAGAGGAACCCGCGGCGCGGCCGCTCGTCGTCAGCCTGAGCTACAGCGAAGCGGCGCGATTTCTCGATGCCGGCGAGCAGGTCGATGCCGTGCCGGTTCCGGCGCCCCTGCTTGCCGAGATGGAGCGCTTCGTTCTCACGCACTACAAGGGCGAGCCGCGCAAGAAAGCGAAGCGCAACGAGCTCTACGAAGGCGATCTCGCGCGGCGCCGCGAGGCGAGCGGAGGCAGAGGTCGATGAAAGACAAGCCCGCGGGCGCGGAGCGCCTCTCGCTTTCGCGCTGGTCGCGACGCAAGCGCGAGGCGCGCTTGGTGTCGAGTGCAGACTCAGAGGTTGCGACACCGCCTATCCCGCCCGCAGCTCCTTCGGTAGCGGCCCCTGCGGCGACATCAACCGGCGCGCCGGTGGCGAGCGAGCTGCCCGGCGTCGATTCACTCGGCTTCGACGCGGATTTCACCGCCTTCCTGCGCCCGGAGGTCGACGAGAAGCTCAAGCGCGCGGCGCTGAAGCAGCTCTTCCGCGATCCTCGCTTCAACCTGATGGACGGACTCGACGTCTACATCGACGACTACACCAAGGCCGATCCGATAGCGCCCGATGTCCTGCAGGGATTGCTGCAGCGCGGATTCTCCACGCTCGCGTCTCCCGCGGCGGGCACGCCACCCGAGGCGGATGAAGGCGCGATGCCCGCGACATCGCCGCTCCCTGCGGTCGAGGCATCGACGCACACGCCTGCGTCCGCAAGCTCCGAGGCAGCGCGCGCAACCGCGCCGGAGGAAGGGAAGCCCGGTCCGACGTCGTGAGCATCGGCGACAAGGAGCTTCTGCTCTGTAATTGCAATGGCACGCTGCCGCTCGATGCGGCGGCGCTGGCGCGCGCGCTCGAGCTCGCCGCTGTGCCGCGCATTCACGGGCAGCTCTGCCAGAAGGAGCTCGGCGCCCTCGTTGCAGCCAAGGGCGAGTGCCTGGTTGCCTGCACGCAGGAAGCCGAGCGTTTTGAAGAGGCGGTGCGCGAGGGCGGCGGTCCGCGCGCGCTCGGCTTCGTGAACATCCGCGAGGCGGCAGGCTGGTCCGCCGAAACGCGCGCCGCAACGCCGAAGATCGCTGCGCTGCTCGCGGCCGCAGCCCTTCCCGAGCCCGAACCCGTGCCGCGCGTGAGCTTCACCTCCGCCGGCAGATTGCTGATCTTCGGCCAGTCGGATGCCGTCCTGTACTGGGCAGACAAGCTGCACAAGCAGCTCGAGGTCACGGCGCTGGTCACCGGCCGTGCAACGGGAACCGAGCTGCCGAGTGCGCGCGACTATCCCGTTTGCTCCGGCAAGCTGCTCCACCTTTCGGGCTGGCTCGGCGCTTTCGAGGCGCGCTGGGCGCAGGAGAACCCTATCGACCTGGAGGTTTGCACCCGCTGCAATGCGTGCATCAAGGCCTGCCCCGAGAAGGCGATCGACTGGAGCTACCAGATCGATCTCGAGCGCTGCCGCGATCACCGCAAGTGCGTGGCGGCGTGCGGCGCGATCGGTGCCATCGACTTCGAGCGTAGCTCCGGGGCGAGCGAACGTGAAGGGACCTTCGATCTCGTGCTTGATCTCGGTCGCGATCCCGTTTTCCGCATGCACCAGCCGCCCCAGGGATACTGGCACACGGGGCCGGATGCGGCCGCGCAGGCCGCCGCGGTCGTGGACCTCGCGGCGGCGGTCGGCGAATTCGAGAAGCCCAAGTTCTTCACCTACAAGGCTTCCATCTGCGCGCATTCGCGTTCGGCGCAGCCCGGCTGCGACCTGTGCCTCGACGTCTGCTCGACCCAGGCGATTCGCGAGGCCGACGGCGACAGCGATCACGTGTTCGTCGAGCCGCACCTGTGCATGGGCTGCGGCGCGTGCGCGACCGTGTGCCCGTCCGGGGCGATGAGCTATGTCTATCCATCGGTGCCCGAGCTGGGGTTGCGCGTGCGCACGCTGCTCGCGACCTATCGCGCCGGCAGCGGGAAAGACGCCTGTCTGCTTTTTCACGACGTAGGCGGGCGGGAGCTGATCCTCGCCCTGGGTCGCCGGGGCAAGGGATTGCCGGCGCGCGTGATTCCGGCGGAGCTGCAACACATGGCTTCCGCCGGGATCGATGTTTGGCTGGGCGCGCTCGCCTATGGCGCGAGCGAGGTGGCGGTGCTTGCCACCGGCGCCGAAGCTCCGCAATACGCGGAGGCGATCGAGCACCAGATGGGTTTCGTGGATACGATCACACAAGCGCTGGGCTATCAGGGACGGCACGCGCAGCTCATTCGCGCTGCCGATGTCCGCGCACTGGAGGATGCCGTGTGGAAGCTCGAGCCGGCGCTCGCCGTGCGGGCGCCGGCGGCGTTTCACTGGAGCGCCGACAAGCGCACGACCCTCGCGCTCGCGATCGAGCATCTCGCCGCGCACGCGCCGACGCCGCGAGAGGTCATCGCGCTCGGGGGCGGCGCGCCCTTCGGAACGATCGCCGTCAATCGCGATTCCTGCACGATGTGCCTCGCCTGCGTAGGCGCGTGCCCCGAGGGCGCGATCCTCGACCACCCGCAGGCGCAGGCACCACAGCTTCGCTTCATCGAGACGAAGTGCGTGCAGTGTGGGATCTGCGCGGCGACTTGCCCCGAACATGCGATCAGCCTCGAGCCGCGGCTTCTGCTCGGCGCTGCCGCGCGCGAGCCCCGCGTGCTCAACGAGGCCGCGATCTTCAACTGCATCCGCTGCGGCAAACCGCTCGGCACCGAGAAGATGATCGGCAGCATGCTCTCGCGCCTGGCCGGGCATTCGATGTTCGCCGCCCCGGGCGCGCTCGAGCAGCTGAAGATGTGCGCGGACTGTCGCGTGATCGACAGGATGGAGAAGGAACTTCCGCGCTCCGAGGACGGCCGAAGGACACAGGAGCCGTGAGCGACGCGCGCACGGCGAGCGCGCAGCCGGGTGCGGCACTGTCGGCGGAAGATCAGGCGCGGGCCGATTTCTATGCGCTGCTTGGACGCCTTTACGCGGGCGCCCCGGACGCGCCGCTGCTGCAGGCGATTGCCGCCGCGAACGAGCTGGAGGTGGCCAGCGCGGACGAAGCGGCCAAGGAGTTGGCGAGCTCGTGGCGAGATCTCGTCCGGGCAAGCGAGGCGATGGACCCCGAAGCGGCAACGCAGGAATATCAAGACCTTTTCGTCGGGGTGGGCAGGAGCGAGGTCAGCCTGCACGCTTCGGCCTACCTCACCCACCCTGGAAGGAACCTGCTCGCCGACCTGCGCGCCGAACTCGCTCGCCTGGGCCTATCGCGGCGCCCGGAGGTTCCCCTCTACGAAGACCATCTCGCCACGGTTTGCGAGGTTATGCGCGCCCTGGTCGCGGGGGCTCCCGGGGTCGAACCGGTGCCGGTAGCGCAACAACGGGAATTTTTCTCCGCTTTTGCTGTTGCTTGGGTCTTCGATTGTTGCGGCGCAATACAGCATTCACCTATTGCAAACTACTACCGTCGGGTAGCAAAATTCACCCAATGTTTCATGGCGATCGAGCGCGACTCGCTTGCCATCGAGTGAAAACGGATCACGGGATGCTCTGGGTCGATCCGATAAGGTCATATTTGCAGGTCACCTGCAGTCTTTTTCTTGGAGGCACGCATGCGCTCGAGCCGGCGTAAGGATTCCGTCAGGAACTCGTCGCAGTCCGAAGGCACATCTCGCATCAATGCTCGGCGCGGATTTCTGCTCGCGCTCGGCGCCGGCGGCGCAGGCGCGGCGGCGCTCGCCGCGCGCAAGCTGACCGCCGTCGCGCCGCCAGCGGGCGGCGCCGGGGAGGACGAGGCGGCGCAAGGCTATCAGCTCACCGATCACGTGAAGCGCTACTACGAAACGACGAAGATTTGATTTCTGTTTGCGCTGCTCCAGGTGGCCGGCCATTTAAAGCCTTCTGGAAAGCGTAGCGAGCAAGCCCGAGCGCGAGAAGTCCCGGAGCGAGTTCCGAGACAGTGCATGGAAGTACGGCGAGGAACGAGCGAGGACGCAACGAAGCGATCGGGCTGCACAGTAGCTTCACAGAAGGCTTTTTAGGAGGAGGACGGATCATGCTGCTTTCCAAGATCAACAGGGCCACTGAGGGTGCCCCGGCAGCTCGTCCACGTTTCCGCCGCACGCCGGGGGCCGAGCCCCCGACGATGGACAGGCGGACGTTTCTGAAACGTTCCGGGGTTGCCGCGGGTGCCGGAGCGTTCGCCAGCCAGCTTCCGTATGGCGTGATCGGCAAGGCCGACGCCAAGGACGAAGCGGCCGGCAAGACCGAAACCAAGCGCACCGTCTGCACGCACTGCTCGGTCGGCTGCTCGGTCGACGCGGTCGTGCAGAACGGCGTATGGATCCGGCAGGAGCCTGTGTTCGACTCCCCGCTCAACCTCGGCGCGCACTGTGCCAAGGGCGCCTCGGTGCGCGAGCACGGCATGGTCGAGAACTCGCACCGGCTCAAGTCGCCGATGAAGCTCGTCAACGGCAAGTGGCAGAAGATATCGTGGGACGACGCGATCAAGGAGGTCGGTGACAAGCTGCTCGCGATCCGCAACGACAAGGAAAAAGGTGGCCCCGACGCTGTGTTCTGGGTCGGCAGCTCCAAGCACAACAACGAGCAGAGCTACCTGCTGCGCAAGTTCGTCTCCTTCTGGGGCACGAACAACTGCGACCACCAGGCGCGCATCTGCCACTCGACGACGGTCGCCGGCGTGGCCAATACCTGGGGCTACGGTGCGATGACCAATTCCTACAACGACATGCAGAACAGCAAGTGTGCACTGTACATCGGCTCGAACGCGGCCGAGGCGCACCCGGTGTCGATGCTGCACATGCTGCACGCGAAGGAGACGGGCGCACGCATGATCGTCGTGGATCCGCGCTTCACGCGCACGGCCGCCAAGGCCGACTACTACGTGCGTATTCGCTCGGGAACGGACATTCCGTTCCTCTTCGGCATGCTCTATCACGTCTTCAAGAACGGCTGGGAGGACAAGCAGTACATCCACGACCGCGTCTACGGCATGGACAAGGTCAAGGAAGAGGTGATGACCAAGTGGACGCCGGACAAGGTGACCGAGGTGACCGGCGTCCCCGAGGCGCAGGTCTACCAGGTCGCCGAGATGATGGCGAAGAACCGGCCCTCGACTCTCGTCTGGTGCATGGGGCAGACGCAGCACACCATCGGCAACGCTATCGTGCGGGCCTCGTGCATCGTCCAGCTCGCGCTGGGCAACATCGGCGTCTCCGGCGGCGGCGCCAACATCTTCCGCGGCCACGACAACGTGCAGGGCGCGACCGACGTCGGTCCAAACCCCGACTCGCTGCCAGGCTACTACGGCGTCATTACCGGGGCCTGGAAGCACTATGCCGCGGTCTGGGGCGTGGACTACGAGTGGATCAAGGGGCGCTACGCCTCACAGGCGATGATGGAGAAGCCAGGCATGACCGTCTCGCGCTGGATCGACGGCGTGCTCGAGAAGAACGATCTGATCGACCAGGACAACAACCTGCGCGCGGTGGTCTACTGGGGTCACGCGCCCAACAGCCAGTCGCGCGGCAAGGAAATGGTCGAGGCGATGAAGAAGCTCGACATGATCGTCGTCATCGACCCGTACCCTTCGGCGACCGCCTCCATGGCGGCGATGGTGCGCAAGGACGGGGTGTACCTGCTGCCTGCGTGCACGCAGTTCGAGACCTCGGGCTCGGTGACCGCATCGAACCGTTCGCTGCAATGGCGCGAGCGCGTCATCACGCCGCTGTTCGAGTCGCAGACCGACCACGCGATCATGTACCAGTTCGCGAAGAAGTTCGGCTTCGACAAGGAGTTCGTCAAGAACTACCAGATCTGGAAGCCGGACGGCGACGCCAAGTTCGACGAGCCCACGCCGGAGTCGATCCTGAAGGAGATCAACCGCGCCACCTGGACGATCGGCTACACAGGGCAGTCGCCGGAGCGCCTCAAGCTGCACATGAAGAACCAGGCGACCTTCGACGTGAGGACGCTGCGCGCGAAGGGCGGCCCCTGCGACGGCGACTACTACGGGCTGCCATGGCCGTGCTATGGAACGCCGGAGCTGAAGCACCCCGGCTCGCCGAACCTCTACGACGAGTCGAGGAGCTTGATGAACGGCGGCGGCTGCTTCCGCGCCAACTTCGGCGTGGAGCGCGACGGCGTGAACCTCCTGGCCGAAGACGGCTCCTACCCGAAGGACTGCGAGCTCACCACGGGCTACCCCGAGTTCGACCACGTGCTGCTGAAGAAGCTCGGCTGGTGGGACGATCTCACGGAAGCGGAGAAGAAGGCCGCCGAGGGCAAGAACTGGAAGACCGACCTCTCGGGCGGCATCCAGCGCGTGGCGATGAAGCACGGGGCACATCCGTTCGGGAATGCCAAGGCGCGGGCGATCGTGTGGAATTTCCCCGACGGCATCCCGCAGCATCGCGAGCCGCTTTACTCGCCGCGGCCGGATATGGTGGCCAAGTACCCGACGCACGACGACAAGAAAGCGTTCTGGCGGCTGCCGACGCTCTACAAGTCGGTGCAGCAGAAGAACATCGAGGACAAGGTGGCCGAGAAATTCCCGCTGATCCTCACCAGCGGCCGGCTCGTCGAGTACGAGGGCGGCGGGGAGGAGACCCGCAGCAATCCCTGGCTCGCGGAGCTGCAGCAGGAGAACTTCGTCGAGATCAACCCGAAGGACGCCAACAACCGCGGCGTGAAGGACGGCGAGTTCGTGTGGGTGAAGACGCCGACCGGCGCCCAGATCAAGGTACGGGCGCAGGTCACCGAGCGCGTCGGCCCGGGAACGACCTTCGTGCCGTTCCACTTCTCCGGCTGGTGGATGGGCAAGGACATGCTCGAGTATTACCCCGAGGGCGCACATCCGATCATCCGGGGCGAGGCGGTGAATACGGCGACGACCTACGGCTACGACTCGGTCACAATGATGCAAGAGACCAAGACAACGCTGTGCCAGGTCGAGAAGTTCACGGCGTGACGAGGAGGAGGCGAGACCATGGCCCGAATGAAATTCCTGTGTGACGCCGAGCGCTGCATCGAGTGCAACGGTTGTGTCACCGCCTGTAAGCAGGAGCACGACATTCCCTGGGGCGTGAACCGCCGCCGGGTCGTCACCATCAACGACGGCGTTCCCGGCGAGCGCTCGATCTCGGTCGCCTGCATGCACTGCTCGGATGCGCCGTGCATGGCGGTCTGTCCGGTGGACTGCTTCTACCGCGACGAGGTCGGCGTGGTGCTGCACGACAAGGATCTGTGCATCGGCTGCGGCTACTGCTTCTACGCCTGTCCCTTCGGCGCGCCGCAGTTCCCGCAGCAGGGCGCCTTCGGCGTGCGGGGCAAGATGGACAAGTGCACGTTCTGCGCGGGCGGCCCCGAGCCCGACGGATCGCCAGCGGAGTTCGCCAAGTACGGTCGCAATCGCCTCTCCGAAGGCAAGCTGCCGGCCTGCGCCGAAATGTGCTCGACGAAGGCGCTGCTCGCCGGCGACGGCGACGTGATCGCCGAGATCTACCGCAACCGCTCCACGGTACGCGCGGCGCGCGGCACGCGCAGCGGTCCCCCGTGGGGCTGGGATTCGGCCTACGGCGGCGGCCAGCCCGCGCCGGGAGGCAAGTCATGAAGTATCTCGCCGCCATCGTGCTCGCCCTGCCGCTGGTGCTCTTCGTCTCCGCTTGCGGGCAGCGGGAAGAGGTCACGCGGTTCAAGCAGGGGACCTACCAGGGCAAGCCGGACACGCCGCCGTATCAGAGCGCACCCTTCAATGGCGACAAGGGCGCGTGGGAGCGGCAGCTTGCCACCCGCGCACAGTCCCAGAACGAGTACAAGCGCACCAACTAGGAGCGGCCATGGCTGACTCACCGATCGTGCGGGCGGCCACGGCTGCGCTCGCTGCGCTGCTGCTGGCCGCGGGCGGCGTGGCCTACGCGCAGACGCAGATTCCCACCCCCGCGCCGACCCCGGAAAACGCGTCGCCCGCAGCCGCGGCGCAGCGGCAGGTCGACCAGCCGCTCAACAACGCGCCCGTATGGCGCGAGGTGCGCACCGGCGCCCCGCAGACGACGACGGTTGTCGGGCGCGAGACCAACGTGCTGATTCAGGCGCGCGGCGAAACCTGGCGCGCACTGCGCGCGCCGCTGCTGTTCTGGGGCGGGATGCTCCTCGCAGTCGCGATCCTCGGGCTCGCGATCTTCTATCTCGCGCGCGGGCCGCTCGACGTGGGCGAGGGCGAGAAGCGCGGCGGGCGGACGATCGAGCGCTTCGCGCCGATGGACCGCTACGCGCACTGGCTGCTGGCGATCGTCTGGGTCACGCTCGCCATCACCGGGCTCATCCTCTCGCTCGGCAAGGCCGTGCTGCTGCCGCTGATCGGCTACACGCTCTTCTCCTGGCTCGCCACGCTCGCCAAGGGCCTGCACAACTTCATCGGCCCAATCCTGATCGTGGCCGTGCCACTCCTGTTCATCCGCTTCGTCCGTGACAACGGCATCGGCGTCGAGGACATGAAGTGGGCCGTGAACATCGTCGGCTATTTCAAGGGCCACGAATACCCGTCTGGCCGCTTCAACGCGGGTGAGAAGCTGGTGTTCTGGCTGGTATTGGTCCTGTTCTCGACCGTGCTCGTCGTAAGCGGCCTCTGGCTCGTTTTCCCGAACTTCGATCAGACGCGCTCGACCATGCAGACGGCGAACATCGTGCACATGGTGGCGGCGTATCTCGCCATCGCACTGGCGCTCGTGCACGTATATCTCGGCACGATAGGCATGGTGGACGCGTACAAGGCGATGCGCTACGGCTACGTCGACGAGAGTTGGGCGAAGCATCATCACCTGCGCTGGTACGAAGACGTGGTCGCGGGACGGTCGCGACAGAAATTCGCTGACCCGAAGGCTGCTCGGCCCGGGGCGTCGCAGCCGGGCGGGCGACCGGCATCGGCCCGGCAGGCATAGGAGGAGAGGCATGACGACATTGCGCGCACTGATCGCCGCGGGCTTGGTCCTGGGCATGTTCGGCTGGGCGATGGCCAAGCTGCCGCCTCCGCCGCCCATGGACGAGAAGGCCAAGGCCGCTGCCGAGGAAAAGAAGGCCAAGGACGCGGCCGCGGCCGAGCTCGCCAAGCAGCAGCAGGCGCGCGCCGAAGATCGCGTCGCCGCGCGCTACATCGCGGAGGAGAAGGCGAAGGGTGTCTCGATCAAGCCGCAGATGGGCCCGACCTCGGTCGCGTCCGCTGCGCCGAGCCCAGCCGCCAAGCCAGCGCCCGCCGCAAAGAAGTAGCCGCGAGCGAACCGGCCGACGAGCTGCTCACGCTCCAGGCGCGGGCGCCTTCATTCGCTCCATCAGCCAGCGCGCGCACTGCAGCAGGCGCGCATCTTCGCCGTATTGGCCTACGAGCTGCACGCCCAGCGGCATGCCTGCGCCGCCTTTCATGATGGGCAGGGTGACCGCAGGCAGCCCGCACAGCGACCACAGGCTGCAGAAGACAGGGCTGCCGGTCGACTCCAGTCCGTGCGGTGCTTCGCCGGTCGTCGCCGGCGTCAAGATCGCGTGCACCTCGCGGAACACGTCGTCGAGCGCAGCGCGGTATTGCTCGACCCGGCCGACCGCCCGGTTGTAATCCGCCGCAGGATGCCGCTGCCCGCGCTCGATCATCTCCCGCAGCGTGCGACTGAGCTGCTCCTTGCCGCGCTCGTATTCGGAAACGAGGTTCAGCGCCAGATCGGCCTCCATGATCAGTTGCAGTAGTCCCACCCCGTCCGCGAACGGGCCGGGCAAGGCGATCTCGGTCGCCCGATCGCCCAGCGACGCGACGAACTCTGCGAATGCGCGCTGGGTGCCTGCCGACGCCTGGTCCCACATCGGTGTCTTGACGAAGCCGAACCGCGGCAGCGACAGTGGAGCGCGAGCCACGAAATCGACGAGCGTCGGCCGGGCGCGCGGTCTTAGATCAGGATCCAAACCGTCGAAGACCATCAGCTCCTGCGCCAGCATCGCTGCGTCCGGCAGCGAGCGTGCGAACACGCCGACGTGATCGAGCAGTCGCGACAGACGCAGGATTCCCGCGCGCGAGATCAGGCCGTGCGTCGGCTTGTAACCGACCACGCCGCAATAGGAAGCGGGCCGTATCACCGATCCATTCGTTTGGGTGCCCAGCGCGAGCGGGACCATCTCGGCGGCGACCGCGGCTGCGGATCCGCTCGATGAGCCTCCGGGCGTGCGTTCGGGGTCGTGCGGGTTGCGTGTCTTGCCCGGGGAGTAGACGGCAAGCTCGGTGGTCACCGTCTTGCCCATGATTACGGCGCCTGCCGCGCGCAGCAGCGACACCACCGTGGCGTCCCGGCGCGGCTGCCGCCCTGCGTGCAGCGGCGTGCCATTCTCGGTGGGCATGTCCGCCGTATCGATCACGTCCTTGATCGCGACCGGAACACCGTGGAGCGCGCCAAGCGGCTGCCCGCTGCGGCGAGCCGCGTCCGCGGCACGTGCCTGCGCCCGCGCGAGTTCCGGATCGAGGAATGTCCAGGCCTGAACAACTCTCTCCACCGCGTCGATCCGAGCCAGGCAGGCTTCGACGAGTTCTTCGGACGTGACTCGTCCCTCGGCGATCGCTGCTGCCGCTTCGACCGCGCCAACGCCGCAGAGTGTGTTCGAGGATACGGCAGCGTGGGGTACGATATTCGCGAGCGAAGTCATCGGAGCACTTTGGGCTTGGAGGACGCCGTCCCGCCGTGTCGCAATTCTTGGAAAAACCGGGAACAGCGTCACGCAGATCCGGACGAGGAGTATACCGAACGCGCGCGGACAGGATGCTGCGGAGCCCGGTTCTGCGAAGCTACGGACAAAGCACTAGAATAGCCGCGCCGTCCGCAGGCTGGGTGCCGTTGCTTGCCAGCACCTCGAAACCGCGGCCCGGCGCCGCCCTCACTCTCTGGCATCGTGCCCATGAACCGACTTACGCTGGACCTGGCACTTCGCATCGTCGAAGCTGCTCTCGCAAAGGCCGCCGAGCTCAAGTGCGAGCCGCTCACGGTGGTCGTTCTCGACGCCGGAGGTCACGACGTCACCGTGCAGCGTCAGGATCGCTCGGGAATCCTGCGCGCGGACATCGCGCGGGCCAAGGCGTGGGGAGCCCTGGGCATGGGATATTCGAGTCGCGAGATCGGCGAGCGCGCGCAGAAGGCTCCCGCCTTCTTCGGCGCATTGACCGCAGTGAGCCAGGGGCGGCTCGCTCCCGTGGCTGGCGGGGTTTTGCTGCGCGACGACGAGCGAAACGTCATCGGCGCCATCGGCATCAGCGGCGACACGTCGGACCGCGATGAGGAATGCGCGCTCGCCGGAATCGCGGCCGCGGGTTTGCGTGCGTAGAAGACGATCGCGCTCGGGTGCCGACGCCTAGACGAGGCGCAGCAACCTCGTGGCAGTCTGCCCGACGATGAGCTCGCGCTCGGCTGCGGTGAGAGCGTCCAGGCGTTCGATGTCACCGAGCGGATCACAAAGCCCCATGTCGAAGCAATAATCGCTGCCGAGGAGCACGCGGTCCGCACCGACCATGCGGATCAGCTGCGCATTGACTTCGGCGTTGTGCCCGATCGTGTCGTAGGTAAAGCGCTTGAGATAGCTGCTCGGCGGAGCCTTCATGTGGCGCAGCTCGGGACGGACCCGCGTGCCGTGATCCAGGCGACCGATGAGCCAGGGAAACGTGCCGCCTGCGTGAGGCAGGTTGACCTCGAGCTTCGGAAACGCATCGAGCACGCCTCCGAAGACGAGCGACGCGGCGGCGACACCCGTGTCGTAGGGATTTCCGAGGAGGTTCCGCAGGTAGTATTGCGACGTTCGATCGGCACCGATGGTGTCGATCGGGTGCAGGAAGATCGGCCATCCGATCTCCTCCGCCTTGGCGTAGATGCTCCAGAACCGCCGATCGTCCAGGTTGGTTCCGTTGACGTGCGTGGCGAGGTACAGCCCGCGCATCCCCGGCAATGCGGCCGCGCGCTCAAGTTCCTTGAGCGCCAGCTCGGGATCCTGCATCGGCAGCATCGCGAGGCCGACGAAACGCAGGGGATGGTCCCGATGCGCCGCGCTGACGGCATCGTTGTACGCCTGTGCCAGTGCGAGACCGAATCCGGGCGAGGCCCAGTAGACCATGGGCGCGGTGAGCGACAGTGCGTGCACGTCAACCCGCTGCCGGTCCATGCCGGCGAGGCGCAGATCGAGATGGACGAACTCGTCGTCGAAGGCGTTCACGATGCGCTCGGTGCGGATGGTGTAGCCCTTGGCGCTGCGCTCGAGCTTCGCGCCCTCTTTCGATCCGTCGCGTTCGAACAGGCGCAGCCATTCCGACGGATACCAGTGCGCGTGGATGTCGACGACGCGTCGCGACGATGTGGCGCGAGAATCGTGCAAGTGCCCCGCGGCGGGAACGTC
Source organism: Casimicrobiaceae bacterium (assembly GCA_035499135.1). GTDB lineage: Bacteria > Pseudomonadota > Gammaproteobacteria > Burkholderiales > Casimicrobiaceae > PALSA-1003. The sequence goes on along the minus strand of DATJZM010000138.1, from coordinate 13,470 downwards.
GGTCATGGTCGAATCTTCCGGGAACCGGGCGACCGCATTATCGATGCCGGCTCCGTATGCCTCGGATGGCGCACCGGCATTGGTGTCGGGCGCGAGGCGCAGGGTATCATAGGCTGCGCGGGTTTCCGAAGGAGGAGAGCGTGAATGCGCACGTAGCCGCTCGGCGATATCGGCTGTGGGCGGGATGGCCGCTGGCGGTCCGCCTCGCGGTTCTCGTCGGCCTCGCCGCGCTGCCGCTGCACGCCGCGGCCCAGTCGAGCGAGCCTTACCCGAGCCGCCCGGTGAAGCTCCTGGTGCCGTATGCGCCGGGCGGCGCCACGGACATCATCGCCCGCCACCTCTCGCCCAAGCTGCAGGAACTGCTGGGCCAGCCGTTCGTCGTCGACAACCGGGCCGGCGCGTCGGGCAACATCGCGCTGGAGGCGGCGGCCAAGGCGCTACCGGACGGTTACACGCTGCTCGTCGGCAACGTGTCGACGAACGCGATCAACGAAAGCACGTTTGCCGGCGTGATGCAGACCCGGCCGTCGCGCGACCTGATCGGGATCACCAAGCTGGTCGAGATCCCGCACGTGCTCCTGGCGCCGACCTCCTTTCCGCCCAATACGGTGGCGGAGGCGATCGAGTGGGCGAAACGCAACCCGGGCAAGCTCAACTACGCTTCGGCGGGAATCGGCACCTATCCGCACCTCGACATGCTGCGCTTCGAGAAAGCCGCCGGCATCGATCTCACGCACATCCCCTACAAGGGCGGCGCGGCGCAGATGCTGCCGGCGCTGCTCTCCGGCGAGGTCCAGCTCGCGTTCATCAATCTCTCCTCGACGATCGAGCAGATCAAAGCGGGCAAGCTCAAGGCGCTGGCCACGACGATGCCCACGCGGCTGCCAGAGCTGCCGTCGGTGCCGACGCTGGCCGAGCAGGGATTCCCCGGCATCGGCACCAATGCCTGGCAGGGGCTGTTCGCTCCTGCGGCGACGCCCAAACCGATCGTCGACAAGATCTACGCTGCCGTGGTCACTATCCTGTCTCGACCCGAGATGAGGGAACAGCTCGCGAAGCAACTGATGACGGTGGCGGTTTCGTCCTCGCCGCAGGCTTTCACCGAAGAGGTGCGCGCCGAGACGGCGTCATGGGCGGAAGTCGTCCGCGTGCATCAGGTCAAGATCGATTGACGAAAAGCGAGCGCCGCGGCTGCCGCGTGTCTCGAGACGCTGGGGCATTTGACACGACGAGGACGCGCCGATAGCTTGGCAGGGGAGGCGGCGCTTCGTTCGCCGCCGAAGGTCGAGGAGACGCAACCGGAGGACGCGATGGAGATCAAACGCATCGATCACTATTCAATTCGCACCCTCGACGTCGAGGCCTCGCGGAGGTTCTACACCGAAGTGATCGGGCTGACCGTCGGCCCGCGTCCGGCCTTCCCGTTTCCCGGGCTCTGGCTCTACAACGGCAGCCCGCCGGCCGACCTCGAGCACTCCGGCGGGAACTACGGCATCGTGCACGTCATGGGCGTGGATCCGAAGGATCCGCAGGGGCTCATCGACACGGTGGGCTACGTCGCTCCGGAGACGCTGAACGCGAGCACTGGCTCGCTCGATCACATCGCGCTCTCGGTCACGGGACGCGAGAGCATGGTCGCGCGCTGCAAGAAGGCGGACCTGAAGTATTTCGAGCGCACGGTGCCCACGCTCGGTTTGCATCAGATGTTCCTCAAGGATCCCAACGGCGTCATGATCGAGCTCAACTTCCCGGCCTCGGAGGCGCCGAAGGAACGGGACGCGGCAACGACCGAAGCGTTTCGCTGAGGGCGCTTTGGCTGCGCTGCCGAAGGCCGCCGCTACCTCGCGGATGATCACCTACGAGCAGGCTCTCGCGAGCGTCCGCGAGCTTGCGCCGAAGCTCAGGGAGCGCGCCGCGCTCGCCGAGCGCTCGCGACGGATTCCCGACGAAACCCTGCACGAGCTCCATGCGTCGGGTTTGATGCGCGTGCTGCAGCCGCGCCGAGTCGGCGGTTCGGAGCTGCCGTGGGTGTCGTTGATCGACATCGGCTCGGGTCTCGCGGCGGCATGCGCCTCGACCGCGTGGAACTGGGTGAACTACGCGGTGCACCACTGGATGCTCGCCTTCTGGCCGCCCGCAACGCAGGACGAGATCTGGAGGGCGGATCGCGACGTGCTCATCGCTTCGTCGGTCGTTTTTCCGGCGGGCAAGGCGACGCGCGTGCCAGGCGGCTACCGGGTTTCCGGCCGCTGGCCGTTCTCGAGCGGCGTCGACCAGAGCCAGTGGAACATGCTGGGCGGCATCGTCCAGGACGGCGAGCGTCCCGGCGAATATCGCATCTTCATGCTCCCCAGGGACGATTACCGTACCCTCGACAACTGGCACGTGATGGGCCTGTGCGCCACCGGCAGCAGCGACGTCGAGGCGGCAGATGTATTCGTGCCTGAGGCTCGCACGCTGTCGGTCGATGCCACGCGCGGCGGCGCCAGCCATCCCGGCGCAGAGGTGAACACCGCGCCGATCTTCCGCATACCGATCTTCGCCACATTTCCCTACATGCTCACCGGCGTCGCGCTCGGCATTGCCCAGGGCGCGTACGACGACTTCCTCGCCGCGGTGCGCAGCCGTGTGGCGCGCTATTCGGGGAAGCAGCTCGCCGACATGACCGCGATCCAGGTGAAGATCGCGGAGGCGGCTTCATGCGTCGACACCGCGCGCACGATCATGCGCGGGCACTGCGAGGAGGCTCAGAGCATTGCCGATCGCAACGAGGTTCCCGACCTCGCAACCAAGGTCAGATGGCGGCGAGACGGTGCGTTCACTGCGGGCCTGTGCGAGCGCGCCGTCGATGTCCTTTTCAAGTGTGGTGGCGGCGGCGCTCTCTTCGACGATCATCCATTGCAGCGCGCGTTTCGCGACGTGCACGCCGCGACGGCGCACATCTCGATGATCTGGGAGCCGCAGGCCACCACGTTCGGGCGCGTCGCGCTGGGCCTGGCCTCGGACAATCCGACGCTGTAAGCGGTCATCCCGGCGAAGGCCGGGATCTAAGTTCCTGCCCCCTGCGATAGCGACCCAAACTTGGGCCCCGGCCTCCGCCGGGGCGACGACTGATCGAGCGTTACAGCCCCAGGTAGAGCTTGCGCACGAGCTCGTTGTCGGCGAGCTCGTCGCGCGACCCGCCTTCGTAAGCCATCCGGCCGTGCACGATGACGTATCCGCGGTCGGCGATCCGGATCGCCTGCTGGAAATTCTGCTCCGCCATCAGCACGGTCAGCTGCCGGCGCTCCTTGAGCTCCCGGATCTTGTCGATCGTGTGGATCACGAGCAGAGGCGAAAGGCCCACCGAGGGCTCGTCGATCAGCAGTATCTTGGGCGCAGTCATGAGCGCTCGCGCGAGGGTGAGCATCTGCTGCTCTCCGCCGCTGAGGCTCCCCGCGAGCTGCCTGCGCCGCTTGTCGAGCACCGGGAACGTCTCGAAGCAGAATGCGAGATTGGGCTCGAGCGCCTTTCGCGCCGCGTCCCGGTACGCGCCGAGCAGCAGGTTCTCCTCGACGTTCAGCCGCGGGAACAGGCGTCGCCCCTCCGGGACGAGCGAGATCCCCAGATCGACGATTTCTTCCGGGGCCCGCCCGACCAGATCGTGCTCGACGCCGTCGATCGTCGCGGTGATTCGGCCTGCGCTCGGCACGACGATCCCCATGATGCACTTCATCAGCGTGCTTTTCCCGTTGCCGTTGGTCCCGAGCAAGGCGACCGTCTCGGCGTCGTTCACCGAGAGGGAAATGCGGTCGAGCACCTGGACCGAGCCGTAGCCCGCGCTCACGTCGCGCACGTTGATGCTATTCGCCAAGGTAGGCCGTCACGACTTCTGCGTTGTTGACGATCGATCGCGGATCGCCGTCCGCGATCTTGCGCCCGGCGACGAGCACGGCGATCCGGTCGGAGAATTTCATCACCGCGCGCATGACGTGCTCGATCATGATGACGGCCACCCCGCGCTCCTTGAGCGCCAGCAGAAGCGCGAGCATGTCGTCGACCTCCGAGGTCGACAGGCCGGCCATCGCCTCGTCGGAGATGAGCAGCGCGGGCTTCGCGGCGACGGCTCGCGCCAGCTCGAGCTTGCGCATGTCCACCTGCGTGAGGCCGCCCGACATAGCATGCGCCTTGTCCTGCAGGCCCACCTGCCGCAAGACATTCATCGCTTCGTCCGCGATCCGGCCGGGCGCGAGCTTCTCGTGCTTGCGCGCCGCGTAGAGCAGCGGTATGCGCAGGTTGTCGAGCACCGACATGCTGGCGAATGGTTTGGGGATCTGGAAGCTGCGCGCGAGACCGAGGCGGACGCGCCGGTGCGGCGGCTCGCCACCGAGATCGTGTCCGGCGAAATGAATGCTGCCTTCTTCATTGCGCAGCGTGCCCGAAATGCAGTTGACCAGCGTGCTCTTGCCCGAGCCGTTCGGCCCGATCAACCCCAGCCGCTCTCCGCGCGCAACGCTCAGATCGACCTGCTCCAGCGCCGTGAATCCACCGAAGCGCTTCGTTACGCCCGTGACCTTCAGCAGCGGCTCGCTCATGGCCTATGAACGCGGCTGCGCCGCCACCCCTCGACCCAGCCCATGATGCCGTTCGGTGCCAGCGTCACGAACGCAACCAGCAGCACGCCGACGATGAAAAGATTCCACTCCGAAGAGACGGAGACCTGCACGACCTGCTGCACGGTCCCGAGCAGCACTGCGCCGATGAGCGGGCCGAGCCAGCTCATCATCCCCCCGATCAGCGGCATGGCGATGCTGTTCACCGCATAAGAAAGGTTGAACGCTGCACTCGGCTCGACATACGACAGGTAGAGCGGGAGCGTCGTCCCGGCCATCCCCATCAAGGCACCGCTGACCATCGCGGAAAAGAGCTTGAGGCGCAGGGTAGGCACGCCCGAGCATTCGGCCGCCAGCTCGTCGTCGCGTATCGCCGCGAGCCCGCGCCCGATGAACGAGCGCTCGATGGCCCGCGCCACGATCAGCGCGAACGCCGCCATCAGAGCCATCGTTGCGTAGAGCAGATGCACGTAGTGCGGGAAGCCGAACGGTACTTCGCGCGGCTGCAGGATGTAGGCCCCGCGCGCCCCGCCGACGTAGTCCCAGTTGACCACGAAGGTAAAGAGCACCACGGCAAGCGCGAGCGTGGCGATGGCGAAGTACACGCCCCGCATGCGCAGCGTGAGATACCCGACCCCGAGTCCCAGAAGGCCTGCGACGATCGTTCCTGCTGCGATCAAGGCCGGGAGCGGCAGATGCAGCGATTTGTTGAGGAAGACGGTGGTGTATGCGCCGACTGCGAAGAAGGCCGCCGAGCCGAAATTCACATAGCCTGTATAGCCGCCGAGGATATTCCACGCCGTGGCCAGGACGATGAACTGCAGGACCGTGTACGCCGCGGAAAAGAAGTAGTCGTTGGTGATGAGCCGGGTTGCAGCGATGAGCACGATTGCGATCGCGAACGTGACTACCGCAAAGGTCCGATTTCTCATCGCCCGAACAGCCCGGAAGGTCTGAAGGCGAGTGCAGCAAGCAGGATGCCGAACGAGACGGCCGGCGCCCACGAGGGGCCGAAGAACGTCGAGGTGAACGATTCAGCGAGCCCGAGGATAAACGCGCCGAGCAGCGTGCCCCAGATCGAGCCCAGCCCACCGAGCACGCAAACCGCGAACACCAGGCCGATGTATTCGCGGCCGACGGAGGGCTGCACGGGTTGGATCACGATCAGGAACGCGCCGGCGACTCCGGCGGTCGCGATCGAGAGCGCGAACGCGAACTCCTTCACGCGCACCGGATTGATCGCCATGAGGCGCAGCGCGAGCTGGTCCTGCGATACGCCAAGCACCGCGCGGCCAAAGAACGTGCGCGAGAGAAAAACCTGAATACCAACTACCATGGCGATCGACACCGCGAACGGCACGACCAGCCGCAGCGGGAAGTCGATTGCGCCGAGCCGGAGCGTAACCGACGAATATGAAGTCTCAACCAACCGGTAATCGACGCCGAATATGAGCACCAGCGTCACTTCGGTGATGAACAGGATGCCGAAAAAGAAGGCTAACCCGCGCAGCGCTTCCTGCCCGCGCCGCTCGAAGCAGACGTAGTACACGCGGTAGATGAGCATACCGAGCGCGAAGAACAGTGGCGAGAGAACCACGGAAACCAGGATCGGGTCGACGCCGAGCCGCGCGTTCACGATGTAGGCGATGTACGAGCCCACAATGATGAACGCGGGGTGGGCGATGTTGACGACGTCGAGCATCCCGAAGGAAATCGAGATGCCTACGCTCACCGCCGCGTAGAAGCCGCCGAGCAGCAACCCGGCGACGATGGCGTTGAGGACCAACGCCGTCGGGAATTCCATGATCTGTGGCGCCCTTGAAATTCCCGGCGGCTATCGGATCACGCTACTTCTTGCTGTCCTGGTACGGGGTCTGCACCGTGCCGGTCGCGTAGGCGGCCGGGGCCAGCACCGTGACGTGGCCCGCCTTCATCCACTGCTCGAGGTCGTTTCCGACCACGCCGTGGTATTGCACGGTCAGCATGCGCGGCGCGGACCACTCGCCGTTCTTGGCGAAGCGGACCTTGCCGACGTAGGTGTCGAACTCATACTTGTGCATGTATTCGGCAAGCTGTGCCTGATCGAGGCTGCCAGTCGCCTTGATGGCTTGCTCCAGCACCTGCATCATCGCGTAGGCGTACGGCGGCAGATAGAACCCGAGCGGGTCGACGCCTTCCTTGACCGCGCGCCCCTGGTACTTGGCAAGGAATTGCTCCAGGAACGGATACTTCGCGGCGACCTCGGGCGTGTAGGACTCGTAATTGACGATGCCGTTCAGCAGTGGCCCGAGCTGGGTTCTGAGCGACGCGAACTGCGGACCGACCAGACCGCCGCCGAACATCCGTGTTTTGAGCCCGACCTCGTTTACCGCCCGAACCATGCCCGCCGAGTCGGGTGGATACGACGCGAGGAAGACGATGTCGGGATTCGTCGCTTGGATCGCGCGCACGATCGGCGAGAAGTCGACCGTATTGGGCGGATATGACTTGTCGTACACGACCTTCAGTCCGAGCTTCTTCACATGCGCACGCGCACCTTCGAGCGCGAGGGCCGGATACTCCGCATCGGCGCCAACCAGCGCGACCGTCTGCGGCTTGGGATTGAGCGTCATCGCGATATCGAAGTAGCCCTGCGACCAACCGACAGCCGGCTCAGGCCCTGCCGGCATGATCTGGAAGTACCGGTCGTAGTTGAATTTCGAGTTGACGTTCAGCCCGAACAGCGACATGAACACCATATTGCGCTGCATCATAATCGGCATCGCCGGTGCGATGACATTCGTGCCGTACCCCGACACGACGAGATCGACCTTGTCGACGTCGAGAAGCTTGTTGTAGATGCTCGGCACGGTGGACGGATTGGTCTGATCGTCGTAATAGACCAGCTCCACCTTGCGGCCAAGAATCCCTCCCTTGGCGTTCACGTCCTCGGCCCAGATCTGCATCGCAATCAGCGCCGCCTTGCCATTGCCTGCGAGCGGTCCGGTCAGGCTCATGCCGAAACCGATCTTGAGCGGTTGCTGCGCCTGGGCTGAGACCGCGAATACCAGCGCTGCAAGGCCGGCCGACGCCCATGTCATCAGTCTGTTCATGTTCATTGTTATCTCCTCCTCCAGTGCGTTGATGCTTACATAGCGCTTTCGACGCTGTCAATCGACGCATCCGCGCGGCAGCGCGGATGCGTCGCCCCGGCGCAGGCCGGGGCCTAAGTTCCTCCCATTGCCGCATCTGCGGCACAACTTGGATCCCGGCCTTCGCCGGGATGACCAGCATTGCTTCATTTCGTCTTCACCGGCACCTGAGCCCGGAACCAGTCCGTGATCTCCCCGCCCGTCCAGTGCAGCACGCCCGGTTTGCCGAGCACGTACCGGTACAGCTGCTCGAGATACCCGATGCGATGCGCTACCCCCGAGATATAGGGGTGCACGCTGATCGCCATGACCCTCGCCGAACGCGCGCTCTCTTCGTACAACCGGTCGAGCTGGGCGCTGCCACGGTGCAGCATTTCCTCGGCCGTGTGGTGCTGGACGAGCATCATCGGAATGTCGTTGACTTCCAGCGTATACGGCACCGAAACGACGGGCCTTGGCGTCGCCGCGATGTAGAGCGGCTGGTCGTCGAGTACCCAATCGGCGACGTATTCGATGCCCGCCTCGGCGAGGAAATCGATCGTCTCAAACGTCTCGGTGAGCCCGGGGCTCTCCCAGCCGCGCGGCGGCCTGCCCGTGAAGGCGCGAATCGCTTCGACCGTGTCGCGAATCGCGGTGCGCTGATCGTCGACCTTGTGCATCGGCTGCTGCAGCCAGCCGTGCCCCATGAACTCCCAGCCCGCGTCCTTGCCCGCCTGAGCGACGCGAGGGTAGTTGCGGCAGACCACGCCGTTGATCGCGAGCGTCGGCGTGACGCGGGATTTCTGCATGCACTCGAGCAGCCGCCAGAAGCCGACGCGCATGCCGTACTCGTGCCATGCCCAGTTCGGCAGATCGGGCAGCAGCGGCTGGCCCATCGGCGGCGGAAGCACGGTGCGCGGCATCGGCCGCTCGATGCCCCAGTCCTCGACGTTGACGATGGTCCATACGACCATCCGTGCGCCGCCCGGAAGCTTGAGCACCGGCCGATCGACGATCGCCGAGTAGGGGACCCGCTCGCGCGGCGCGCGGGGAGAGGTCATCGATCGTCGTTCCGGCGAAGGCCGGAATCCAAGTTTGCGGATCTACTCCCGGGCGTCGTCGACCTGGGCCCCGGCTTGTTTGCCGAATGAGGCCGGGGCGACAGAATATGCAACTCGATATCATGCAGAACGGGGTCGCTCTCGCGCGCCACTTCGTTCTCGACCAGCGCTCCGCAGCCCGGGCAGAAAAACTGACGGAACACGGGCCGCTCGTCTATGTAGCGCCGGTAGTCGCCTATGTTGGGGTTGCTCTCCCTGATGTCGGCGTCGCGCCGGACGCACGCATCCTTGTAGTTGCCGCGCGCGAGGCCGAGATCGGCGGCGCAGCGCGAGCACGCGAGGCGCGTGCCGACCTTCTCCCGCCGGAGATCGAGGTTGTCGGTCAGGTGCGATACGACGGGGCCTTCGAGGCGCACGACATCGCCGTCTTTCCTCCGGTTCGCGGCGCGCCTGCCGGCGCGGAGCTTCCGTGTCGCCTCTGCATCGACCTTGCCGTCCGCGAGCACCACGCCGTAGATCTCGCGCGCGGCATCGATCGACACGCAGCGATCGTCGACGACGTCGGCGCGCACTTTCTCCGGATCGCGCTCGAGCGGATCGCCGAAGCCGCCCGCCGCGGACCAGATAACCGAATAGACGTCGCGCGGCTCCTGCGCGAAATTCTCCTGCCGCAGACCCAGGGTGACCTCCGCGCCCTTCACGTCGCCGATGTCGCCCGGGATCTCCCGCGCCGCGAAGCGCTCGAGGACGTCGGTGCCACGCTTGAACTTGTACGCGTTGGTCGCCGCCGGGTAGCCTCCCATGAGCCCCGGCGACGTCGGGATGGCGTTGCCGGAAGACAGCGTGTCCTGAGTGATCACGTCGGTGCGGTGGGGGACGAAGCACGACTCGGCGGAAAGTCCGCCTCGGTACCGTCCGGCCCCGCCGGAATCGACCACTTCCTTGCGGTAGAGGAACAGTAGCGGGAACGTCTGCTCCGTGTGCTCCACGTTGGGGAGCTTGCAGATCGGCGTGCGCGACTGGCCGCCGGTCGAGATGCCGTCGCCGGTGGCGAAGGCGCCGATCGCGCCGCCGATCGGATCGACGAGGAGGTAGCCGTAGCGCTCGCCCCACTGGTCGATGCCGCGGAAGATCGTCGCCGGCCACTGACTCGTGCCGCCGATGCACATGATGTCCCTGCGCATCTCCGGATCGCAGTGAATCATCTTCGAGATCACGTTGTACGCCGGATAGACCGATATCTCCATGGCCTGGATCGGCGCCGTGGATACGGAGGCGGGAAAATCGGCGCAGTTGAAGGTGCCGGGCGTCGGATCGAATTCGACATGCCGCAGCGCGCCGGCGATGCAGAAGTACTGATCCCAGCACAGAAGCTGATTCAGAGCCACCATGATCGCGCCACGCCAGCCCGAGTACGTGGCATTCATGGCGCCGTCCTGCGGCGCCGTGCCCTCGTTCTCGAACACGAGCTTGCTGCCCTTCTTGCGCAAGGTCAGCATGACGCGATGCGTGCGACGGTCGCCCGGACGACAGCATTCCACGTACGAGCGCTCGCGCCAGATGCCGTCGGGCAGGCGTTTGAGCTTGCGCAGGAAAGCCACTTCAGCGTTGTCGATGATCCGCTTCATCACGCCCTTGACGACTTCCGCCCCGTAGTGCCGGATGAGGGTCAGCACGCGGTTGCGCGCGGTGATATTGCCGGCGAGTTGGGCGCGGAAGTCGAGAGCGACGGCTTCGGGCTTGCGCGAAGCGCGGAGGTAGAGCTCCTCGATGTCGCGACGGATCGTGTTGCCCTCGACGATCTTCACCGGCGGGATGCAGATGGCCTCCTCGAATGCGTTCTCAGCCGAGCCGCAGAACGAGGACGGTGTGATGCCGCCCAAATCGTACTGGTGCAGGCAGTTCGTCACCCAGCAGAAGAGTTCGCCCTTCCAGAACACCGGGCAGATCAGCATCACGTCCTGCTGATGCGCTGCGCCGACCCACGGATCGTTGGCGAGGAACATGTCGCCGTCACGGATGCCCGGGTTGTCGCTGCGGTACTCGAGCACCCATTTGACCTGCGTGTCGGTGACGCCCGACATGTACTGCATGTACGGGCCGAAGTAGACGAACTCGCCGTCTTCGGTGAGGATCGACGGATTGAGATCCAGCGCGTACATGGCGACGGGCGAGCCGGACAGCCTCTGGATCGTCGCGCCGTGCTCCTCGTTCACGTGCCAGAGCGCGTGGCGGATCACTTCGTAGGTGATCGGATCGATGCGCTTTGCCCGCCGGCGATGGAGCTTGAGCCGCGGCGAGATCGCGAGCTTCTTCGGCGGCACATAGCCGGTCTTCCTGCCGTCGAAGGCAACCGCACTCAGGGAGCTTACTTTTGGCATGGCGGCCTCACGTGCGGAATGCGATCTCGAAATTGCCGAACCCGTCCACCACGAGCGTTCGTTTCGGCTGCACGACCACCGTCGTATCGGTCGTCTCGACGATGGCAGGGCCCGCGATGCGATTACCGGATACCAGCAGAGCGCCGTCGTAGATCGGCGTTTGCAGGGCCCGTCTCAGTTCAGCCCAGTAGATGCTGCGCCGGCCCCGTCCCGCAGTGGCGCTGATCCGCGCGCTCCGCTTCCCGGTCTTCCTCAGCGACGGGCGCGACGTGGCGGCGGATGCACGCAGCCGCAGCGTGACGATTTCCTGCCGCGCCTCCCCGTAGGACGAGCCGCGGCCGTAGAGCTGCTCGTAGCGCGACGAGAAGCGGCGTCGCAACGTTTTCTCGAACGAGCGCTTCAGACGCTTCTCCGGAAGCGGCACCTCGACCTCGTTGATCTGTCCGCGGTGGCGCATGTCGAGCGAGAAGCTGAACCGCCGGCGCCCGGCGGCGACTCCGTCGCGCTCCATCTGCGCGTTCGCCTTCTTCTCCAGCGCCTCGAGGACGCGATTGACGCGCGCGGCATCGAACGGACTCGCCTGGATGTCGACCTGCTCGTACACGTGCAGGATGTCCGCCGACGCGGCGCCGAAGGCGCACCAGGATGACGCGATCTCCTTCTGCGGGATGATGACCTTCTGCACCCCTAGCTCGTAGGCGAAGACGCCCGCGTGGGTGGGTCCTGCGCCGCCGAAGGCGAAGAGCACGAAGTCCCGCGGATCGAACCCTTTTTCGACGGTCGTCTTGCGGATGATGTCCGACATCTTGAACTCGGCGATCCGCGCGATGCCGCTCGCCGCTTCCATGAGCGGGAGCTTGAGCGCATCGGCGACCTCCTGGACCGCGGCGATTGCCTTCCTGCGGTCGAGCCTGATCCTCCCGCCGAGGAAGTTGTCGGGATTGATCGTGCCGAGGACGACGTCGGCGTCGGTCACGGTTGCGGTACCGCCACCCTTGCCGTAGCACGCAGGTCCGGGATCGGCTCCCGCCGACTCGGGCCCGACCTGCAGCGTCCTCGATGAATGATCCACGCGCGCGAGCGAGCCCCCTCCGGAGCCGATGGCCTGGATGTCGACCTTGGGCAGGAAGTATTCGTATTGCGCGACGTTCGACACGAACGAGTAGGCCGGTTCGCCGGCGAAGACGATGCCCACGTCGAACGAGGTTCCTCCCATGTCGGTGGTGATGATGTTCGGGCAGCCCATCAGGCGGCCCAGATACTGCGTGCCGGTGACGCCGGATACCGGACCCGAATCCAGAGTGAGCAGCGGCGACTCCATCGCCTTGTCCACCGAGATCGACCCGCCGGCGCACTGCGTGATCTGCAACGGCTGCGCGTACCCGGCTCTCTTGAGCTGGCGATCGAGATTGCCGAGGTAGGTCGCCATCACCGGTCCGATGTAGGCGTTGAGCGCCGTGGCGGTGACGCGCTCGTACTCGCCCCATTTCGGCGCGAGATCGACCGAGCAGGACACGAATACGCGGGGCGCCAGATCGCGGATCATCTCCTTCAGCCGCAGCTCGTGACGCGGATACTTGAACGACCACAGGAAACATACGCCGATTGCCTCGACACCCTGATCGACCAGGCGCCGGATCGCCTGCTCGGCTTCCGCCTCGTTGAGCGGCACGACGACCTCGCCGAAGCAGTCGACTCGCTCCGAGACGCCTTCGATGAGGCGCTTGGGCACGATGGGCTTCGGCTTCTGGCTTTCGGGGAAGTGCACGACCTTGCGAATATCGCGCGCGGTGACGCCGCGCGAGCCGCGCATGATGTGGATGGCGTCCTCGTGGCCGCGGGTCGTGATCAGTCCGACCCTTGCCCCTTTTCTCTGCAGCAGCGCGTTCGTGCCGACCGTCGTTCCGTGGGTGAGCACCGCAACCTTGCGACAGAACTCCGCGAAGGGCGTGCCCAGGCGCTCGGCCGCGAGGCGCATGGCGGCGAGCATTCCCTCGGCGAAGTTCTCTGGCGTCGAAGGACACTTGGTGGCCGTAATGCGCCCGCCGCGGTCGAGCACCACACAGTCCGTGAACGTACCGCCGATATCCACGCCGACCAGCAGCTGAGCCGGCGACGATCTATTTGTCGAGCTCGAACGCATCGTGCGAGTTCGTATTCACCTCGATACCGGTCCCGGCCGACTGCACGCTTCCGCTGACCATGTGCAGGCGGTTGCCGACGACCGCACCGGCCAATCCGTGGCGGGACACCGGCATCGACGGCAGGACCGTCCAGGCATTGGCTGCCGGGTCGTAGGCTTCGAGCGCGCGGAACGTATACATCC
>DATJZM010000137.1:0-26915 GCA_035499135.1 Casimicrobiaceae bacterium | reverse complement strand
GCGCTGCGCAGAAGCAGCAGCGCCACCGCCCAGCCGAGATCCGGCATGAACGGCGTGGCCGCGAGCAGGAGATTGGCGGGAAGGTGCGTGAACACCATCGTATTGACGAGGCCGATCCGCTTGGCGATGCGCACCGCCACGAGGTAGGAGAACGCCGAAAGAATTCCGCTCCAGAAGAAAATCGTTCCCGCCACGACCGTCGAAAGCTCGAAGCGCTCGAACAGCCACAGCGCGAGCATCGACTGCACGATGAAGCCGCCGCCGAAGGCATCGACGCTGAACAGCGCTGCCAGCGTGAAAACGATTCGCCGCGATCTGCCGAGCGGCGCCGCGGCAGCCTGCGCCGCGCCCGGATGCGTCGTCGGCAAGCGGCGATAGACCAATGCCGTGAGCAGGCCGATGACGCCGTAGAGCGCGAACATCGCTTGCAGCGCCGACTTCGGTGCGACCCCGAGCGTTTTCGCTGCGAGGTCCGGCGCGCCCGCGAAGAGCGCGCCCAGCGCCCCGACCAGCGCGCCGACCAGGCTGTAGCGGGCGAAGGTCGCCGTGCGCTCGCGGTCAAGCATCGCCTGCGAGAGTAGCGCCTGCTCCAGCGGCAGGAAGACGCTCACGTCGCCGCTCGATGGATTGAGCGTGCCGACGATCGCGATCACCAGCAGCGGCCAGAAGTCGCTGAAGGCGGCGAAGCAGAATCCTGTCGCCGCCATGAGCCCTGCGGCGGCGAGCAGCAGCGTGCGGTAGCCGGCGCGGTGCGCGTGCAGACCGACCGCGAGAGAGAGCGCGGCCGATCCGAGCAGCGTGGCGGTGGCGATCACGCCGACCTCGACCGCGCTGAAGCCAAGCGCAATCAGGTAGACCGGCAGCACGAGGCTCGCGTAGCCGTCGGCGAAAGCGCGCAGCCCGCGCACCCACAACACGCGACGGGCGGTCGGCGTCATCATTTCGTCGCGATAAGCGAGAACCCGACTGTGGCGATCGGTTTGTTCATGGCAGATCCTCCGCATCTTTCGGGGAGCGGCGGGTCGGGCAGCCGGGGAATCCAAGCGCTCCCGCCCGGGCCGGCGGCCCGATGTCAGAAGCAGAGCTTGGACGTGGAAGACGTCTTGGGAAGACGGGGAGTCTGCTTACGATCCCCGCGTGGTCAATCTAGCACGACCTCGCGCGAGGCGCCAGAAAACCACGACTCGAGCGTCGAACCCGCGCGGACCAAGCCGGTCAAATCGGGCCCGGTTGCTGACCAAAGTGGAACGCCGGTGTTAAGACGGCTTTCCCGGTGACTCAGTAGCCGCGGGCGCCAGTCGAACCGCTGCGCGCGCCGGACGACGAGCGCGCCGGCGGTACCGGAGGCGGCGCCGGCCCGCGCTTGCCTGAATATGAGCTCGGGGTTCCGCTCGGCGCACCGGTCACCAGCGACGGTACGTCGGCGACGATTTCGTCCACGCTGGCAGGACCGGACGCACCGGGGGTGCCCGTGGTCGACCAGCGGCTGCTCGCGACGAGGAAGCAGTGGTCGACATCACCGACCATCATGTATTCCTTGCGCTGGCGCATCGCGTCGCGCTCGGCCGCACCGGCTGCGCTCAGGTCGACCGGCGGCTCGTAGCCGCGGTAGATCACGGTGTCGCTCGCGTCGAGGAGCGTATAGCAGGTGATGGCCGAAGCGGGGGTCGCGGAAGCGGCCGCTGCCGCCGCGACGAGAAGCACGGTCAGATGTCTGAACATCGTCTACTCCTTCGCTCAAGGCCGACGCGCGCACCCCGCCAGGCACCGCCGACATGCCATTATCACCACCAATTGCCTTCAAATTCAAGTGATTGGGTCGCCGCGACGGGTGACCTCGCGCGCGAGACATTATTTACGCAACAGGGCAATCCCACGATTGAGGCCATCGAGCGTCAGCGGAAACATGCGCGGACCAAGCAGTTCGAGCACGATCTGGGTGGAGCGCATGTAGCTCCATGAGCGCTCGGGCTCGGGGTTGAGCCACACCGCATGCCGGTAGGCGTCGATCAGCCGCTTGAGCCAGATCGTGCCCGGCTCGTCGTTCATGTATTCCACGCTTCCCCCCGGCTGCACGAGCTCGTAGGGACTCATCGCCGCGTCGCCCACGAAGACGAGCCGCCAGTCGGGACCGTATTTGTGCAGGATGTCGAAGGTGGCGATGCGCTCGTTGCGACGCCGCCGGTTGTCGCGCCAGACGTGGTCGTAAACGCAATTGTGGAAGTAGAAGTATTCCAGGTGCCGGAATTCGCTCTTCGCCGCCGAGAACAGCTCCTCGCAGACGCGCACGTGCGGATCCATCGAGCCGCCGATGTCGAGGAAGAGGAGCACCTTCACGCGGTTGCGCCGCTCGGGCACGAGATGCAGGTCGAGCCATCCCGCGTTCTTCGCCGTGCCCTCGATGGTCGCCTCGAGGTCGAGCTCCTCGGGCACGCCTTCGCGTGCGAAGCGGCGCAGCCGCCGCAGCGCAATCTTGATGTTGCGAGTGTTGAGCTCCACCGAATCGTCGAGATTGCGGAAAGTGCGCTCGTCCCACACCTTGATCGCGCTGCGACTGCGTCCGCTCTCCTGTCCGATGCGGATGCCCTCGGGGTTGTAGCCATAGGCGCCGAAGGGACTCGTGCCCGCGGTGCCGATCCACTTCGAGCCGCCCTGGTGTCGCGCGCGCTGCTCCTCCAGGCGCTGTTTCAGAGTCTCCATGAGCTTGTCCCAGCCGCCTAGCGCCTTGATCAGCGCTTTCTCGTCCTCGGTGAGCGTTCCCTCGATCGCCTTGCGGATCCACTCCTCCGGGATCTCCGCGCGGATGTCGAAAATTCCCTCGACGCCGTGGAAGTAGGCGCCGAAAGCGAGGTTGAAGCGGTCGTAGAGCGCTTCGTCCTTCACCAGACAAGTGCGGGCGAGAAAGTAGAAGTCGTCGATGCTGTTCGAAACCACGTTGTGCTCGAGCGCGTCGAGCAGGGTGAGAAATTCGCGCGTCGAGACCGGCAGCTTCGCAGTCTTGAGATAGAGGAAGAAGTCGATGAGCATGCGATTGGCTAGCGCGGCTGCTCGAGCAGAAAGCGAAGGTGTCGCCTCACTGCGGGCCATTCGCTCTCGATGATGCTGAACACGACCGTGTCGCGGTAGCTGCCGTCGCGCCCGAGCTGGTGATTTCTCAGCACGCCGTCCTGTTTGGCGCCGAGCCGCAGGATCGCGTCTCGCGAGGCGTGGTTGAACCAATGCGTGCGGAATTCCACCGCGATGCAGCGCAGCTCGTCGAACGCGTGGCCGAGAAGCAGGAGCTTGCACTCCGTGTTCAGCGCCGTGCGCTGCGCGCGCTTCGCATACCAGGTGTGGCCGATCTCCAGACGGCGGTTGGCGGCGTCGACGTTGAAGTAGCGGGTGCTGCCGACGACCTCGCCCGCGGCGTCGCGAACGACGAACGGCATCGCGCCAAGCTTCTCGCGCATCTCCAGCGCGGCCGCCACGTATTCGCGCATCTTCTCCGGCAGCGCAACCGACGTGTACCACAGTCGCCACAGCTCGCCGTCCGCAGCGGCGCGCCGCAACGCTTCCTCGTGCTCCCTGGCAAGCGGCTCGAGCGTCGCGTGCCGGCCGCGCAGCGTCACCGGCTCGACGAAGGCCATCTAGCGCGCCGATCGGGACATGAATACGACGCGCTCGAACAGATGCACGTCCTGCTCGTTTTTGAGCAGCGCGCCGTGGAGCGGCGGGATGATCACTTTCTTGTCCGAGCTGCGAAGCGCTTCGGGCGGGATGTCCTCGGCGAGAAGGAGCTTGAGCCAGTCGAGAAGCTCCGAGGTGGAAGGCTTCTTCTTCAAACCTGGCACCTCGCGCAGCTCGAAGAAGACCTCCAGCGCCTCCTTGAGCAAGGTCCTCTTCAGCCCCGGAAAATGCACATCGACGATGCGGGTCATCGTCTCCTTGTCCGGGAACCTGATGTAGTGAAAGAAGCAGCGGCGCAGGAACGCATCCGGGAGCTCCTTCTCGTTGTTGCTGGTGATCACCACGAGCGGCCGATGCCTGGCCTTGATCGTCTGCTGCGTCTCGTAGACGTAGAACTCCATCCGATCGAGCTCGCGCAGCAGGTCGTTCGGGAACTCGATGTCCGCCTTGTCGATCTCGTCGATCAGGACGACCGCCGGGATGGACGATTCGAACGCCTCCCACAGCACGCCGCGCTTGATGTAATGCGCGATATCGGCTACGCGCTCGTCACCGAGCTGCGAGTCGCGCAGTCGCGATACCGCGTCGTATTCGTACAGCCCCTGCTGCGCCTTCGTCGTTGACTTGACGTGCCACTGCACGAGCGGCCGCCCGATCGCGCGCGCGACCTCTTCGGCGAGCATCGTCTTGCCCGTTCCCGGCTCTCCCTTGACCAGCAGCGGCCGCTCGAGAGTGACCGCGGCGTTCACCGCGAGCATGAGATCCGGCGTGGCGATGTAGGTGTCGGTGCCTTCGAAGCGCATGATGGTCGATGTTAACGCACAAGATACGGCAGCAGCCAGAGCACGCCCATGCCGACGGCGATGGTGAGCACGGCGCTCTGCCGCCACCACGCAACCGCGGCGGCGGCGAGCGCGGCGACGAGCTTCGGATTTCCCGCATCGAGCCCGAGCGTACCGGGGGAGGTGAAGACGATCGCCGGCACCACGATTGCGGTGAGCATCGCCACCGGCACGTGCTTGAGCGCTTCGGCGAGCAGCGCCGGCATCTCGCGCCGTGCGAAGAGGACGATAAAGGAGAGCCGCGCTGCATAGGTGATGGCGCCGACGGCGAAGATCAGCAGCCAGATCGTGAGCTCACGACTCATCGCGTCCCTCGCCACGAAGTGCGTGCCCGCGCCTCGTCGGCGAGAACGCCGGCCCCGATCGCGAGCAAGCCGCCGCAGATCATCGACAGGCGCAGCGGCATCGCGTCGAGCACGACGACCGCCACCGCCGCGACCGCGAAGACCAGCACCGACACCCGATCGCGGAGCAGCGGAACCAGGATTGCGAGGAAGCACAGCGGCACCACGAACTCGAGCTGCCAGGAAGACGGGACGACCTTCCCCGCGAAGACACCGACGAGGGTGGAAAGCTGCCAGACGACCCACAGCAGCACGCCGCTGCCGAGAAAGTACGAGGCGTTGCCCGAGGTATCGTCGGAGTCGCGGAAGCGCTGGATGGTGCGCGCGAACGCCTGGTCGGTGAGGACGTAGGCGAGGAGGTTTCGCCAGCGACGATCGAGCGGGCGCAGGTACGGAGCAAGCGCCGCGCTGTACATGATGAGCCGCAGGCTCACCACGAGGCAGGAAAGCACGATCACCGCGAACGGAGCGCCGGCGGCGAGGAGCTGCGTCGCGACGATCTGCGCGGCGCCGCTGAACATGATCATCGACATCGCGAGCGCGGCAACGGGAGAGGCGCCGGCTGCGATGGCGCCGACGCCGCAGACGATTCCGAACGGAACGATGCCGAGGAGCATCGGCGACATGTCGCGCACACCTTCGAAGAATGCAGGGCGGGAGAAGTGCGCGCGCATGCGATTTGCTAGAACCGAAAATTAAGGGCCTGCGGCCGGAAGCCGCAGGCCCACGCAGAGTTTTAGGTCGATTATAACCTGCAGATTGTGCCGATCGCGTTACGACTCCGGATCGAGAGTGGGCCAGTCCGACTTGCCAGCGATGCATCGCGCGAGGTAGATCGCCAGACCAGGATCGCCGGTGTAGAGGGAATAGCGACGCATCCCGTAGCTCGCGGCATGCGCTTCGCTCTGCTGGATCGCGTGCATCGCGAACGCGCGCGCTCGATCGAGCCAGCGCTGGTCGCCGGTCCGAACGAAGAGCTTAAGAAAGGCATATCCGTTTCCTGCGGTCCCATGGCAGAAGCTCGAGCCCTTGCGCAGCGGTCCGGCTTTCCAGACCAGCTCGCCGGCGGCAACAAGCACGTCGTCGAGGCGCGCATCGCCTAGCGTGCCAAGGCTCGTTACCAAGCCGGGCGCCCCGTGGCACCACTGGACGAAAAAGCGCTCGTCGCGCGCGCTCGCGGGCCATCCGGGCCAGTTTGCCAGCGAGGCCTCCCGCCTCGCCGTCGCCAGCGTGGTTCTGACGATGCGCTCGATCCACTCCGCGCGCTCGCGCGGTGGAAACAATGCGAGCCCGCGCACGATCGCGCCGGCGTTTCCCGCAAAGCCGTGTCCCGCGCCGAGATACGTCGATCGACGCCCATAGAGCTCCTGGTCCCAGAGCTGGCAACCTTCGGGGCCCTCGATGAGCGCGTCCTCGAGCGCCCTCGCAGACGAGAGAAACAGACCTGCCCAGCGGCTCTCGCCGGTCCGCTCGTGCATCGCGAGCGCCGCATGCATGGTGCCGGGCGCGCCCCAGAGCAGCTCGCGCGTCGGGTTTCGCGTGTTCGCCGCGATCGATTGCGCAAGTCGCTCCGCGATTTCCGGCGCCGGTCGCACCCTCCAACGCGTCAGCAAGACCCCGGAGCGACCGATCAGATACGACTCGATGCCCTCACGCGGGTCTCCGATCTCCCGCAGATTGAGCGATTCGAGCTCGGCGAGCGCTTCGGCGAACGGCCCTGTCTGCGCCGCCAAGCCTCGTCGCGCAAGATCGTCGAGGGCCCAAATGGTTCCGGCGGCGCCGAGGTAAAGCATGGTGTAAGGGGCCGACGCCTTCTCGCTTTCCGCGTCGAGCGGGTGCGGCGGCCACAGCCGACCGGACGAGAACCACTCCTCGCAATCGTGCACGATCGCGTCGATCGCTCGCCGCGCCACACTCGCATCCCATCGCGCGCCGGACAGCCGCTCGTGGCGGTCAGGCTCGAAGAGCCGCATTGAGCGTTCCCCCGAGACGTCAGGCCGCGGCAGGCGTGTTTCGCCGCGTGTAGTAGAACATGAACCCTATGCCAAGGAAGAGAATGCAACCAGCGATGACCTTGGCGTAGAACATCGGCACGTAGCCGTGCTCCGGAGGCGAAAGCGCGAATACGATCGAGAGCAGGGTCGAGCCGACGCCGAGCGCAGTAACGATCGCCATGCCCGCTGCGCCACCCGGGACGGGCAGCACCTGATGTTGCTCGCCGACGCGCTTCGCGTGCAACACGGGCAACGCCGCGAACAAGTACACGAGTGGAATGAAGGTGAGAATGATCGTCATGTCGACGAGCGCTTGATAAGCCTCGCCGATCGTCGATCCGGCAAGCGCTGCGAGCACGAGCATGGTCGTGATGACGCCCGTGACGACGAGCGCGATGACCGGCGTGTGCAAGCGCGGGTGCAGCCGACCGAGTGCTGGGGGCAGGTAGCGGTCCACGCCGACCACGTAAGGCATCCGCACGCCGCCAGTCACCCATGCGGCGAGGCCTCCGATGCTCGCGAGAGCGATCAGCGCGCTGGCGATGGTTCCCAGCGCAGGCGCTCCGAGCCTTCCGGCGATGGTCGCGAGCGCCTCAGGGACTCCCGACAGCGCGTCGATCTGCGCTCTCGGAAGCGCCGCGAGCAACGCCCACGTCCCGACGAGATAGAAGGCGATAATCACCACGGCCGACAGGAGGATGGCTCTCGGGATGACGCGTCGCGGATCGCGGATCTCGGCCCCCATCAGGGGCGCGAGCTCGTAGCCCACGAGCCCGAACATCATCGTCGCGAACGACTTGACGAGCGCGCCGTCCGAGAGGTCCGGCACAAGAGCGCCGGCGAACGGCGTCGTGCTGCCGAAACGCCATACGAGGGTCAGCGCCGTGGCCGCAAGAATCAACAGCACGACGACCACGACGATGGCGCCCGCGTTCGGAATCCACTTCGCGCGCGCCAGGCCGAGGATATTCGCGAGGACGACGAACCAGATCACCGCGACCGACAGCACGGCGTTGAACGAATAGTCGTCCTTGAGTCCCGGCGCCGCGACACCGTAGGCGGCCGCGGCGGTGAGAAACAGCAGCAGCGTGGGAAAAAACACGAAATTCGACACGACGTACGACCAGCCGCAGACGAAGCCGTGGAAGTCTCCGAACGCCTGCTTGACCCAGACGTAGAGCCCACCCTCACCGGCATAGCGCGAATTCATCTCCATGACGGCAAACCCGCAGGGGACGAAGAACGCGACGAGCGCGAGCAGCCACAGCGCGAGGCTGGGAGCGCCGGACTGCGCAGCGGTCGAGAGCCACTGCGGTCCGATGATCGCTACCGCGTAGAGCAGGACGACGTCGCGCAAGCCGAGAACCCGCTGGAGGCCCGATGCCCCGCCTTCCTGCGTATCTTGTTTTTCGCTCACTGTTTTCCCCTGCCTGCAATCGCGAGGCGTTGTGCTCAAAGTATAAGGGGGCTCTCCACTCGGGAGATCAGCCCTTCACGCCCCCCGCGGTCAATCCCCCGACGACGCGTTCCTGGAACAGCGCGATCAGGATCGAGATGGGGACGATCGCCACGATGAGCGCCGCGGAGATGAGCGGCCAAGGGAAGGCGAACTCGCCCTGGTAGAGCGTGATCCCGACCGAGAGCGTGCGCATGGAGACGCGGTTCATCATGGTGAGCGCGAGGAGGAATTCGTCCCAGGCGTTCACGAAAGCGAGAATCGCCGCGGTGAACACGCCGGGCGCCGAGAGCGGCACCACGATGCGAAACAGCGCGCCGACGCGCGAGCAGCCGTCCACCATCGCTGCGGCCTCCAGGTCGGCCGGGATGTCCTGAAAGAAGCTCGCCATCACCAGCGTGCACACCGGCATCGACAGCACGGCGTAGGGCAGGATGAGCGCAAGGTAGGTGTTGAGCAGCCCGAGGTCGCGCATCACCTTGAACAGCGGCACCATCAGCGAGATCAGCGGGAACATCGCCACCGCCATGAGTGAAGCCATGATGAGATCGCGCTTCGGCACCCGCAGCCGCGTCAGCGCGTAGGCGGTGCAGGCGGAGACCAGCACGCACAGCGCAGTCGAGAGCGACGCGACGACGAAGCTGTTCCACAGAAAGCGCAGCAGCGGCTGCTCGGTGAACGCGGTGATGTAATTGGCGAGCGTCGGCGCGGCGGGCAGGTAGCTGATCGGATAGGCCATCAGCTCGGTCTCGGTCTTGAGCGAGGTGAAGAGGATCCACAGCGCCGGAAAGAAGCCGTTCACCGCGACGATGAGCCCCGCCAGCCACACCATCGCCCTGCGCCGCGGCAGCCGCATCTCTAGTCCCGTCCCGCACTGCGCCGCGTGTAGCGCAGATAGCTGCTGGTCGCGATCATGCTCACGACGAACATCAGCGCGGCGAGTGCCGAGCCGTAGCCGAAGTCGAGAAAGTCCAGCGTGGTCTTCTGGATGTACATCGCAAGCGTCTCCGTCGAGTCGCCCGGCCCACCGCCGGTCATCGCATATGGAATATCGAACGTCTGGATGGCGGTAATGGTGCGGAAGATGAGCGCGACGAAGATCGCCGGCCGCAGCATCGGCAGGGTGATCGATACGAAGCGTTGCCACGCGGAAGCGCCGTCGACGTCGGCCGCCTCGTAGAGCTCGCGCGGGATCGTCTGCAGCCCGGCGAGCAGCATCAGCGCCATGAACGACGAGGACTTCCACACGATCGCGATGCAGATCGCGGTCATGGCAAGACCCGGATCGGTCAGCCAGGCGAGCGGCTCGATGCCGGCGCGCGAGAGCAGGTCGTTGACGATGCCTTGCCTGTACTCGAAGAACCAGCGGAAGATGAGCCCGGAGAAGACGAGCGGCAACGCCCAGGGAAGCAGCAGCCCGAGGCGCACGGGCCACTTGTGCCGGAAAGGCATGTTGGCAAGCAGCGCGAGCCCGAGGCCGACCAATAGCGCGCCGGGCACGGTCACGACCGCGTAGATCGCCGTGTGCCCGAGCGAGGACCAGAAGCGGGAATCGTCGAGCGCACGCCGGTAGTTGTCGAGTCCGATGAACGGCTCGCCCTTCCACGGCTCCGCGAGGTGGATGTCGAAGAAACTGTTCCAGACGAGCTGCGCGATCGGATAGACGACGATCGCGAGCAGCAGCGCCGCGGCCGGCGCGAGCAGAACGAAACCCAGCGCGCGCTCGGACAGGCTCCTGCGCGGCGCGCCCGCAACGGCCATCGACTCAGCGATAAACAGCTGCGAGGCGTGACTTCATGTCGCCGAGCGCGGTATCGGTCGTCTTCGTTCCCGACAGATACGCGTTCACGTTCGTGCGGATCGCGTCCGAGACTTCGGTGTAGCGCGGCGTCACCGGCCGCGACTTCGCGCCTTCGACGACCGGCAGCGCGTCGGCAAACCAGGGATTGGCCCTGAGCACGTCCGCGTCCTTGTACACCTGCGGGAACACGGGCAGGTTCGAGGCGAGAACCGCCATCATCCTGGAGACCTCCGGCGAGGAGAGCCAGCGGACGAGCTTCACCGCCTCCGCCTTGTTCTTCGAGTACGCGGAGACGGCGAGCTGCCAGCCGCCGATGCAGGTGGCGCTCTTTCCGCCCTTGTCGGCGGGCAGCGTGGTGACGCCGACCTTGCCCTTGACCTTCGTGTCGGCGTCGTTCTCGACGCGGTTCCAGAAATAGCCCCAGTTCTGCGCAAACACGACGTTGCCTGCCTGGAAGTCCACGCGGATGCGGTCGGTGGCGATCTCGCCGATGTTCTTGGGCAGCACCCCCGCAACCTTCAGGCGCCCCATGAGCTCGAAGGGCTTCCGCGCCTCCGGCGAATCGAGGTTGGGCTTGCCGTTCTTGATGAATTCACCGCCCGCGCCCCAGAAAGGAACGAGATAGGTGCACACCGTTCCCTCGATCGGCGCGCCCGCGGTGGAGAAGCCCTGCAACTGCGGGTTGTTCTCGCCCTTGGTGATGATCTGCGCCGTCTCCATCAGCTCGTCCCAGGTCTTGGGCACGGGGCGCTTGTACTTCTCGAGCAGGTCCTTGCGGTAGTACAGGAATTGCGCGTCGGCGAAGAAGGGTAGCGCGACGAGCTTTCCATCGACCTGGTCGGCGTCCTGATACGCCTTGAGATACGTCGGCAGCAGCTTCGCCTTGTCGGCGCCGAGATAGCCGTCGAGCGGCTCGGCCCAGCCGGCGGCGGCCCATTGCGCGGGCCGGATCACGTCGATCAGGATCACGTCGAGCACCGAGTCCTTGGACGCTAGCACGGTGTTGAGGTACTGCTGCTGCGCTTCCGAGGTCGCGCCGCCGACTTCGATCTCCACCTTCACGCCCTTATTCTTCTGCTGGTACTCGTCGGCGACCTTGCGCATCACGTCGGGCCTTTGCTGCCCGCCGATGAAAATGCGCAGCGTGGTCTCGGCTGCCGCCGTGGCGGCGAGCGCCAAGCCAATCGCTCCGACGAGCAGGATTTTCAGCGTTTTCATCCTCTCCTCCTGTTAGCTCCCGGCGCTCGTCTGCGCCAGGCCCGCGTCGATGATGAGATTATGACCCGTAATGCCGCGCGCGTCGTCGGAGGCGAGAAACAGCACCCCGCGCGCCACGTCGTCCTCGTCGAGGCGGAACTTCAGGCACTGTTGCGCGAGAAACTCCCGCTCGAGTTCCGGGCCGATCCAGAGCTCGCGCTGGCGCGGCGTGTCGATCGCCCCCGGCACGAGTGAATTGACGCGGATGTTCTTCTCCCCCAGCTCCCGCGCCAGCGTGCGCGTGAGGCCGTTGATCGCCGCCTTCGCCGCCGTATACGCGGCCATGCCGGGCGTGCCGCGCATCCAGGAGACCGAGCCGAGGTTGATGATCGAGCCGCCGCCGGCTTCCGCCATACCCGGTGCGACCGCCTGCGCGGCAAAGAAATGGTGGCGCAGGTTAACGGCCAGCGCATTGTCCCAGGACTCGGGCGTCACGCTCTCGAGCGCGTGACGGTCGTCACGCGCCGCGTTGTTCACCAGCACCCTGACCGGCCCGCATTCGCGGGTCACCGCAGCGAGCACCGACTTGAGCGCCCCTATGTCGCGCACGTCGCAGGCGTAGTAACGCACTTCGGCCGGAAGCAGATTCGCTGCCAGCTTCTGCGACGGCTCGCCGGCGAGATCGCAGAATGCAACCTTGCAGCCCTGCTGCGCGAGGCGCGTGACGATCGTAGCGCCGATTCCCGAGCCGCCTCCGGAGACGAACGCCGTGCGTCCGGCGAGGCTCGGGTAAGACGCGGCGGCAACGAGCGCGGGCATGCGGCGGCATGGTAGCAGCGCCGCACCGATTCTGTAAGCGGCTACAATAGTGAGCGAAACGCGCAACTGTTGTCGCCCCGGCGCGGGCCGGGGCGCTAGTCACGTGACAAATTGGATCCCGGCCTTCGCCGGGGTGACCTTTTCCAAGGACACCGCGATGGACTTGCCCGTCAATCATTTCAAACGCGCCATCGCCTCGGGCAAGACGCCGCTCGGCTGCTGGCTCGCCAGCGGGGCGACCTCCACCGCCGAAGCGCTCGGCTGCGCGGGATTCGACTTCCTCGTCGTCGACACGGAGCACACGCCGATCGACCCGCCGCAGATGGCGGACATCCTGCGCGCGATCGCCGGCACGCCGGCGCAGGCGATCGTGCGTCCGCCGTGGAACGACATGGTGATGGTCAAGCGTGCGCTCGACGCCGGCGCGCTCTCGCTGCTGCTGCCCTTCGTGCAGAACGCCGAGGAGGCGCGGCGCGCGGTGGCCTACACGCGCTACCCGCCCGAGGGCGTGCGCGGTGTGGCCGGCACGCACCGCGGCAGCCGCTACGGGACGGTCCCCAGCTACTTCAAGCGCGCGCACGAGCAGATCTGCGTCATCGTGCAGATCGAGACCGCCGCGGCGTTCGCGCAGCTCGAGGCAATCGCTGCGGTGCCTGGAGTCGACTCGATCTTCATCGGCCCGTCGGACCTGTCGGCCTCGATGGGACTGCTCGGGGACATCGGCAACTCCGCGGTGCAAGAGAAGCTCTCAACCGCGGCACAGACCTGCAAGCGGCTCGGCAAACCCTGCGGCATCATCGGCTTCAATCCCGAGATGGCGAAAAAGTTTCTCGGTTATGGCTTCTCCTGGATCGCGATCGGGTCCGACATGGCCCTGATGGTCAGTCGGGCTCAGGAGTACCTCGCGGCGATGCGCGGGTGATCGAGCTTCGCGCGGGCGCGCTGAAGCTCGTGCTCGCGCCCGAGGTCGGTGGCGCCGTCGTCGCCTTCGAGCGCGACGGCGTTGCTCTCTTCCGGGCAACCGACCCAGGGGCGCTCGCGGCGGGCGACGTGCGAGGGTTCGCCTCGTATCCGCTGGTGCCGTTCTCCAACCGCATTGCCGCAGGCGCGTTGCGTTGGGGGGGCGCGAGCTACGCGCTGGCGCGATTCCTCGAGGGCGAGCCGAATGCGATTCACGGCAACGGCTGGCGGCGAAGCTGGCGCGTGGTCGAGGCCGCATCCTCGCGGGCGAGCCTCAAGCTCGTGCACGACGCTGTCGGATCGCGGGCCCGCGAGTGGCCGTTTGCCTATCGCGCACTGCAGGAGGTCGTGCTCGCGCCGGACGCGCTCACGATGCGCCTCGCGCTGACGAGCTCGGCTTCCGAACCTTCCCCCTGCGGGCTGGGCTGGCATCCGTTCTTCCCGCGCCGCGCATCGACAGAGCTGCGCTTCGCCGCAACAGGCGTCTGGGAAACTGATTCGACCAAGCTGCCGACGCGGCGCGTCCCGCTAGCGCCGCGGTTCGACTTTTCCGTTGCGCGAGCGCTCGGCGACACCACGCTCGATCACTGCTTCGCCGGCTGGCAGCCGCCGGTATTCATCCGCTGGCCGGAGCGCGGGATCGCGGTCGAGATCGACGCCGACGCTCATTGCCGGCATCTCGTCGTCTACGTTCCCGCAGAACGCGACTATTTCGCCGTCGAGCCGGTCAGCCATATGACGGACGCATTCAACCGCACGCGGAAGGCGGCCGATGCGGGCGAGACAGGTACCAGGGTGCTCGCGCCGGGCGAGACGTTTTCTTGTACGATGCGCATTTCCGTGCACTGCCCCGCCTGATGCGCTCCCCGTTCGAATGCGTGCTCGACGCGAAGGCGCAGCTCGGCGAATGTCCAACGTGGTCCGCCGAAGAGCAGGTGCTCTACTGGGTGGACATCAATGCGCCCTCGCTCAACCGCTTCGATCCGGCGACCGGCGCAAACCGAGTCTGGCAGATGCCGCAGTCCATCGGAAGCTTCGCGCTGCGCCAGCACGGTGGATTCGTCGCGGCGCTGCGCGACGGGATTTGGCTGCTCGACGCCGAGGCAAGGCTCGGGCGCAGGATCGCCGAGGCGCCGTATGATCCGTCGTCGCACCGCTTCAACGACGGCCGCTGCGGGCCCCAGGGACTCTTCTGGGTGGGGAGCATGAACGAGCGCCGCGACGTGCGCAGCGCTCATCTGTATCGCCTCGACGCGGGCGGCGAGCTGACGGCGATGTTCGGGGACATCATGATCTCGAACGGGCTCGCGTGGAGCCCTGATCAGCGCACGATGTACCATGCCGACACGGTCCAGCGCGCGGTGTGCGCATGGGACTTCGACGCCGCGACGGGAACGCTCTCGAACCGACGCGTGCTCGCGCAGTTCATTCACGAGGACGAGCGCCCCGACGGCGCAGCCGTGGACAGCGAAGGCTTCTACTGGAGCGCGTTCTACAGCGGCGGCAAGATCGTGCGCCTGGCGCCGGACGGCATCAAGGTGGCCGAGTATGCGGTTCCCGCGCTGTGCCCGACGATGTGCGCCTTCGGCGGCCCGGATCTCAAGACGCTGTACGTGACGAGCGCGCGGCAGCGGCGGCAGGCCGACGAGCTTGCGCGCTGGCCGCAGTCCGGCGGAATCTTCGCCATGCGCGTCGATGTCGCCGGTCTGGCCGAGCCGAAATTCGCCGGCTAGCGGGAGCCGGGTACGATGTCCTTCGACAGCAACGCCTACATCCGGCTGAACGCGCCGAACAGCCTGGGAACGTCGCCTTCCGGCGCCGCGTTCGCGACGAGCACGGGCGATGTTCTCGAGATCGCCAGCTACGGGCCGGGCATCTTCCGGCTGCGCGTCGGACCGAACACGAGGCCCGACTACGGCCTGGTCGTCGGCCGCGCGCAGCGCTGCGACGTATCGCAGCCTGATTCGGGCACCTGGTCGTTCAGCGCCGGCGGCACGCGCCTCGAGTTGACTGGCGAGCCGCTCAAGTTCCGCCTGCTTCTCGACGAACAGCCGGTGCTC
The DNA here is from genome assembly GCA_035499135.1 of Casimicrobiaceae bacterium. Taxonomy (GTDB): domain Bacteria; phylum Pseudomonadota; class Gammaproteobacteria; order Burkholderiales; family Casimicrobiaceae; genus PALSA-1003. Next base: position 11,776 of record DATJZM010000137.1, on the reverse strand, counting down.
GGCTCGATCACCGATGAGCACTTCCGTGGCTTCCCTCGCCTCCCGGTGATCGGCCGCACGCGCGGCGGTGAGCAGTGGCTGGGCTCGTTCGCGCTCGCTTCAAGCGAACCGGTGTACGGGCTCGGCGAGAAGTTCGGCCCCCTGAACAAGCGTGGGCAGATCGTGGAGTCGCGCGTCGAGGACGCGCTCGGCGTCAACACCGGCCTCGCGTACAAGAATGTCCCCTTCTGCTGGAGTCCCGGCGCGAAGGCCGGCGCATGGGGCGTGTTCGTGAACACCCCGGGAACGGTGCTGCACGGCGTGGGTCACCCCGACTGGTCGCATCGCTCCTACGCCGTGGCGGTCGACGACGAGGCGCTCGATCTGTTCCTCTTCGCAGGCCGCGATCCCGCGCAGATCATCGAGCGCTTCACCGCGCTCACGGGCCGCGCGCCCGACGTGCCTCTTTGGAGTCTGGGTCTCTGGATGTCGCGTGCGTACTATCGCACGGCCGACGAGGCGATCGCGGTGGCCGAGCAGCTGCGCGCGCATCGCATTCCGTGCGACGTGCTGACGCTCGACGGGCGTGCGGCGTGGGAGGTGCGCACCCGCTTCGATTTCCGCTGGGATGCCACCCGCTACCCCGATCCCGCCGCCGCGATCGCGCGCATGAAGAGCCACGCGTTGCGGATCTGCGTCTGGGAGTATCCGTACGTATCGGTCCACTCGCCGCTGTTCGCGGAGCTCGCCGGGCGGGGTTTCCTGCTCAAGGCACCCGATGGCCAACCGTGTGTGTTCGCGTGGGATACCTCGCCGGCCACGTCCCCTTTCGGCGGCACGCTGACTCCGCTGCCCGACTCCGGGATCGTCGACTTCACGAACCCATCGGCATACGCCTGGTGGCGCGACGCGCACGAAGCGCTCTTTCGCGCCGGGGTCGACGTGATCAAGAGCGACTTCGGCGAGCACGTGCCCGACGACGCGGTCGCCGCCAACGGCGATCGCGGAGCGCGACTGCACAACGTCTACCCCCTGCTCTACAACCGCTGCGTTTTCGACGCGACCAGGAAGTTCGGCCGCCAGGACGCGGGGCCGCCCATCGTGTGGGGTCGCGCGGGCTGGACCGGTAGCCAGCGTTATCCCGTCCAGTGGGGCGGCGATCCGCAAAGCGACTGGGAGGGATTGGCCGCGAGCATTCGCGGCGCGCTTTCGTGGGGCATGAGCGGCGCGCCCTACCACGCGACCGACATCGGCGGCTTCTACGGCTCCGAGCAGCCCTCCGCCGAGCTGTATCTGCGCTGGCTGCAAATGAGCGTGTTCAGCTCCCACATGCGCGCACACGGCATCGGTCCGCGCGAGCCCTGGAGCTTCGGCGAGGAAAGCGAGAGGATCGCGCGGGAGTGGATCGAGTTCCGCTATCGGCTGTTGCCGTATCTCAAGCGCGTGATCGGACAGGCGAGCGCAACGGGGCTGCCCGTGATGCGAGCCATGCCGCTCGCGTTTCCCTCGGTCAGCCTGACTCGCGGATACGAGACGCAGTTCATGTGCGGGGATACGCTGCTCATCGCGCCCATCATCGCGCCCGGCGGCGAGGTCGAGGTCGCCCTGCCGCCCGGGGCGTGGTATGACCTCGCCAGCCGGCAGCGCATCGCGGGACGCCAGGTGATCCGCTACCGGGCCACGCTCGAGAAGTTCCCCGTCTTCGGTCGCGAGGGCTACGCGCTGCCGCTCGGACCCGTCGTGCAGCACACGGGCGAGATCGACGCGGCGAAGCCTCTCGCCGCGCTTTACCTTTTCGGCAAGCCGACACAGCCGCTCGACGGATTCGCGCAGGCGAGGATCGCGATCAAGGAAGGACGCGCGAGTGTCACCGCGCAACCAGCCGTGAAGATCGAGGCCTTCGGCGACGCGAGCGAGATCGCGGTCGAGCCGCTCGCGTAAACGATCCGCATGCCCGGCCTGCCGACCATCGCGGTCACCACGGGCGAGCCTGCCGGCATCGGGCCCGATCTGTGCGCGCGGCTCGCCGAGCGGAGCTGGCCCGCGCGTCTGGTCATCATCGGCGACATCGAGTTGCTGCGCGAGCGAGCGCGGCGACTGGGCGCCGGCGTGCGCTACGCGCCGTTCGCAACGCACTCGCAGCGAACTTCCACCGCCACCGAGGTCGCTCATTTTCCGCTGGTGACGACGGCGAAGCCCGGCGCGCCCGATCCGGCCAATGCCAAGGCGGTGCTCGCCATGCTCGACGCGGCGGTCGCGGGCTGCCTCTCGGGACAGTTCGCCGCCATGGTGACCGGGCCGGTGCAGAAGAGCAGCATCAACGATGCGGGGATCGAATTTCGCGGCCACACCGAATTCCTCGCGCAGCGCACCGGCGCGCCCCATGTCGTCATGATGCTGGTGGGCGGGCCGCCGAAGCGGGCGCTGCGCGTCGCGCTGGCGACGACACACCTGCCGCTCGCCGCCGTCCCCGGCGCGATCACGCGCGAGTCGCTCGCCGCCACGCTGAGCGTCGTCGCTAAGGATCTCTCCGCCAAGTTCAATGTCACGCGCCCGCGCATCGCCGTGTGCGGGCTCAACCCACACGCGGGCGAAGGCGGGCATCTGGGGCGCGAAGAGATTGACGTGATCGAGCCGGTGATCGCCGAGGCGCGTGCGGCCGGGCTCGACGTGACCGGCCCGACGCCCGCGGACACCGTGTTCGTTCCATCGAAGCTCGCCGCGTTCGACTGCATCGTGGCGATGTACCACGACCAGGGCTTGCCGGTGCTCAAGCACGCGAGCTTCGGCCACGGTGTGAACGTTACGCTCGGGCTGCCGATCGTGCGCACTTCGGTCGATCACGGAACTGCGCTCGACATCGCCGCCGATGGCGCGAGCGCCCGGGCGGCGGATCCGGGCAGCATGTTCGCCGCGGTCGAGCTCGCGGCACGGATAGCCGGGGACTTTCATCATGCATGACAGCTATCGCGCGCACCTGCTCACGGTCCTCGATCGGATTCGTGCCGACGGCTTCTACAAGACCGAGCGCATCATCGGCAGTCCGCAATCGGCGCGCATCCGTCTTGCCGACGGGCAGGAAGTGCTCAACTTCTGCGCCAACAACTACCTCGGGCTCGCGGACGATGCGCGGCTCGAGCAGGCGGCGAAAGATGGCCTCGACGCGCACGGCTTCGGCATGGCTTCGGTGCGCTTCATCTGCGGCACGCAGGACGTGCACAAGAAGCTGGAAGCGGCGCTCGCCGCGTTCCTCAAGACCGACGACGCGATCCTCTATTCGAGCTGCTTCGACGCCAACGGCGGTCTCTTCGAGACGCTGCTCGAGGAGCAGGACGCCGTGATCAGCGACGAGCTCAACCACGCCAGCATCGTTGACGGCATCCGGCTGTGCAAGGCGAAGCGCTACCGCTACCGCAACAACGACATGGCCGACCTCGAAGCGAAGCTCCGGGAGGCGGATGCCGCCGGGGCGCGCTTCAAGCTGATCGCCACCGACGGCGTGTTCTCGATGGACGGCATCGTCGCCGACCTCGCAGCGATCTGCGATCTCGCCGACCGTTACCACGCGCTGGTGATGGTCGACGATTCACATGCGGTGGGCTTCGTCGGTGCGGGTGGGCGCGGCACGCCCGAGCTGCGCGGAGTCGAAGGGCGGGTGGACATCCTCACCGGCACGCTGGGCAAAGCGCTGGGCGGAGCCTCGGGCGGCTACACGGCGGGACGCAGGGAGATCATCGAGCTCCTGCGTCAGCGCTCGCGGCCGTATCTCTTTTCGAACACGCTCGCGCCGGCGATCGCCGCCGCGTCGCTCACCGTGCTGCGCCTGCTCGCCGGCGACGAGGGCGCTTCGCTGCGCCGCCGCGTACGCGAGAACGGCGAGCGCTTTCGGCGCGCGATGGGCGCTCTGGGCTTCGATCTGGTTCCCGGCGAGCACCCGATCATCCCGGTCATGCTCGGCGACGCGGCGCTGGCAACGCGCATAGCCGATGCGCTGCTGCGGGAGGGGGTGTACGTCATCGGCTTTTCGTATCCCGTCGTCCCCAAGGGCAAGGCGCGCATCCGCACGCAGATGAGCGCGGCCCACACAGCGGAGCAGATCGACCGCGCGGTGGCCGCCTTCGGCAAGGTAGGCCGGTCGCTCGGCGTCATCCGATAGTCCTTCATGGTAGGGTTCGCCACATGAAAGCACTGGCCAAGCTCGAGCGCGCCCCCGGCCTGACGCTCACGCGCGTGAAGAAGCCCGAAGTCGGGCACAACGACGTCATGATCCGCATCCGCAAGACGGCGATCTGCGGCACCGATCTGCACATTTGGAACTGGGACGACTGGGCGCAGAAGACCATTCCCGTCCCGATGCAGGTCGGTCACGAGTACGTCGGCGAGATCGTGGAGATCGGCCAGGAGGTACGCGGGTTCAAGATCGGCGACCGGGTATCGGGGGAAGGCCACATCACCTGCGGCTACTGCCGCAACTGCCGGGCCGGGCGGCGTCACCTCTGCCGCAATACCGTCGGCGTGGGCGTGAATCGCGAGGGCGCCTTCGCCGAATACCTCGTGATTCCGGCGTTCAACGCGTTCAAGATCCCGGACGACATCTCCGATGACCTGGCGTCGATCTTCGATCCCTTCGGCAACGCCACACATACGGCGCTGTCCTTCAACCTGGTCGGCGAGGACGTGCTCATCACCGGCGCCGGCCCGATCGGCATCATGGCGAGCGCGATCGCCAAGCACGTTGGTGCGCGCTACATCGTCGTCACCGACATCAACGAGTATCGCCTCGGCCTCGCGCGGCGGATGGGAGCGACCCGCGCCGTCAACGTGCAGCGCGAGAAGCTGCGCGACGTCATGCGCGAGCTCGGGATGACCGAGGGCTTCGACGTCGGGATGGAGATGTCGGGCGTGCCGCAGGCGTTTCGCGACATGCTCGAGCACATGAACCACGGCGGCAAGATCGCGCTGCTCGGCATTCCGCCGGCGGACATGGCGATCGACTGGAACCAGGTGATCTTCAAGGGCCTCGAGATCAAGGGCATCTACGGACGCGAAATGTTCGAGACCTGGTACAAGATGGTCGCCATGCTCCAGAGCGGCCTCGACCTCTCGCCGATCATCACCCATCACTTCCTCGCCGAACAGTACGCGGAGGCTTTCGCCACGCTGCTCTCGGGCCAGAGTGGCAAAGTCATCCTCGACTGGACGGCCTAGCGGGACATCGCGCCACGCGGCCGGCGGGCACATTGCTCGCAAGCGCTTCGGCCAGAACTTCCTGGCTGACCGCCACTACATCGACCGCATCGTCGCCGCCCTCGACCCGCGGCTCGACGACAACATCGTGGAGATCGGGCCGGGGCTCGGCGCGCTCACCGTTCCGCTGCTCGAGCGCGTGGAGCATCTCACCGTGATCGAGATCGATCGCGACCTCGCAGCCAAACTCACTGCGCAGTACCCGACCGCCCGGCTCGCGCTGCATAATGCCGACGCGCTCGAGTTCGATTTTTCGACCCTCGGCGCCGATCTGCGCGTCGTCGGTAACCTGCCTTACTACATCTCCTCGCCGCTGCTCTTCCATCTCGCGCGATACGCCGCGAGCCTGCGCGACGTGACGGTGATGCTGCAGAAGGAAGTCGTCGAGCGCATGATCGCTGCGCCCGCCACGCGCGCCTACGGCCGGCTGACGGTGATGCTGCAGGTTCGCTTTCGCGTCGAGCGCCTGTTCTCGGTTCCGGCCGGGGCATTTCGGCCCACACCGAAAGTCGATTCGGCGGTCGCCCGCCTGGTCCCGTTACGCGGCGAACGTCCGCAACTCGCCGACGAGGTGCTGTTCGCCCGCATCGTTGCCGCGGCCTTCGGTCAGCGGCGCAAGACGCTGCGCAACGCCTTGAAGACGATCGCCGACGAAGAGAAGCTCGAGCACGCAGGCGTCGCCCCTGGCGCGCGCGGCGAGACGCTCTCGGTTGCGGATTTCGTGCGGCTCGCAAACGAGCTCGCCTAGCGCGAGCCTGGCTGCAACGTGCGCGTCCGCGTCTTGCCTGCCTCAGGTCTTCCGGCCGGCGTCGACCGCGAACACTTCGACGGCCTGCGTCTTGCCGCGCACCGTCACCGGACCCAGCGCCTCGAGCGACGCGTCGGACGCCAATCCCGCGCGGGTCGCGGCATCGATCAGGATCGCGCGCCCGGCCTGCTTGGTATGTCCCTCGAGCCGCGACGCGATGTTCACCGTGTCGCCGATGCAGGTGTAGGTCGCACGCTCGTTCGTTCCCGTGTAACCCGCCACCATTTCGCCCGAGGCGATGCCGATGCCGATGCGGATCGTCGTCTTGCCGGCCGCCGCCTGCTCGGCGTTGAACAGCTCGATCAGCTCGATCATCTCCAGCGCCGCGCGCACTGCGGCGGCGCAGTGATCGGGCAGCGGAAGCGGCGCGCCGAACACCGCCATCAGGCCGTCGGCGGCCATCACGCTCACGATCCCGCCCTGGCTGCTGATCGCGTTGAACATCAGCGTGTAGTACGTGTTGAGCAGCTCGATCGTGGCTTCCGGGGATTGCGACTCCACCAGCGGCGTGAAATCGCGGATGTCGCAGAACATCACCGTGCCGTTCACGCGCTTCCCGCCCAGCGTGAATCCGGATTGCTGCAGGTCCTGCGCGACCTCTGGCGCCGCGAACCGGCGCACCAGCTCCTTCTGCTGGTCGCGCAGCCGCTTCTTCTCGAGGCTGGCACTGATGCGCGCCTTGAGCAGCACCGCGTTGACCGGCTTGGTCAGGTAATCCTCGGCGCCAAGCTCGATACAGCGCACGACGTTGTCGAGGCCCTCGAGCGACGAGGTGACGACCACGGGCAGATCCCGCAGCTGCAGGTCGTGCGCGAGCTGCTCCAGCACCTGGAAGCCGTTCATCTCCGGCATTTCGATGTCGAGGACGAGCAGATCGAAGGGCTCGCGCCGGAGCATCTCCAGCGCCACGCGCCCGTTCTCAGCGGTCGTCACACGATGGCCCATGAGCTCGAGGTTGCGCGTAAGCAGCAGGCGGTTGACTTTGTTGTCGTCAACGACAAGGAGACGGGCGCCGTGGCCGTTTCGGTCAGTCACCTTTGAGCTCCGTCAGCGCCTGGGCTACGCGCCCGTATTCGCGCGCCAGCGTCCCGATCGGATCATCGGCTGCGCGACCCGCGGCCAGTCCACCCAGCTCGAGGTTCTTCGCCATCGCCCCGAGCGTCAAGGCGCCGAAAGTGTTGCTGTTCGACTTCAGCGAGTGAGCGGTACGTCGGAATTTTTCTGCGTCGCCTGCGGCAAGCGCCGCCCCCAAATCGTCCAGCATCCGCGGCGCCTCGGTGAGAAAGGTGGCGACGAGCTCGCGCACGAAGTCCGCTCCGGCGGTCTGCTCCAGATTCTCGAAAGTCGCGCGATCGATCGTCGCGGTATTTGTCATCGATCCCTCCGCGCGGGTACCTGGTTCAGCGCCTCGACCAGCCGCTCGACGCGTATCGGCTTGGTCAAATAGTCGTCCATGCCGGCGGCGAGGCACATGTCGCGATCACCCTGCATGGCGTTGGCCGTCATGGCGATGATGCGCGGCCGCTCGTGCGGTCGCCAGCGCGCGTTGATCTTGCGCGAGGCTTCGAGCCCATCCATCTCCGGCATCTGCACGTCCATGAGCACCACGTCGTAGGTCTGCCGCTGCACGGATTCGATGGCCTCGATCCCGTTCGAAGCCAGGTCGGCGCGATAGCCCATCTGCTGCAGCAGGCGCAGCGCGAGCTTCTGGTTGACCACGTTGTCCTCCGCCAGCAGGATGCGCAGCGGATGGCGCTCGGCCTGAGCCGGGTCGAGCTGTGGCTTGCCGGGTGCGGCCTTGGGCTTGGGAGCGGTGTCGCGCGCGAGCAGGTTGACCAGCGTGTCGAAGAGCTGCGATTGGCGGATCGGCTTGGCGAGGTAGGCGTCGAAGAGTTGCTCGTCGGCACCGACCTCGCGCCGCCCGAGCGAGCTGAACAACACTAGCGGCAGGCCGGGACGGCGATCGCGCATCTTGCGCGCCAGCGCAACGCCGTCCATCTCTGGCATGTGCATGTCCACGATGGCGAGATCGAACGCCTCGCCGTTCTGCACCCAGCGCAGCGCTTCCTCGGGCGACTCCGTGTCGCGCGGCAACATTCCCCACTTCGCCGTCTGCAGGTTCAGCACGCGGCGGTTCGTTGCGTTGTCGTCGACCACGAGCACGCGCTTGCCCTGCAGCTCCGGCTGCGTGCCCACGAAGTCGCGCTGCCGGGCCTGCGGCAGCTCGGCGGTCGGCGCCTGGATCGTGAACGTGAACGTCGCGCCGCGGCCGGGCCCTTCGCTGTCGGCCCACATCTTCCCGCCCATCAGCTCGGCCAGGCGCTTGCTGATCGCGAGGCCGAGGCCCGTTCCGCCGTACTTGCGCGTCGTGGACGAGTCGGCCTGCGAGAACGACTGGAAGAGGCGATTCATCAACTCCTTCGACAGGCCGATCCCGGTGTCGCGAACCGCGAACGTGAGCTCCACGCGTCCCGCAGCAACTGCCTTCGACGTCACGCTGAGCACCACTTCGCCGGCTTCGGTGAACTTCACGGCATTGGAGAGCAAGTTCAGCATGATCTGGCGCAGACGCGTCACGTCGCCCACGATCGCGGCCGGAATGTCGCCTTCGAACACGTAGGCGGTATCGAGCTGCTTCTCGACGGCACGCGCCGTCACGAGATCCAGCGCGGACTCCACGCACTCGCGCAGATCGAACGGCTGCGCCTCGATGTCCATGCGGCCGGCCTCGATCTTGGAGAAGTCGAGAACGTCGTTGATGATGGTGAGCAGCGCATCGCCCGAGTCGCGGATGGTGTTCACGTAGTCACGCTGCTCGTTGTCGAGCGTCGTGTCGAGCAGCAATCCGCTCATGCCGATCACCGCGTTCATCGGCGTGCGGATCTCGTGGCTCATCGTGGCGAGGAATGAGCTCTTCGCCTCGTTGGCCGCCTCCGCCGCGGCGCGCGCCTCCTGCGTCTGCTGGAACAGGCGAGAGTTCTGGATCGCAATCACGGCCTGGTCGGCAAAGGTCTTCAGCAGCGCGATTTCCTTGTCCGAGAATGGCCCGGCGTAGTCGCGGATGACCCAGATCGCGCCGATACCTTTCCCTTCCCACAGCATCGGCGCGCCGATGGCCGCCTTGGTACCGAAGGCTTCAAAGGCGCGTCGGGCGAACTCAGGCAGCTCGTCGGCGTTCGCGTAGTGCACGACGCTGCGCGTCGCGAGCGCCGTGCCTGTTGCGCTCGACGTGTCGAGCGCGTGCGGATAGACGTCCCTGACATGATCGCGGCGAGGGCCATGGTAAGCGCCGAGGTAAACGAGGCCGTCCTCGCCGACGAGGTCGATGACAGCCTCCTTGCCTCCGAAAAGGCGCTCGCAGCTCGCAAGGATCGTTTCGAAAACTGGCCCGGCGTCGGCGATCGAGCTCGAGATCGCAGCAAGCACTTCGCCCGAGGCGCGTTGCTGCTCGAGCGCTTCCCTCGTCTCGTCGAACAGGCGCGCGTTCTGCAGCGCGACGCCGACGTTGGCCGCGATGGTGGACAGCAGCCTCTCATCGTCCGCGGCGTAGATCCCTTCCCGCTGCGTGCTCTGGACGCTCACGACGCCCTGGCATGTACCAGCGACCAGGATGGGCACGCCGAGATAGGACAGCGCCTGCCGGCCGATCACCCTCGCGCCGAGCTCCAGGCTGTGCCGATCCATCTCCCGGTTGATGATCAGCGGTTTGCCCGATTCGACGATCCTGCCAGTCAAGCCTTCGCCCAGCTTGAGCGGAACGAGCTTCTCGCCATACTGGTAAGGAAAATCGATCATGCCCGTCTGGCGGTCGTAGAGCGCGACGTAGGCGATATCGGCCTTGAAGACGGTGCGGATCTGCTCGCCTACCAGCTCGATGAGGTTGGCAAGATCGAGCTTCCCGGCGAGCTGGTGCGACACGGTGTTGATCGTGGCAAGCTCGGCCGCGCGCTGCTGCGATTCGGCGAAGAGGCGCGCATTCTCGATCGCGACCGTCGCCTGCAGAGAGAGGCCGGCCAGGAATGCGAGGTCGCTTTCGCTAAAGGCCTCGCCTCCGGTGCGCCATACCGCCATCGCTCCCTTGACGGTCTGGCCGGCGAGCAGCGGCGCCACCATCATGCGCTCGTCTGCTTCCTGCTCGGTGCCGGGAATGAGGAGCGCGCGCGGGTCGGCACCGGTATCGTTGAGGAATTCGGCGCGACCGCTCTGAATGATATCGCCGATGATGCCCTCGCCCGTCTTGATCACAGTGGCCTGTATTTCCCCGGCGATATCGCCGATCGCCACGATCGCCTTGTAGATCTGTCCACTGGAATCCGGCAGGAAGATGGCGCTGCTGCTGACGTTGAGCAGGTTCTTCGCGTGATGAGCGATGCGGTCCATCACGGTCGAGAGCTCGAGCGTCGAAGAGATGTCGCGGCCGACTTCGGCGAGCGCAGCGGTCTCGCGCGACCTGCGTTGCGTCTCGTCGAACAGCCGCGCGTTCTCCAGGGCCACGCTCATGCTGCTCGCCAGCGTCTGCAGTAGGCGCACGTCAGATTCTGAGTATGCGTGCTCGCGCTGGCTGTCGCTAAGCGAAATCAGGCCGCGCGTCTGGCCGCCGACCAGCAGGGGAACAAGCACAAAGGACTTCGGCGCCGCCGCGTCGGTTAGAAGCCGGGACCCGAACCGCGCACTCGCCGCCTCCATGTCCTCGTTGATCACCAATACCTCACCTGTTCGGATCACATGGGCGCCGAACCCGAGCTCGCCGAGCGGCTCCGGCGGAACCTCGTATCTCTTTCCGTCGAAGAACGAGTAGGGGTACTCGACAAAATCGGTCTTCGGATCGTACATGCGGATCGCCACGGACGCATCGTTGAAGACTTCGCTGATCTTGTCGCCCACCGCGTCGTAAACGCCCTGGAGGCTCAGCTCGCCCGCGAGCGACTGCTGCACGCTGTTGATGATGGCGAGCTCGACCGCGCGCTGCTCGCTCTGCTTGAACAATCGCTGCGTCTCGTCGAACAGGCGCGCGTTCTCCAGAGCAACGCTCATGCTGTTGGCGAGCGTGGTCAGCAGGCGCCGCTCCTGCTCGCCAAATGCGTCCTCTTCTCCCGAATACAGCGCAACGACCCCGCGCGCCTCGTCGCCGACCAGGATGGGCACGCCGATATAGCTCTTTCCGGTGCCCGCCGAGGAGCTGGTGTCGCCGATGAATGTCGATCCTAACTCCTTGCCGCGTCCCACGAGGTCTCGGTTGATCACCAGCGGCTGCCGCGTGTCGATCACATGCGCCGTCAGGCCGCGCTTCTGCATCGGTTCCACCTGAAATCGCTCGCCATGCTCCAGGTAGTAGGGCATGGTCACTAGGTTGCTTTGCCGGTCGTAGAGCGCGATGGACATGTCGCGCGAGTGAAAGATCTCGGCAATCTTGTCGCCCACGAGATCGATGATCGCCTGGAAGTCGAGCTCTGCGGCGAGCCCCTCCTGCACGCTGTTGATGATCGCGAGCTCCGCTGCGCGCTGCTCGCTCTCCTTGAACAGGCGCTGCGTTTCGTCGAAGAGCCGCGCGTTCTCGAGCGCCACCCCCATGCTCGCAGCGACCGTACTGAGCAGCCGAAGCTCTGCCTCGCCGTAGGCGTGCTCGCGGTCATAGTCCTCCATCGCAATCATGCCGAGCGCGCGTTCGCCGGTGAGGATAGGTAAGAAGACTGACGAATGGCTCTCCTGGGTTCCGGGAATCGTGGTCATGCCCTGAGCGCG
>DATJZM010000136.1:0-14663 GCA_035499135.1 Casimicrobiaceae bacterium | reverse complement strand
CACGGTCCAGCGCCGCGAGGCGGTGCGGCCGCGGCAGATCACAGTGAATTGACAAGCGATGGAGGCGATCATGGCAGAAAGGCAAGAACTCGCGAAGCACGACCCCACGGAAGTCCAGGCCAAGGCACGCGAGCAGGAGCTTGTGCTCGCCCCGGCGGTCGATGTCTTCGAGGACAGGCACGGAATCACCGTGCAGGCGGAGATGCCGGGCGTATCGAAGGACCGGCTCAACGTCCAGGCCGACCGGAACAGCCTGCTCATCGAAGGCGACGTGGCGATCGACATGCCGGCGGGGATCGAAGCCCTGTACGCGGACGTGCAGGCCACCAAGTACCGGCGCAGCTTCGTCTTGAGCGGGGAGCTCGAAACCGATCAGATCGAAGCGAACCTCAAGGACGGCGTGCTCACCGTGCGCATTCCGAAACGGGCCGAGTTCCGACCGCGCAAGGTCGAGGTGCGCACGGCCTGACCTCGGCGTCCGGCCGGTCGCCTCGCACGACCGGCCGGACCGCCGTATCGCCGACCTCCTCGATACCGTTGAGACTGCGCTGGGCGCTGTGGTACCATTGTACCGTGATACCAAACGTCGAACGCATACAAACCGGCGTCCGCATGGAAAGGCGCCTCGTGAAGGTCCTCAAGGCGCTGGCCGAGTATCACGACCTCTCGCTGGGCGACCTCCTGGAAGGCATCGTCCTTCACGCCTTCGAAGGCAAGCCGCCCTTCGGGCAGGAGTCGATGCGCCGAATCGTCGAGATCAAGAAGGTCTACGGGTTGGATCTCGATGCTTCGCACGCGCATAAGCTGATCGAGAGCCGGCGAGCGCAGGAGAAGCGCAAGTGAGAGCTCGGCTCGACCGTGCGGTCGCTGGCCACTTCGCGGCTCGCTGATTTTCGCAGCGCGTGACGCCCTCATGGCTCCGGTCCATGAACGAGCGTGATTTCGTCGCCGGCGTCGAGAGCCCGGGCGTGGCCCGCCGCGCGTGAGCTTGCTCACCGGACCAACTGATGGCAGGCTTCGCTGCGGACATCGCGAGGTGGAATCGTGAAAACGGTCGTTCTTGAGGCTCTCTCTCAGAGAGGCGATGGATGGTGCGCCTCGGGGCATGAAGACGGGCAGCGCTGATCGAGCAGCACTTTCGCTTCGCGAGCTGCTATGGCAGGTGCTTGCCGCCAAGCACCGGGAGCTGCTCGAGGCAATGTGTGGCGCGGGTCCGATCCCCATCCGCATGGCGGCGGGGCTAGTCTGATCGGCGCTGCTGTCCCATGCACGTGCCCGCCTCCGTATCCAGAAACCTCCTTTGCAGCTGCGGCAGCGGCCGGCGCTACAAGCATTGCTGCGGGCGGCTCAGCGCTTCGCCCGTCGAGGACGATGTTGTCCAGAGCACCGTTCGCCTAGCATGGACGCAGTTCCGCGCGGGAAACGCCAACGCTGCGGAAGAGCTCTGTCGGCGGATTCTGGAGGCGGTGCCGGGCGAGCCACAGTGTCTGTACATGCTGGGCCTAATCCGTTGCCGGGAGGGGCGCCTCGCAGAGGGCCTCGAACTCATACACACCACGGCGCGGGCACCGAGCTTAGGTGCAGAAGATCTGCGGGAGGAGCTGGAGCACGCGGTCGCGACCGTGTCGGTCGACGAGGCCACCCGGCCCATCGATCTGGACCCCCGATATCGTGACCTGCTTCGCGGGCTGCTCGTCAAGAGTCCGGGCCAGGATGTGCGGGAAGAAGCGCCTCGCGCGCGGGTCCTCGTCATGAGCCTCGTCGCGCCGCAGCCGGACCGCGATTCCGGATCGGTGCGCATGACGGCGATTCTGAAGCTGCTCCTCGATCTTGGTTGCGAAGTAACATTTCTGCCCGCTATTCCGCAACTCCCTTGGGATTCTTGGGTGCAGCGGCATGGTCTCGGAGTGTTAGGGTTACCGGCCTCGTGGACGCCGGCCCAGGCCATCGCCTTGCTCGGGCGCGACTTCGACGTCGTGCTCATAAGCCATTTTCACGTCGCGCTGCAATACGCCGGGCTGGTTCGCCGCCATGCGCCAGGAGCGCTTCTCGTGTTCGACACGATCGACCTACATCACGTGCGAGTGCAACGCCAAGCGAACACAACCGGCGAGAGCGAGACGCTGCGCATTGCCGCGTTGACGCGAGGATGCGAGCTCGACGCGGTGCGCACCGCCGACGTGACGCTCGTCGTCAGCGAAGTCGAACGGACGCTCCTCAGCCGGGATGTTCCAGGCACGGCAATGCGGGTGCTGTCCAACATCGTGCCGCTGCGTGGACGGAAGGCCGGCTTCGCCAGCCGCCGGGATATCGTCTTCATCGGCTGGTACACCCACCTGCCCAACGTCGACGCCGTGACGTGGTACGCAGAGGAGGTCTGGCCGCTGATTCGGGCGCGCTTGCCCAACGTGCGCACGCTTCTCGTGGGCAGCGACATGCCGCCGGCCGTCGAGGCGCTCGCAGTCGACGGCATCGTCGCGGTCGGCTATGTCAAGGATCTCGAGCCCTTCCTCGACAAGACGAGGGTCTCCATCGCGCCGCTTCGTTACGGTGCGGGAGTGAAGGGAAAGATCAATCTCGCACAGAGCAACGGAGTGCCGGTGGTCGCCACGACCCTGGCCGCCGAGGGTATGCACCTCTGTCATGGGCGCGATGTCTTGCTTGCCGACGATGCCGCCGCTTTTGCGGACGCGGTGGTCGCGGCGTATAGCGATGCGGAGCTGTGGCGAAAACTCTCCGACGGCGGATTGGTGAACGTGTCGTCGCATTACGCCCCGGAACGGGCGCGCGCGGTGCTGGAGGAGTTGCTGACGCTTGCGCTTGCCCGACGCCAACGCGCTCCCGCAGGCACGGCCGACCGCCGCGCGCCCGACGCAAGCCGCGCAGGGGCGCACCACGGCGCGACCTTGTTGCTCGCCCCGGCCGCCTACGGAAGCCTCGGCGACGACGCGATGGTCCGGGGTTATCTTAACGCGCTGCGGAAGCACGATCGCGGCCGTCCTGTCGATCTGCTTTCGATCTACGACGGGGAGCGCTGGCCGGCGCTCCCGGGCCTGCGTGACGTGGTGACGCTCGCGCCCGCGGCGTCCGGCGGCGACGGCCGCGTCGTGGAACGAGTGACATCGATCCTTCCCCGGTATGAGCGCCTCGCCCTGCTGGGAGCGGACTTGCTCGACGGCTACTATTCGGTGGAAGAGTCGCTGCAGCGCCTGCGCATGATCGATCTCGCCGCGCGCGCGGGGCTCGACACCCGCATTCTGGGTTTCAGCATTAACGCCTGTCCGGACGAGACGGTCATCTCCGAGCTTGCGGCCGTATCGCGTCATGCCAGGCTGTATGTGCGCGATGGGGTCTCGCTGCGCAGGCTAGCGGAGCGCGGTGTGGAGAATCTTGTCCGCGTTGCCGACGTTGCTTTTCTGCTGCCCCCGGCGCCGTGCTCGAGCGCTTGCGAGCGCGCAGAACGCTGGATCGATGGCGAGCGCCGGAGCGGGCGGGTGGTCGTAGGCTTCAATATCTCCGGACAGGTTCTCGACGAAACGGAGCGCGGAGGCAAGGCGATCCTGCCGGAGCTGGCCGACTTCATGGCGGCACTGATTGCCGAGCGGCGCGCCAGCGTCGTCTTCATTCCGCACGATCTGCGGCGGGGGTGCCGCCTCGCCCACGACGACGTATCGCTGGCAGTGAGCCTGCTGCGGCTGGCAGCGAACCGCGTGGAAGAGCAGCGCTGCCACGTTTTCGTACCAGCCACCGCAGAGGAGGCGAAGCGCGTTGTAGGTTGCGTCGACGTCGTCGCCACCGGCCGCATGCATCTCGCCATCGCCGCATGGGGAATGGGGAGGCCGACCCTCGCCATCGGCTATCAAGGAAAGTTCGAGGGGCTCGCGCGGGACTTCGATGCAAGCGACTACCTCATCGAATCTGCCGACTTCACCGCGGAACGATTTGCCCGAAGCTTTTTCGACCTGCTGGATCGACGCGAAGAGGCTGCGGCTGCGGTGCGGGCCCGGGTTGATGGAGTCGTCGCGTTGGCGTACAGGAATGTCGCACTCGAGTGAGCCGAGAAAGCGCGTCGCCGTGCTGGCGGAGAACTTTGGCCCCGATCTCGCGCCGGGCGTGCTGGCGGGCGTTGCTACCACGCGCAGAGGACACTCATGCCTACGCAAACTGAAATCCTTCATCCCGCCGCACCCGAGCCCGCGGCGTCCTCGGCTGTCCCGACACGCAGGCCGTTCGTGCCGGTTGCCGTCCCTCAGCGCATCGGCGTCGCGGCATAGACCCGGGGCTCAAGGCAGATCGGGCCGAAATGCCCACGATTCACACAGGCCTGATCGGATTGACAACTGCCTGCAGCGCAGGCCAGACTCGCCCGGCCTGCCATTCCTCAGGAGCCCGGGTATGAACAGATGGATTGCGCTATTCGCGCTTGTAGTGTTGATGCCGATTTTCCCGGCGTTCGCCCAGTCCGGCATGATGGGCGAGCACGAGATGAGCGGGACCGTGCAGAATATCCACCACGAGAAGGGCACCTTTCAGCTCAAGACTCACGAGGGCATTCTCAGCCTGCATTTTCCCCCAGGCGCCATCAAGGACGTCAAGAACGGCGACGCTTTGACTGTGCACCTCGCATTCAAGAAGGGCACATCATCGACCCCCATGCAGATGAAGTAGTCACTTCAAGCGAAGAGTGCTGTCGCTTCATGCAGAGCAAAGATCCAGGTGCTAATCGTGCTTCCTGCGTTGTGGCCGGTCGAGATGTAGAGGCTGACGAGCTGCTCGACCTCATCGAAAATCAAGCTTGACGGGTGCGCCCGCTCTCGACAATCCTTGAGCTGGACAGCACCGCAGGGTCGCAAGTAGCATAGCCCCATGCCTGTCGTGCGCAAGAAAAGGTGCCTGATCGCGGCGGTCGCCCTTTGGGGCGTCCTCGCGATGACGTTCGCGCCCTTGCTGTCGCACGCATTTGGCTTGGGCACAGGCTACGCAGGGCTCGCTCAGATATGTACCGCGCAAGGCGCGAAGCTGCTGTCGCTGCCTGCTGACGGTTCCGCTCCGGTCAACCATGACGGGCATGGAACTGGGTTCGGCCATTGTCCGTTCTGCCTTTCGCACGCCTCCATTGCTCCGCCGCCTCAGACTCTGACAGGTGCCCTGGCACGGAACGAAGGACCGAAGTCACTACCCGCCTCATCCCGCGTCGCCGCGCGCCCGCCGACCGCTTGGGCGCAGGCGCGACCCCGCGCCCCTCCAGTCGTCACCTGACCGACCCGGCTTCGGGCGAGGACCCGCCGCGACCTCGCGGCTGCGAAGCGCCGAAGCCCGGATCCAATTCGAGTTACCCGTTTTTGCGGGACTGCTGCTTGCCAGGAGTCCTGTGCTGGTCGTACCAACAAGGAGGCTATTTATGATTGCCACTACGCGTGCTTCTGTAACGATCGCTGCGGCCTTGCTCTTAGCCGTCAGCGCCTCGCTCGCCTTCGCACAGGCGCCGGCCAAGGTCAGTGACGGCGTGCTGGTCAACGATGCAGGGATGACGCTGTACACCTTCGACAAGGACGCCGGCGGCAAGAGTGCCTGCAACGGTCCCTGCGCGGCGAACTGGCCGCCTCTCACTCCGAGCGCCAGCGCCACCGCGAGCGGGGACTGGTCGATCATCACCCGCGACGATGGGACGCGGCAATGGGCGTACAAGGGCAAGCCGCTCTATGCGTGGACCAAGGACAAGAAGCCTGGCGAGCGCACCGGCGACGGGTTCCTCAACAACCAGTGGCACGTCGCCAAGCCTTGATGGTCTTCCGCG
The DNA here is from genome assembly GCA_035499135.1 of Casimicrobiaceae bacterium. GTDB lineage: Bacteria > Pseudomonadota > Gammaproteobacteria > Burkholderiales > Casimicrobiaceae > PALSA-1003. The sequence goes on along the minus strand of DATJZM010000136.1, from coordinate 8,866 downwards.
GCGCAGTTGAGCAGCGGCCCGAGGGGATGGCTCGCGGCGCGAGTCGCGCGGCACGTCCGAACTCCCCTGGTGACCGCGCGATGAGGGGGCGAGTGCCGCGCGTTGAAGGCTGCGCCGCACGCGATCTCCGCCGATGAGGGTGTCAGGCACACGGTCTCTGGCGACCCTTGCGCGCCTGCTGTTCCTGGCGGGACTGCTCGTGCTCGTGGCGTGCGGTCGGGAGGGCAGCACCGGCAGGTTCTTCGGCAGCGATGTGACCGGCTCCGAGTTCGGCAGAGACTTTCAACTCCTCGACCCCGACGGTCGTGAGCGGTCGCTCGCCAATTTTCGCGGGCAGTACGTGGTCATGTTCTTCGGCTACACGCAGTGCCCCGATGCCTGCCCGACTGCGCTGGCGCGCGCGACCGAAGTCCGTAAGCAACTTGGCGAAGACGCTGACAAGGTCCAGGTCATCTTCGTCACCCTCGATCCGGAGCGGGACAGCGGAGTCCTGATGCGGGAATACACAGGCGCGTTCGACCCGTCATTCCTCGGACTGCGAAGCGACTCGGCCGGTACCCGAAAGGTCGCCGCCGAATTTCGCGTCTTCTACCAGAAGGTGCCGACCGGAAGCTCGTACACGCTGGCTCATTCGACGCTTAGTTATGTCTTTGATCCACAGGGACGACTGCGCCTGGTCTGGCAACACGACCAGACCGCCAGCGAATGCGTGTCGGACCTGCGGACACTGATGAAACCCAATCACTGGTTCTGGAGGTGGTTCTCATGATCCAAATCGCCATTGCCGCTGCGCTGCTTATCGGGACAACCGCCGCTGTGGCTCAAGTGACTGTCCAAGATCCATGGGTGCGGGCGACCGTGCCCGCCCAGCATGCGACGGCCGCGTTCATGCAGCTCACCGCGGCGGAACCCATGCAGCTAGTCGCCGCCCGATCCACCGTCGCCGGGACGGTGGAAATTCACGAAATGGCCATGGTCAACGGCGTGATGAAGATGCGGGCGATCCCCGGTCTCGATCTTCCCGCCGGAAAGACGGTCGTGCTCGATCCCGCTGGCTACCACGTGATGCTGCTCGATCTGAAGGGCCAGATCCACGTCGGCGACGTCGTGCCGATCACACTGGTGTTCGAGGGGCGCGACAAGCGGCGTACGACGATCGACTTGAAGGCGCCGGCGCGTGGGCTCGCCGAGTCGTCGGCAGGGAAAATGCAGATGAAATGAGACGCGCCTCGAGCGCTCTGCGGTTGGTCTGGCGGGCGGGCTAACTACAGCGTCGGCGACCGCACCTGGGGCAGGTGCAATTCCCCGATCGCGATGCCCGACTCACCTGCTACGGCGTAGAGCAGATAGGTTCTGTTCCCCTCCACGAAGATGGCAGGGTCACGCAATTCGCGTACGGGGTGCCGGGCCAGGCCCCTCACCGAGGGTCGTGCGGGCAAGGTCGCTCCTTCCCAGTCCATTTGTGGCTCGAGTACGACGACCGGCGCACTTGCCTTCCAGTCAGTCCATGGCCGGCGAGCTGGCGCAGGCCATGCGCCTTTCCTTTCCGGCCATGAGCCGCCATCTGAGGACGCTGCGCTTTGTGGGCCCGACAGCTCGGCGCGCTCAAGGCGCACCTGCAGAACACGCGAAGGTGACCTCGAAGGTCTTCATTTCGCTGCGCGTGCCCGCCGATCCGACGCGTGCACTCGAGGCTTTCACGCGCGAGATCTCGTCATGGGTCCTTCGGATCGATAGCCGCCCGCCTTCAGGTCGCGCGCGACGATCGGCCGACCCGCGCGCCTGCCGAAACACAGGAAACAAAACTCCCGCTGCCTGAAATTCCGCTACCACATCCTGCAACTATGCTCGCTCCATGTCCGACTTCACCAGAACAGAGGCGCCAGGGCCGTTGCCCGAGTCGCCAGAGGAGTCGCCCTTGGGCAGAAATGACTGGAGCTATGCAGCACTCGTCGATCGTATCCGCTCGCCGATCGCGGCGGCGGCGATATTGCTCGGCATCTTCGTAGCAATGTCGCTGGTGGCTGGCGAAGTCGTCCGGCTTCTGGGCCCGGCGGAAGTCGATATCCAGGCGAAACCCGCGATCGAGCATTCGCCGCCGGCCGGAAGTCGCGCTGCCGGTCCCGATCGTTCGCTACCACGCGCAGAGGACACCCATGCGTACGCAAACTGAAATCCTTCATCCCGCCGCAGCTGAGCCCGCGGCGTCCTCGGCTGTCCCGACACGCAGGGCATTCGTGCCGGTTGCCGTCCCGCCCGAGGCTGCGGGCAACGACGCCGCCTACGACGACACCGTGTACAGGGAGCACGAGCTAGACGCGTGGGCGCGGCACGCCTTTGCTTCCAATGGCTTCGGCGACGTCGCGACGAGCTCGGAAATCACCGCGCACGAGCTCTTTCGCGAGGCAGGCGCGCGCCGTGCAGTCGCTCTCGGCGAGATCGTGGACGCCGCGGTTCGAGCCGTCAGCAAGTGGGCGCAGCAGGTCTACGCGCGCTACCGCGAGCGTAGAGCGGCCAATGACATCTACGATACGCTTCGGCAGCTCGACGACAGCATGCTGCGCGATCTGGGCTTCAACCGGAGCGAGTTGAGGCGCATTGCCGAGGAGACGGCGGCCCAGTTCCAGGAAGCGGAGCCAAGCGACCTTCGCTACTGGAGCTGATCGCCGCTCAATCGTGCGGCTCGGTGGCCATCTCGGCAACCACGCGGCGAACGTCGCTCGGCAGGAACGGTTTTTCGATCACCGGACGCCCGCTTTCGGACACGAACTCGCGCAGCGCGGAAGCGAGCGTGTCGCCGGTGATGAACACGACGCGTCCGGCGCTGTCGGGCCAGCGCCTGCCGACTTCCTCGTAGAAGGCGCGCCCGTCGAGATCCGGCATGCGGATATCAGTGAGGATCACGTCGTAGGTTTCGCGAGCCATCCGCTCCAGCGCCTCGCGCCCGGAGGCAGCGCTTGTGACGCGATGCCCTGCGCCGCTGAGGATGTCGGCCAGCGATTCGCGAATCTCCGCTTCGTCGTCGACGATCAGTATTCTCCGCTGGCCGATGGTCCGTGCAGGGGAGGGGGGCGGGGTTTCGATGCCCGTCTCTACCAGCGCGTCGACGGGCAGGGAGATCGTGAACGCAGCGCCTCCCGCCGGCGGACACTGGACCGTCAGCGTGCCTCCATGGGCCTCGACGATACCGAGGCTCACCGCGAGCCCCACGCCCGTGCCCACGCCGATGGGCTTGGTCGTGAAATAGGGCTCGAATACCCGCGGCAGAAGGTGCGCCGGGATGCCGGGGCCGTTGTCGCTCACGCTGATGCGAATCGTGTCCATCGTCAGATCGAAGCGGCTTTGCACCCTGATGCGGCGGGGAGCGGGCGACTCCTGCAGCGACTGCTGCGCGTTGATGATCAGGTTCAGCAGCACCTGATGGAGCTGATCCGCGTCGGCGAGGATGAGCGGAATGTCCTTGGCGAGGTCGAGCGTCATCTCGATGCTGCTCGTCCTGATCGCGTAGCTGGTGATGTCGAGCGCGGCAGAAATGACGTCGTTTATCGCCACGAGGTTGCGCTGCGGCTTTTGCTGCCTCGCCATGGCGAGAAACGTGCGCACGATGCGGGCACAGCGGTCCGCCGCGGTGCGAATCTTCGACGCGGCGGCCTGGGTCGCGGGGTCGCCCTTTTCCTCGAGGAGCACTGCCCGCGCAACGACGACTGACAGCGGGTTATTTAGCTCGTGCGCAACCCCGGCGAGCAGCGAGCCGAGGGCGGCCAGCTTCTCGCGCTGGTACAGCGACTCGCGCTGCTGTGCGAGCTCGGCCGCGGCACGCTTCTTCTCGCTGATATCGCGCGCGATGGTCAGCACGTGAGGCTTGCCCTGATACTGCATCGGGACGCCGGTGACCTCGAGCTCCAGCGGCGCGCCGTTCTTGCGCACGTCGGTGACTTCGCGGCAAAGCGATTCGCCAGCGGCTACCGCGCGGAGGAACGCGGGGTCGTACGAAGGGCCGCTCCAGCTTCCAGGCGGCAGCGGTCCACCGTTCACGTCGCAGTAGCCATACATCTGCCAGAGCGCGGGATTGGTGTCGACGATCTCGCCGGCCTCGTTCCACAGCACCAGACCGTCAATCGACGCGCAGAACATCGACCGATACTGCTCTTCCCGCTCGCGCAGCGCCGTCTCGGCCACTTTGCGGCGGGCGATGTCCTTCTGCAGCCGCGTCTGCGTTTCCGCTACCTCGAGCGCCATGGCATCGAAGGCGCGGCTCATGCGTCCGAGCTCGTCGTTGCCCCTGAGGCCGCTGCGCGCCGCGAGATTGCCGTCGGCGATCTGCTCCGCCGCGTGCACGAGTCGCGCCGTGCGCCGCGTCAGGAGGAAGTGAAACACCAGCCACATCGCAAGCGCGAGAGCCGTCACCCACCCGGCCCAGTAAAGCGACTGCTGCACGACCTGGGCGCGAGCCTCCGCCTTGTAGCGGTGCAGGTCGTAGGCGAGGAACAGGCTGCCGGTACGGGAGGGACGCAGCTCGTCTCGCGCGCCGCCGAGCAGCACGCCTGCGTACCCGAAGAGCACATCTTCATTCGCGTCCATCGTCACCCCGGCGCGGCGCTGGCGGATCGCCTCGGCAGCCTGCTCGAGATCGAACTGGGGCAGCACCTCCGAGATCGGCCGGTCAAGCCACGCGCGCTTGGTCGCCGCAACAACGGTCTGATGCTCGTCGGTCAGCGCCGCGAGAACGACGTCGTGGTTGTGCGACAGGACTTCGATCTCGTGCTGCGCAACGGCCACATCGCCCTTGAGCAGCAGGTACTCGAGGGTGCTCTGCAGGCGCGACATCTCCTGTGCGAGCCGCTTGCGGCCGTCTTCCTCGGCTTCGTGCTCCGCACGCGGCACGTGATAGAGCAGGTTCACCGCGCTCAAGGTCGCCGCGAAACCCAGCAGGATCAGCGGTACGGTGAGCTTGAGCGATGTCGGGAAGCGGAAGTTCACTTCATGCTTTCCAGCGGGCCCGGCGCGAGCACTCCTTCGATGTTCAGGTCGCTGCGCAGCAGCTTCGCTTCCAGCATCAGCTTCATCAGATGCTGTCCCGTTACGGCGAGCTCCGGCTTCGGACCGCCGAGCATCTTCAGGTTCTCCTGACGGCTCGGCACGCGCAGCCCCTGCTCGGCCTCGAGAAACTGCTCGCCGGTCGTCTGTTGGCGTACCCCCATGCGCTGCGCGGCGTCCTTGGGCTCGCGCTTCATGTAGTCGATCGCCGCGAACCATCCGGCGAGCAGATCCTGCAGCGCCTTGGGCCGCTCGTCGATGACGCTCGCGCGGACGGCGAGCAGGTCGACGATTTCCCCAGGGATCTGCGTGCTGTCGAAGAGCGTCACCGCGCCGGCCCGCAGGAATTGCGCCCGATAGGGGTCGAATGTCACCGCACCGTCGACTTCCCCCTTCTGGAAGGCCGTCGGCTGCTCGTTCGATTCCAGGTGCACGACGTTGACTTCGCTCGGCTGCATGCTGTTCAGGGCCAGCGCCCGACTCAGGACGAATGCTCCCAGCGCTCCGCCCTCGACGGCGACCGACTTGCCCCTGAGCTCGCGCATCGAGCGCATGCCCCGACGTCCGACGATCACGTCGGCGCCGTGCGACACGTCGACCACCAGGATCACCCGCGGTTGCAGCCCGTCGACGGCGAGGCCGAACAACTCGTCGAGACTGATCACCATCCCGTCGATCGCCTGGTTGCGGTATGCGCGCAGCACTTCGCTCGCCGACGGGTATTCCACGAGCTGCACGCTCGAAGCCTGCAGCAGACCGAGCTCTCGCGCCAGATAGAGGGGCTCGCTGCCGATCCAGACGTTGGTCCCGATGCGCAGCGCCGTGTCTGGCTCGCGCGCGCAACCGGTGAGCAGGCTCAGCAGCGCAACGACGGCGAAGGCACGAAGCGGGTTGGCGGTGCGCAGCGCTGCGTTCATCGAGCCGTCACCGTCCGTCGGGCACGAAGATGTAGCCCTCGTTGCGGACGGTCCTGATGAAGCGGGGGTGCTCGGGATCGGGCTCGATCTTCTTGCGCAGCCGCATGATCCGCAAATCGACGCTGCGGTCGAAGGGATCCCAGTCGCGTTGCTGATGCAGGTTCAGGATGCGCTCGCGCGAAAGAGCCCGGTTGGGGTGCTCTGCCAGAGCCTTGAGCAGATCGAACTCCAGCGGCGACATCGCAACCTCCTGCCCATTTTCGTCCGTGAGCCGGTGAGCGGGGATATCGAGCACGCAGCGCCCCATACGCACGCGTGCGGCGCCGAGCTCTGCGCGCGCTGCCGCCGAGGTCCGGCGCAGCACGCTCTTGACCCGCGCCGCGAGCTCGCGCGGATCGAACGGCTTCGGAACATAGTCGTCGGCGCCCATTTCGAGGCCCACGATGCGATCGACCACGGTGCCGGCGGAGGTCAGCATGACGATCGCGATTTTCGCGTATCGCTCGCGCAGGTGCCGCGTCAGACTGAGGCCGTCCTCGCCGGGCATGTTGATGTCGACGAGTGCCAGGTCGATGGGGTGCTTCGCCGCCAGGGCCTTGGCAGCGTCGGCGCTCTCGGCGCCGAGCGCGGCGTAGCCGTGCGTAGCGAAGTACTCCTCGAGCACCTCGCGCACATCCGGCTCGTCATCGACGATCAATATCGTGGCTTTGGGGCTCACGGATGTCGGTCCGTTCGCTCGGGCCTCCCTGGAAGGCACTGCGGCAAGACCGCTCACGGCTGGCCGATCTCCGAATGGTACAACCGGTGCATTGCGGTAGGGTAGCTGTGCATGTCGGAAAGCATAAGGCTCCCCGCGACGGATGCAAGAGCATGGGCGGCATTTGAAACAAACGAAACAAAGACGCCCCGCTCGTGAAGTTCGCCTAAAGCAGTCGGCCCATAGACTCCACGTCAATCCCGGCGACATGGACCGCGGGCAGCAGGTCGGAGACGCCGGCAGCGCCGGGAGATAGCGGTTCCAACAGGGCTACTGGAGATCTGAACATGATTCACTACGACCCACCCCGACCGCGCGTCGCGCTTGGCGCCGCTGCGTTGATGATGACCGCATTCACCCTTGGCGGACTGGTGGTACTGCCCTCCAAGGTCGAGGCGGATAGCGAGACCTTCGGCATCGTTGCTGTCGCCGAGGCGTCGCCCTCAGTCCGGTGCACGGCGCCGGCTCCGCAGTGCGCTGACGCGCAGGCGATCGATGAGCCTGTTGCCGCAACTGCCCCGGGTTCCAAATCAGCGCGGCCGTGCGACGACCAGAGCTGACGCTCTCTCTTGAGCGCAACCGCGCAAGTGCCAGCAACCGCAACCAGGAGTCGCAAGAAGATGAGTACTGTTGATCGCATCGCTCTGACCGCCATGCTGTCGGCGGCGGTCGTCATCCCGCTGTTGTGCGGCATGGCGTTCAGACTGGACACGCGGCTCGAGCGGTCCGCCCGCGCGCCGGCTCCGGTATTGAATCAGTTCAAGTCAAATCGCGGCGCGGCGACTATGGCCGTTGCCGCCGGGAGGGATTAGTCATGCTTCTTTCAAGCCAATGGTTCGTCGCGCAGGCCGTATCGTCGATCCGCCACGGCGTCGGCACCCGCATCGCGTTCGACGTCGTGCGTCGCGGAAGGCGCTTGCTCGCGGCGCGGAGCAGCGAGACCGACGCGACGACGCACGGATTTGCCCTTACGGTTCGTTCAGCGCCGTGCGTCGCCATCGAGGACGCTGTGGGCTGCACGGTGAAAGTGCTGAAAGGCCAGGCCTGGATTACCGCGGAGGGCGCGCCGCACGACACGATCGTGGATGCGGGCAGCACCGTGTCGCTCGAGCTCGGCGCGCGCTTCAACGTGAGCGCATTCGGCGATGCGGCGACCCTTCTGATCACGGCACCGAGCCATCTCGCGCACGTCGGCTTCAGCCTGCAGAAGCGTGCCGGGATGCGCGTGCTCACGGTCACTTCGGGCCGCAGCCGGTTGCCGGCAATGCTCACAGGCAGTCCTGCAGCGATCGCTGCGTTCGCCAGGCGCTGTTTCGCAGACACGCGGGCCGCGGCTGCCTAGGAGGCATGCCTTGACTACGCATCGTTTGCAGCAGGCAGGGCGGTCGGGCGGCTGGGCGCACCCGGCCCAACTCGCCGAGGGACCGGGCTATTTCACGGCTGGCGCCGGCACGCCGGTCGTCATGCTGCACGCTTCGCTCGGTTCCAAATCGCAGTGGGCCGGGCTCGCCGTGCGCCTGGCGTCGCGGTTTCGCGTCGTCGCAGTGGACCTGTGCGGCTACGGTGACAATGCGATGCCACTCTCAAGCTGCGGCTTCACGCTGGACGACGAAGCGCGGTTGGTCATGTCCCGCCTCGACGCGCTCGTGAAGCCGCCGGCGCGATTTCATGTGGTCGGCCACTCGTATGGCGCGCTGGTCGCTCTGCGCTTGGCCGTGCGCCATGCCGGCCGGGTGGCGGGCCTCGCGCTCTACGACCCGGTCGTGTTCGGCCTGCTGCGCGACGACCCGGTGCTGGCGGACATTCGTCAGCGGGAGCAGGAGGTCGTCACGCTGGTAGCCCAGGGGCGTCGCCGCGAGGCAGCGCAGAGATTCGTGGACTTCTGGAGCGGGCCGGGCAGCTACGTGTCGCAGGCCGAACCCGTGCAACTCGGCATCGCGCGGCGCGTCGCAAAGGTACCTCTCGATTTCCAGGCCGCGTGGTCCTGGCCCAGCGGACGGGCTGACCTTGGTGCCGTGCGCGTGCCCACGCTGCTGCTCGCAGGCAGTCGCAGCCCCGCCGTTGCCCAGCGAATCGTCATGCTGCTCACCAGAACACTGCGTGACTGCCGGGTCGGCTGGTTCGACGCCGGCCACATGGGGCCGATCACAGACCC
>DATJZM010000135.1:0-4419 GCA_035499135.1 Casimicrobiaceae bacterium | reverse complement strand
GCGCCGGGCAGGAGCACCGCGACGGTACCGGCGGCGGCCATGGCGCCGATGCCCTCGCGCGAGATCCACTCGAGATGATCGGCCGAGAGTCCACGATACCTGGCCACCAGTGCCGCGCCGCCCTGGTCGGAGAGCTGCTCGGCATGCAGCTTCACGGGCAGGTGCAGGCGGTCGGCGGCGGCGAAGAGCCTCTGCGTCTGCACGGGCGTGAAGCCGATCGTTTCGCAGAACGCGTCGACCGCGTCGACCAGCCCTGCGGACGCCAGCTCGGGCAGGAGCTCATCGCAAAGGAACGCCACGTAGTCGTCGCTGCGCCCGACGTATTCGGGTGGTAGCGCATGCGCGCCGAGAAACGTCGTGCGCACGCGAACGGGTAGCGCGCAGCCGACCTCGCGCGCAACGCGGAGCATGCGTTTCTCCGTCTCCCGCTCGAGGCCATAGCCCGATTTGATCTCGAGGGTGGTGACGCCTTCCGCAAGCAGGTTCGCGATGCGCGGACGGCTTGCAGCGAGAAGCGAAGCTTCGCTCGCCGCGCGCGTGGCGCGCACGGTGGAGAGAATTCCGCCGCCGCGGCGGGCGATCTCCTCGTAGGTCGCGCCGTCGAGCCTTGCCTCGAACTCGTCGCTGCGATTGCCGGCGTAGACGATGTGGGTGTGGCAGTCGATGAGGCCGGGCGTGAGCCAGCGGCCGTCGCCGTCGTGCTCCACGGCGGCGCTCAAGCCGGCAGGCAGGGCGCTACGCGGGCCGATCCAGGCGATGCGTCCGTTGCGCACGGCGAGCGCACCGTCGCGGATTGCGCCGTAGCCGTCGGCTGCCCCGCACGCCATCGTGGCGAGCCGGACGTTAACCCATAGCGAATCGCACTTCGGAGCGCTCATCGTGCGCTTCGGGTCGCAGAGAGCGTGGCGCGAATGCGCGTCACGCGTCGCCGAGCATCGGCAGCTTGAGTCCGAAGCGCTTCGCGCAGGCGGCGGCGGCTTCGTAGCCAGCGTCGGCGTGGCGCATCACGCCGGAGCCGCAGTCGTTTACCAGCACACGCGCAAGCCGTTTCGCCGCCCCGTCCGTGCCGTCGGCGACGATCACCATACCGGCGTGCTGCGAGTAGCCCATGCCGACGCCGCCACCGTGGTGGAACGACACCCAGGTTGCGCCGGACGAAGCGTTGAGCAGCGCGTTGAGCAGCGGCCAGTCGGAAACGGCGTCGGTGCCGTCACGCATAGCCTCGGTCTCGCGGTTGGGGCTCGCCACTGATCCCGCATCGAGGTGATCACGGCCGATCACGATGGGCGCCTTGAGCTCGCCGCTTCGCACCATGTCGTTGAAGGCGAGGCCGGCCTTGTCGCGCTCGCCGAGGCCCAGCCAGCAGATGCGCGCGGGCAGTCCCTGGAAGGCGATGCGCTCGCGCGCCATGTCGAGCCAGCGGTGGACGTGCTTGTTCTGCGGGAAGAGCGCCTTGATCCTGGCGTCGGTCTTGTAGATGTCCTCGGGATCGCCGGAGAGCGCGACCCAACGGAACGGCCCTTTGCCCTGGCAGAACAGCGGCCGGATATAGGCAGGCACGAAGCCGGGAAAGGCAAAGGCGTTGCTGACGCCTGCGTCGAAGCCAACCTGACGGAGATTATTGCCGTAGTCCACGGTGGGGATGCCCATTGCGTGAAACTCGAGCATCGCCCGCACGTGCGCGGCGCAGGAGGCGGCAGCCGCGTCCTTCAGCCTGGCATGCGCGGCGGGATCGCCCTGCGCCGCCTCCCACTGCGCGAGGCTCCAGCCAAGCGGGAGGTAACCGTGGATGAGGTCGTGGGCGGAGGTCTGGTCCGTCACCAGGTCGGGTCGGACGTCTCCCGCTTTTGCGCGCTTTGCCAGCGCTGGCAGAACTTCGGCCGCGTTGCCGAGCAGCCCGATCGAAACCGCTTCCTTCTTTGCGCAGTGGCTGCGCACGAGCCCCAGCGCGTCGTCGAGGTCCTTCGCCTGCTTGTCGAGATAGCGCGTGCGCAGGCGGAAATCGATGCGGCCTTGCCTGCACTCGACGATGAGCGACGTCGCGCCGGCGAAGCTCGCGGCGAGGGGCTGCGCTCCGCCCATCCCGCCTAAGCCCGCGGTGAGGATCCAGCGCCCGGCGAGATCGCCGCCGTAGTGCTGCCTGCCCGCCTCGGCAAACGTCTCGTAGGTGCCCTGCACGATGCCCTGGCTCGCGATGTAGATCCAGCTTCCGGCGGTCATCTGCCCGTACATGAACAGGCCTTTGCGATCGAGTTCGTTGAAGTGCTCCCAGTCGGCCCACCGGGGGACGAGGTTCGAATTCGCGATGAGCACGCGCGGCGCGTCGGGATGCGTCTTGAACACGCCCACCGGCTTCCCTGATTGCACGAGCAGGGATTCGTCGTCGCCGAGCTCGCGCAGCGCGGCGAGGATCGCGTCGAAGCACTTCCAGTTGCGCGCAGCGCGGCCGATGCCGCCGTAGACCACGAGGTGCTTCGGGTCCTCCGCTACTTCGGGATCCAGGTTGTTCTGGATCATGCGGTAGGCGGCTTCGGTGAGCCAGCTTCGGCAGGTAAGCTTCGTGCCGCGAGGGGCGCGGATCGCGCGCGTGGCGTCGAAGCGGGGGTCCGTTCTGCGAGCGGGGGCGTCGTTCATGGCGGGCTCTCCGGCGAGACGCGCCGTACCTCTGCTCCCGACTTTACATGCTGCGCGGCTGCGGCACAACGCGACGCAAACACCCCTCGCACTGTGGATTCGAGCCGCGTTGCTCGATCGTGGCCTCGCTGCCTTACACGTGACTTAAGGATCGCCGCCGCGATGGCCGCTCGCGGAAACTTTCGTCTCCCGCAGACCTTCTAAATTGGTGCCGGAGATCGGGCCGCCAGGCCGGCGTCCTCTTCTGCGCGAGCAATCGCGAGCGTTCGTCGAGCGGCGGCCCGCCGGCACGAAGCGGGCAATGCAAAGGAGGTCGAGATGAATCGCAGCAAGTCTATTAGGAATAGTCTGCTGGCTACGGGCGTGCTCATCGCCGTTCCTGCGCTCGGTATGGCGGAGGTTCCGGTCAGCAGGGCATGGGATATGACCGGCAGCGCAGCGACAGCGTTGCCGCCCGAGCAGGTGCAGGGCAAGGTCAGTTACGTGAGCGGTGGAATCGGGAGCGACGAGGCGACCCTGATGCGCAAGGAGGAGGCGAAATTTCCGCTTTCTCTCGAGTTCGTCAAGCACGACAATGGCCGCAACGAATATCTTGCCGGGGTCAACGTGACGATCAAGGGTAAGCAGGGCGAGTCTGACCTGTCGACTGTCGCAGACGGCCCCTACCTGCTGGCGACGCTTCCCGACGGACGATACGAAGTCAGCGCCGAGCACGATGGGCACCTGCAGACGCGAAGCGTCGAGATCGCCACCGACAAGCCGACGCATCTGGTCTTCGAATGGTAGCGGCGGCACGGCCCCGGCATAGCTGAGGGCTCCCCGCGTTCAGCAGCGACGCCGGTCAGGCGGGACGCGGCGCGGAGTGCGGGCTTCCCCAGCGACCGAGCGTGTGGATCGTCCGGCCGGTCGCGGCGTTCCTGACCGTCTGCGGCGGCCCGGGGCGCGCAGGGGTTCGATCGAACCCGCCCGGAACTGCTGCGCGCAACGCCGCACGCGCGTCCGCGTCGGAGAGCGCGCGCGCGAGCAGCTCCGGGTGCGCCCACGCAGGACGACCCGATTCGATGCGCAGATAGATTCGCCCGGTTTCCTGCTCTGCGAAATTCACCGCCGGGAATCGCTCGAGGCACCGCCGTAGAAACTCCACGTTCTTTTCCGCGGCAAGCGATCCCGCATCGTGATAGAGGTCCTCCGGTCGAGTCGCATCGATGTCGAGGTGCCGGTAGCGCTCGACGTCGACGAGGCACTTGATGTCGAGAATGTTGATCTCGTCGTTCCACCCGAAAGCCACGGTTCGCGGGCGCTCGCCGAAGGGCACGCTGTTGTCGAGGAATTCGAAGTGGACGCGCTTGTCGGTGCGCTCGATCCAGGTGAAGAAGAGCCCCGGCATGCCGGAATAGGCCTCGATCGCGTGAGCGAGCGTGTCGTCGACCGCCTTGTAGCGCCCGACGTCGAGCCCGCGCTTCCACGCCCGCTCGACGAGCGACGCCGGGGGCGTGATCAGGAAGAACAGATATACGATACGCCCGAAGCGGGTGAGGAGGTTGCTGCCGGGCTCGTCCGAATCGGGTGCAAAACTGTCGAAGCGGAAGCGATCGATCAGCAGGTGCGGCATGGTCCCGCGCGATGCCTTGCGTGCCATGTAGCGATCGAGCTTCTGATCGATGATCTGCAGCTCCTCTCCCGTGAAGCTTCCACCGTACTTGTACTCGGCGCCGAGCGTGCCGTAGTCGAGCAGCTGCTTGCGCCAGATGTCCGGGCTGATAAGCGCGAACTCGCTCCAGCGCG
>DATJZM010000134.1:0-8807 GCA_035499135.1 Casimicrobiaceae bacterium | reverse complement strand
TCGTCGCCCCAGATGACTACGATGTTCGGTTTCTTGGTTGCCATGGTTGCTTCCTTTCAGTCAAAACAGGTGCCAGGTCACCACCCAATCCTGGTCAAGTCGAAACCTTGAAAGACGCGATGCGGCAAGCAGTGCGTCACTTGGTTGCTCCTCGAGCACTGTCCGACGCCTTTGCAGACTGATGTCCGGTATGCAGGGCTATAACTCGTTTCGCGGGCGCCACGGTCTTCGCGCTCGCGACGCGGCTGAAGGGCGAATCGGGCGCGCTGTTGCCGTGACAGAAGCGGAATTTCTTGCCGCTGCCGCACGGACAGGGCTGATAGGGGCCGCGCTTGGCATCGTCCGCGGCGACCAGCTTCATCACCTCCGCTGGATAGCGACGCTGCTGAATCAGCTCTGCCATCGTCCGCATCGCGGGCAGCGTGTGCCTGAAGAAAAGCTCCAGTCCGGCGCAGAGATAGTTCTGGCCCGGATCGCCGTCACGTGACAGCGCGAACCTGTCCTTCGGGCAGCCACCGTTGCAAAGCGCCCTGACCTCGCAGCGCTGGCACTGGGCCGTCAACGTATCGCGCTTGTCGTCGCCGAACTTGCGCTGCTCCGGCGATGCGACGAGCTTCAGCATGTGGGTCTTGTGGATGTTGCCCAGCAGGAAGCGCGGCTCGACGAAATGGTCGCAGGAGTAGAGATCACCGTTGTGCTCCAGCGCCGGGCCGTAGCCGCAGGTCGGCGCGTGGATGCACAGCAGGTGGCGGCCGAAGAAGGCTTCGAGCGTCACGTCGAAGAGCTGGACGTAGACCTGCCCGACGTCGTGACGCACCCACTCCTCGAAGACGTCGACAAGGAAACGGCCGTACTGCTCGCCGCCGACCGAGCGCTCGGTCACCAGGTTGCCGGTCTGCGTGTAGAGCAGGCGCTTGCGACCGGGCTGCTCGCTCCAGCCCTGATTGGCGATGGCCAGCGTTTCCTCGCTGGCGCGCTCGACGATCGGGATGAACTGGATCCACTTGGCGCCCAGCTCGTCGCGGAAGAAGCGATAGACCGTCCGGCCATGCTTCTCGTTGGCCGCGTTGACCGTGCATAGGATGTTGAATTCGACGCCGTGCCGCTTCAGGTGCTGCAAGCCCTGCATCACCCGGTCGAAGGTTCCCTGCTGGCGGCGATCGCGCCGGTACGCGTCGTGCAGCTCACGGGGACCGTCGATGCTGATACCGACCAGAAAATTGTGCTCCTTGAAGAAGGCGCACCACTCGTCGTCGAGGAGAATGCCGTTGGTCTGGAACGTGTGCTGCACGGTCTGGCCGGGCTTGCGGTATTTCTCGACCAGCTCGACGGCGCGCCTGAAGAACTCCACCTTCATCAGCGTCGGCTCGCCGCCCTGCCACGCCACGGTGACCTGGGGCACCCGATGCGACTCCAGCAACTGGCGGATATAGGCCTCGAGCGTTTCCGCCGACATCCGGCTCTTTTCGTTCGGATACAACGCCTCCTTGGACAGGAAGAAGCAATACGTGCAATCGATATTGCACGTCGACCCGCTCGGCTTGGCGAGCAGGTGAAAGCCCGGCGGGGCGTCTGTCGGGAGGACATCCAGGGGAGTGCTGAGGCCGTCGGTCATTTATCGCTCACAGGAATCGTTTGAGCAGGCAATCCGGAGGTCGTCAGGGAATCCGTCCATCCCGCGTCAAAACAGCCTGGTGACAATGCTGACGAAGAGGAACAGGCCGACGAGACCCATCAGAACGGCCATGATGAACGCCGGCCGCGTGAGCTTGACGTCCATGTACCTGCGCAGCTCCCTGAGGGCCTCCACATATTCCACGGAGCCCATCACCATGGCGAGCGTGCCCAACCCGGTCAGGAAGAGCCCAACGATGAGCGGCGTTTGGTGGCCATGAGGCAGGCGGAGCCCGGTTTCCGCCAACCCCTGCAGCACCTTGTAGATGGTGAAGCCAAAGCTGCTCAGGGAGAGCGACGTGCGCACCCACGCCATCAGCGTCCGGTCCGCCGCCATCAGCGTACGGGTAGCCGCCATGTCCGTGCGATCCTCCGCCAGCTCGTTCGATGATTGCTTCGGCTGGCCCGCGGGGCCTGTTCCCCACCAGCTCGCAATGGCAGCTCGCAACGCTTGCCAGAACGTGGGCCTCGCCGCGACAGCCATCGGCTCGGTTGCGGGCTTGTCTGACCCGGCGTTCGCTTCGTTCATTTGATTGCGCGACATTTCCGATCCGACTCCCCGACATGCCTCCACGCCTGCGCAGCCACCCGATCGATCATCACTGCGATCATCACTGTGATTCGACACCGCGACAACGGGACGAACGGGACAGGCGACAGGCACCGATGGGCCACGCGGTTGGCCCGAACGGGCCATGCGGCCTGCGCTCGCATTCACGTAGGGCGTTCGACGGAGCCTGGAGCGAGGACCTGCCGATGACGCAGGGGAACACGTTGCCGGAAATGCCGGCAATCGCGTTTGCCTTGGATCAAAGCCCGTGCGCGCGATCCCTGCCCATGTCGGCGAAGTCGGAGACGCTCCCCGCCTATTGCCGGCAACGCGGATTCCGGCGCGACTGCCTATTTGCCGAAGTGCCCGCCCAGTGCCTTGCCGATGCCTTCGGCCGCGGTCGCCGGCATGGAAGCAGGTTTCGCGGGGCCCGCCGCGGCACCACCGCGACCGAGCGCAATCTCGCACGGCGCGCCCGGGTCTGCCCTTGCCCCCCTCATCAGAGTTTCTCCGAGGATCGACAAGCCGCCGGTGGACACCGCCGCGCCCAGGCGGGCAACGCTCGTCGCGGTCGCCATCGCGTCGATGCCGACCGTGGGTGCGGTAAACGGCCCGCGAAAGCGCACGAGCTCCGCCACTTGCGGCACCGGGATCGCGATGCCCTGGCGGATCTGGGGCTTGATCGAGAGGTCGATCGTCTCGTCGCGAAAATCCACGGTGCCGCTAGCGGTCGCACCAAGCTTGCTCGTTTCGATCGCGATACTGCGATCGACCGTCGCGACGCCGTTTTTCAGCGGCAGGCGGATCACTACGCAATGCAGCTCGGTCGTCGGATCAACGGCGCGGAAAGGATCCACTGCGCCCGAGAGGCGGTCGAGCGGCGAGTCGGCGTTGACCCTGCCGCCGCCGAGCGTCGCGGGCCCGATGACGGCGATGACATTGCCGCTGGCGCTGCTTGCCAGGTGACGCGGCGACACGCCGTGCGCGACGATATCGATCTTGACTTCGGTCTTCCCTCCCTGCACGGACTGATGCACGCCCGCCGCTGCGGCGATGGCTGCGAGCTCGAGGTCCTTCCCCTCGAGATGCAGATTGAGCGTCGCATCGACCGGGCGGCTCGCATCGAGCTGCAGGCGGCCGCGCACGGCGCCGCCCAAGGTCGTTGCCTGCAGGACCGGCACGTCGAGCTTGCCGTCGACGAGCGTAAGCTGCGCATGCGCGCCTTGGAGATGGCGGCCGTCGAGGAGCGCCAGCGTGCCGATCGTGACTTCCCCGTCCGCGTCGACATCCTTCAACGCGCCGAGATCGATTGGCGTCTCGCTGAACACGTATCTCGACGGCGCCGCGGCCTTGGCGGCGGGGATCTTTGCGGGTAGCGCAAAATCGGCCAGCGATAGGGTCTGCGCGTCGAGCTTGAGGGTCAGCTTGGGCCGGGCTCCGGCGGTGAGCATAGTCGCCTTGCCGGCGAACGAGCTGGAGCCCGAAGTCACCTTGAGCGGGTCGAATCCGATCGTCTGTCCCTGCACGCTCACCTGCGTGTCGACCGAGGTTTTCTTCCGGCCGATCTCGCCCTGCACACGCACCGCATAGGGCCAGCGCTGGCCGAGCAGCTGGTCAAGCGGTCCGAAAGTGCCTTCGAGTGCGACGCTCGTGTCGTTCAGCTTGCCGCGGAAGCTGCCAGTGATCGGCGACTGCGCGTCACCCCCGCGCATGCTCAGTTGCTCGACCGCGATCGTCGTCACCTCTCCCGTCTTGCCATTACGGTAGGTGATCGAGCCGCCGGAGACTTCCACGTCGGCGACCAGGAGGTCGCCAAGCGTTGCGCCCGAAGGCGCCCGCGTGCCGTCCTTCGCAGCAGCCGGCGGCGCCGGGAATTCCCAGTTGCCATTTCCCTTGGAGTCGGTCTCGAGCGCGATCCTGGGCTCGATCAGATTGAGCCCAATCACCTCGAAGTGCTTGCGCAGGAGCGGCAACAATGCGATCTGCACCTCGATATGCTTGGCGCTCAGCATCTGCGCCTCCTTGCCCCACGCCGCGTTGCCCAGCGTCACGCCGTCGAGGACGAGCTTGGGCTCGAGCCCGAGCTTCAGATCGATGCTGCCGCGCACGTTCAGATCCCGCCCCGTCGCCTCCTTGACCCGCTCCTTGATCGGGCCGATGAATTCCCCTACGTCGATTGTGCTTACGGCGATCGCGACCGCGATGGCCAGCACGAGAACAATGCCGCCAAGCACGGCGAGGCTTCGCCAGAAGATGCGCATGCGACGATTTTACGCGCGAAAGGCGCCGTCGTTGATCAAGGTCAATAAGCGCCGCGACCGCTTTTGAGATCCTCCCGGACCGGAGCGAATCAGGCGTCTCCGCTTTTCACGCAATCTCAACCAGCAAAGGATTGGAGTCATGCGCAAGCTTCTCACCGCCATCGGGTTAGTTGTCGCCGCTGTAATCGCGTCGCCTGTGACCGCTCAGACCAGGGAGGTCGCTGCAGGGTCGCCGGCGCCCGGCAAGGCAGGCGTCGCACAAACCGTCGAGATCACCGCGACGATCACCGCGATCGACAAGGCGACGCGCGACATCACGCTGAAGGGACCGCAAGGGAAGGAATTGACGGTGACCGCCGGTAGCGAGGTAAAGAACTTCGACCAGATGAAGGTCGGCGATCAGGTGAACGCGCAGTATATCGAGGCGCTGACGCTCGAGCTCAAGAAAGGCGGGGGCATGGCCGTAGCGCGCACGGAACAAGGCGCTGCCGCTGGCGCGAAGCCGGGCGAGAAACCTGCCGGCGCCGTCGGTCGTCAGGTCACGATCGTCGCCGATGTTGTCGACGTGAACCCGGCCAGGCAGTCGATCACGCTGCGCGGACCGCAGCGTACCGTCGAGCTCGTCGTCGCTGATCCCGCGCAGTTCAAGCTGATTGCGAAGGGCGATCAGGTAGAAGCCAAGTACACGCAGGCCCTCGCCATCGTCGTGGAGCCTGCGGCAAAGAAATAGACGCAACGCACCGGCGGTGCGTCGCAACGGTGGGCCCGATGCGAAGGCCGCTCCCGGGCGCTCCGGGGTCGCGCCCGGCCGACGTGTGCACGCCGAGGCAGCGGCCCCCCTATTTGCCGGCCGAGCGTTGCAGCAGCTCCGCCAGCCGCCCGAGATCCGCCGCCGAGCTCGCATCGAGCTTCGCCATGACCTGCTCGCGCTCCCTCTTGACGGTGCGCTCCGCGATGCTCAGCTCGTCGGCGATCTGCTTGTTGAGCTTGCCAGCGACGATGCGGTCGAAGACCTCGCGCTGGCGCTGAGTGAGCGAGGCAAAGCGCACACGCAGGCGGTCTGCTTCCTCGCGCGCCGTTCGCTGGACTGCGTCGCGCGCGAGCGCACGCTGGACAGCATCCAGCAGGACCTCGCGCTTCACGGGCTTGGTGAGGAAATCGACAGCGCCGGCCTTCATCGCCTGTACGCTCGCTGTCACGTTCGCATGGCCAGTCAGGAAGACGACCGGCAGCATGATGTTCCGCTGCTGTAGAGCCGTTTGAAGTTCGAGGCCCGAGGGACCCGGCAAGCGCATATCGAGAATCAGGCACCCCGGCCGGTCGGGCAGGGGCTGCAGGAGAAATTCTCCCGTCGACGAATAGCCGCGCACCTCGAACCCGGCGGCATCGAGCAACCGCCGTAGCGCGGCGCGCATCGACGGATCGTCGTCGACGACATGAACCAGCGGCGTGGTGCTCATGCCGGGTGCGGCGACGACGCGCCGGTCGCGATGGTCAGCGGCAACTCGACCTGAAACACCGTGCCGTCCTCGGGACCGCTCTCGGCCCGGATGCGCCCACCGTGGGCTTCCACGATCGTCCGCGTGATCGACAGGCCAAGCCCCATGCCGCTGGGCTTCGTGCTGAAGAAGGATTCGAAGAGCTTCGCCCGGTGCTCGGGTGCGATCCCCCGACCGCGATCCCGCACCGCAAGCACGGCGCCGCCCGCACCTTTCGCCACGGACACGACGACCGTGCGCCGGGCCTCGGGCAATTCAACCACTGCGTCCATCGCGTTGAGCACCAGATTGATGAGCACTTGCTGGATCTGCACCCGGTCTCCCATTATCGCAAGGGTTTCCGGTGCAGGTCGAATCTCGAGCCCAACCCCGCGCCGCCTCGCTTCAGCGCGCAAGATGGACTCCAGATCGTTCACGACGTCGTTGAGATCAAGCTCTTTCCGCTCGAATTTCTGCTTGCCGAGCAGATCCCGCAGTCGCTGGATCACTTCGCTGGCGCGCAGGTCGTCCCGGCGGATGTCCGCGAGGATCGCGCGCAGCTCATTGCGCCGATCTACTCCCGAGTCGAGGAGGAGATCGCCGGCGTCGGCGTTACTCAGGATCGCGCCGAGCGGCTGGTTGATCTCGTGGGCAATGGCGCCCGTCAACTCACCCGCAACGGCGAGGCGTGACGCGTGCGCGAGGCTCGCGCGGTGCGCTTGCTCCGCCTGCTCGGCCAGGCGACGCCGGCGACGCTGGGAAAGCAGCGCCGCGATGAGCGTCGCCTGTGCGGCGACGATCGCGAGCGTAAGGGCAATCTGCCACCAGTACCGGTGCCAGATCGGCACGTCCTTGAAGCGGATTTCGCAATCGCTCGGAAGGCGTCGCTCGCCGAGCGACCATCGCTGCAGGGCACGCGCATCCGCAACACATCGGTTCGGCGCTGCGAGCATGACGTGCTTCGGGTCTGTGGGGCCGCCCGCCAGCGCGCGCCGTACCTGCTCGCCGATGAGGCGTCCCCGGCTCTCGTACGATGCCACGCTGCCGGCGACCACGCCGAGGCCGATTAAGGTTTCGGCAGCGCCATACACGGGCGCGCGGGACGTCTTGACGATGGCGCGCAGGACGTCGTGCGGCTCGTAGGGCCGACCGTCGCGATCGCGGAACTGCGTCAGGTAAATGACGATGCTGTCCGGTGGCTCCGCAGCGACTCGGGGCACCAGCTCCGGCAGCGGCAGCCCGGAGAGGAATTCCACCGGAACCTGCGCGTCCAGCTTCGCAAGCGCTTCTCGCGCCTGCCGTTCGGCTTGCTTGTCGATCTCAGACACACCGCAGACCACGACGATGCGGTGCGCGTCCGGCTGCAGGCGCCGGGCGATGTCGATGGTTCCGGCCACGTCGAGGATGGACAGGACGGCGGATGCGCCAGGTGGAAGCGCTGACGGTTTGAATTCGTAGCCCAGGAAGCCCACGTACACAACTCGTGCGCCGGGCCAAATCCGCTCGCCGTGCTGCACGAAGAAGTCCAGTGCCGTTCGCGATACCGCCACGACCACCTCGATGTGCAGCGCGCTGTACTTCTTGGCGAGCAGCGCCACCAGCTCGGGCTCCAGCCTTTCCATGGCAAAGCGCTGTGAATCGAGCGATTCAGAGAAGAAAATAGCCCGCGCGCCCTCTCCGCCGGCGACGCTCTCGCGCACGGCCTTGTCCATCACCAGAAAGGGCGCAAGATAAGGGTCCAGGCCATACAGCATCAGCACGTGCTCGTCTTCCTCGGCTGCGTGCAGCGGCATGGCGACGCAAACAAGCACGAGCGCGATCAGGAGCGCATGTGCCACGCCCAACCATTGCCTTTTTGATCCGTGCGGCGTCATGGCCCGAGTTGCCGTTACAGTCCTCGCCCGCTCGACAACATCAAGCCGCGTGCAAGGCTCGCAACGCCGTCTCCGGCTCACGCTCGACAATGGTCAGCAAGACCACCGCGGGTCCGGTCGGCTGTCGACGATGCTGCTCCCAATTCTGAATTGTTTTCAACTTCACGCCGAGCAACTGGGCAAACTCCGTCTGCGACAATCCGGTCCGCTCGCGAATCATCTTGACGTCTGGCGTCTTGACTTCGAAGACCCGCGAGGGTTTCTTCTTGCCACGCACAATGCTGCGGGCTTCGTTTAAGCTTTGTACCAAGTCCTTGAACAGTTCCTTGTCCATACTCAAAGTTCCTTTACCAGATCGCGCAACACAGTCGCTTCCTTGACTGTCAGATTGTCCTTTGCATGCACGACTATACGCCACTGGGGGATAGTTGTAAAGAGTCACTCCGGTGTGAGCTGTGGCCGGCAGATTGGGCTAGGGATATATCGGCGATGCGGTTTTGAGTGGTGATGCCGTTCGCGTCGAGTACTGGTAAGCAGCGGTGATGCGATACAGGACCGAGCCGTCGCCGGACAAGGGACCGCAATTTGCAGCCAATCGGTGCGTCCGCGAAGGGCAGGAGCATCTTGGTTGCCCATACCTTGGCAGCCACCCGGCCGACCGGAGCGACGCGGCCCGCCTTGCGGACTTGTTGCCAGATTTCGCCGCCGAGCAGCGCGTGCGGGAATACTCCCCGTTCCAGCCTTGTTTACAGTGCGCTGTCCAAGAGAACCATTCATGGGAGCATTCAGATGACTACGGCTGCACGCGGCTTCGCCGCGCTTCTCGTGACTCTCGTACTCGTCGCCTGCCAATCGATGTCCGCCATGCCGGCCAAGGTGGCCGACGGCGTTCTGACCAACTCCGCCGGCATGACGCTATACACCTTCGACCGCGACACCGCCGGCAGCGGCAAGAGCGTATGCAACGGCC
>DATJZM010000133.1:0-12590 GCA_035499135.1 Casimicrobiaceae bacterium | reverse complement strand
TCTGCGGCTCCGGACGCGAAGCGCGCATCTGTGGCTGCGGAGCTGCTCGCGCGTGCACTTCAGGACGCGGTGTGGCCTGTGCGCGCGTTTCCGGCGGTTTGATTTGAGCGCGAGTCTCCGGCCGGCTGACCTGCGCTCGCGTTTCCGGACGGCTCACCTCTGCGCGCGGTTCGCGCTGCGTGGGTGTGCTCGTTGCCGCTCGCGGAGGCGCTGCGCGTTCATTGGTGCTGCCTCCGGCGAGAGTTCCGGCCCTGGGTGTCGCCATCACGCCTGGATTGCCGTGATTCACGGATGCCAGTTGGCTGCGATCGCTGCGCGCGACTCGCTCTTGCTCCTGTTGAACCGATGTCGGCCCGCTGCGCTGATCACGCTGAGCGACGCGCTCCTGCGCGGTCGGCTGCCTGGAGATCCCGCCCGGGCCGCCGTTGAATGCCACGCGGCTGGTTGTCGCTCGGGTGACCTGCTGGGTGTAGACGTAGTTGTTGACGGTCCGTACATTCACGTGGGTGACGGACGTGTTGTAGTAGAACGTGTTGCCTCTCCAGTTGCCGCCCGAATAGCCGACGCCGAAGTAGCCGAACCCGTAGTTGATGCCGCCGTAGAAGCCTACGTGCGTGCCCCAGTAGCCGGCGTGCCAAACGTACGCGCCGTTCGCCCAGCCCCAGTAGCCCGGCGTCCACAACGCGCCGACGAAGGGCGCGATTACCCAGGCGCCGGGCACCCAGTAGTAGCCGCTGACGGGATCCCACGCCCAGTAGCCAGGTGCCCAGATGTAACCCGGTCCCGGACATATCGGCTGGGTGTAAACCGGAATCGGAGGCGGAGCGATCGCGACCGACACGAACACTGCGCCTTGCGAAGCCGGCGCCATGCCCACCGCGAGCACTACCGCGAAGAGCAACCGACTTATTTGCGAACTGAGTCTCTGCTTGGCAAGAGTTCTCATATTGGTCTCCGACAACGACGCGATTCAGATCGCGTGATGAGAGTAGAGACCGCGCTCGACGCGTTGCGTTCGGATTGGAGCGTAGGAATGCATGCGCTCCTTTTCGTAGGACAACGTATCGGGGGAGGACGGACCCGGTCCTACGCGCGACGTGCGTGCATTCTTGACCCTCCGAGGGCGACGGGGTAGCTTCGGGATCTCCGTTCGGACGAACACTCGGGTGGCGATTTGCGAAGAGCTGCAATCGGGCTAGGCGTTCTGCTGAGCTTCTGCGCAATGACATCGGCGGCGCAAGACACGGGCGCGGGAGCCGCGGTCGGGCCGGGTTCGGTGTCCGGCGCCCCGGCATCCTCCCGGTCCGGCTCCACTCTCCCGTTCCTCGGTCGTCTGCAGATAGAACTCGGCTACACGTACGACGACAACGTCACTCTGGGGCGTGCTCCTGACGAGATCCTGTGGGACCAGTCGGTCGGGTTCAACGCGAGTGCGAGCCGTGCGCTGCCGATCGACGACCACGTGCGGCTGGTGGTGACCGGTCTGCTCACCGGCCAGAAGTTCGGCAACTACAACGGTCTCTCGAATCTGCTGGGCGGCCTCGAGGCGGAGCTTC
Source organism: Casimicrobiaceae bacterium (assembly GCA_035499135.1). Taxonomy (GTDB): domain Bacteria; phylum Pseudomonadota; class Gammaproteobacteria; order Burkholderiales; family Casimicrobiaceae; genus PALSA-1003. Next base: position 11,034 of record DATJZM010000133.1, on the reverse strand, counting down.
AGTACCGCCAGTCCGGCGCGTTCGACGCGATAACGTTCGCGGCTTTCGCGCGTGGCTGGCTGAACAACTACGTGTCGCATCTGCGCGACGGCAGCCAGTATTCTGTCGGGGTCAGCGCGCGTGGCGCCGTGACCGATCGGATCGGGCTCTCCGGAGAGCTGGCATGGAACCAGCGTCACGCCCAGAGCGACGTGTGGGACCTGAGCGACTGGTCCGCGCGCGTGAACCTCGACTATTCGCTGGGGAGCCACGGCACGCTGTATCTCACCGGCGAGTACCAACGCGGCGATGTGGTTTCGGACGGGTTCGCAACACTTGTGAACGTGAGCCTGGCGCAGGTGTTCGTGCTCGACGATGCGTTCCCCGGAAAGGACCTGTTCGCCTACCGCTCCTCCGCCCGCACCTGGCTCAGCACCGTCGGATACAACCTGCCGCTGGGCCAGCGGTCATCGATCGACGTCTCGTGGCGGCGGATACAGTCGACGCCGACCGCTCAGCTCGGCTTCGATGTGCAGGGCTCGCTGCGCTACGTCGACAACCAGTACTCCGTCGTCTGGCTGATGCTCTTCTAGGCGATTCAATGATGGCACTCACGCGCACTATCGGCTGGATCTCCGCGGTGGCTGCGGTGCTGCTGCTTGCCGCGTGCGGCGGCGGCGGGAGCCCGGGCGACGTTCACCCCGGAGCCGAAACCCCCATCGTGCCGGGCGAGCCGAACGCATTCCTGCTGTTTCCCAACCCGCAGGTGCAGGCGGACGGTTCTCTGCAAACCAACGCGCCTGCCTATGCGCAGGCCTACTACGCCGCCATCGATCCGAACAACACGAAGGACACGCTTGCCAAGTGGAGGGCCGCCAACGGCTTCGATAGCGGAACGGGCACGCAGGTCACCGCCGTCTTCGGCGATTCGCGCGACCTCGGTTTCGGGCGGCGGATGACGGCGCGGCAGAACCCCGACGGCACACTTGCCTTCTACGTCGAGAACTACCTCATCAAGACGGGCGCGGCCTACGCCTTTTCCCCGATCAACCTCGAAGCAGCGATCGTGCGCGACCCGAATGCGCTGGTGTACGTCGCCGGTATCGAGTTCAGCCCCGGCCCCGCGGGCGGAGCCAGCTTCGCGAAATTTTTCAACTTCAACGTCGAGACCGGCGTGCGTGAGAACACGGTGGACATCGACGGCCGCGGCGACAAGGTGATGCCGGGACCGTGCATTGCCTGCCACGGTGGCAGGGCCGATGCGCTGACGCCCCCAGACGCCTCTGGCAACCCGCGCTTCAACCTGCTCCTGAACGCGGTCTCGGGCGCTCGCGGCGACGTCATGGGGCAATTGCCGCCGTTCGAAGTGGCGAGCTTCCAGTTCTCCACGGACCCGGGTTACACCCGCGCCGACCAGGAGCCCCTGCTCAAGACGATGAACAGGATGGTCCTCTGCTCGTACCCCTTGCCTGCTTCGTCGACGTTTCCGGAGGACGCATGCCGGCGCAAGGCGAGCTCGGGCGAATGGCAAGGCACGGCCGCCGCGCTCATCAAGGCGGCCTACGGAGGCGATGGCCTGCCCAACCCGGACTACGCGGAACCCGCTGCGCCCTCTGCGTGGGCGTCGGCCGGACAATCCTCGCTGTATGACGCGGTGGAGGCGCCCGCGTGCCGTGGCTGCCACCAGATGCGCGGAACGGGGATGCAGTCGGACCTCGACTTCGAGACGTTCACGAAATTCCAATCGTTTGCAGATCGAACTTTTGCGACTGTGGTCAACCGCGGCGATATGCCGCTGGCGAAGCTCATTTACGACACCTTCCACGCTTCCTCCGGAGAAGGCGCACTGGCGGATTTCCTCGTCGGGCAGGGCTTTCCGGCGCGCGGCGCCGGCGGCACCGCACTGCGGCCCGGGCGCCCGATCGCCGATCCCGGGCCGGATCGCGTCGTCCGCCAGGGTGCGACGCAGCTATCGGCCGCTAACAGTCTGTTTGCCGATACCTATTCCTGGTCCATCGTCTCGGGACCGAACGGCGCCACGCTGACGAATGCCAACACGGTGCAACCCACGTTCAACGCAACGACCGACGGAACGTACGTACTCAGCGTTGTCGCGAGCAACGCCTCCGCTCAGAGCGCGCCGACATCATTGACGCTCGTGGTGGACAACGCGCTGACCCCGGACCCGAGCGCCATCCGTTTCTCCGATATCAAGGCGGCCCTGCAGGACGGGAACGAATGCCAGGGCTGCCACGCTCCGGGCAGTCCGCTGCATCCGCCGGTTGCTTTCACGAGCTACGACCGCGATGGCGATGGCGCGGTCACGCCGACGGACGACGCCTGGTTTTATGCCGAGGTGAGGAGTCGCATCAACTTCGCGGAGATCGTCGCCAGCGCGCTTCTGCAGAAGTCCTCAGGGCACCATCACTTTGGCGGCCTCGGTCCGGGCTTCGACACGAGTCTCCCGCCCGGCCAGCCGGGGCGCGCGAAATACGATCTCTTCCTCAACTGGGCCCTCAACGGGGCGCCGCAATAGCGCCCGCCGACGGGATCAGTACGTACGGCGCGGTTGCTCGTAGTCGTACCTCGGAAACACGAAGGGCGGCGTGCGCCCCACCAGCGCCTCGATCAGCATCAGCTCCTGGTCGGTGTGATTGATGAACCGCGCGGCGCGGAGGTTCTGTCCGGCCTGCTGCCCGGTCAGAATGTAGAGTGGCCGGTCGTGCTGGCGCGATACCACCGTCTCGCGGCTCGTCGGATCGTCCGCGGAGGCGATGTCGGCGGTTCCATAGCACGTGCAGAAGTAGGTCTGCTCCAGATCCGACTCCATGTAGACACCCGTTCCGCGGATGCCGATGGACGCGTTCTTCGTCGTCATGCGCACGGGCTTGCCGCTCGGGAACACCGAGAGGATCTTCCCCGTCAACATCCGCAGGCCCGTCACCACCGCCGAATCGGCTTCTTTCGTTTCCAGGGTTACCCGGCTGTCACTGCGCTGGAGGAAGGCGCTTCCGCCGACGACGAAGATGACTTCGCCGTTCTTGCCGGTCTCGACGGTCGAGTTTGCAGCGATCTGCGTATCCGGCGTGGCCGGCTGACCGTCGACAAGCACCTGCCCTTCGATCCGGTAGATCGACTTCCCCTTCGGCAGCGGCTCGGGCTTGCCGCCCAGTGGCTGCGCATTCGTCTCGCGCATTCCGACCGCGCTCGAGAAAAAACCGGCCGCAAGCGCCTTGACCAGAAGGCGCCGTCGCGGGTCCTCAATATTGCTGTTCCAGGTCATCAGTGCACTCTCGTCCGTCTTGCGTTTTTTATGATGGTCGGTTGGCAGGTGGCGGTCAAAGAAGTGTGAATTTTCTGCACCCGAAAGCCGCCCGGCGGTCATATCCGACAGGCCATTAGGTGCACCTGACGGTCTAAGGTTCCGACACCTCCCCAAGCGGCGGAGCATCCCCTATGCTTCGCCCACTGACCGCAGAGCGCCGTGGTGACGATCGCCCGCTGGATCCCGAAGTTCTCGCTGAGCGCCCTCGTTCGCGTTGGAATCGGGCTGGCGCTGGTCGCGTGCGTGCTGGCCGATGCCGCGGGCTGGTTCGAGCTCAGTGCGCTGACCCAGCTCGAGCGCTGGGCCTACGACGCGAGAGTGCGCCTGTTCCTGCCCCGGACGCGCGACCCGCGCATCGTGATCGTCGACATCGATGAAAGAAGCCTCGGTGCCGAGGGAGGTTGGCCCTGGGGTCGCGACAAGCTGGCGCTGATGCTGCATCAGCTCTTCGATCGCTACCGGGTCCGCGTGGTCGGCTTCGACATCGCCTTTCCCGAGCCGGACTCGACCTCCAGTCTGTCGCTTCTCGAGGGGGCCGCCGGCGGCGAATTGCGCGACAACGCGCAGTTCCAGAGTTTCCTGGAGCGCGTGCGCCCGTCGCTCGACCATGACCGTCGCTTCGCCGAAGAGATCCGGAAGGATGCCGTGGTCCTCGGGTTTCTGGTGAGCGCGAAGGGGGAGCGGGCGGGCGTCCTGCCAGCGCCGGCGTTCACGGAGAGCGCTCTTGCCAACGCGGAGTACCGCTATTTCAGCGCTCCCGGCTACAGCGGCAACATTGCACCGCTGCAGGCGGCCGCGACCGCCGCGGGACATCTGTACCAGGCGCTCGACCCGGACGGTGTCACGCGCAGCGTGCCGATGTTCATGCAAGTCGGGGACGGGTTCTTCGAAGCGATGTCGCTCGCCGTGCTTCGCGTCTACCTCGGCAACGTGCCGGTCAAGGCCGAGACCACCATCGTCGATTCAGGCGGACGAAAGGTAGGGTGGATGCGCTTCGTGCACGTCGGAGACACGGTGCGCATTCCGCTCGACGAGACGATGGCGGCGCTCGTTCCGTACCGCCGCGTGGGCAGCTATCGCTACGTGTCTGCCACCGACGTGATCCGCGGCACGCTCGGCATCGACGAACTGAAGGACCGGATCGCCATCGTCGGCACCTCGGCCCCGGGGCTCGTCGATGTTCGAGCCACGCCGACGAAGGAAGATCTCCCGGGGGTGGAGATCCACGCGAGCCTCATTTCCGGCGCGCTCGACAACGCCATGAAATCGCGGCCGGCGGAGGCGCTCGCCATCGCCGTGCTCACGATCCTGCTCGTGGGCATTCCGCTCGCGGTGATCCTGCCGAAGCTATCGGCCTTGGCGGCGACGCTCGCCACGGCAGTCGTTCTTGCACTCCTGCTGGGCGTGAATGCGTGGGCGTGGCAGGCGCGCAATCTGGTGCTCCCGCTGGCCGGCCCTCTGGTCATGCTGGCGGCCCTCTACTTTCTCGCCGTCGTGTGGGGCTTCTTCGCCGAAACGCGTCAGCGGCAGCTGATGACGAACCTGTTCGGAACCTACGTCCCGAAGGAGATCGTCGCCGAGATGGCCGAGCATCCCGAAGAATACTCGATGCGCGGCCAGAGCCTCGACATGACCGTGCTTTTCGCCGACATTCGCGACTTCACGTCGATCGCGGAGACCCGCACGCCTCAAGACCTGAAGGACCTGATCAACACCTACTTCACGAGGATGACCGTCTGCATCCAGGACAAGCGCGGCACGGTCGACAAATACATTGGCGACGCGATCATGGCCTTCTGGGGAGCACCGGTGCGCGATGCCGACCATGCCAGGCGCGCGCTCGAATGCGGCCTCGCCATGCAGAAGGCGCTGCGTGAGCTCGACCCGCTGTTCGCGAAGAGGCGTTGGCCGGCGCTGCGCATTGGCGTCGGCCTCAACTGCGGCACGATGAGCGTCGGCGACATGGGCTCGCACTTCCGCCGTTCCTACACGGTGATGGGTGACGCGGTGAACGTCGCCTCGCGCCTCGAGGATCTCACCAAGGAATACGGCGTGGGTGTCCTCGTCTCCGAGAACATCGTCCGCTCGGTGCAGGGCTTCGTCTACCGGGAAGTGGACAAGGTCCGGGTGAAGGGCAAGCGCGAGGGCGTCGCGATTTTCGAGCCGATCGGCGTGCAAGGTGAGGTCCGCGCCGACACGCTTGCCGAGATCGCCAGATTCCACCAGGCCCTGGCGTACTTCCGTGAACGGCGTTGGGACGAGTCAGAAGCGCTGCTCAAGGAGCTCTCCGCATCCACGCCGGGAGTGAAGCTGTACCGGCTTTACCACGAGCGCATCGTCCACTTTCGGGTGAATCCGCCCGGTACGGATTGGGACGGCGTTTTCGGCTTCACCACCCATTGAGTTTGGGTTCCAAATCGTGATCCGTGTCGGCGATGCTCTCGTCGGAGGCTTTCCTGAGGTCCCAGGCGAGACCGAGCTTCGACATGACATAGATACACCACTTCGACGGGTCCCAGTGGTACCAGCGCACCCCGTTGCGATAGTCGCAAGGAAAGCGATGGTGAAAATTGTGGAATCCTTCGCCGTTGGTAAGTATCGCGCCCAGCCAGTTATCCCGGGCCGATTCGCTGCGGGCATAGACCCTCGTTCCGAAGGTATGCGCGAACGAGTTCACGAAAAAAGAGGAGTGGAGAACGATGACGATGCGCAGGCAGACGACGAGTATGAATCCGCCCAGCGGATGTCCGATCCACCAGGCGAGCAGCATGGGGAGAACAACACCTGCGCCGATCGACCACCATGCATAGTGATCGTGCTGGTGCGCCACGAGGCGCGATCTTCTCAGATCCCTGACGTTGTCGTAGTTGGGCCGGTGACGCCAGAACAGGATCCAGCCGATGTGCGCATGCCAGAAACCCTTGTTGACTCCGTAAGGATCGTTTTCCGTATCCGTGAAGAGATGGTGTTGGCGGTGCTGCGAGGACCATTTCAGGGCGGATTCCTCGAAAGTCGCGGCACCGAAAAACAGAAGAAGGAAACACACGCCCGGCGGGGCTTTGAAGCTTCCATGTGCAAATAGCCGGTGATAGCCGATCGTCACCGACATGCCCGTTGCCGCAAGGAAGAAACAGAGAAGGGCGACTTCAGCGGCCGTCACTCCCCGGTAATGGATATAGAGAGCGGTTCCGACGATCGCGACCAGATGAAGGACGAGGAAGAAGACGAGGCCGGGCCACCGGATCGCACGCGCGGGCAAACGATATTCTCCGATAACGGAGCGTGACTCTCTGGCCATGGCAGGTTCTGCTGCTACCTCTGAAATCGACCTTCCGGTGGCGAAACGACTGCGAGCCGAGCCTAGCACGGGTTGCGCTGTAAGGGGGAGCTTGAGTCAGCTTCTCCATCGGCTTACCCCGCTTCGAGGCAAAATGATATAATGGGTCGTCGAATTCGATTCCGGGCCGTTTCTCTCCTTTCCACCGGCCCTGGTAGTTTTTCCCCGTCGAGAATTTGATGCTTCGCGCAGGCGCGCGAGGCAATCCCGCATTCGGAGTGTCACATGACTACAGGTACCGTGAAATTCTTCAACAACAGCAAGGGTTTCGGCTTCATTCAGCCAGACGATGGATCGAAGGATGTGTTTGTCCACATCTCGGCCGTCGAGCGCGCCGGCCTCGCTACGCTCAGTGAGAATCAGAAGGTTTCCTTCGAGCTGGAGCGCGGCAACAATGGCAAGATCTCCGCGACCAAACTAGCGGCGATCTAACGTCCTGAGGCGTGCCCAGAAGCCAACGTCCGCGATAGGGGCAATGCGTGGCCAAGGAAGAAACCATCGAAATGGCAGGCATCGTCAGCGAAGTCATGCCCGACGCACGCTATCGGGTCGGGCTCGAAAACGGGCACAACATCATCGCGTACATGTCCGGCAAGATGCGCAAGCATCACATCCGCGTTCTCGCCGGGGACAAGGTCAACATCGAGATGACGCCGTACGACCTCAGCAAGGGGCGAATCACGTTCCGGCACAAAGACGAGCAGGCGCCCGCCGTCGCGCCGCGCCGACCTTCGCGTTTTCATGGCCGTCGGTAAGCACCCGGTGGCGAGCGTGGCATCGATGCCCGGCGGAGCGGCGGCCATTAGTGAAGTTTTGACGTGCTTGCGAAAATACGGTCAGCGGCTCGATTTGGAGATCGCCAAAGAGATCCATCTGCCGCTTGCCGTGGTGCGCCAGCAGCTGACCGACCTCGCCGGTACGGGTGACGTCATCCTTTGCAGTCTGACCCGCTTCGAACGAGGCGCACGTCTCGACGCCTGGCAATGCCGCGTCTCGGGTTACGTTCCGCCACTTGCGCCGGGACGAAAAGCGAAGCCGCCGCCGGCTTGAACCAGTTGCGCGCTCTTGGCGACGATCACGGGCGCGGTCGTCGCCGCGAGTTGATTGGCACGGCGAGCCACGCCGCGGCGCTCAGCGCTGCCGCTCCGCCGGCTCGTCACGGCGCAGCTTGTAATCCGCCGGCACCTTGAACAGATCCGCCGACGGCTCGCCGCGCCTGACGTTGGTGAGCCGATACACGGTCTCGCCGCTGCGCGGATCGAGGTTGCGGCTCATCACGACGACGTTGAGATCCGGCGAGAACCAGCGCTCGGAGACGATGGCGATCGGCTTCTCGTTGCCGATCGCCCCGGCGTCGCTCTTGCCGCTGCGCACGACGACGCGTCCTGGCTGGACGGACACCGCGGCCGGGTCCGGCCCCTTGGGCGGCGCCGGCGCGGCCGGAGGCGCAGGCGGCGCAGGTGGTGTGGGCGCAGCCGGAGGCGCGGGCGGTGTGGGCGGACGATGCATGTGCGCCACGCGCGGCACGATCAGGGCAGACTTGCTCGCCGGACGCAGGACGTAGCCTCGCTGCTCGACGGGATCGTAGATGTACACGACGCTGCCGTGATCGCTCTTCGTCTCCTGCCGCGTGCGACCGGTGGAATCGCGCGCGAGCAGCGTCGTCGATTTGTGCACGATCCGGTTACCGTCGGCGAGCCCGCCCTGACGGCTGAGTTCCTCGGCGGTGAAGTCTGACGCAGGCCGCTTCAAATTTCGCTGCGGACTCTTGCTGGCGCACCGCCAAACTTTGGCGCTGAGGTAACGCTACACTGCTGCAGCGTCTCGCCGACGGTGAGCGCGGTCTCGAAGGCCACACCCGGATGCTCGACGACCATGCTCGGCCGGAACGTGAGCACCGCCGCCCGCATAACTCTAGAGCCAGCGAGGAAGCCGTCGGCATCAACCCCAAGCGGAACGCCGAACTGATCACAATTCGTACCGATGCGCATCGCCCTGTACAAACTGGACTTCGCCACGCTTGGCGGCGCCGAGCGCCGCACGGCGCTGCTCGCGGCTCATCTCGCGCGGGTGCACGAAGTCGCGATATTCTCGCAGGCCGTCATCGACACGGGGCGCATCCGCGAGCTCTTCGGCATCGACCTCTCCGAGGTAAGCAACCCGGTTCTTCCCGTTTCACCGACGGCGCATGTCGCCGCCGTGGCGGCGTGGAAGCCCGATCTCTTCATCAACAATTCCTATGGCAGCCGCCTGCCGTGCCCGGCGCCGCGGGGCATCTACATGTGCATGTTTCCGGAGGGCGGCGAGGAGGGGCTGGAGAGCTACCAGGTCATCACAGCCAACTCGGGCTACACGCAGGAGTGGATTCGCAAGCTGTGGGGTCGCGAGGCCGAGGTCGTCTATTCCGCTGTCGAGCCGATGGGGCCGCCGGGCGCGAAGGAGAGCATCATCCTTAACGTCGGCCGCATCCAGGCCGACGTCCGCGGCAGCAATTTCAAACACCACGACGTGTTGCTCGCTGCGTTTCGCAAGCTGCAATGGCAGCTCAATGCGCCATGGGAGATGCACTTGGTCGGCACCGTCGGGGGCTTGCGGGACGATCGCCCCTATGCGCAAGCACTGCGCTGGCGGGCCTCGTCGTCGCGGGTCCACGTTCATTTCGGGCTTGCGCAGGATGCGCTGCGCGAGCTCTATCGTCGCGCGACCCTTTACTGGCACGCCACGGGCTTTGGCGGAACCAATCCGTCGCGCCAGGAGCATTTCGGCATGACGATCGTCGAAGCGATGTCGGCGGGAGCGATTCCGATTGCGTTCCGCGGCGGCGGCCCATGCGAGACGATCGCCGAAGGAAAGAGCGGATATCTGTGGACGAGCCCGGCGGAGCTGCTCGCGCGCACGCGTGAGCTAATCGGTAATCCTGCACTGCGCCAGCGCATGTCCGGCGCGGCCGTCGAACGCAGCCGGGCCCTCGACAAGCGTCAGTACCTGCTGCGGATGGACGCGATCGTCTCCCGGATGCTTGCCGCATGAGGCTCGAAGTCTGGGGGCTGGGCCACTGCGGCCTCGTCTGCGCCGCGAGTCTAGCGCTCAACGGGCATCGAGTGGTCGGTGTCGATATCGACGCGCAGCGGATCGCGCATCTCAACGAAGGCGAGGCCTGTCTGCACGAAGCGGGGCTGGCCGAGCGGGTCGCGGCGGCGGTGGCGAGTGGGCACCTCGCCTGCACGGTTCCGGATCGGGTCGAACCCGGGATGCCCGACGTCGTGATCCTGTGCCTGCCGACGCCGGCTGCCGACGGTCGCGTTCTCGACACCCGGTCGATCCTGACGACGGCGCTGCCGCTCGCGCAGAGGATGCGCACCTGCTCGCATTTTCCGCTGGTGGTGGTGCGCAGCACGGTGCCCGTGCACTTCACGCGTGACGAGCTGCGACCGCTGCTCGAGGCGCAGAGCGGCAAGACGGCGGGTATCGATTTCGGGTTGGCGCTGGTGCCCGAGTTCCTGCGCGAGGGTCACGCGCTCTACGACTTCGACCAGCCCTCCTTGATCGTTCTGGGCGCGGACGATACGGCATCGATGCGGGCCGCGTTGCGCCTCTTCGACGACCCGCGCTGCCGCGCTCAGCAGGTATCGACCGGAGTCGCCGAGATCTTCAAGCTGACGAACAATGCCTTCCACGCCCTCAAGATCGGCTTTGCCAACGAGATCGCGCGCATGGCGCACTTGCAGCGGCTCGACGGCCATGAGGTCCTCCGACTGCTGTGCGAGGATTCGCGCCTCAACATTTCCTCGGCCTATCTCGCGCCCGGATTCGCCTTCGGCGGCGCGTGCCTTGAAAAGGATCTCGAAGCCCTGCAATCGCTGGCCGCAGGGTCCGAGGCACCAATCCTCGCCGCCATCGGCCCCAGCAATCGGGCGCACCTCGACGCCTGCGTGGGGGCGATCCGCTCACGCAGGTGGCGGCGCCTCGGTTTTCACGGAGTGACCAACAAGGCGGGCAGCGACGATCTGCGCAACAGCCCGGTATTGGCGTTGATCGAAGCGCTCGAGCTCCCGCCGGGAGCGCTGCTGATCTCCGACCCCGATCTCCGCAGCGACCAGGAGTCGCTTCTGCGGGAGCGTTACCGAGCCGAGGTCGTGGCGAGCCTCGCGGAGCTTCGGGTGCATGCCGACCTGATCATCAATTTCCGCACGCACAGCCTAGCCGATTCGCCGGCCGGCGCAGAGCTGGACTTCGCTTCGCATTGGCACGGGACCGCGCCAGACCCCGGGCCGAGCCCGTAGTTGGGTAGGGTCCGCCCTCACGGCTGCGCGTCACGAGCCGCGCCGCGAGCCCGAGCGCTTCGCGGAGGACTTCGACATGCTTCATCTCGTGTGACAGCGTGACGTCGTGC
>DATJZM010000132.1:0-38580 GCA_035499135.1 Casimicrobiaceae bacterium | reverse complement strand
GCTCGTGGCTCCCGGTCCCGGCCAATTGGCCTAGGCTTACTACACTGAAAACGGACTATCCGTCCCCCAACCGATACTTCCCACCCGACGGGAAGTGCGCGTTCATGGGCGCCCGGAAGTCCTCATGGAAGCTTAGCCCGGCGGCTCCGACCCAGTAGGCAGGTCGTGCCCGATGAGCGTCGCCTCCGGCTTGCGCCCCCGCACTTCGTCGGCAACGATTTCGCCCTCGTTTTCCTGCCCGCGAGCCTGCGCGATCGCTTCCTCGGCGCCGGCCGCGGCCTCGACGGCATCGTCGCCGAGGAAGCCGCCGCTCTGATGCGCCCACAGCCGCGCGTACAGGCCGTCGTGCGCGAGGAGGCTGCGGTGATCGCCTTCTTCCACGACGCGCCCGCGGTCGAGCACGATCAGCCGGTCCATCGCCGCGATGGTGGAGAGCCGATGCGCGATCGCCACGACGGTCTTGCCTTCCATCAGGCGATACAGGCTCTGCTGGATCGCCGCCTCCACCTCCGAGTCGAGCGCGCTGGTCGCTTCGTCCAGCAGCAGGATCGGCGCGTCCTTCAGCATCACGCGCGCGATCGCGATGCGCTGGCGCTGTCCGCCCGAGAGTTTCACGCCGCGCTCGCCGACGTGCGCGTCGTAGCCCTTGCGCTTCTTGGGATCGGTGAGTCCTGCGGTGAATTCGTCGGCCTCAGCACGCTTCGCAGCGGCGAGCATCGCTTCCTCGGTCGCGTCGGGCCGGCCGTAGACGATGTTGTCGCGCACCGAGCGGTGCAGAAGCGAGGTGTCCTGCGTGACCATGCCGATCTGCTCGCGCAAGGAGACTTGCGTCACGTGCGCGATGTCCTGGCCGTCGATCAGGATCTTGCCGCTTTCCACGTCGTAGAAGCGCAGCAGGAGGTTGACGATCGTCGACTTGCCCGCGCCCGAGCGGCCCACGAGCCCGATCTTCTCGCCCGGACGGATGTGGAGGTCGAGGTTCTCGATCACGTCGCGCTTGCCGCCGTAGGCGAAGCTCACGTTCTCGAAGCGGATGTCGCCGCGCGTGACCACCAGCGGCTTCGCGTCGGGCGCGTCGACCACCGCGTGCCGGCGGGCGATGGTGTTGATGCCGTCCTGCACCGTGCCGATGTGCTCGAAGAGGGTGGCCATCTCCCACATCACCCAATGCGAGATGCCGTTCAGGCGCAGGGCCATCGCGGTGGCCGCCGCGACCGCCCCGACGCCTACGTCGCCCTGCGTCCACAGCCAGAGCGTCGAGCCCGCGCTGGAGGCGATCAAGCCCATCGACAGTGTGTGGTTGACGATCTCGAACCCGGTGACGAGCCGCATCTGCGTGTGAACCGTGCCGAGAAACTCCTGCATCGCCGTGCGCGCGTAGAACGCCTCGCGCCGCGCATGCGAGAAGAGCTTGACCGTGGCGATGTTGGTGTAGGCGTCGGTCATGCGCCCGGTCATGAGCGAGCGCGCATCCGCCTGCTGGCGCGCGATCCGACCGAGCTTCGGGACGAAGTAGTAGAGTGCCAAGACGTACAGCGCCAGCCAGCCGAGGAAGGGCACGAGCAGCCGCGAGTCGAAGTGGCCCAGCACCGCGAGCAGCGTCACGAAGTAGATCACCACGAAGACCAGCAGCTCGGCGACGATCAGCCAGGTGTCGCGCACCGCGAGGGCGGTCTGCATCACCTTGGTCGCGATGCGGCCGGCGAACTCGTCCTGGTAGAAGCTCATGCTCTGCCCGAGCATCAGGCGGTGGAAGTTCCAGCGCAGCAGCATCGGGAAATTTCCGAACAGCGTCTGCTGCTTGACCATCGACTGCAGCGCGACGAGGAAAATGCTGGCGGCAAGGACCGCGGCCAGAAGAAGCAGGTGCCCGCGCTCCTGCGTCCAGAGCTGCGCCGGCTGCACCTTCGCAAGCCAGTCGACGATGCTGCCGAGGAAGGAGAAGAGCAGCGCTTCGAAGGCGCCGATCACGGCGGTGAGCAGCGTCGTCGCGAGCAGGTACTTGCGCAGTCCCTTCGAGCACGCCCACAGGAACGCGAAGAAGCCCCGCGGCGGCGTGGGGGGCACGGCCTCGGGATAGGGATCGACGAGTCGTTCGAAGAGGGCGAACACGGCAAAACTGCGGCCGGCGCAAGCCGGAGCGCCATTTTACGCCGGGGTTCGGGGGCTGCCGACTACTTCGCTGCCGCGCGCAGCTGCAGCCGCTGCGCGAAGAAGACAACCCCGAGGAGCACGAGACCGATCGCGTCCGAGATGTAGCCTGGCTTGATGAGCAGGAAGGCAGCGAGCACCAGAACGATGCGCTCCCATGCGCTCGCCTCGCGCAGGAAATAACCCTGCAGCCCGGCGGCGAGGCACATGACGCCGACGATGGCCGACGCCGTCGAGGTGACGACCGTGAACCAGTCGCCGATCATCATGATCGACGGCTCGTAGACGAACATGAACGGCACGATGTAGGTGGCGGCCGCGATGCGCACGGCTTCCCAGCCGGTCTTCCACAGGTCGGACTTGGCGAGTCCCGCCGCCGCGAATACCGCCAGCGCGACCGGTGGCGTGATCGCCGAGAGGATCGCGAAGTAGAAGGCGAACATATGCGCCGCCGGGGTGACCGCTCCCAGCTTGATCAGCGCGGGCACGAGCAGCGACACCATGACGATGTAGGAAGGCGTCGTGGGCATGCCCATGCCAAGCACGATCCCGGCGAGCGCCGTCAGAATCAGGGCGAGCAGCAGCGAATTCTGCGCCAGCAGGATCACGAACTGCGTGAAGACGATACCGAGGCCGGTGATCGTGACGCAGCCGATCACGATGCCCGCGCTGGCGCAGGCCATGGCCACGGCGAGCGTGTTGCGCGCGCCGTCGACCAGCGCGTCGAAGACGTTGCGCCAGCCGATGCCGCCGCGCGTGCTCTGGCGCAGCAGCGCCATCGGAATGCAAACGAGCGCGCCCGCCAGCGCGCACAACGGGGCGGAGAAGCCGAGCATCAGGCCGAACATCACGACGAAGATCGGCACGAACAAATGCCCGCGCGCGCCCATGACGGCGAAGAAGCGCGGCAGCTCGGACTTCGGCACGCCGGCGAGCTTGTGGCGCTTGGCGTCGAAATGCACCGCGAAGAAGAGGGCGACGTAGTAGAGCACGGCCGGGATCGCCGCCCACAGCGCGACCTGAGCGTAGGGAACGGAGAGGAACTCCGCCATCACGAACGCCGCCGCGCCCATCACGGGCGGCATGAGCTGCCCGCCGGTCGACGCCACCGCTTCCACGGCGGCGGCGAACGGCGGACGGAAGCCGGTGCGCTTCATCAGCGGAATCGTGATCGGCCCGTCGACCATCACGTTGGCGACCGCGCTTCCCGACACGGTGCCGAACAGCGCCGAGGACACGATCGAAACCTTGCCCGGGCCACCGGCCGTGTGCCCGGTGATCGACATGGCGAAGTCCATGAAGAGCTGCCCGGTACCGCTGCGCTCCATGAACGCGCCGAAAAGCACGAAGAGCATCACGTAGCTCGCGGACACGCCCAGTGTCGAGCCGAAGATGCCTTCCGTCGACAGGTAGATCTGCTCCATCAGCACCTGCGGCGTGACGCGCGTGAAGAAGGCGGCGTAGATCACGAAGGCGATTGCGGTGAGCGGCAACGCGAGGCCGATTACCCGCCGCGTGGCTTCGAGCACGATCACCACCGCAACGACCGCGTAGAACTTGTCCCAAGCGGTCAGGTCGTCGATGTAGATGATCCGATTGATGAAGTAGTCGTAGTCGAGAAAGATGTGCAGCACGAAGCCGAAACCTAGCGCGAGCAGCAGCATGTCGGCGGCGCGCCAGGCAGGGCGTCCGGGACGCAGCGGGTAGAGCAGGAAGACGAGCGTCAGCGCAAAGAGCAGGTGCGTGCCGCGGAAGATGATCGCTTCGGGCGGGCCGAAGGCGGCGACGTACATGTGGTACAGCGACATCGCCACCGCGATGAGGTTGACGAGCCAGAGCAGCGCCACGCTTCCCGGCGTCGTGGCCTGCTTCTCCTCGGAGACGACCGTAGCGGCGGAAACGTCGGGCACGCGCTCCCCTGGGCTGGATAGCAAGCGGGGCGGCCTCGCGCCGCCCCGGCTCGCGCGAAACGAACTGCGGCGCTACATCGCGCCGACTTCCTTGTAGTACTTCGCCGCTCCCTTGTGGAACGGCACGCAGATGTCGGCCGCCATGTCCTTCGGCGTGAGACCCGTGATCGGCTTCACCACCGCGGCCATGTCGGCGACGTGCGTGGCCATCGCCTTGGTCATCTTGTAAACGACGTCCTCGGGCAGATCGCAGGACGCGACAACGTGTGTCGAGTAGCCGATCGCGGGCACGTCCTTGTCCTGTTTCGGATAGGTCCCGGCCTTGATCGTGAGCTTCTGGTAGCCGCAGTTACCGCTGCGCAGCTCCTGCATCGTCTTGTCGTCCACGGGCACCAGGCTGATGTCCCGGGCGCTCGCGAGATCCATCACCGCCGAGGCCGGCGCGGTGGTGCCGAGCGTGAACACCTGCACGTGGCCGTCCTTCATCATGTCCACCGCATCGGTGTAGGAAGCCTGGAAGTTGACCTTGTCCAGCGACTGATAGCTCATGCCGTTGACCTTGAGGACCTCTCCGGTCAGGGCCTCGGAGGTGTTGCCCTTCGGCTGCGTGACCAGCGTCTTGCCCTTGAGATCGGCGAACGAGTTCACCTTGGCGTCGGCGAGCGCGACGACCTGGAAGTACTGCGGGTAGAGATTCGCGACCTGGCAGACGTGCGTGACCTTCTTCGGATACGGCGGGCGGCCCTCGATGCCGTCGACGGTGGTCGACGAATTGGCGAAGCCGATCTGCGCCTTGCCTTCGTCGACGCCGCGCACGTTGGCGATCCCCGCGCCAGGCTGCTGCTGGATCTGCAACCCTGGGATCGCCTGCTCCCACATGTTCTTGAGCGCACCCCCCAGCGGAATCCACGAACCGCCCTGCGGCCCGGTCATCATCGTGACCTGCTGCGCCGCGGCGGGGACGGCGCACAGCGCCGCGAGGGCAGCCGCGCCGACGAAACCGATCCGATCGACCTTCATCGCTCCTCCTAGGGAATTCGCACTGGCCGCACCGGGCCGGCGCTCTTATGGGTGGTGCGAGCGATTGTGTCGCGGCGCCGGATGCCGGTCAAGCCGGGACCGCGCCGAAACGGGACTAGCTGAAGACGCCGAACAGGGCGAGCACGATGAGCACGAGCAGCCAGAACGGCAGCGACAGCAGGATGCCGAAGAGAATACCCTTGGCCGGGTTGAGGTCGTCGCTCATCATCGCAAACCGCTCGTTTCACGAGGGGTGGCGCAATGATGAGGCGGGCGAGATAGTTACACCACTGAAGATTTGCGAAGTAAGATATGCACCGTGCTCAACCTGCGCAGCGTCGACCTCAACCTGCTGCCCGTCTTCGAGGCGGCCTACGAGGAGCGCAGCCTCTCGCGCGCCGCCGAGCGGCTGGCGATGACCCAGTCCGCGGTGAGCCACGCGCTGACGCGGCTGCGGGTGCTCTTCAAGGATCCCCTCTTCGTGCGCCAGGCGCGGGGCGTGCTGCCCACGCCGGCGGCCGATCGCATCTACAGTCAGCTGCGCGGCGCGCTCGGGCTGGTGCGCCAGGCGGTGACCGACCGCCGCGGCTTCGACCCGAAGGTCTCGGAGCGGCAGTTCTTCATCACCATCCCGCATCCGCTGGGGCCGATGATCGCGCTGCGCCTGCAGGAGCGGCTGGCGAAGGTGGCTCCCGGGATCGGTGTCGCGGCGAGCACCCGCTCGAGACCGATCGAGCTGGAGCGCGCGCTGCGCGAGGGAAGGATGGACGCCGCGGTCGACTGGCTGCCGATCGCCGGCGAGAGTTTCCACGAATCGGTGCTGTTCCAGGATTCGCTGGTCGCGGTGGCGCGCCACGGCCATCCCGCGCTGCGCCGCCCGGCCTCGAAGGAGGTGGTGCGGAGCGGGGGCTTCGTGAGCCTGCGCCCGCGCGTCGAAGGCGAGCATCCGCTCGAGGGCATCCGCGAGTGGCAGAAGCTCAAGCTCGACATCGTGCTGGAGGTTTCCGAGATCCTCGAGATATTCATGGTGGTCAGCCACTCGGATCTCTTCGGCTTCGTCCCGCGCAGCATGGAAGCGGTGGCGCGCGAGACCTTCGGCCTGCGCGCGCTCGGCTGGGCGCCGAGGGCGCCGACGATTCCGATCCGCCTCATCTGGCACGCAAGCCGCGACGACGATCCTGCGCACGTTTTCCTGCGCGCGCAGCTCGGTACCGTGGTCAAGGACGTCGTGCTGCGGGGCTGAGGGGCGGCGACGCTGCAGCGCGATGGCGTGGCTGATCCTCATCGTCGCGATCGTGGTCGGCATTCCCGCTGTCGCCTGGCTCGCCCAGGACCACCTGCTTTTCTTCCCGCAGCCTCTGACTTCGACCGCGCACCTGCCCGTGCGCGCCTCGGCACTGGAGGTTGTTGCTGCTGACGGCGCGCATCTGCGCGGCTGGATCGTCAACGGCTCCGCTGCGCCGGCGCCTGCGGTGATCTACTTCGGGGGCAACGCCGAGGAAGTCTCGTGGACGCTCGCCGACGCCCGCTGGCCGCGCGAGTGGTCGATCGTCGGACTCAACTACCGCGGCTACGGCGCGAGCGATGGCAAGCCCGGCGAGCGCGAGCTCACCGCCGACGCTCTGGCGATCTACGATGCAATCGCGCGGCGCGACGACATCGACCCGCGGCGCATCGTCGTCTTTGGCCGCAGCCTCGGCACCGGCGTCGCGGCGCATCTCGCCGCGGAGCGCGGGGTGGCCGGCGCGATTCTCCTCTCGCCGTACGACAGCATGGTGGCGATCGGCAGAACGCACTATCCATGGCTGCCGGTGTCAGTGCTGCTGCGCCATCGATTCGAAGCGAGCGCCGACGCGAAGCGCGATACGATGCCGCTTCTCGCGATCGTCGGCACGGCTGATTCGATCATCCCGCTCGAACGCTCGCGCGCGCTCTACGATGCATGGGCGGGGCCGAAGAGATGGCTCGCGATCGCCGGCGCAGACCACAACGATCTGGGCGCCACCGAAGAGCTCTGGCGGGGCGTGGCGGCGTTTCTCGCGCAGCGCTAGCCGCCGCAGCGCCGGCGGGTCACCCAGCCCAGGCAGTGCACCAGCCTTTCGCGGCGACGAGCCTGTCCCCGAGCGCGGAGCACGAGCCCGAAGCGCTGTCCTTGCTCGTGTAAAGCAGGCAGCTGTCACAGAACTCCACCGGGCTCGTGCGCTCGGACGCCTTCGTGGCGTCGGCCTTGTACTTGAGCTTCATGGCGGCAGGATCCGACTCCTTGACGAGCTCTTCCGCGGCGGCGCGCTGCGAGAGGAGAGCGCCGGCGAAGGGTGCGGCGGCGAGCCCCGCCGCGGTGAGCCTGATGAAGCGCCTGCGCTTCGGACGAGGAGGGGATGCAGCCATGATCATTCCTTTCGTGATCAGTCGAACATCTGCCGCGGCACCCACTTGCCCTCGACCGGCGTTCGCTCGGCAAAGAGCTGCGCGGCGATCCAGTAGCCGAGGCTGCGGTAGCTCTCCCACTGCGCCTCGTCGTAGAACTGGTCGGTGGTGGACTGCTGCGGGAAATCCGGGTTCGCGTCCTTGTAGTTGAGGATGTCGAGCGGCTCGACGCCCGTCACGCGCGGCTTCACCACCAGCATGAGCGCAGGAGCTTGGGGCGCCTCGGCGTAGCGCACCCGGGCGAGCGTCGCGTAGGCGAGCCCGGCCGGATTGCTGCGGAATTCCTCCGGCGTGGCGAAGTACTTGCGCACCGACACGTCGACGAAGCTCCAAAGCTCTTCGGCATTGAAGAACTCGATCTCGGCATCGAGGTCGATGCGCGCCTTGCGCACCATGTTGGCCACGTCGTCGAACGAGTAGTCGTCGTCACGGCCGTTGTCGAGAACGATGATGCGCGGCGCGCGACGGCGGAGCAGCTCGTAGCCAGCCGTATTCTCGAAGTGTCCGCCGTCGGACAGGTACCAGTAGGCGCGGCGGCTGCCGTAGTAGCGCGCGAACATCTCGTTCAGCAGGTAGCTTTGCGTGGCGAACAGCGCCGATAGGCGCTCGACCCAGCGTGGATCGGCGAGCGACTCGCGCGCCGGGATCGGTTTCTGCACTTCGGCGTTCCACCAATAGCCCAGCCGCACGTTGGTGAGCGCGAGCAGCAGCGAGAGCCCGAGCGTGGTGCCCTTGCCGTGTCCCGTGGTGAACGCCGCGCCGGAGATTGCGCACCAGTTTCCGATCGACAGCGGTTCGACGACGAGCTGCGTGTTGGCTACGTAGCGCGGCAACGCGGAGTGCTCGGGCTCGCCGACCACGCGCGCGGGGCACTCGCCTTTTCGGTAGTCCAGCTCGGCCAGGTTCCAGCGCACGAAGCTGCGCGCGCCCACGGTGAAGCCGACCGGGCCGATGGCGAGGCTCAATCCCTTGCGATCGCGCTGCACGAGCTGCGAGCCGCTCGCCACCGTCTGGTTGAGCGTGGTGCTGATGAAATGCAACGGCGCGAGCGAGCCCTCGCTGTAGTAGGTGTCGAGCGTTATGTCGTCGGCGCGCGCGGGGCTGCGCACATCGTGCTCGGCCTCGGGGTCTTCGGCGAAGGTCGACGCGCGGAGATAGGTGCGCATCAGGTGTCCCGCGTAATAGCGCTGCAGCGAGGAGAGGTTGATGAAACCGATCTCGTTCGCGGTCAGCAGCGAGATGACGAGCAGCGGCAGGAAGAGCCAGGCGAGCGTCCCCGGCCCGATCGGCTCCGCGCCGTCCACGCATTCCTCCTGGCGTTGCGCGCGGTTGACGACGATGCGCCGCGCGGGGTCGAGCGTCACCTCGCGCTGGCCCGCGTCGGAAGGAAGGATCATGTAGCAGCCCGGATCACCGGCCGGCCTTGCGCCGTGCCAGACGAGGCCTTGCGTCAGCGCCGACCACAGGCTTGCCACGGCGATGAAGAGAATCAGGCCCGCGACGAGCGCGAGCGCGGAGAGGGGGATGCGCACCCAGGCTCGGGTCGAAGGGTCGCCCGAGCCTGTAACGAGCGGTAGCAGGCGCTTGAGCAGGGGGATCAGCACGGCGACCGTGGTGCCGCTCACGACCCATTTGGTCGAAGCATCGACGGTCCATAGCGCGTACACGGTCTGCCCGATCGTGTCGACCAGCGCGTACGCCGCCACCGCGAGCGTGAGCGTCAGCAGCGGAGCAAGCGCGCGCGAGAGCTTGGTGCGCGTGATCGTGGTCGTCGCGGGCTCGGGGTACTCGGCCGCGCGTCGCCGCCGGCCCTCCGCGACGGGCGCGATCTCGGCGCCTTGAGCCATCCTGCGCGCGCGATCGTGGGCGACGAAGTACCAGGCTAGCGCGAGCAGAGCGACCAGCGCGACGTAGAGCGCGGCGAGCCGACTCGCGCCCCAGTGCGCCGCACCTTCGGGGGTCGCAGGATGGTGGAACCAGTCGAGACGCGGCGCTTCGCCGGCGAACGCGTAGAACAGGCACAGCACGACGATGCCGATCGCGGCGATGAGCGGCAGATTGACGCGGTCGCGCTTGCCCACGCGCTCGCTCTGCGCGAGAAAGAACGCCACGCCGACGGGAACGACGAGCAGCGCGAAGCACGCGATCGCGGGCACCCACCAGATGCTTACCCAGAAGTTCGCGCCCGCGTCGGGCATGAAGCGCGCTTCGATCGGTATCCAGAACTCCGGCGCGGCCGCGAAGCCGATCACGCGCACCGCGGCGAGCAGCAGGAAGATCGCGAGCAGCGACACGGCGACGACGTAGTGCAGGCCGATGAAGTTGCGGGCCGCAATGGCCGCGGCGTAGAGGTAATCGCCGCCGCCGCCCGGCGCGAGATAGCGGCCGTTTTCCCGCAGCCAGCGCATGGGCGTCATGCGGCTGCCATCGAAGGTCGTGTCGCAAAGCGCATCGGTGGCGCGCTCGGCCGCAAGCTCCCACTCGGTCTTCTGCGGCGCGATCTCGGGCGGCGCAACGCCCGCGGGCAGCGCCTCGGGCGTCACCTGGGCGCCCTTGGCGCGAACGTCCTTAGGCAGGAACAGGCTGCAGAAGAAGGTCGCGAAATAGCCGCCGCCCGATACCGAGGAGAGATAGTCGATGCGCGAGAGCGGGCGCGCGCGCGGCGGCCGGGCCTGAGCTCCTCCCACCGCGGCGGCGCCGTCGCGACCGCGCTTTTCCTCCTGCGCGAAGTACTGGAAGACGCCGAGGCTTACCGTCGCGCTGCGGATGCCGCCCCCCGAGAGGGCAATGCCGAGCGAGGCATCGTTGTCCGGGATGCCGAACTTCCGCCGGCGCGAGCGGATGTGGACGCTCTCCTCGCTCGCGATCTCGCCGGGCAGGTGCGGATTCATCGTTGGCTCAGGGCATCCAGTGCCAGTCCGTGCGGTCGAGCCCGATCTCCTTGAGCGCGCGGATGCCCGAGCGACCGAACAGGGCAGGCACGCTGTTTGAGTAGTCGAACATCACCTCGGCGACGATGGCGAGTCCCTCGAACTCGAGGCTCACGTTGGCCACCAGCTCGGCACGGACGCTGCCGCCCACGCCCCTGAGCGTCGTCGAAGGTTGCGCGGGCAGGTTGACGCCGGCGCGCAGTCCCGCTTTTTCGGGAAGCACGACGTAGTCCGCGCCGCTGTCGATCAGCACATCGCCGAAGGCATGGCTTGGGTTACTCCCCAGGCCGACGAGCAGCAGCGAGCCCTTCGCGCTTGGCGTTGCGCTCGTCGCGGCGAGGGACTTCGAGTTCGGAAAATGCGGATGCGTCACGCCCAGGCCCCCGTGGCAAGGAAAGCGAACACCACGCTCTCCGGGTCGATGCGATATTCGTCGACGAGCAGGTCGAAGCGCAGCGCCGCGAGGACCTGCCCGCGCGGATTTACGGCGACCCAGTGATTGGGATAGTTCGCGGCAAGCTCGTCGCGCCGCGACGCGAGCGCTCCAAGGGCATCTCGCTGCAAAGCGTTCATCGGAAGTCTCCTCGACCCGTCCCCGTGGCAAGATTTTAGGCAGCCTAGCACGAAGCCCGAACCCCGGCCCCGCAACACAAAGTTACGATACGGTACGGTTGCGTTTCGTTTTAGAGCGTGCTAGCGTGGCGTTTCGGATGCCGTCCGTCCGCGCCAACAGGGAATACGCGATGACCCGATCCAAGGCCGCTGCGCTCGCAAGTCTCGTCGGTGTTGCACTCGCCATCGCGCCCGTCTCCTCCGCCTTCGCCGATGGGCACTGGCACGGACACGGCGACGGGGGCCACGGCGGAGGTTGGGGCCACGGTGGAAACTGGGGCCATACGACGGTCGTCTATGGCGGTCACGGCGGATGCTACGGATGCCTGTGGCCGCTGGGCCTCGCCGCAGCGGTCGTCGGCACGGCAGGCGCGATCGTCGTCGGCACGGCGGCTGCGGTGGTGAACACGGCCGCCGCGATCGTCACCGCGCCGATCGCTGCGGTGGCTGCCGCGACCGCACCACCGTATTACCCACCGTCGTATTACGCGCCGCCGGCCTACGCGACGCCGCCCGCCTATGCGCCGCCGGCATACGCGCCTCCTGCCAACTACGCGCCGCCCGCGTCCTACGTCCAGCCCGCGGCACCCGCTTACTACGCTCCACCGTCACGTACTTACTACGCGCCGCCTGCGCCGAGCTACTATGCCCCACCCGCGTCGAGCTATTACGCTCCGCCGGCGCCTCCCGCGTACTACGCTGCGCCGCAGAGCTACGTGCCGCGTCCGCCGCAGTATCGCTACCAAACGCCGCCGGACAACTCGATGCAGGCCGCGGCTCCCGCAAACTACACCTACGGCTACGGACGCTGACGGCATGGCGGCATGACGCGCTCGAAGCGGCGCGCGAAGACGCCGCATCGCACAGCGAAGAAGCACCACGATCGCGCCACTGCGCCTCGCCGCGGCGGCCGGCCCTCGCGCGCAGAAGCCGAAGCGCTCGGCGAGCGCATCCTCGATGTTGCAACCGAGCTGTTTCTCGCGCACGGCTATGGCGCGACCAGTATCGAGGCGGTCGCGCGGCGCGCGGGCATCTCCAAGCGCACCTTCTACCATCGTTTCGCAGACAAGCCCGCCCTCTTCGCCGCCGTTCTGCATCGTGTAATCGATCGGCTGCGCCCGCAGGCGAACGTGCCGCTCGTCGAGGGCGCGGATCTCGCGCAGATTCTTGAGCGGCTTGCCGGCATGATCCTGCGCGCGGCGCTCGCGCCGCAGGCGATCGCCCTGCATCGATTGATCGTCGGCGAATCGGGGCGGTTTCCCAAGCTCGCCGCGGTGGTCGCGGCCGAAGGCGGCACCGCGGAAGCGATCCGGCTCATCGCCGGGCTGCTCGAGCGCGAGGCGCGCGCGGGCCGTCTCGTGCTCGACGATCCGGCCTTCGCCGCTGAACAGTTCCTCTACATGGTCATGGCGATCCCGCAGCGGCGCGCTGCCGGGCTCGGAGCGCCGATGCCACAGTCTCGGCTCGACGCCTGGGCTCGCGACGTCGTCGATCTTTTCCTAAACGGTTGCCGCGGCTCGAGTCCCCGCGAGCGCGAAAGCCGCTAGCTCGTCGCCGGCCGCAGTCCGGCCGGGATGATCCAGCGCTCGCCTGCGCGGAACGCGCCTTCGATCAGCAGCGCGAGGACGGCGGCGGGGATCGCCCCGGCGAGCAGCATCGCATGGTCGTTGAGCGCGAGCCCGGTGACGATGCGCTCCCCGTAGCCGCCGGCGCCAATGAAGGCGGCGATCGTCGCCGTGCCGACGTTGATCACCGCTGAAGTCTTGATGCCGGCGAGGATCGTCTGCGCCGAGAGCGGCAGCTCGATCTGCGCGAGGATCGTCCCGGCGGTGAGCCCGAGCGACTGCGCTGCCTCGCGCATCCCTTTCTGGATCTGCGTGAGTGCGGCGTGCGTGTTGCGCACGATGGGCAGCAGCGCGTAGAGCGCAAGAGCGATGAATGCGGGCACCGCGCCGATGCGTCCGGTGATGGGGATCAGCACGGCCAGCAGCGCGAGCGAGGGAATCGTCTGCACTATCCCAGTCGCGCCGAGGATCACGCCTTCGGCCGCGGGTCGCTTCGCGGCGAGGATGCCGAGCGGCACGCCGATCGCGATGCTCGCGGCGAGCGAGACGAACACCAACGCGAGATGCTCACCGGTGAGCCGCCCGAAGTCGGGGCCGAAGAGCTTGCTCCAGAAGTCGCCGCCTGGCACGGGTTTGGCCACCGGCGCCGCGCCCGAGCCTTGCGCGAGAAAGCCTGCGGCCACGCTCGCGAAGTCCTTGTTCTCCAGCTCGGCCGCCGCGTTCATGCGCCGCATCGCGGAGTCGTCGATCTTGCCCTCGAGCTTCGAGAGCGCCGCCCAGGTCTTGGGGAACCGCTGCGGCAGCTCCGCGCGGTAGAGCAGCACCGCGTCGTAGCGCGGGAAGTAGCCTTTGTCGTCGGCGAGCACGGTGAGACCGTAGCGGTCGATCTTGGCATCGGTCGAGTAGATGTCGATAGCGTCGACCTGGTGCTCGCGGATCGCTTCGTAGGCGAGCCCGTGATCGATGCCGCGCGGCGTCGCGAAGGGCAGCTCGTAGGCGCGCTTCAATCCCGGCCAGCCGTCGGCGCGGCCGATGAATTCCTGCGAGAGGCCGAGCTTGAGCTCCGGATGCGCCTTGAGATCGGAGAGCTTCGCGATCGACTTCGAGCGCGCGTCGCCGCCGCGCACGGCGATCGCGTAGGTGTTGTTGAAGCCGAGCGGAACGCCGACCGCGAGCCCCATCGGCGCGAGCCTGGCGTTGAGCTCGGCGAGCGGCGGCACGGAATCGAGCTTCAGGATCTCCTTCGCGATGGTTCCAGTGTACTCGGGGTAGACGTCGATCGCGCCGCTCCGGAGCGCGTTGAGCACGATCGCCGTGTTGCCCAGGCCCTGCTGGTGCACGGCACTCGTCTCCCCGGTAGCGTTGGCGGTCTGCTTGATGATCTCGCCGAGGATGTAGGACTCGGTGAAGCGCTTCGAGCCGACGTTGAGCAGCTCGGCGGCGAGCGCGGTCGCGCAGACGATCGAAAGACAGGCGGCGCCGGCAAGCGCCGCGAGTCGCGTTCTTGGTGACATCGGCGGGCGACTCCGCGGGGGAGTCGGTGAAGCTTACGCCGATTGGCGCTCCGTGGCAGCTTCAAAAAGTCGTCCCGCGTCCACCGCCGAACCAGCCGGTCGTCGTGCAGCCGGCAGTAGCCGCGTGTTTGATGAACCGAGCGGTGATACCGCTGATATTCACCTGTATCTCGCAGAAGTTGAAGCTTCCTTGCGTGCTGTCGGTGCACGTGAACGTTCCGGCAAAGCACCCCATCTGCCCCGCCTGGGACAACGACCCGTTGTAAGTGCATACGTTGTGGTTCTCGTCGGCGGTTGCGAAAGTCGCGGCACTCCCGGTTTGCCGAACCACGAGTGCGGCCAGCAGGTCGCTCGTCGCGTTCTGTGTCGGATCCAGGCAACCCGTATTGACCTGGTGCAGGTTGCCGCCGTAATCGCCGCTGAAGTCGTCGAGGGCGATGAATTCGCGTTGCAGCTGCTTGCTGACCTCGGTGCCGTTTACGGTGTAGGTCAGCGTTCCCGCATTGATCTGCGTGGCCAGCCAGGTCATCGATCCGACCTTTGTCGCCTGGACCGCTGCCGGGTTGAATGGCATGGTGCCGAACCACGGGCCGCGCGTCGCGTAGAGGTCGCCTGTCCAAGTGAATCCGTTTGCAGCCATCGTCGCGACGTACCATGTCGGGGCGCCGGCCTCGTCGTAGACGAACATCGTCGCAAATATCGTGCTGTTGCGCTGGACGAACTGGATGCCCCAACCGGACTCGCCCGGGATCCACCAGAGGTCACTCTGGTCGGTCGAATACGATGCGGCTTGCGCCGGAGCGACCAGACCGGCAGCTGCCAGCACGAGTGCGGCGAACAGACAGCGAAATGCTTTCATGTGTCCTCCTGGCTGCGACTATTTCGTTCCGCTGGAAGAGAAATCGACGTCGGTCACGATCCCTTTGTCGTCGAAGGTCACGAGCAGCTGCTTGCGGAACGTCTTGCGCCCCGTGAACGGACCCCCGCTGACTTCCATGTAGACGTACACGGCGGCCTCTCCGGTCGCGGCTTTGATCATCGGATGGATCGCGTAGCCACTGGGCTTGCCGAACAGTTGCACCACTTCCGCGCGCGTGGTCGAACCCTTGACGATCTGGTTCACCTTGCTTTCGTCGAAATCCGTCGAATCCTCGGCCCAGGAGGAGAGGAATTCGTAGCCGACCAACGTGTCGTTGTAGAAGTACAGCGCCATTGCGCGCGCCGGTACGACGCCCTCCTTCGCCGGCCTGCCTCCCAGCGAGGCATAGGCGTACGAAATGCTCTTCACCGTCTTGTCGTTCTTCGTCGCCGATCCTTCCGAAAAGGGCTTGCCGAACCTCTCCGTGGCCTGGGCGTAGGTGGTCTCGCCGTTCTTGAGCGTGGCGGAGTCCGGGCGAACGAAGTCCTTCCCCGCGCAGCCGAGCAGTGCGACGGCTAACGCTCCCGCAAGGATCGTTTTCATCATGGACATGGCGAATGCTCCCTTGTTGGTCATGGCGTGCTCACCCGCCGATGTGCACCTGGTACTGCGCGCCGTTCGACAGGCTGCAGGTTCCGGTGCCGAGGTACGGCGTGGTCATGCGGTAGTCGCAGGTCATGAACGTGCCGCGCTGACCGTACGCGCTTGCCATCCCGCGCCGGTCGTCGCCAGGCACCCGCGTCGCCTCGCCCTGCAGGACCTCACCCCTGTAGTTGAGCTGGAAGAAGCCCTTGCCGGTCATCATGTTCGTGACCGTTCCGGACAGCATGCCGGTCTCCGTCGCAACTTCGTTGGACGGATACAGCCTCGCTTGCAGCGAGGCGGGGGCCGCAGGCCCTGCCGGCGCCGCCGGCTCCACGGGAGGCGCGTAGTAGGGGGGCGGCGGCGGTGGCGCGGTGCCCGTCGATCGCGAGCTGCGCCCAGGCACTGGTTGCATGAAGTTCGGTCCGGGACCCTGAACGGTCGGGACTGGCACCGCGACCGCGGCGGGGTATGCCGGTGTCGCCAGCGGATAGATCGGCGAACCGTCGGACGCGACTGGAACCATCACGCACCCGCTCAAGCTCGCGGCGGTGAGACTGCCGAACAGCACGAGACATTTCGAAGCGCTCGACATGACATCCACTCCCGTTTTGTGCCGGCACATGCCGGCTCGTGACGCAAGGTCATCCTGCGACGCGCGGCATTGCAGATGACTTACAGATGACCTACAAACGCCTTCCGGCGCTTTGGGGAAGGGCCGGCGACGTGAGAAGATTCAGTGAGATGGAACGCCACGCATGATCGGCCAGGCAAACCCCGGAACCGCATTCGCCAAGACAACGCGGCCGACGATCGGATCGGCGGTCGCGCGCGAAGCGCTGTTCGCGCGTCTCGACGAGCCGGCCGGCAGAACCGTGGTGTGGATCTCCGGGCCACCGGGATCGGGCAAAACGACGCTCGCCGCCGGCTATGTCCAGGCGCGGCGCCTGCAATCGGTGTGGTATCAGGTCGACGCAGACGACGCGGACCCGGCGACTTTCTTCCACTACCTTGGGCACGCCCTGCGCAAACTCGGCAACGCGAGCGCGCTCGATCTGCCCGCGTTCGCCGCGCGGCACGCAAGCGACGTCGCGTCGTTCTCGCGCAAGTTTTTCCGGCAACTCTTCGCGGGCGCCGCACCGTTCGCGCTCGTGCTCGACAACCTGCAGGCGATTCCCGCGGACAGCGGACTCAACGCCGTGCTCGAGTCGGGTCTTGCGCAAGTGCCGAAGGGGAGCTGCGCGATCGTGACCAGCCGCAACGAGCCGCCGGCCGCGCTCGCTCGCTTGCGAGCCGCGGGACAGGTGTGCTGTGTCGGAGGCAAGGAGCTCGGCCTTGGTCCCGAGGAGATCGTTGCGATCGCCCGCCTGCGCGGACAGCTTGTGTCGCCGGAATCCGCAGCCAAACTTTATCAACGCACGCATGGGTGGGCAGCAGGACTCGTGCTGCTACTCGAGCACTCCAAGTTCTCGGGACGCATCGCCGAGTTGCCGGACGACGCGACGCCGCAGGTGATCTTCGACTATCTGGGCGGAGAGATCTTCGACCGCTTCGACGCGCACACGCGCGAGTTCCTGCTGCGTATCGCGTGTCTGCCTCGAATGACGGCCGGCGTGGCGGGGGCGCTATCGCGCGAGTCGAAGGCCGAGCGCCTGCTGATCAACCTCGCGCAGAACGATTACTTCGTGCGCGAAGTCGGCTCCAACGGTGGCCGCGTCTATCAGCTCCATCCGCTGCTGCGGGAGTTCCTGCGCCGGCGCGCCGAGCACGCGTTGCCCGAAGCGGTCAGCGGCAGCTCGCTCAAGCGTGCCGCGGCGCTCCTGGTGGAAGCAGACCAGCCGGAGGATGCCGTCACGCTACTCATCGAGGCCCGCGAGTGGGAAGAGGTCGCACGCATCGTCCTCCAGGAAGCCGACGCGATGCTGGCGCAGGGGCGCGGCGAGACGCTCGCGGGCTGGCTCGATTTGCTGCCGGCGGAGCTCCGCGACGCCGATCCGCGGCTGCTCTGCATCTCCGCCTCGGCGCGTGCGGAGACGAGCCCCCGCTCGGCGCGGCAGCTCTTCGAGCGCGCGTTCGAACACTTCCGCAACGCCGATGACGCTGCGGGTATGTTGCGTGGCTGCCAGGGAATCGTCGATGCGATCGTGCGCGAGTTCGACGACATCGCCGCGCTCGACCGCTGGCTGGAGACGCTCGAGGGCTTGCTCGCGCGAGGCAGCGCCGAGGCACCGAATGCCCCCGCAGCGACTGCGCTGATTCGCGCGACGCTGCTTCGCGATGCCGGGAATGCGCGAATAGAGGGCTGGCTCGCACGTGGCGATGAAGCGATCGCTGCGAGCATGGACGCTGCCACCGTACGCGGCGCCCGCGAGGCGCTCGCGCCGATCCGCGCGTTCGCGTCCTTCGCACGCGGCGATCTCGCCGGCGCCGAAGCGGTGCTTGGCGGACTCGCGCGTGTTGAGGCGCAGGGTGCGACGTCTCCTGTCGCGCGGGGTCTGCTGCGGCTCGCCGGTGGCGACGATCGCACCGCCCTGCGCATGGCGCAGGAAGCCCTGGCGGACTCTGCTGCGGACGGCATGCAGGCGGACGACGCATGGCTGCTCGCGATCGCCGCGGCCGCGCAGCTGTCCAGCCGCGGCAGGTCCGGAGCCGATGACACGATAACCACACTCGAGCGGCAGGGCGCGCGCCTGCGGCGCGGCGATCGCGCGTGCCTGCATTACCTGCGCGCATGGCGGGCGACGCTCGGCGGCGAGGCAGCCGACGCGCATCGCGAGGCGAAGCTCGCGCTGGCGCTCGCGATCGAGACAGGCATTCCGTGGTTCGAGTGCCTCGCACGCATCGCGCTCGCGGTGAGCGGCGCCTCCGATCGTCGCGGAGCCGAAGCGCAGCTTCGCACCGCCGCGGCGACCGCCGAACGGCTGCGCGCGCCGTGGCTTGCGTATGCGGTGCGGCTCGCCGCGGGCGCGACGGCCGCGCAGACCGGCGATCGCAGCGCAGCGCTGGAGAACGTTCGCATCGCCTTTCGCGCCGGGCACGAGCACGGTTTTCGTCAGCCGCCGGGCTTGCAGCCCCAGGCGCTGGCCGAACTCTGCGCGCTGGCATTGGATGCCGATGTCGAACCCGAGTTCGCACGCGCGCTCGTGCGCGAAGGCAAGCTCGCGCCTGCTGCGCCGCCGCTCGGCGTGCGCCGCTGGCCATGGTCGTTTCGCATTCTCACTTTCGGCGGCTTCCAGTGCCTGCACGACGAGGAGCCGATTGAATTGTCGGCCAAGGGGCCGGGGCGGCCGATGGAGCTGCTCAAAGTGCTCGTCGCGCTGGGCATGCACAATGTCCGCGCCGACCAGCTTGCCGATGCCCTGTGGCCGAACGTAGAGGCGGACTACGCGTACAAGTCCTTCACCGCGACGCTGCACCGCCTTCGCCGCATGCTCGACGACGATGACGCGCTCGTTCTTCGCGACGGACGACTTTCGCTCGACCAGTCGCGCGTATGGGTGGACACCTGGGCGCTCGCGCAGCTCCTCGACGATTTCGACGCGGCGCTGCGCGGCAACGATGCCTGCGCGGACGAGACGCTGCGCCGCGACGCCGTCGAGCGCGCGCTCGAGCTCTATCGTGGTCCGTTCCTGCCCGACGAATCCGAGCAGCCGTCCTATATCGCCCATCGCGAGCAGGTGCGAGGCAGGCTCCAGCGCTTTCTCGCTCGAATCGCCCTCGGCTTGGAGAAGGTCGGTGCGCCGCGCGCCGCGGCCGACTGCTACCTGCGCTTCATCGATGCCGACGAGCTCTCCGAGCCTCTGTATCGACAGCTGATGTTGTGCTACCAGCGCTGCGGCGCGTCGGTCGACGCGGTCGCGGCCTACGAGCGGCTGCGTACGCTGCTGTCGACGCGGATGAAGTCGATGCCTTCTCCGGAGACGCAGGCGCTCTACGCGAGCCTCAAATCGGCCGGGGCGCCCGCTGCGTAGCGAAGCGTCAAGGCTTGCGCGCGGCGAGCTCCTGGTCGACCGAGGCCCAGACCTTCGCTAGGCCGATTTTCAGCGCGGTGGGCGGGGGGTACTCGCGCCGCGGGAGGTTCTGCGTCGGCGGAGCGACCTCGCGCATGCGCATCGTATAGGAGATCTCCGAGCCGCCGCGTGTGCCGATGATCGTCGCAGTCATGACCGTGTCGAGGCCTTCGGGCTCGAAGTGAAACAGCTCGGCGAGCGACCCGATGTGCTTGCGCAGCAGCTCTCGTGTCTTCGGCAGGTCGGTCGCCGCAGCGCGGTCCCAGTCGCTCCGGTCGAGCGGGCGCGGCGCTGGCGCCTCGGCGGTGATGAGGCCGAGCCCGCGCGATTGCTGGCGGACGACGAACCCCAGCTTCACAAAGCTTGCGTTCACGGCATCGAAGGCTTCGCTGGGGCTCGCCTTCACGAGGTGCGTGCCGTCCTTGGCGAGCGTGGCTTCGTACTCGGCCTTGAACGCTGCATTGATTTCGTTTATCGCGTCGCGCTTGGTGTCTTCGGTAACGCACCCTGCTGCCAGCGCGATCAGGCCGATTCCGAGCCAAAGACGAAGAGGCAGCCGGACGCAGCTCATTGCTTCTTCATTCCCTCGACTTTGTTGGCGATCAGACTGTCAGCCTGCGCTCGCTCCGCGGGCTGGAGCATGGCACCGACCCTGTCGCGCTCGGTCTTCCCCGCATTGGAGCCGAGGCTCGCCGCGATTCCGTACCATACATAGGCGAGATTGTTATTGCGGGTCACACCGGTTCCATTCTCGTACATGGCGCCGAGCTTGAGCTGCGCGGCCGTCATGCCTTGCAATGCAGCCTTCTCGTACCACGTCGCGGCAAGCATGGGATCGCGGTCAATGCCGTGCCCTTCCGCATACGCATCGCCCAAGCGAAGCTCCGCTTGCGGATTGCCCGCTTCGGCGAGCGGCTTAAGAATGACGACTGCGTCTGCATAACGCTGCGCGTCGATCGCTCGTTGCGCCTCGGCGAGTTGCTCGGCGGGGCTTGGCGGCCGCGACTTCGGCGTTTCCGTCACCACCGGCGGTGTGACCGCGGGAGGTTGCGTAGCCGGCTCTTTCGGCGGCGGGCTTGGCGGTTCGGCGCTCGGTCCTTTGGCGACTGGCGCTTTGGGTGTGGCTTCCTCGCGACGCTTCGGCGTATCTTTCTTCGGCGCTTCGCTCTTCGGTGGCGTGGCAGCGGGCTCCACCTTGCGCGCGGCCTCGTCGGAGCGCTTCTTCTCCTCTTCCTGCTGGCGCTGTCGCGCTTCTTCCTCCGCCCGCTGCTTGCGCTCGCGCTCTGCATTGGCCGCCTCCTTGTCCTTGAGCTGTTTCTCGAGCGCCGCGATCTTGTCCTGCGTTTCATTGCTGGCCCACTTGTTCGCAGCGTAGATCGCCAGGGCGAACGCCGCGATCGCCGCGCCCGCAAGGATCCATTTCCGTGACGCGGGCGACACGCCGCGCGCGGGCAGCACCGACTCGGGCCTGATCGGCTTCGCCGCGGGCGCAGGAGACAACGCGGTGACCGTGGGGCTCGTGGCGGCGCGTATCGTCGCTGGTTGCCCCGAACGCGCCTGATCGCGCAGCGACTGCACGGGCGCGCGCTCGGCGGGTATCGGCGGAACCTCGTCCACCAGCTCACGCCGCCACTCCGCGATCGTCTGCGGTCGATCTTTCTCAGCGAAGGAGAGTGCGTGATCGATCGCGGCCAGGACCCTGCTCGAGTAGCGTCCCGCTCCGACGACGCTCGCCGGCACCATGATTTCCTGCGTGCTGCCGAGGATGCCCTTGCTGCGCGATACCGCATCGAGCGGCGCGCGGCCTGCGATCGCGCGATAGCAAGTCGCGCCGAGGCTGTAGATGTCGGTCCAGGGCCCCTGGCTCGACGAATCGCTGTAGTACTGCTCGAACGGGGCGTACCCCGGGGCGACGAGGATGGTCAGCGTGTGCGAGGTGCCGAGCGCCTGGCGCGCTGAGCCGAAATCGAGCAGCACCGGGCGGCCGTCGCCGCGGATGTGGATATTGTCGGGCTTGATGTCGCGGTGGATGAAGCCCGCGCTGTGGACCAGCTCGAGACCGTTCAGGATCGGCAGCAGGATCGCGAGCAGATCAACCTCGGTCAGCGTGCCGCGACGGTCGAGGAGCGTGGACAGAGTCCCGCCTTCCTCGAAGCGCATCACCATGTACGCCGTGTTGTTGAACTCGAATACCGAGTGCACGCGCACGATGTTCGGGTGATCGAACCGCGCGAGCGTGCGCGCTTCCTGGATGAAACGCTCGAGTCCCCAGCGGTAGCGCTCGCGCAGCTCCTCGGTGCGGGAGCGCACCGTCGTGTCGGGCATGCGCGTAGCGACGTCGAGCGGAAGATACTCCTTGATCGCCACGCGCTGATCGAGATTGGTGTCGCGGGCGAGGTAGGTGATGCCGAAGCCGCCCTGCCCGAGTACGCGCTCGAGAACGTACCAGTGCAGGCGCGAGAGCGCCGGCAGCGCGTCCGGGTAAGCGTGCTCACCCACGCGACCGCCTGCAGATCGCCCTAGCTGGCTCGCGCATCGTCCTCCCAAAGAATCCGCGCACTCGATGCGGCGCGGCCGTGCCGTAGCCACGGCGATGATGCCCCTTCGGGCAAGGCGTCGCAAGGCGACGGCCTGCGGGTGCAGAGGCAGGCGTGAAAATGCTAGAAGTCGGCGAGCAGCCGGATTTCGTCCAGATCGGACAGCGCTGATTCGCCGCGCACCGCGGCGTAGGCGACGATCAGCAGCAGCAGCGCGACCCAGGCAGCCACCATCAGTCCGCTGATTTCGCGGCGCTGCCGCCGCGGCCGATCGTCGAGAGGCTTCGCGGAATCAGGACCGTCTGCACTCGCCGCGCGCGGCTTACAGTTTGCTGACGAACGAGCGCGGGCGAGACGCCTCTTCATGCGGAAGAAGCCGCCGCCGAGACCGAACTTGTACGTCGCCAGCAGCGCAATCGTGCCCGCCAGTCGCGCGAAGTTCTCGACCGTGTCCGCGTTCATCGCCCTGAGTCGGGTCAGAGGAGACACGCGTCTATGTTGCAAGCTGCGTGCCAACATCTTGATTCAGCAGGAATGTGCGTCGCACCAATGACTTAGCTTCGAGCAACTGCGGTCGCGAGCTGCGGGCGCGCACAGTGGCAACGCAACCGGTGCAAGAGGCGCACCAAAGTTGCGCCATCCGGGGCAGCTTCACCGGCGCGGCATCGGCCAACCCGCGATTTTGCTAATCTCCGGGCGCATGAGCGCGCCCGCCCTCGAGGTGCAAGACATCGTCAAGCGCTTTTCGCACGGGGCAGAGACCGTTACCGCAGTCGATCGCGTTTCCTTCAGCGTCGCTCCCGGCGAGGTGCTCGCGATCATCGGCCCGTCGGGCTGCGGCAAGTCGACGCTATTCAACGTGATCGGCGGCCTCGTCGACGGCTACGAGGGCCGCGTCGTGGTCGAAGGCGAGACGGTCGCCGGCCCGCACGCTGCCATCGGCATGGTGTTCCAGGACGAGTCCACGTTTCCCTGGCGCACGGTCGAGGACAACGTCGCGTTCCCGCTCGAGATCGCGGGCGTTGCGCGCGAGGAGCGCCTGAAGCGCGCACGCGAGTACGTCTCGCTCGTCGGGCTCGCCGGCTTCGAGCGCCACCATCCGGCGCAGCTCTCCGGCGGCATGCGCCAGCGCGTGGCGATCGCACGCACGCTCGCCTCGCGGCCGAAGATCCTGCTCATGGACGAGCCCTTCGCTGCGCTCGACGAGCAGACGCGTTTCCTGCTGGGCGACAAAGTGCTGCAGATTCAGCAGCAGCTCAAGCAGACCACGCTGCTGGTAACGCACAGCATCGCCGAGGCCGTGCAGCTCGCCGACCGCGTGCTGGTGATGACCTATCGGCCGGGACGGGTGAAGCGAATCGTAGAGATCGCGCTGCCGCGGCCGCGCAGCTCCGCCGTGGCGAGCGGCGCCGAGTTCGGCCGCTACGTGGCGCAGATCTGGAGCGATCTGCGCGACGAGGCGAGCCGCGGCATGCAGGACGACGAGTCGCACCTGAAGGCGGGATAGCGCGATGAGCGAATCGCGCACCTCCGCATTCGTGCCCATCGCTACCGGGCTCGCCACGATCGCCGGGGTGCTGGCGCTCGTCGAGGCGATGATCCGCGCGGGCTGGATCAACCGTTTCGTCGTGCCGCTGCCCTCGGCCGTGCTGGCGAGCTTCGGACGCGTCATTGCCGAAGAGAACGTCCTCTGGCGCACGCTTTACACGGGCATGGAAGCGCTCGCCGCCGGCGTGGTGGTCGCACTCGTCGGCGGCGCGATCGGCGCACTGCTCACGCGCCAGCGCGTGTTGCGGCTCGCTACCGAGACCTGGGTTGCGGCGATCGCCGCCGCGCCGATCGTGCTGATCTACCCACTCTTCCTCGTCGTCTTCGGCCGCAACGCGTTGACCATCGTGATGATCGGCTTCGTAGCTGGGTTGCCGCCGGTGATCCTGAAAACGGTCGAGGGATTGTCCGGCACCCGTCGCGTGCTGATCGACGTGGGCCGAAGCTTCAAGCTCACCACCGCGCAGGAGTTCTGGAAGATCCGCTTTCCGGCGGCGATGCCGACGATTTTTGTGGGCTTCCGTCTCGGCATTATGTTCGCGCTGATCAACATCGTCGGCGTGGAGTATCTGATTAACTTCGGCGGTCTGGGGCAGCTCGTGAACGAGCTTGCCGAGCGCTACGACCTGCCGGCAATGTACGCGGCGATCTTCTTTGTCGTACTGGTGAGCGTGGTGTTTTTCCTGATTACCGAGCGCGTGGAGCGATGGCTGGCCTCACGGTGAGCGCAAGGGCGCGTGTCCTCGGCGCTCCGGTCGCACGGGTGCGCGTCGCGATCATCGCGGTGGCATTGCTCGCCTGGCAGGCACTCGCCGCGTCGGGGTTGGTCCTGCACGACGTCGTGCCACCGCTCGGCAAGATCGCTTCGGCGCTGTGGAAACTCGTCAGCACTGCGCCGCTCTACCAGAACCTCGGCACGAGCGCCTACGAGATCGGCGCGTCGCTCATGATCGGCGGCGCGGCGGGCGTGCTCGTCGGGCTCGTGCTCGGCGGCAACCGCTTCCTCTCCCGCGCCTTCGAGCCGTATCTTCACTATCTCGGTCCGACTCCGAAGATCATTTTTTTCCCGATCATGATCATGTGGTTCGGCGTGGGGGGCGGGTCGAAGATCGCGATGGGCTCGCTGTCGTGCTTCTTTCCAGTGGCGCTGTCGACCGCGGTCGGGATGCGGCAGATTGAGCCGGTGCTGGTGCGGGTGGGGAAAAGCTTTCGCGCGAGCACCGTGCAGATGTTGATGAAGATCTATCTGCCTGCGATTCGGCCTGCTATGCTCACCGGCCTGCGGCTCGGCCTCGGCGTGGCAGTGATAGGAGTGCTGCTTGCCGAGACAAAACTCTCCAACCGCGGCCTCGGCTATCTCGTAATCCAGCGCTATACCAATTTCGACATGCCCGGAATGTACGCCATCCTGATCGTCGTGTTCCTGCTCGCTATCGTTGCGAACGCCCTGCTGAGCCGGCTGGGCGGCTCAGCCTCGACAACGACAGCGTAGCCGCATGCGCCGCTCGTCGAAGCTCAAGCTCACCTTCGCCTGCTGGAACTACGACCGCACGCGCGCGCTCGCCGACGGTCGCGTGCGGGTCGACGGTATCGAG
Organism: Casimicrobiaceae bacterium; assembly: GCA_035499135.1. Taxonomy (GTDB): domain Bacteria; phylum Pseudomonadota; class Gammaproteobacteria; order Burkholderiales; family Casimicrobiaceae; genus PALSA-1003. Next base: position 13,260 of record DATJZM010000132.1, on the reverse strand, counting down.
CTCAACTGTCTCGAGCTGCCAGTCGAGGAAACGTTCTTCCGCATGCTGCGCCACCGCGAGTTCGATGTCGCGGAGATGTCGCTTTCCTCCTACGTCGTGTCGCTTTTTCACAAGCCGCAGCGGTTCGTCGCCATTCCCGTATTCCCTTCGCGCTTCTTCCGCCACTCGTCGATCTACGTGAACGCCGCCGCCGGGATCACGACACCGAAGGAGCTGATCGGCAAGCGCGTGGGCAATCCCGAGTATCAGATGACGGCACTCGTCTGGATTCGCGGCATTCTCGCCGAGCATTACGGGGTGCCCGTCACGAGCGTCACCTATTTCACAGGCGGCGAGGAAGAGCCGGGGCGTGCGGAGAAGCTCAAGCTCGACCTGCCGCCCGAGATCCGCGTCGAACCCATCGGCGCCAAGCAGACACTCTCGGCGATGCTCGCGAGCGGCGAGATCGACGCCCTGTATGCGGCGCGCATGCCCTCGAGCTTCGCGAAAGGCGACGGCAAGGTGAAGCGCCTGTTCGAGGACTACGTCGAGGTCGAGAAGCGCTACTTCCGCGACACCGGCATCTTCCCGATCATGCACACCGTGGTGATCCGCCGCGATGTCTACGAGAAGCATCGCTGGATCGCGCAGTCGCTCACCAAGGCGCTCGCCCGAGCGCAGCGAGAGACGTACGCCGATCTCCACCAGACCGCGGCGCTCAAGGTGATGCTGCCGTGGGCGATCGCACACGTTGAGGAGACGCGGCGCGAGATGGGCACCGACTTCTGGCCCTACGGTTTGGACAGGAATCGCAAGACGCTCGAGACCTTCCTGCGCTATTCCCACGAGCAGGGATTGGCGAAGCGACTTCTCAAGCCAGAGGAGCTTTTCGCTCCGGAGGCGCTCGAGTCCTACAGAATCTGACGACGCTTGGCCCGCCTTGGTATCTGGCGGCGCAACAAGCTTCGCCCGAGCGCAGCGGGCAGGAGCTAGGACGTGAAGCCGGCCAGATCCGGGCGGCGCCGGTGCCAGTCGCTCGTGCGCTGAAAGGCCCGGCCGATGCGCACGAGCGTGGCGTCGGCGAACGGCGCGCCCATGAGCTGCACGCCGATCGGCAGGCCCTCGCGCGAGAAGCCCGCGGGAAGCGAGAGCGCGCAGGCGCCGAAGTAGTTGGCGGCGCGCGTGAACGCGGCGAGCGGCATGGTCGCCTCGTCGACCTCGTCGAGCGCAGTCGCTGTGATGGGCAGCGTCGGGGTGAGCAGCGCATCGCGCCCGCGCATCCAATCGGCGTAGGCGCTCATCGTGCGGCGGCGCGCTGCCAGCTCGTCGATGTAGTCGGCGGCCGAGAACGCCTTGCCGCCGAGCATGCGCTTACGCACCCAGGGATCGATGTCGAGCGAAGCGTCCGCGACGTAGGCGCGGTGCACGGCATATCCCTCGGCGGCGGTGATGCGCCCGTTTCTCTGCATCACGTCATCGAGGTCGAAGGGCACGTGCGCTTCCTCCGCCTCCGCCCCGAGCTCCCTCAGCGCCACGATCGCCTCCGCGCGCGCTCTGAGCACGTCGGGGTCGGCGGGCCAGCCGAACTGCTCGACAGGAAGCACCGTGATGCGCATGCCGGCGATGTCGGGTTCCTCCGCGATCGCACCGGCGAAGTCGATCGCCGGCGCCCCGAGCGTTGCCGGATCGCGCGGATCGGGGCCGCTCATTACCGCGCATAGCAGGGCCGCGTCGTCGACCGTGTACGTGATCGGTCCCAGCGAATCGAGCGTTGCTGCGAGCGGGAACACGCCGGCGGTGCTCACCACCCCATAGGTTGGCTTCAAGCCCGTGAGTCCGCAAAACGCGGCGGGAATGCGGATCGAGCCGCCGGTGTCGCTGCCGAGCGCCGCCGGCGCGAGGCCGGCGGCCACTGCGACCGCCGAGCCGCTCGAGGAACCGCCCGCGACGCGATGCACCGTCGCATCCCAGGGATTCCACGGCGCGCCCATCGGCGCGTTGCGACCCCAGCCGCCGAAAGCGAATTCGACGAGATGCGTCTTGCCGAGCGGAATCATACCCACCGCGATCAGCCGCTCGGCAGCGGTCGCAGTTTCTTGCGCAACGCCGTAGGGGCAGGCCTTCGAGCCCGCAGTCGTCACCTTTCCGCGCAAGTGGACGAGGTCCTTGATCGCGATCGGCAGGCCGTGCAAAGCGCCGTGAACGCGACCCGCAGCGCGCTCGCGGTCGGCGCGATCGGCCGCGGCCAGCGCCTCCGCGTGGTAGACCTCGACGAAGGAATGCAGCTTGCCGTCGAACGCGGCAATGCGCTCGAGATACTGCGTTACGATCTCGTGCGAGGAAAGGCGCTGCTCGGCGAGCCCGCGCGCGAGCTCGGTCAGCGTCTGCACGGGAGACTCCTCTCGCCGGCCGCGGCGGCGGCCTCCTTGAAGGGCCTATTTGATCGCGACGCTGAGCGTCGGCCGCTGCCGCGAGTCGCCACGCGCGATCCTCACTTCGCTAGCCTTTCCCTCGGATCGCTTCGTACTGCGAGGGGGTCGCGCGGGCGTGGGCGAGGTACTCGCGCACGTGCAGGATGTCCTGCCGCCCGAGGGAGTCGCCGTGATGCGGGCGGTGCAGGATGCCTTCGGCGCCGTTCAATCGCACGCGAACGCGCGCGCCGGACAGCGGCTCCGTCGAGGCGCCCAGGTGGTGCAGCAGCGACTCCACTTCGCGCCACTGGATGTTGCCGCTCACCGGGTCGTGGAAGATGGCGCGCAGCAGGCTTTCGTGCTTGCGACTCACGGCGGTCGCTCCCCTGGGAAGCTCAGGCCGCGTAGCATAGCTGACAAGGGGCAGCCGCGCGAGCCCGCGGCGAGGGGCCCTGCGCAAGCGCGGGGATCGCGCGAGCCCGCGGCGAGGGGCCTCCTCCACCGTCGCGAGAAGGCCTGCGTTGAATTGTCGGCCCTTTGCGTCCGGCTCGGGTCGCCTCCACTCGCTCTCGCTCGCGGAACCTCGCTCCGCCTCGCCGTCCGCCCCACTCGAGCGCGGGGATCGCGCGAGTCAGGGCGAAGGCTGTGCGCTCTTCGCGGTCAGCGCCCGGCGGATGTCACGTAGCTTGGCCTTGATGCGCGCCTCGTTTTCACCGCCCATGCGCAGCATCATCTTCTGCCCGGCAGAGAGTGCTTCCAGCTCGGGATCGGCGTAGGTGTAGAGCACTTTCGGCTGCGTGAGCGGTACCGTGTCCGGGACCTCGGGCGCCGCGAGGAGGTCGTCGATCGTGGCGATCAGTCGGTCGTTGAAGTAACCGTTCGGGTAGCCGAGCTCGACGTAGGCTTGCTGAAACAGAGGATAGAAGCGCACGTACAGAGCGACGAGCTGCCGCGTGTCGACGGCCTCGGCGACCCGGACGTATGGGTCATAGCGCGCCGCGTTTTCACGTGCGATCAACAGGCCTTCGGCCTGACCCGCCGTCGCGAATCGCCCCGGTACCGGCTTGAACGGCAGTACGCGCTGCGGAACACTCTTGCGCGGCAGCGCGTCCACGCTAGCGACCACGCGTCGGACGAAACCGTCGAAAACGAAGTATTGCGCGAGTGCGGATCTGTTGATCATGGCGGCGAGCGCGTCGTGCAGCGCGCCGTCGCTTTCGCCCAGGGTGGGGAGCGGCGCAGCCTTGCTCTCCGAGCCCGCTTCCTCGATCGGGTGCTGCGAGGTCGTCGCCGTGTTCGGCGCCGGGGTTGGCGGGGAAGGAGCCACGGCTGCCTCGGGCGCCCCCGTTGCCGCGTGTTGTCGCATCTGCCACAGGTAATAACCGCCGCCGGCTACGACGAGCAGCAGCAGGAGCGGGAACAGCCAGCGGGCGGCCGGAGGCATGCTAAGGATCGAAACCGGATGCGCTAGGTTAGCATCGATTGCGTCGAGTGATTGGACCGGATTGGCGCGCGCTGGTTGCGCCTTGGCGGACTAATAGCGCCCTCACCGCTCGGTGTGGCGAAACTGCCCGCGAATGCGGAAAGCGTCGCCGCGCCGTCGGCGCGCACGCCCGGCGCGTTCTGTGCCTGCGTCAGATTGCTGTCGTAGAACGCTCCCGCCTCGATGCCATAAATCCCTTCGGCCGCGCCGCGGGCGGTGCGAAAACCAGTGGGAAGCACCGCACTCAGGCCGATCGCAGCCGCGCAGCCGCGCGCTCGAATCTTTCGACGGTGACGCGCCTGCTCCGGCGGCGGCTTGGAACTTGCTTGGGAGACAGTCCAGTGCGTGAAAGCGCGCATAGACAAGTCCAGGGGAGGGCGGCAATGAATCCGGGAGTGTTCCTGCAAGCGTCTGATTTATCGGGGTTGCGGCCATCCGGGCGGCGTGGTCGCGCGGCCGGGAGGTCGCCGGGTCGTGCACGCGGCATCCTCTCGAATAACGGCCATCTCCACGGCCAAACTGCCCGTGCGCGGCAGGTCGTGGGTGTCCTCCGATGCATTGCTTCTTCGATGGCGGAGCGGGCGTTACGCCGGCGCATCGGCGTAGCGCCCCCGGCTCGCCGCGCAGTATAACGGCCGCGTCAGCGGCCACAACGGTCCGACTCCCGTGGTGAAAATCCGCAGCCTTCAGACGCGGATACTCGCGCTGTTCGTCCTGCTCACGATCATCGTGCAGGCCGGCGGCTTCGTGCTCATCGACACGGTAGGCGTCTCCGCGGCGAGAAAGACGGCGAGCGAGGAGCTGGCCGCTGGCACTCTCGTCTTCGAGCGGCTGCTGCAGCAGGAAACGCACCGCCTCATCCAGGGCGCGCGGCTGCTCGCCGCCGACTACGCATTTCGCGAAGAGCTCGGAACCGGCGACGTGGAGACGATCACATCGGTGCTGGCCAACCACGGCAAGCGCATCGACGCCGACGTCATGATGCTGATCGCGCTCGACCGGCGCGTGACCGCGGACGCGCTCGGCGACACCGCGGGGCAGCCCTTTCCGTTTCCGCAATTGCTCGATCAGGCCCAGAGTGCGCGCGAGGCCTCGGCGCTGGTTCTGCTGCAGGAGCGTCTGTACGAGCTCGTGCTGGTGCCGGTGCTGGCACCGCTGCCGATCGCGTGGGTCGCGGTGGGATTCGCCGTAAACGATTCGCTCGCGCACGATCTGCAGCGCCTCACGCGACTCGACATCTCGTTTCTGACCCGCCAGGCGCAACTGTCCTGGAAGCTGCAGGCAAGCACGCTGCTCCCGACCGAGCGATCGGCGTTGCTCAGGGACATGCCCGCGGCATCGCCGGTGCAAGCCGAGGAGGGGGCCGCTTTTGGAAGCGACACGCTGACCCGCGTCCTGCGCCTCCCGGCCACCGAGGAAGAGACCGTCGTGGCGGTGCTGCAAGAACCGCTGGCCGCGGCCCTCGAGCCCTTCCGCCGCCTGCAGCAGCGTCTGGCGATCATCTCGCTGCTCGCGGTCGTGGTGATCTTCGTGGTCAGCGTGATGATCGCGCGAAGTATCGCGCGGCCCGCGCGCGAGCTCGCACGCGTGGCTCGACGCATCGCCTCTGGAAACTACACGGCACTCCCGCCGCCGGTGCGCAGAGACGAGATCGGCGCGCTCGCCGAGGCGTTCCGCACCATGCAGAACGGGTTGGTCGCGCGCGAGACCCGGATCAAGGATCTCGCCTACCGCGACACACTCACCGGGCTGCCCAACCGCGCCCTGTATTCCGAGCGCCTGGACAATGCTCTCAAGTACGCCTCACGCATGAAGACCCGGTTGGCCGTGCTGCTGATGGACCTCGATCACTTCAAGTACGTCAACGACACGCTCGGGCATCCGATCGGCGACCTGCTGCTGCGGGAGGTCGCCGCGCGGCTGCAGCGCGTGGTGACGCGCACGACAGACACTGTGGCCCGCCTGGGTGGCGACGAGTTTGCGGTCCTGCTGCCGAACGACTCGATCGAGGAAGCAGGGCAAGTCGCCGATGCGATCGTGCGCGCCCTCGAGGTGCAGATGACGCTCGACGGGCACATCGTCGACGTGCGCACAAGCGTCGGGATCGCGGCTTTTCCGGAGCACGGCAGCGAGAGCGCGACGCTGCTGCGTCGCGCCGACGTGGCGATGTACGAGGCGAAGCGGACCAATCGGCCCATCGCCGTGTGGGACGACAGCTACGATCGCCACAGTAGCGAGCGGCTTTCGCTCATGACGGATCTGCGCAAGGCGGTCGACCAGAACGAGCTCGCGCTCGTCTTTCAGCCCAAGGTACCGCTGCGCTCCGCAAGCGAATACCACGCGGAGGCGCTCGTGCGCTGGCGCCACCCGGACCGGGGGCTCGTGACGCCAATTGAGTTCATTCCATTCGCCGAGCAGACCGGCTACATCCGCGCGATCACGCAATGGGTGCTCGCCCGGGCGGTCGCGCAGTGCGCAGCGTGGCGCAACGCTGGCCTGGCGATGAACGTCTCGGTCAATATCTCGGCGCGCGATCTCATGGATGCCGAGCTGCCGACACGGTTCGCCGCGCTCCTCGAGCGCCACGCCTGCACGGCCTCGTGGGTTACCGTCGAGCTCACCGAGAGCGCGATTCTCGACGATCCGGGGCATGCGATCGAGAATCTGCGGCGGCTGCACGCGCTCGGCTGCAAGCTGTCGATCGACGACTACGGCACCGGCTATTCGTCGCTTGCGTATCTGCGGCGGCTGCCGCTGCACGAACTGAAGATCGACAAGAGCTTCGTCGCCGGGATGGCGCGCGATGCAAGCGACGCGCTCATCGTGCGCTCGACGATCGACCTCGCGCACAACATGGGTCTCATCGTCGTTGCCGAAGGCGTGGAGGACGAGGCGACGGTCGAGCTCTTGCACTCGCTCGGCTGCGACATGCTGCAGGGCTTCCACGTGAGTCGCCCGATGGCGGCCACCGAAATTCCGGCCTGGATGCGTGGCTCCGGCTGGACTCGCACGAACGCCGTGAGCCCCGGTCTGCGCCGGGTCGTCTGAATCTCGCCCTCGTAACCCCCTCCTGAGAGCGCCAGGGAAGCGCCGTCTGAGTGCCACTAGCAGTGGTTGCTCACTTGCGCCGTGACCAAGGCACGACGGGGCACGAGGCCCAAGCGACCCGATCGCGGGGAACCGGCACCTGCAAACAGCAGTCTTACTGCATTGCAACAAAATCCAGAGCAACGATATAACTGGTGAATCATAACATTCGGAATTTACTATTGGATTATCTTGGCGCGGAGCATTATGTTGTTGTGATGCAACGCAGCATAGCGAGGTTCTATGGCAACTCGATTGGAAAGAGTGAAAGCCTGGCTCGCCGGTAGCCGGCAGGCCGAGGCGCAGCGGCGGCCGATCGGCCTGGCCTTGCAGGGCGGAGGCTCCTGGGGTGCTTACACCTGGGGCGTGCTCGATGCCCTGCTCGCGAGCCGCAGCGTGGCGATCGCGCAGCTCTCGGGCACGAGCGCGGGGGCGATCAACGCAGCGATCGTAGCGAGCGCGCTGGCCAAGGGCTCGCCTGCAGACGCGCGCAGAATGCTGCGCTCGTTCTGGCTGGCGATGGCCGATCCGGCACTGTCGAATCTCGCGCGCGAGCTCTGGCGGCCCGTCGAGCACAAGTGGCGCGATTCGATCGGCGCCTGGCTGTGGTCGACGGGCATGCTCTCGCCCTACAACGCGAATCCGCTCGGGATCAACCCGCTGCGCGACGCGATTGAGGCGCACGTCGATATCGGCGCCATCCGCAGCAAAGCGGCTCCGGCCCTCTACATCACCGTGACCAATGTGCGCACGGGACTGCCGCGCGTCTTCGCCAACGATGCGATGACGATCGACGCCCTGGTCGCATCCGCTTCGCTGCCGCAGCTTTTTCAGGCGGTGCAGATCGACGGCGAGGCCTACTGGGACGGCGGCTACTGCGGCAACCCGACGCTGTGGCCGATGATCCAGAGCGGACTGGCGCGCGACCTGATCGTGGTACAACTCGTGCCCGATCTCGTCGACGACGTACCGAAGGACGCACCGTCGATCCGCCGGCGAATCGGCGAGATCGTCTTCAACTCGAGCCTGGTGGCCGAGATGCAGGCGATCGCAGCCATGCGTTCGGTTGCCGGGCGCGGCGCAGGACGATCGAGTAGCGTGCTCGGTGTGCGCATGCACCGCATCGGTCCGCCGCAGCGCGGGCTGCTCGAGCGTGGATCATCTTTCGAGCGCTCGCGCGGCTGGCTGGAGCTCCTGCACGATGCAGGGCGCGCCGAGGCGCGGCAGTTCATGGACCGGCACGGCGCGGCGCTCGGTGTGCGCGAGACGCTCGATATCGCGCGGGTCTTCAGCGACGCGCACAAGCCCAAGGTGCGAGTGCCGGCGAACGACGCTTCGTACCGCGACCTCGCCGCCTCGCACACCTCGCGCTGAGGTTAGGGCCTAGCCGCCGGGACCGTGCCGGCGGCGCTGTATCACGCGCAGCACGTTGTCGCGCAGCCGCTGCGATAGTTCAGGCGTCGCTGCGAGCGGCGGCGCGGTCTGCGCCCGAACGAGCTTCTCGGGCGCCCGCGGAGGAGCAACAGCCTGCTTGGCCGCGGGGATCGCCGCTTCGGTCAGGCTCGCGAAGACGTCCGTGCGGTTGGCGAGATCGCCGCTGTTCGTCTGCACGAAGAACGGCAGGAAGACTTCGCCGTAGCTTGCGAGGGCCTCGTAGTCGCCGACGAAGAGTCCTTCGGCGATCGGCGCTGTCGCGAAGTCGAAGGGGCCCGAGACCTGCGTTTCGCGCCATACGATGCCGTCGCCAGAGCGCGTGAGCCAGTAATCGGTCGGAAGCGATGATGCCGTGGCGACGCCGCCGCGAAAGTCATAGTAGGTCACGCCGACGGTGCCGTCGCTGCGATAGCTTACCGCGGGAATGAACGCGGGCACGCCGGGCGCGCCGTTGATTGCCACGGGCGCGGACCAGGTGAATCCCCCGTCGAGCGAGCGCGAGAACGCGATGCCGTCGCGCTGTCCGCCCGAGAATCGCGCGTCCTGCCACGCAACCGCCAACTCGCCGTGCGGCCCAGCTGCGATCGACCCGAGCGTGGAGCTGTCGCGGACCGGCGCGCCGGTTGCTGGATAGACGGTGCCTACCGTTTGCACCGACGAGATCGTTACGGGCGCCGACCAGGTGAGCCCCTTGTCCGTCGAGCGCACGATCTGCAGCGCCACGACGGTTCCCTGCGCATTGAGCTGCGTGAAGAAATCGATCAGCGTGCCGCCGGGCAGCACGACAATCTGGTTGTTGAGGGTTTGAAAGCCGACCCCGGGGTCGTAGAACGTGCGCGCAGCCTCCCAGGTGACCCCCCCGTCGGTGCTGCGCGCGAGGAGGGCGGGCCCGGTGTTGTTCGGCGTCAGGCGATCCCACACGGCGTAGACAAACAGCGCGTCCGTGGGATCGGCGGTGATCGAGTCCTTGTCGTTGAAGAATCCGTTGACGTCGCTGATGAGCACGGACGGTGCGGACCAGGTGTGGCCGCCGTCGAGCGAGCGGCTGGCGAGCACGGCGCTGGTCGATCCAGGCGCCTGCACCCCGCCGCTGAAGGCGATCGCCGACTGATAGACGCTGCCGTCGGGACCGAACGTGACCCAGGGGTCGCTCGAGCGTGGATAGTTGCCGCCGTTCGCTGCGTTGCCGCCTGCGCAGCGCGTGAACGCAGCCATGCTGCGCGCCCAGGTCTGCCCTCCGTCGGTGGAGGCGCCGGCGAGCATGGCCGGTGCGCCGCCGTCGGACCAGCGGTCCTGCTGCCACACGCCGACGATGTTCATGGGGTTGCGGGGATTCACCGCGACCATGGGCTCGACTTCCGCATTCGTGTACAGGATGCCCGAGGGCGGTACGCCGTCGCAGCCCGGAGCGAACGGGCTCGTCGCCGATACGCGAACCGACACGCTCACGGTTGGACTGTTCGGCGCACACATGTCGACCGCATCCGGCCCGTAACCTTCAGTGACATACCCCGCAGCGATCATCTGCGCCTTGATGGCAAGATCGGTGGTGTAGCGGTGATTCGAATCGGCGCGCTGGTTCCACAAGCGATACACGGGGATCGTGCCTGCCGGGCAGGCGCCGGTAGTAGTGTCGGGCAGGTAGATGTAGAACAGGTTTGGCGTCTCGTAGATGTAGCCCGCGTACAGCGGATCGGTCAGCATCTTCTGCACAAGTGCCGCGCACTCATCGGGCGCTGCCGAGAAGAAGTGCGAATCGCCGACCGCTGGCGGGATATAGAAGCGGCACACGGGGTTCGCTCCGGCACCGATACCCGTCGGGCTCGCGAATCCCTTGAAGCCGAAGCCGGTACGCCGCCATCCGGGAATCGCCCCCGTGTCGAGGGCATCGATCTCCGGCTGCAGCGCGGTGATGAAGTAATGGTCGAGCGACGGTGCGTAATACTCGACGACGTTGATCGGTTGCGGCGAGACGCTCGCCGTGGCCCCGGCGAAGTTGGTCGCAATATTGGGGGTGCTCGCTCCATTGCGTGCGAGAGCGTTGACGCCGTCCGTGGGCAACGGCCCATACGCAACCTGTTCGACCATGAAAATTGGCGGCGAGTACGCATAGGCGAACGTGAGCCCGCCCCCGGTGGTGGTCAGAAACTGGTCGGGTATTACATAGTCTGGGGTGATCAGTCCCAGCGCGGCGAAGCCGCGGGTCGCGATCAGCACCCGCTGGTTTGCGGTCTGGCTGCTCGGCAGGTCGTTGGTGAAGTAATACGTCTTGGTGATGCTCGCATGCGTGCTTTCCAGGAACAATCCGTGCAGCGCTTGCTGTCCGTTCGCGCCCGCCGTCTCGTGCAGCACGACGTATTGCACGGTGCCGTCGAGGTTGGAATAGAGCGTTTCGATCTGAAAACCGCCGTGCGCCAGCGGAGCGACGCCACAAAAGATCATCGCAACGATACGCGATGCGAGGCGTGAATGAGAAGACACGAAATTTCCAATCACAGGCCGCCCACCCGGCGATGGTACATGCAGTGCGAGGGCTCGCGCGCTAGTCGCCTCGGCGCATCACGTCGATGGTGAGCCGCAGCAGCTTCGCCAGCGCGTCGGTGTCCGGCAGATTGTCCTCGGTTACGCCGATCGCGCGCAGATAGGTCGCACCGGCGCGCAGGACCCGCGCCCGCATCTCGAGCGGGAAGCTCGCGTACTTCGCACCGTAGGCGAGGCGCAACGCGTCGACGAGCGCGAGATTGATCTTTTCCTGCAGCAACGACGCGTCGACCTCCCCGAGGCGCATCGGCCCGTCGCCGGTGAGCAGCCAGTGCAGGTTGACGTTGCGCGCGGCGACCAGCTTGCGCAGGTATTCCTGGGTAGCGGAGTCGCGGCGCTCGGCGTTGGAAACCGTGTTCTCGTGGATTCCGAGCTCGGCCGCGAAAGCCTTCTGGCTGAGCGCGCCCCGCACGAGCCTCAGGCGCTCCCCGAGTCTCATGCCGTCCTGGGTGCGCGCGCGGAGTTGAACCCCGGGCCGCCGATCCTTGTGTTGCATTCCTGCCAGTCCATGGTGCCCGAACGAGACTCGAAGCTTGCCTTCCGGAAACAGCGCCGCTAACATTGCATCATCTGCATTCATCGAGCAAGAGGGTCGGAATCAATGAACGAAAGGTGCTCCACACCGACTGCCCAGCCGCGCCACGGCCATGCCGTGGGCGTACAGGCGCACGGTCCCGGCGGGGCAGCGTTCGGCTCGCGTTGGGGATGCGCGTTCGGTCGACTGATGGATCGCAAGCAAACAGACGGCCGCGCTTTAGCCACGGAGGTTGATTTCTAGAGATCCCGACCTTCACAGCGAAGCCCGGCCACCGACGAGGTCCCGGGCTTTTTTGTTGCCTGTGGCCACGGAAATGACGAGAGCGAGGCACAGGAAATGACGAGAACATTGTTGGAACCGGTGCGGCCCCGCGGGCGAGACGATCTGGCACTCGTGCGCGGCGGCCGCGAAGGGACCTACTGGCAGGCGCAGGATGGGCTGATCGTGCGTCTGGCGGGCGCGGAAAGCGCCGGCGAAGCGGAGATCGCGCAGCGCGAGCTGCTCGCGCTGGCCTGCCGGGACGCCGCCGCGCAGTAATCGCGCGGTCACGTGCTCGGGTTTCAATCTGGCTGCGCAAGCAGCGAGAACGGCGATTCCGAGAGCTGTGCGCGGCTCTCCTAACCCACGATGGGGATCGCCGCCGCAGGGGTGGGGCGAAGTTGGGCCGCGCCGCTGCGGTCAGCAGTCGCGGCAAACCGGCGGGGTGATCCCGCCGGGCCGTGGCGAAACCTTACGCCTGGCCCGGCTTCCGTGACGACGCCTCGCGCTGGACAGGGCAGCGGCTTCCCCGGTAGCATGGGGACGAAGTCGTTGATTGTGTGCGCCAAAACGCCCGACGATGCAGGCGTTGGCCGCGCCGCCCTTAGCGGAGCAATGCACAGTGGAACCGCTGGTACTGACCGTCGACATGGCCGGCCTGCCGCAGGCCTGGGTCGCGCTCGAGGACGCCATCACCTATCACGCCAAACACCTGGTCGCGTGGTCGATCGGCGACGTCGTGCGCGAGTTTCGCGGCGGCTGGCAGCGTAGCGGCGTTCGCTCCCGCATCGCGACCAAGTCGATTCTCGCCATCAAGGGGACGGTGCCCGGCGAGCACTTTCACACGCCGGGGCTGACCAACGCGCTGCTGTTCGCGCGCGATCGACAGCTCTGTGCCTATTGCGGACAGCGGTTCATGCTGCGCGATCTGTCGCGCGATCACGTCGTTCCGATCTCGCGCGGCGGGCGCGACGTGTGGACCAACTCGGTCACGGCGTGCCGGCGCTGCAACACGAAGAAAGCGAATCGCTCGCCTGAAGCCGCGGACATGCCGCTGCTGTACGTGCCCTATGTTCCGAACCGGCACGAGCACTTCATTCTGCGCAATCGCCGTATCCTGGCTGACCAGATGGAATACCTGCTGGCCGGCGTCCCGCGCACCAGCCGTCTCTACGCGGACACGCGGCTTTCCTGAAGCCGCTCCGAGCCATTACTGGCAGGTGGTTCCCGGGTTCGTGAACACTTCGCGGGTGATCGCCTTGTTCTGGGCGATGCCGTTCACGGTGTAGGCGAAGTTCGCGTTGTTGCCGTCGGCGAAGCTAAAGGTCGCCGTGCCCACCTGAGTGGCCAGCACATTGGCCGGATTGAACGGCACCGCATTGAGCGCCGGCCCCGTGGTGCGGAAGAGCATGCCGCTGTACACGCCAGGACTGCTCTTCGGTGCGGTCACCACCAGCCACAGCGGGCTGCCGTTGACGTCGTAGGTGAACCAGGAGGCGAAGATGGTGTCGCCCTGGTGGGTGAGATTG
>DATJZM010000131.1:0-14971 GCA_035499135.1 Casimicrobiaceae bacterium | reverse complement strand
GCGGGATTGTGCTCGCCGAGGCCGAGCTTCCCGCGCCGGTACAGAAATAGGGCAAGGGCGATGATCGTCCCTCCAGGAAGGACAAGTTCCAACATCAGGTACGGCCCAAGCTCCACGATCGCCCGGCGCAATATCGCCAATCCATTGATGACTGCCTGCATTTTGCGGCTCCTCTCATTCCCTAGTCGATCGGGCGAGGCCGAAATCGACAGGCGATGCAGCCGCATGGACGCAACGGATCAGGGCGGGACGGTGCGCTCCTCCAGGGTTCTTTGCGGCGAGCCGCGGGCTATTCAGTCGCCCAGCTCGGCCAGCCGGCGCTCGAGGAACCGGCGCTCGGGCTCCTGCCGCGCGAGGGCAAGCGCCCGCCGGTAGGCGGCACCCGCCTGGGCGAGGTCGCCCATGCGCCGGCAAAGGTCCGCCCGAGCCGCGTGCGCCAGATGATAGTCGGCAAGATCACCGCGGGCGAGGATCGCGTCCACCAGCGCGAGGCCGGCCGCCGGTCCGTCGCGCATCGCCACGGCGACGGCGCGATTCAGCTCGATCACGGGCGACGGATCCGTGCGCAGCAGAACGTCGTAGAGGCCCACGATCTCGTTCCAGTCCGTGGCCTCGGCGTCGACCGCCTCGGCATGCACCGCCGCGATCGCCGCCTGGAGGGTGTAGGGACCGACTCGCCGCGAGGCGAGCACCTGGCGTACCAGCGTCGAGCCTTCGCCGATCAGTTCCCGATTCCACAGCGATCGATCCTGGTCGTTGAGCAGAATGAGCTCGCCCGTTGCCGAAGCCCGGGCCGCGCGGCGCGACTCGTGCAGCAGCATCAGCGCGAGCAGACCGACCGCTTCGGGTTCCGGCAACAGCGCCGCGAGAAGCCGGCCGACACGGATCGCCTCGCTCGACAGGTCGAGGCGCGTGACCGACGTTCCGGAGGAAGCCGAGTAACCTTCGTTGAAGACGAGGTAGATCACGCGCAGCACGCTGTCCAGGCGCTGCGGCAGCTCGTCGGGTCCAGGCACTTCGTACGGAATGCGCGCCTCGCGAATCTTCGCCTTGGCGCGCACGATGCGCTGAGCGAGCGTGGCCGGCGAAGTGAGGAACGCCTGCGCGATTTCTTCGGTCGTGAGGCCGCAGACTTCCCGCAGCGTGAGCGCGACCTGCGCCTCCGGCGCGAGCGCAGGATGGCAGCAGGTGAAGATCAGACGCAGCCGATCGTCCTCGATCTCGTCGCTGTCCCTCGAGGGCGTTTCGTCGGCGATCGCCTCGACCTGCTCTGCAAAATCCTCCAGCGCGTCGAAGCGCGCGCGCCGCCGGATGCCGTCGATCGCCTTGAAGCGCCCGGCAGAGACGAGCCAGGCGCGCGGGTTGGCAGGCACGCCGTCGCGGGGCCATTGCTCGAGCGCGGCGTGAAACGCGTCGTGCAGCGCCTCCTCGGCAAGATCGAAATCGCCGAGCAGACGCACGAGCGTGGCGAAGACGCGGCGCGACTCCGCGCGATAGACCTCGTCGACCCTTTTGCGGATTTCCTGCGTCACGTCGTGCGTTGAGCGTTGGCTCACCCGAGAAGCGGGCGCCGCACCTTCGGCCGGGATTACCGGCATTGGTTCCGTCGGCGGCCGTTAGGTGTAGGCGCGCTTGTCGTCGATCACCTTGCCGTCGTTGGGGAGCTTTCCTGGCGAGTGAAAAGCGATCTCGCCCCGCAGCTTGGTGATTTCGCGGATCGAGGCGATGATCGCCTCGGCGCTGGTCGTTCGATTGTCCGCCATCTCCACGTGCAGCGTCATGCGGTCGGCGCCGTCCGCGGTGTCGACCACGAGACGCGCCTTGAGTATCTCCGCATGCCTGCGGGCGATCTGCGCTACCTGCGAGGGATGCACGAACATGCCTTTTACCTTGGTTGTCTGGTCGGCGCGTCCGAGCCATCCCTTTATCCGCATGTTGCTGCGTCCGCAGGGCGATACGCCCGCCATCGCGGCGGACAGGTCGCCCGTGCCGAAGCGGATCAACGGGTAGTCAAAGTTGACGAGTTCGGTGACGACGACTTCGCCGACCTCGCCTGGCGCAACCGGATCGCCGGTGCCGGGGCGGACGATCTCGACGAGCACTCCTTCGTCTACGATCAGCCCCTCGCGCGCGGGCGACTCGTAGGCGATGCTTCCGACGTCCGCACTCGCATAGACCTGGTAGGCGACGATGCCCCGCGCGGTCAGCGCTTCGCGCAGGCTCGCGGGGAACGCTTCTCCGGACAGAAGCGCCTTCCTGAGGCTCGGCAGCCGGACGCCCAGCTCGTCCGCCTTCTCCAGGATGATCTTCAGGAACGACGGCGTACCGACATAGCCATCGGGTCGAAGCTCCGCCATGGCATGCACCTGCTGCTCGGTCTGCCCGATGCCTCCGCGAAACACGGTGCAACCCAGCGCACGCGCACCGCTCTCGAGCATCGCTCCGCCCGGGGTGAGGTGGTACGAGAAGCAGTTGTGCACGAGATCACCCCCGCGGAAGCCTGCCGCGAACAGGGCCCGCGCGAGTCGCCAGTAGTCGGCGGCTTCGCCCTCCGGCTCGTAGAGCGGACCGGGGGAAGCGAAGACGAGGACCGCGCGCCTCCGCTCGCTTCCCCAGCCGCTCGCAGCAAAGCCTCCGAACGGTCGAGCCGTTTTCTGCAGCTCGACGAGCTCCGACTTGCGCACGACAGGAATCCGCGCCAGCGCTTCGCGAGAGGTGATTGCCGCCGGTTCGACATCGGCCAGCAGCTTGGCGTACGCGCTGGTGCTTGCTCTCGCGTACGCGAGCTGAGCGCGAAGTTGCGCGAGCTGCGCACGCTCGCGCAGCTCGGGATCGCGCGTTTCAAGCGTGTCGAAATGATCGGACACGAGACGGGACTACGCCAGCCAGCGTTTCCTTCGGCGATAGTGCTTCACGTCGCGGAAGGACTTGCGCCCGGCGGTCGACAGCCCGAGGTAGAACTCCTTGACGTCCTCGTTCTGGGCGAGCTCCGCGGCAGCGCCGTCCATCACCACGCGGCCGTTCTCGAGGATGTAGCCGTAGTCGGCGAAACGCAGGGCGACGTTGGTGTTCTGCTCGGCGAGCAGGAAGCTCACCCGCTCCTTCTGATTCAGGTCGCGGACGATCTCGAATATCTCCTCGACAATCTGCGGGGCAAGCCCCATCGATGGCTCGTCGAGCAGGATCATCGAGGGGCGTGCCATGAGCGCTCGCCCCACGGCCGTCATCTGCTGCTCGCCGCCCGATGTGTAGCCCGACTGGCTCTGGCTCCGCTGCTTCAGCCTCGGAAAATAGTGGTAAACCTTCTCAAGATCGAGCTTGATCTCCGCCCGCGACGCCTTGCGCGTGAAGGCGCCGGTCAGGAGATTCTCCTCTATCGTGAGGTGCTGAAAGCAGTGGCGGCCCTCCATCACCTGGCAGACGCCCAATCTCACGAGCTCGTTCGGGGTCAGTCGATCGACGCGCCGGCCCTCGAGCTCGATCGTGCCCTTGGTCACGTCGCCGCGCTCGGCGCGCAGCAGATTGGAG
Source organism: Casimicrobiaceae bacterium (assembly GCA_035499135.1). GTDB lineage: Bacteria > Pseudomonadota > Gammaproteobacteria > Burkholderiales > Casimicrobiaceae > PALSA-1003. The sequence continues at coordinate 11,443 of DATJZM010000131.1, read as the reverse complement.
ATCGCCTTCAGCGTCGTCGTCTTGCCGGCACCGTTGGCGCCCAGCAGCGCGACGATCCTGCCCTTAGGGACCTCGAGCGAGACGCCCTTGAGCACGAGGATCACGTGGTCGTAGATGACCTCGATGTTGTTGACCGTGAGGTGGCTCTTCGCGACAGCGGCGGTCGCGGTTACGGTTACGGCAGCGGACATGGCGCGAGCGTGCGTGAGGCCGAAAGCGCTGCCGGGCGGGCCGAATGAACGCCGGTCCGCCCGCAGCTTCGCGATCAACCTTCCTTTGAGCAATCGCGCAGGGTGATCTTCTTCTCCGCAGCGTACTTGCCAGCGGTCTCCTCTACCATCTTGCGCACCATGTCACGGTCGCCCGCCATGAATGGCGTGACCTGCTTGAAGCTGGTGCCGTCCCAGCGCTGGAACTTCACCATCCCGGAGCCCTCGTGATCGGTGCAGCTCGTCTTGATCGGAGGGAAGAGCCCTCCCGCGCCGAGCTCCTTGATGCGGGCTTCGGTGAGGTTGAGGTGCTCGAAACCCCAGCGCAGCTGCGTCGGCGTCATCACCTTGCCCTTGCCGTAGGTCGCCTGCGCGACGCGGAGCGCTTCCACGAGGATGATGCCGTAGACGACGCCGCGCGTGTACATCACGTTGCCAAGGCGCGAGGGATCTTCGAGATTCCCCTTGCCGGCGCCGTACACCTTGGTCTTGATGTCCTGCATGACCGGGAAGTTGGTCCCGCTGGCGGTGAACGTGGCGCTGACGTAGCCCTTGGATGCATCACCCGCGGGCACGACGTCTTCCTCGGATGCGGCCCACCAGACGCCGAGCAGCTTGTCCCTCGGGTAGCCGGTCTTCGCCGCCGTTTTGAGCGCGACCGTGCTCATCACGCCGTAGGTCCACATGATCACGTAATCGGGCTTCGCCTGCCGGATCTGCAGCCACTGCGATTCCTGCGTCTGCCCAGGCGGGGCGACGGGAATCTTCAGCACGTCGAAGCCGAGCTTCGCGGCCAGCGCGTCGAGGACCGGTATCGGCTCCTTGCCGTAAGCCGACTCGTGATAGAGGAACGCGATCTTCTTGCCTCTGAGCTTGTCCGCCCCGCCCTCCTTCTGGCTTAGATAGGCGATCATCGCCGCCATCTGATCCCAGTACGTCGTGCCGATGGGGAACACCCAGTCATAGATTCGCCCCTCGGCCGAGCTCGCGAGGCCGTAGCCGAAGGTCGTCATCGGAATCTTGTCGTTGGCGACTCGGTCGAACAACCCGTAGGCGATGCCCGTCGACAGCGGCTCGACCGTCGTCGCACCGCCGTTCTTGGTCTTGAGACGCTCGTAGCACTCGACACCCTTCGCCGGGTTGTACTCGGTCTCGCACTCCTCCCACTTGAGCTTCACGCCGTTGACGCCGCCGGTCATGTTGACGAGCGTCCAGTAGTCGATCGCGCCGCCGTAGTAGCCGGATCCGCCGGCCGCGTACGGTCCCACGCGATACGACAGCACCGGTATGAACTGCTCGTTCTGTGCCTGCGCCGCACTTGCCGCGGCGAGCAGCGCAATGCCGAGCACCGTAGACGCTATTGTCTTCATATCACCCCTCCTAAGAGAAACAATGTAGGAACGCTTTCGCGATCGGCACCCACGCAGACGTCGCGAACTGTACGGTTTGCAGCCCCCTGAATAGTACGCCTACCCGCTCCGCGCGGACACGGGGTGGCGGGGCCAATCAGTGCGGAAACGGCCATAGCCGCAGCTTTTCCTTGGCGATCTGCCAGAGCCGGGCGAGTCCATGCGGCTCGACGATGAGAAAGAAGATGATGAAGACGCCGAAGATCATTACCTCCAGATTCGAGATCAGGCTCTCGGGAATGTGCAGGCTGAGGTTGCTGTCGAGGTAACGGACCGTGACGCTCAACAGCACGGGGAGCAGCGTCACGAAGGCGCTGCCGAGGAACGAACCGAGGACGGTACCCACCCCGCCGATGATCACCATGAACAGAATCCGGAACGAGAGGTCGAGGCTGAAGGCCTCCGGCTCCACGGTGCCGAGGTACGCGTAGGCGTAGAGCGCGCCGGCGACGCCGCAGTAGAAGGAGCTCACGGCAAAGGCGAGGAGCTTAGCGTGCATGAGCCTGATGCCTATCACCTGCGCGGCGACGTCCATGTCGCGCACGGCCATCCACGAGCGCCCCACGTTGCTTCGCGCCATGTTCTTCGCCGCCAGAGCCATCACGGCCACGATCGACACCAGCAGCAGATACTTCGCGCGCGGCGTCGTGAACGCATAGCCGAGCATTTCGATCGGCTGCGCCGTGATCACGCCCGAAGTGCTGTAGTTGGAGATCCAGCCGACCTTGGTCAGGAACCAGAGGATGAAGAATTGCGCGGCCAACGTCGCCACCGCGAGGTAGAAGCCGCGGATGCGCAGGCTCGGCAAGCCGAAAAGGATCCCCACGAGCGCCGCCACTACGCCCCCGCCGGCGAAGGCGAGCAGCATGGGCATCCCGGGAACGCGCAGCACGAAGTTGTACGAAGCGAACGCGCCGACCGCCATGAAGGCGGCCGTGCCGAGCGAAAGCTGACCGGCGTACCCGGTCAGGATGTTCAGGCCGATCGCTGCGAGCGAGAGGATGAGGAAGGGAATCAGGATTCCCGTGAAGACATACGGGGTGGCGAGCAGCGGAACGACGACGAACGCCGCGGCGAGGATCAGCGCGAACGCGATCCGGTCCTGGCGGATCGGGAAGATCGCCGCATCCGTCCGATAGGAAGTCTTGAACTGCCCTGCTTCGCGGTAGAGCATGGTTCAGATTCTGCGAATGATCTTCTCGCCGAAAAGCCCCTCGGGCCGCACAAGCAGGAACGCGAGCGCCAGCACGTAGGGGAACCAGCCTTCGATACCGCCGCCGACATAGGGACCCAGGTAGACCTCGGCGAGCTTCTCCGATGCGCCAACGATGAGCCCGCCGACGATGGCGCCAGGCACGGAATCGAAACCGCCGAGGATCAGCACCGGCAGCGCCTTCAACGCCACGAACGTCAGCGCGTACTGCACCCCGTTGCGCGCCCCCCACAGCAGGCCGGCGACGAGCGCGACCGCGCCCGCGACGCTCCACACGATAGCCCAGATGTACTGCAGGGGGATCCCGACCGCCAGCGCCGCCTGGTGGTCGTCGGCTACGGCACGCAAGGCACGCCCGATCCGCGTGCGGCTGAAGAAGAACGCCAGCACGATCACCAGCAGCGCCGCCACGCCGGCGGCGACCAGGTCGAACTTCGAGACGTTCATGCCCGTGCGGTCGGAGAGCCACTGGATCGGCTCGTCCTGCAGGCCGAGGTCGAGACCGCGGACATTGGCCCCCCACAGCATCTGCGCCAGGCCTTCGATGAAGAAAGTAAGCCCGATCGTGGCCATGAACAGGCTGATCTGCGGCTGGTTTACCAGCGGTCTCAACACGATGCGTTCGGTGAGCAGCGCAAGCACGACCATGACCGCCAGGGTCGCCGGGACCGCGAGCCAGGGCGAGAGTCCGTGCTCGACCAGGCCGACGTAGGTCAGCGCGGCGAAGAACACCATCGCGCTCTGCGCGAAGTTGAACACGCCGGAGGCTTTGTAGATGAGAACGAAGCCCAGCGCAACGAGCGAATACATGACCCCCGAGAGCAGCCCGCCGACCAGCACTTCGAAGAAGAACGACATCTACGCGCTCCCCTAGTGCGCTACGCCGAGGTAGGCATCGATCACGGCCTGGTTGCTACGGATCTCCTCCGGCGGGCCGTCGCCTATCTTCTTGCCGTAGTCGAGCACGACTACGCGATCGGAGATATCCATCACGACGCCCATGTCGTGCTCGATCAGCACGATCGTCGTCCCGTACTCCTCGTTGACGTCGAGCACGAAGCGGCACATGTCCCGCTTCTCCTCGACGTTCATGCCGGCCATGGGCTCGTCCAGGAGCAGCATCGAGGGCTCGGCCACCAGCGCACGCGCAAGCTCGACGCGCTTCTGCAGGCCGTACGGCAGGCGGCCGACGGGCGTCCTTCGGATGTGCTGGATCTCGAGGAAGTCGATCACCTCCTCGACCTTGCGGCGGCTCTCGTATTCCTCGCGCCTCGCGCGGCCGATCCAGATTGCTTGCTCGAGGAACGTCGCCTTCATCTTGAGGTTGCGGCCGGTCATGATGTTGTCCAGCACCGACATGCCGCGGAACAGCGCGATGTTCTGGAACGTGCGCGCTATGCCGTGCGCCGCGGCATCGTAGGTGTTCATGTCGCGGCGCACCTTGCCGCGAAACGTGACCGTTCCCTCTTGCGGATGGTAGACGCCGTTGATCACGTTGAGCATCGAGCTCTTGCCGGCGCCATTGGGGCCGATGATGGCGCGGATCTCGTGCTCGCGCACGTCGAAGCTCACGCCCGAGATGGCCTTCACGCCGCCGAAGGAAAGCGAGATGCCGTCGACCTTGAGTACGACCTCACCGATCTTGCGCTGCGAAACCATGCTGGACGACCCGCTCCTGCGCCTATGCCGCCCTGCGCGCGGCAGCCGCCGGGAGGGTCTTTGTCTCGGCGATCGCGAGGTTGGCGGCGACCATCCCCGTGCGCCCGTCCTCGAACTTCACCTGAGTTTCGATGTACTGCGAGGTCTTGCTCGAGTACAGCGCGTCGATCAGCACAGCGTACTTTTCTGCGATGAAGCCGCGCCGTACCTTGCGCGTGCGCGTGAGCTCGTCGTCGTCCGGGTCGAGCTCCTTGTGCAGGATGAGGAAACGGCGTATCTGCGAGTCGGACAGCGAGCCCTCCAGCGCGAGCTCGGCATTGACCTGCTCGACGCATTCCTTGATCAGCTGATAGACCTCGGGTTTCGCGGCGAGATCGGTGTACCCCGAGTAGGGAATTCCACGGCGCTCCGCCCAGTTCCCCACCGAGCCCATGTCGATGTTGATGAACGCGCATACCCCGTCGCGACCGTTGCCGAAGGCGACCGCCTCCTTGATGTGGGCGAAGAACTTGAGCTTGTTCTCGATGTAGTTGGGGGCAAACATCGCTCCGGAGGCGAGCTTGCCCACATCCTTCGCGCGATCGATGATCTTGAGCTGGCCGCCGTCGACGAATACGCCGGCGTCCCCCGTGTGAAAGAAGCCCTCGCGGTCGATCGACTCGGCAGTGGCATCCGCGCGCTTGTAGTACTCCTTGAGCAGCATCGGCCCGCGCACGAGCACCTCGCCGCTGTCGGCGATCCTGATCTCGACGCCGGGAGCCGCCTGGCCGACCGTGTCGAACTTGACCGCGCCGTCGGGCTGCAGGCACACGTAGGCGCAGGTTTCGGTCGACCCGTAGAGCTGCTTCAGGTTCACGCCGATCGACCGGTAGAAGCGAAAGAGGTCCGGCCCGATCGCCGCGCCCGCCGTGTACGCAACGCGGATGCGGCTCATGCCCAGCACGTTGCGCAACGGAGCGAAGACGAGAAAGTTGCCGACGGCATAGGCCAGCCGGTCGGCGAGCGGGGCCGGCTTGCGGTCGAGGATCTCCGGACCGACGCGCCGCGCCAGCGCCGTGAAGCGCCGGAACAGCCATCGCTTCAGCGCGCTCGCGTCCTCCATGCGGATCATCACCTGCGTGAGGAGATTCTCGAAAATGCGCGGGGGAGCGAAGAAATAGGTGGGGCCGATCTCGCGCATGTCGGTCATCACCGTGTCGGCCGATTCGGGGCAGTTGATGGTGAAACCCGCAACCAGCCACTGGGCGTACGAGAAAAGATGATCGCCAACCCAGGCCATCGGCAGGTAGGAAAGAATGCTCTCCTCGGGGCCGAGCTTGTCGAAGCCGCAGCCGCCGCGCGCCGAGACGATGAATGCGTGGTGCGTCTGGCAGACGCCTTTCGGCTTGCCCGTCGTGCCGGACGTATACAGCATGATCGACACGTCGTCGGCGCTGCCCTTCGCGACCTCCGCTTCGAAGAAGCCCGGATGCACGCGGTCGTATTCGCGGCCGATCTCGAGCAGGCGCTCCAGGCTGGCCACGCCCTCATAGTCACGCAGCCCACGCGGATCGTCGAAATAGACGTGCTTCAGGCTCGGCACTTGCGGTGTCGCCTCGAGCACCTTGTCGACCTGCTCCTGATCCTCGACTATCGCGTACGCGATCTCGGCATCGTTGAGCACGTAGACGAATTCAGCGGCGGGCGCGTCCTGGTACATCGGAACGGCGATACCCCCGAGCGCCTGCGCGGCGGCCATGGACCAGTAGAGGCGGGGCCGATTGTCGCCGATGATCGCGAGGTGCATTCCGCGGTGAAACCCCTGTGCAGCGAGCCCGCAGGCGAGCGCCCGCACTTCCGCAGCCACCTGCGCCCACGACCAGGTCTGCCAGATGCCGAGATCCTTCTCGCGCGTCGCGGGCGCGGCAGGGCGAGCCTTGGCGTGCTGCAGCAGCAGCCGGGGAAACGTGTCCAGCGGATCCTCCAATCGGGCCGTCCTGGCGCGGCCCTTCTTCGACGGGATTATGCCCGAAGGCACAAGCTCCTTGCCTGCCAGCACCCCTTTTCCTTGACCCCGTTGCGCGTCGCGAGTCTGCCCCGACTCGCCGCGCGCGATCCCCGCGGCTACTGTGCCTTGATCCCCGCTGCCTTGATGACCTTCGCCGATTCGTCGATTTCGTTCTGCACGAACTTGGTGAATTCCTGCGGCGTCATCGGCATGGCCTCCGCGCCGAGCGCGGCGAAGCGCTCCTTTACATCCGCGGATTGCGACGCGGCGCGCACGTCGCGAGCGATCTTGTCGATCACCTCAGGCGGCGTGCCCGCCGGCGCGAACAGGCCGACCCACAGCGAATAGTCGAATCCCGGCAGCCCCGACTCCGCGACCGTGGGCACGTTAGGCAGCGCGCTCGAGCGCTTGGCGGTGCTCACGGCGAGCGCGACGAGCTTCCCCTCGCGCACGAAGGGCAGCGCGGCGGAGATCGGCGAAAAGTAGTACGTGACGCGTCCGGCGATCGTGTCGGTGAGCGCTTCCGGCGACCCCTTGTAGGGGACATGGACGACGTCGATGCCCGCGGCGAGCTTGAATTTCTCGCCGTTGATGTGCGTCCCGCTTCCGGTGCCGGCGGACGCGTAGTTGAGCTGTCCCGGCTTCTGCTTGGCGAGAGCGATCAGCTCTCCGACCGTCTTCACGCCCAACGAGGGCGACACCACGAGGACATTCGGCTGACCGCCGAGCGCCGCGATGTCGGCGAAGTCTTTCGTCGTGTCGAACGACAGGTTCTGGTAGATGGATGGGTTGTACGCCTGCGCCGCCGAATTCACGAGCAGCGTATAGCCGTCGCCGGGGGTCCTGGCCACGACTGCCTCGCCGATCGTACCGCCCGCCCCAGGGCGATTCTCCACGAGGACCGGCTGGCCCCACATCTCGGAGAGCTTCTGCCCGTAAGTGCGTGCGAGAATGTCCGTGGCGCTGCCGGCTGTGAACGATACGATCATGTGAACCGGCTTGCTGGGGTAGCCCTGCGCGGGCGCCGGACCGACCCACGCGCACGCGAGCATGAGCGCAACGACGTATCTTCCGTATCTCATAGTTGTCTCCATGGGAACTGTCTAGCTCAAGCCGTCGCTGACGGCCACTTTCTCGGGCGAGAGCTTTATGCCGGAGGCTTCCGCCTGCAGGAGCAGCAGCTGCGCGAAATCTTGCTCGGTCATGCCGCGGCCGATGAGCGTCTGCAGGATGTCGCGTGTGGTCGACGCTAGCGGCATCGGCACCTCGAAGTGTCTGCCCGCATCAAGGCCGAGATCGAGATCCTTGCGCAGCAGATGCGGAGTGAAGGTCACCTTGAAGTCGAGGTTCACGAACGCCGGCGTCTTGTAACGCGAGAAGGTCGAGCCCATCACGCTCTGGTTGATGAAGTCGAGGAAGGCGTGCCGCGGGACGCCCGCCTTCTGCGCGAGCACGGTGATCTCCGCCAGGGATTGCGTGACCACGCCGAGGAAGACGTTGTGGCAGATCTTGACGATGCGCGAGAGCTCACCCTCGCCCACATAGCTTGCGGCCGGCGCGATCAGCTTCAGAAACGGCAGCGCAGCCTCGAAGGCGCTCCGCGGTCCGGAGCACACGAAGGAAAGGCGGCCGGCTTTCGCCACCTTGGCATTGCCCGACACCGGGGCCGCGAGGCATTCGATCTTGCGCTTGGCGAGAATCGAGCGCAGCTCGGCCGAACCCTCAAGCGAGATCGACGAGCACTCGACGAAGAGCCGCGGTGCCTTGCCGCCGGAGAGCAGCCCTGCCGGGCCGACGACGACTTCCTTCACGTCCTCCCAGGTCGACACCATGCAGAACACGATGTCGCACGCCGCGAGCTCGGCAAGCCTCTGCGCGATCTTCGCTCCATGGGCTGCGAGCGGCTCGGCTTTCGCACGGGTGCGGTTCCAGACGGTGAGGTCAGCCCCCGCCTTGGCGAGGCGCTCGGCCATCGCATAGCCCATGCGACCGGCGCCAATCCAGCCGACGCGCGCGGCCGCGGATCGCTTGGCTTTCGCCATTACGCCCCCACCCCGAACGGCAGGTCGACAACCATGCGCCAGCTCCCGTCGGCCTGACGCCGCGCGACCACGACCTCCTGCCCGGTCATCTGCGCGCGCTTGCCGTCGGGACCGGTAACCTCGAGATCCCACTTGCCGCTCACGACGGCGATGTCGCCCGACTGCGCCGCCACCTTCGGGGCGAGCGAGATCTTCGGCTTGCCGGCGAGGAATCCGGTCAGCGCGCTGCGGATCGCGGCGTGGCCCGTGACGAGGCTGCCGGGCATGGGCATGAGGGTCGCCTGCGGCTCGTAGAGCGCGACCAGATCGTCGAGCCTGCCGGCGTTGAGCGCCTGCTCGAACAGGCGGTCTAGGTCCTCTGGTTTTTGTGCTGGCATGGAAGCTCCTTTGTCGACGAAGTCCGCGTTACGCCGTGCGGTCGCGCGGCCCCAGAAAGAACCACAGGATCAAGCCGAGCAGAGGCAGCAGCACTACGGCGAGTATCCAGATGAGCTTCTTCTCGTTCGAGACGGAGCTCTGGAAGATATTGATGATCGCCCAGATGTCGCCGGCGAGCACGAGGATGCCCAGAATCCCGCCATACCCGTAGTTCAGCATCTTGGTCCCTTTCTTCCGCTGGAGTTGGCTGTCATTGACACCAATGGAGCGCGCGCCCGAGGATCAATACGGATTCGCGATCGGCAGCTCCTGCGCCGGAAAGAGCGAGATCACCTTCGGCCCGGTCGGCGTGAGGATCACCTCTTCCTCGATCCGCGCGGCGGAGATCCCGTCCTTCGCCGGGCAATAGGTCTCGACGGCGAAGACCATGCCCACCTTGAGCTCGATCGGTTCCTTAAGCGAGTTGAGCCGCGACACGAGCGGCCGCTCGTGCAGACCCAGTCCGAGGCCGTGGCAGAAGTTGAGCCCGAACGCTTCCATCTCGCTCGCGAAGCCTATCTCCTGCGCCTTCGGAAACGCGCGCGCGATCTTGTCGGTCGTCACGCCGGGCTTCAGCAGATCGATCGCCCTGTCCATCCACTCCCGCGCATAGCGATACGCGGTCTGCTGCGCAGGCGTAGCCATGCCGACGTTGAAAGTCCTGTAGTAGCAGGTGCGGTAGCCCATGAACGATTGAATGATGTCGAAGAACGCCTGGTCGCCGGGGCGGATCAATCGATCGGTGAAATTGTGCGGGTGCGGGCTGCAGCGCTCCCCCGAGATCGAGTTGATCGCCTCGACGCAGTCGCTGCCCATCTCATACAGGCGTGCCGTGGCGAGCGCAACGATCTCGCTCTCCTTCACCCCGGGCTTGAGCGCCTCGGCGATGTCCTGATAGACACCATCGACCATCGCCGCCGCCATGTTGAGCAGCGTCAGCTCGTCGATGTTCTTCACCTCGCGCGCCTCGAGCAGCGTCTGCTGCCCGTCGCGCACCTCGATGCCCAGCTTCTGCAGCTCGAAGAGCATCGGCGGCTCGACGACGTCGAGGCCGAGCGGCATCGCGCCTACTCCTTCGGCGTCGAGCAGCGCCCTGATCTCGCGCGCCGCCTCGCGGAAGAGCGCACCGTCGCCGCCGACGGCCCCGCGCAGCCCGAGCAGGCCGGCGCGACAGTGGTCGTGGTGCAGCCACGGCGCGTGCAGGCGATGATGCTTCGCCGCCGAGCCGAAATCCCAGATGTAGGGGTCGCCGGTGCCCGTGAGCAGCGCATAGCGCGTGAGCTTGTCGCGCGCCCATTCGCCTATGACCGTGCTCGTGATGTAGCGGATGTTGTGCTGATCGAAGCAGAGCAGCGCGCCGAGGCCGGAGTTGGCGAGCGCAGCGCGCGTGCGCGCGAGCCGGTAGTCGTGCAGCCGGCGGAAGTTCACGCGCTCCTCGAAATCGACCTGCGTGTGCCCGGGCGCCTGAAGCGGTCGGTCCCACCGGTGCTTCGGATCGACGTCGTCCGCGCGGACGACTGTCGGCTCCCTGGATTTCTTCTTCATTGCTTGCCGAATGCCTTCTCGTAGTAGGACAGGTCGACGTATTTCATCGGATCGGTGAGCGTCTTCCTCGGTGTCGCGTACTTGCTTCGCAGCTCGAGCACGGTGCGAATGCCGTTCATGTCCAGCGAGGCATCGCGTGTAAGGCCACCCTTGTCGGCGAGCAGGAGATCGTAAGCCTGCTTTGCAAGGGCAGGCGTCATGTCGCGCTGGTTCGCGACCAGGATGGCTTCGACGATCTCGCGGTTCGCGCGATCGTAGATCCAGTCCAGGCCGGCACGATATCCGCGCATGAACCCGATCAGCTCCTTCTCGTGGCTCGCGGCCCACGAGCGGCGCGCCGCGGCCGCACTGCCCTGATACGCCCCAAGCGATTCCGCATAGGCGAGCACGTTGAGTCCTCGCGCCTTGCCCGTGAGGTCGAAGGGCGTGCGCAGCATCGTGGCGTCCTGCTTCCCGGCGAGCAGCTCGCGATAGCGGTTGGGAGTTCCGCCGGCGCGCACGAAGGTCACGTCAGTCTCGGCGATCCCGTTGCGTGCGAGCATCTCCCGCGTCAGGAACGCGAAGCCGGTCGTCATCGCGTCGACTGACACCGTCTTGCCCTTGAGATCGGTGAAGCTCTTCACCGCCGGCGAGGCGACGATCGATGCGAACCCCCCGTCTCCGCCGAGAAACGCGAAGAGATCAGGGTTGTCGGGAATCTTCGCCTCGCCCTGTCCTTCCTGATAAGCGACGTAGTTGTCCATCAGCGCCACCGCGATGTCGAACTTGCCGTCGAGCAGCGATGTGATCAGGTAGACGGATGTCGGCGTGAACGAAAGTTGGACGCTTACACCGTTCGCCTCGAAGAAGCCCTGGCGCTGCGCCGCCCACAAGGGAAGATTCCAGCCACCGTCGAACGCGATGACGCGCAGCAGCGTCGGTGGCGCTCCGGGTGCCTGCGCATCGGCGCCTGCAACCAGCGC
>DATJZM010000130.1:0-14151 GCA_035499135.1 Casimicrobiaceae bacterium | reverse complement strand
CGGCGAAAAGGCCGCGGTTGCGGGCCGGCGCTACGGGGTCGACGCGGTTTGAATGCGGCCATCGAAAGCTCCTTATGCCGCTTTACAGTTCAGCCAGAATGGTCGACGAGGCCGACACTTTTTCGCCAATCGATACGCGCGGACGGCTGCCTACCGGCAGATACACGTCGACGCGCGAACCGAAGCGGATGAAGCCATAGCGCTGGCCACGCGTCAGCGGTTCGCCGGCACGGACGTAGCAAAGTATCCGTCGTGCGATCAGACCGGCGATCTGCACCGAGGTCACGGTCTGCCCGCCTGCGGTCTCGATCACCACGGCGTTGCGCTCGTTTTCGAGCGAGGCCTTGTCGACTGCCGCGTTCAGGTAAGCGCCCGGGAAGTACTCGACCTTCGAGATCGCGCCATCGACGGGTGAGCGTTGCGAGTGCACGTTGAACACGTTCATGAACACGCTGATCTTCAGAGCGTCGCGTTCGAGATAGGGATCGCGAGCCCGCTCGACCGCAACGATCCTTCCATCCGCTGGAGAGAGCACCGCGGTGGGGTCCTCCGGCGCGACGCGGCGGGGGTCGCGGAAGAACTGAGCGATAAACAGCACCGCAGTCCAGGCGAGGATCGCCACGAGCCAGACGCCGAGCAACGTAAGGGCGGCCGCGACGAGCAGGGCGAAGACGAGAAAAGGCCAGCCCTCGCGCGCGATGATGGGATGAGGATAATTGACTGCTGCCACGGCGAGTACGGGCAGCCCGGCTACTTCGTCTGCTCGTCCATACGGCGCGAGAGATCCTGCGCGCCCTGCTGCAGGGTCTGCTCCACTCCACGCGCCCGCTCCATCGGGTTTCGCGATGCGGGCGCTGCCGGCGACGCATCGGCAGGCGCTGGCGCGGTGCCAGGTGCACGCGCACTCTCCTCGGATTTGGCTGGTGCAGCGGGAGCGCCGAGAAGCCCGTATTGGCGGAGCGCGGTCTGCGCGACAAGCGCCACGATCACCAGCGCGATCAGCAGAACGACCATGCCCACCCACCCGGCCTGGTCTCGCTGGCCGCGCGGCATGATTAGTTGCGAGACTGATCGACCAGCTTGTTCCTGCGTATCCACGGCATCATCTCGCGCAGCTTCGCCCCCACCTGCTCGATCGGGTGCTCTGCGGTCATCCGCCGCCGCGAGAGAAGCGTCGGTGCGCCGGCGCGGTTCTCGAGAATGAAATCCCGCGCGTACTCGCCGCTCTGGATACGGGCGAGCGCAGCGCGCATGGCTTCCTTGGTCGCGGCGGTGATAATCAGCGGGCCCGTGACGTATTCACCATATTCGGCGTTGTTCGAGATCCCGTAGTTCATGTTGCCGATGCCGCCCTCGTACATCAGGTCGACGATGAGCTTCAGCTCGTGCAAACACTCGAAGTAAGCCATCTCCGGCGCGTACCCGGCCTCGACGAGCACCTCGAAGGCCGTCTTCACCAGCTCTACGCAGCCTCCGCAGAGCACGGTCTGCTCGCCGAACAGATCGGTCTCGGTCTCCTCCTTGAACGTGGTCTCGATGACGCCGGCGCGCGCGCCGCCGATCGCCGCGGCGTAGGACAGCGCCAGGTCGCGCGCCTTGCGGCTCACGTCCTGGTGCACGGCGATGAGCATGGGCGTGCCGCCACCCTGCTGATAGGTCGAGCGCACCGTGTGCCCGGGCGCCTTCGGGGCGATCATCACGACATCGAGGTCGGCGCGCGGCATGACCTGCCCGTAGTGGATGTTGAAGCCGTGCGCGAAGGCGAGGGTCGCGTTCTTGCGGATGTTGGGTTCGACTTCGTCTCGATAAACCGCGGCGATATGCTCGTCGGGCATCAGCATCATCACGAAATCGGCGCTCTTGACCGCCTCGCCGACTTCCGCCACCTTGAGTCCGGCCTTCTTCGCCTTGTCCCACGAGGCGCCGCCGCGCCGAAGGCCGACCGTCACTTTGATGCCGGAATCGTTCAGGTTCTGCGCGTGCGCGTGGCCCTGCGAGCCGTAGCCGACGATCGTCACCTTCTTGCCCTTGATCAGTGACAGGTCGGCGTCCTTTTCGTAATAGACCTTCATGGTTTCTCCGTCCTAGACTCGCAGAACGCGCTCGCCGCGGCCGATGCCGGAGGCGCCGGTGCGCACCGTCTCGAGAATCATGCCCGGCTCGAGCGCTTGCAGAAATGCGTCGAGTTTCTCGCCCGGCCCCGTAAGCTCGATGGTGTAGCTTTTGTCGGTCACGTCGAGGATGCGCCCGCGGAAGATGTCGGCGAGACGTTTCATCTCGTCGCGGTCCTTGCCCGCGGCGCGCACCTTCACCAGCATCAGCTCGCGCTCGATGTGATTGCCCTCGGTGAGATCGACGACCTTCACGACCTCGACCAGTTTGTTGAGCTGCTTGGTTATCTGTTCGATGACGTCGTCCGATCCGACCGTGACGATGGTCATGCGCGACATCGTTTCGTCCTCGGTCGGCGCCACGGTCAGCGATTCGATATTGTAGCCGCGCGCGGAGAACAGCCCCGAGATGCGCGACAGCGCGCCCGCCTCGTTCTCCACCAGGATCGAGAGGATGTGGCGCATGATTAATGTGCCCCCGCGCTCACGATGTGGCGTCGCTCGCTGTCCCCCGAGGGGGTGCAATTCACGCCTTGGGACGGCCCGGCGGCGCTCATAGCTCCTCCGCCAGGATCATCTCCGTGAGCCCCTTGCCGCCTGGGACCATCGGGAAAACGTTCTCGGTCTGATCCGTAATGAAGTCAAGGAACACCAGGCGCTCCTTCTGCCGGAACGCCTCCCTGAGCGCACCCTCGACGTCGCCCGGCTTGTCAACCTTGATCCCCACGTGGCCATAGGCCTCGGCGAGCTTCACGAAGTCAGGGAGCGCGTCCATGTACGACTCGGCGTAGCGGTTGCCGTAGAAGAACTCCTGCCACTGCCGCACCATGCCCATGTAGCGGTTGTTGAGATTCACGATCTTGATTGGCAGGTGGTACTGCCGGCAGGTCGACAGCTCCTGGATGCACATCTGGATCGAGGCCTCGCCCGTGACGCACGCCACGGCTGCCCCGGGATTGACCAGCTGCACGCCCATCGCGGCCGGCAGGCCAAAGCCCATCGTGCCGAGGCCCCCCGAGTTGATCCAGCGCCGCGGCTTGTCGAACTTGTAGTACTGCGCCACCCACATCTGATGCTGACCAACGTCGGAAGTGACGAACACGTCGCCCTTGGTGATCTCGTAGAGCTTTTCGATTACATACTGCGGCTTGATCAGCTCGCTCTTGCGGTCGTACTTGAGACAGTCTCTGCGCTGCCATTCCTTGATCTCGCCCCACCAGAGCTTGAGCGCCGACGGGTCGGGCCGCTGGTTCGAGGATTCGATAATCCTCAACATCTCGTCGAGCACGTCGGCGACGTAGCCCACGATCGGGACGTCCACCTTGACCCGCTTGGAGATCGACGACGGGTCGATGTCGATGTGGATGATTTTTCGGTCGGGACGGTAGAAGTGCGCCGGGTTGCCGATCACGCGGTCGTCGAAGCGCGACCCGATAGCAATCAGCACGTCGCAGTTCTGCATCGCCATGTTGGTTTCGTAGGTCCCGTGCATCCCGGGCAGGCCGGTGAACTGGGGGTCGGTTCCGGGGAAGCCGCCGAGGCCCATCAGCGTCGTGGTGCAGGGGAAGCCGAGCAGCCGCACCAGCCGGGTGAGCTGCGCCGACGCGTTGTTGAGGATCACGCCGCCGCCCGCGTACACCATCGGCCGCTTCGCCTCGAGGAGCAGCTGCACCGCCTTCTTGATCTGGCCCGAGTGTCCCTTGGTGACAGGGTTGTAGGAGCGCAGCGAGATCGACTTCGGGTAGCTGAACTCTGCCTTGGCCTGGGTGACGTCCTTGGGGATGTCGACCAGCACCGGACCGGGACGTCCCGTCGCAGCGAGGTAAAACGCCTTCTTGATGGTGACCGCGAGCTGGTTGACGTCTTTCACCAGGAAGTTGTGCTTCACGCATGGCCGCGTAATGCCCACCGTGTCGCACTCCTGGAAGGCATCCTGACCGATCGCGTGCGTAGGAACCTGACCGGTGAGAACGACCATCGGCACGGAATCCATGTACGCGGTGGCGATGCCCGTCACCGCATTCGTGACTCCTGGTCCGGAGGTCACGAGGCACACGCCGACCTTCTCGCTCGCCCGCGAGTAGCCATCGGCGGCGTGGGCCGCCCCTTGCTCGTGCCGCACCAGAACGTGCTTGACCTTCTCCTGCTTGAAGAGCTCGTCGTAGATGTTGAGCACCGCCCCGCCTGGGTAGCCGAACACGTACTCGACGCCCTCCTCCTGGAGGCAGCGGACGACGATTTCTGCGCCTGTAAGCTGCATGATGCGCCCCATTCGATGAAGATCGCCGCCCGGCGGGCCAAGGCACGCCGGGTGCTGCAAAATCGCAGGACGCTACACGGGTACTGCGCGTCCGATGCCAGGCTCGTATGGGTAGAAAGCCGGTACCGCCACGTTCTCCGGGACGTTCCGGAAGCGCTTGTGGCGCCGCCGGACGGAACGCGAACGACCGTTTTTGCAGTGCATCTGCCGGCGGCAAGCCGCCGACCGTTCAACGATAATGGGTTAGTCGGGCATGGTCAAGCACGTCGCTGCGGCGCGTCGCGGTGGGCCGGCAGTGCCGCGCGCCCTTGTGCTTATAATCGCGCGGTCGTCTTCACGGTCCGGGATCCACGCTGGCTTCAACCGAGGAACTCTCAGCCTTCCTTGCGGAGGTCGAACGTCGCGCCTTCAAGCAGGCCGTGTTCGCCGTGCGAGACGAGGACGCCGCGCTTGATGTGGTGCAGGACGCAATGCTCAAGCTGACCGAGAAATATTCCGCGAAACCGTTGGCCGAGCTGCCGATGCTCTTCCAGCGCATCCTGCAGAACACGATCCACGACCATTTCCGACGCCAGAAGGTCCGCTCGACCTGGACCACGCTTCTCTCTGCACTGGGGCCAAAGGACGAAAAAGACGATGATTTCGACCCGTTCGATACTCTGGCCACGAACACGGATTCGAGTCAGCTTGCGGATCCCGCCCGCCAGCACCAGCAGGCCGAAATAGTAGGCTTGGTCGAGCTGGCCCTGGCGCGCCTCCCGGCTCGTCAACGTGAAGCATTTCTCCTTCGTTACTGGGAAGAACTCGATGTGGCGGAAACCGCCACGGCCATGGGCTGCTCGGAGGGTAGTGTGAAGACCCACTGCTCCCGGGCGGTTCACGCGCTGGCCGAGATGCTCAAGGCCAAGGGGGTCACACTATGAACGAACGCGAAATCGCAACAAAATTAATCGGTTATCTTAACCACGGTGCGGCCGGCGTGAAGCCGGGGGTGGCCTATCGCCTGCAGCTCGCGCGCGAGCGGGCACTGGCCGGGGCGCCTGAGCCGGCTCAGGCGCCCGAGGTCGTGCTGGCGGGCGCCGGAACCGCCGCGGGCCGCGACTTGCGGCGCCACCGCCTCGCCGACGTCCGGATCTGGATCAGCATCCTGCTGCTCGTCGGCGGCGCGCTGTACTTCCAGTACTGGCGCTCGATGCAACAGGTACGCGAGCTCGCCGAAACCGACGAAGCGATTCTGTCCTCGGAACTGCCCATCGAAGCCTATCTGGATCGGGGCTTTCAGAATTGGCTCAAAAGCTCCGAACCCTGAGCGCGGCGGCCGGCCTGGCGTTCGCTCTGGTCGGCGCCCCGGCAGCAGCCGGACCCGTATCGCCCTCGGCACCAGGCTGGGCTGAGCTCTCGCCCGCCGACAAGCAGATTCTGGCGCCATTGGCGTCCGATTGGGACAAGCTCGACGCTTCGCGCCGGCAGAAATGGCTGGGCATCGCCAAGCGCTACCCTCAGCTGGCCCCGTCGGAGCAGGAGAGAATCCAGCATCAGATGCACGCTTGGGCCAACCTTACCCCGGCCCAGCGGCAGGCGGCGCGGGAGCAATACAAGAGCCTCAAGCAGCTGCCCCCCGAACAGCGCCAGCGGGTGCAGGAGAAGTGGCAGGAATACCAGCAGCTGCCGCCGGAGAAGCGGCGCGAGCTGGCGGGCCGCACGCCCGCGACCCAGCCGAGCGGGAAGTAGCTTGCTCTACACGCTCGGCGACCGGCGGGTGCAGCTTCGCGGCCGCCGCCACTTCGTTGCGGCGAATGCGAGCGTCATCGGCAGCGTTACGCTCGAGGAGGAAGCCTCGGTCTGGTTCAACGCGATCATTCGCGGCGATAACGAGCCGATCGTGATCGGCCGGCGCTCAAACATCCAGGACGGCTCGGTGCTGCATACTGACGCGGGCGTGCCCCTCGCCATCGGAGATGAAGTCACCGTTGGCCACATGGTGGTCCTGCACGGTTGCACTGTTGGCGACGGCTCGCTCGTCGGCATCAAGGCGGTAATCCTCAACCACGCGGTCATCGGGCGCGAGTGCCTCATCGGCGCAAACACCCTGATCGTGGAGGGTAAGAGGATCCCCGACCGCTCGCTCGTCGTCGGATCTCCGGGGAAGGTGCTGCGTTTGCTCACCGACGAGGAAGCCGCGCAGCTGCGCAGGATGGCGGGCGAGTACGTCGAAAATGCGCGCCGTTACCTGAGCGACCTCGGCACGGACCCGCGCGGCAGGGCCCGCCGGCGGATGCCCGAGACCTGAATCCGGCGGCGGGCGCCGGCGCATCTAACCGGCGTCGAGGATCGGGGTTGAACGTGAAGAGGTTTCTCAGTTCGCTAGCAATTGCAAGCTGGCTGATCGCGTTATCGGCCGGGCCGGCTGCAGGTGCCGATGACGCGACGGAAACGCGCGCGCTCGCTGCGTTTCACCGCATCGAGCTCGATGGTCAGTTCGACGTGACGCTTGTTCAGGGAAGCACGGAGAGCGTGACCATCGAAGCACCCGCATCGATCATGCCGCGCATTCGTACCGATGTCCGCAACGAGACGCTCCTCATCTCTCTGCGCACCGAGCGTACGGTCTGGGATTGGTTCCTCGGACGCGGCCTTGGCAGGCCCGTTCGCGTCACCATCAACCTGCGTGAGATCGACCGCATCGAAGGAGCCGGAGCCGTCAACGTCGTCACGGAGCACTTGAAGGCCGATCGGCTCGTGCTCGATTTCGCCGGCGCGTGCAAGCTGCGCCTGGGCGGACTGCAGGCGAACGCGATGCACCTCGACGGGTCCGGAAGCATCAAAGCTCAGATAAACGGCTCGGTCGGCCGCCAGAACATCGATCTCTCCGGCGCGGGCAGCTATGACGGTGCAGAGCTGGTGAGCGATGACGCCTCCGTGGACGTGAGCGGAGCGGGCAAGGTCGTCGTGAACGTGCGCAAGACGCTCGCCGTCGAGATCAGCGGCGCCGGCGTCGTCGAGTACATCGGTGAGCCGAAGCTGCGCCAGTCGATCAGCGGCTTCGGCAAGGTTACGCGGCGCGACGCGTCCTGAACGCCCCTACGCCGCGTCGTACTCGCCGCCGCGCGGTCCGTAGAAAAACACCCACATCAGGAAGTCCTCGGAGAACGCCTCGAAGCGGTGGGGTATGCCCGCCTTGGCGAAGAGCACGTCGTGCGGCGAGAAGCGCTGCCGCCTCCTCGAGGGGTATCCGGCAAGCCTCTGCAGGATCAACGTCGGGTGTGAACTTGCGTATCGCCGGTCATTGGATGCCTTCAGGCGCGGCCGCGAGCGAATCCGCCCTGAACAGGAGCGTGAGCCCCGTGTTGACGTCGCGGTCGGAATGCAACGCTGGCAGCACGTGGACCTCGGAGACGCGGCAATCGCGCAGGAGCGCAACAAGCATATCCGCGACGTCGCCGACGTGCTCCCCGGGGAACAGCGGGCAGCGAAAACCCTGCGCCTGGCGCGGATCGAAAGCGCTCGACAGCGACAGGCGGAGCTCGCCACCACCGGGTGCGTCCGCACAGCGGTGCGCGCTGATGACGGCAGCCGGCTCGCCTACCGAGCCGCGCAGGTGCCGGATCGCGTTGCTCGCGAAGAGCTGTGCGCCGACTTCGCGCTGCGCGGCGCGACCTTCCTGCAGGGCGAGGAGCGGCTCCTGCGGAGCGCGGGGCAGCGCGAGCACCGAGATGCCGGGCGAAGCGAGCTGTCGTGCCAGCTCGTGCGCGAGGGGCAATCCCCAGGCGCCGATCCTCGACTCCACCGCCAGCACCGTGCCTGGCGCAGCCAGCGCGCTACCCATGAGGAAGCGAAGGTGCACGGCTGGATCGCCGCCCGTTATCGTTATCGCGCTGCCTTCGAGAGTCCGCAGCGGCGTGTCGTCCTCGACGTTCAGTCGCGTCCAGGTGAGAAGCTCTGGGAGTTTCTGCACATCGATTGCGTCGGGGCCGACCAATGCCGCTGAAATTGCGAAGCTCGCATTGCCGCCGAGCGCACCGTGCTCGATCAGTATGGCGCGCAGGCGCGCGACGTCAGGGAATGCGTCGCCCAGAGTCGCAGGCTCGCCGCCGGAGTCGCGACCTGTCACCACGATGATCGGCAGTGCGAAGAGCGTTGCCGCGAGTCCCGCAGCGTCGTCGGCCGACGCGCCTGCCCAGGCCTCCAGCAGGCGCCGCCGGAGGTGGCGAACCATCGACGCGGAGGGAGCTGCCGCAAGCAACCCGCAAAGCCAATCGGCGTCGCCCCTGCGAAGCGCGCGCAGCATGTCTTCTCTGAGAGCCGCGTCGTTCCTGTCGGCGCCATTCATGCTGGCGGACGCGAGGCTCGCCGCCGCGCAGTCGAGCTGTTGCGCGAATACCGGGTCGATTCGTTCGGGATACGTGCGTGGATCGGGTAAGTCGACGACAGAGCGCATCGGCGCGCATTGTCGCATGCTCAGGGAATGATGCAGAACGCACCGTGCGCGAGCGCCTCCGGCATGAATGCGACGCGGTAGAGGCCCGCGATCGCAAAGCCCGCGAGAATGGCCGCTGCGACGCGGCGCGGGCCGCTTCGTTGCAGCCAGTAGCGCGCGCGAGAAAGAGCCACACCGGCCACGAACAGGTTCGGCAGCGTCCCGATGCCGAAGGCAGCCATGACCAGCGCGCCCTGCCAGACGCCGCCGGCGAACAGAGCAAGCGGCAATACGCTATAGACGAGCGCGCACGGAACCAGGCCCCATAGGAGCCCGAGCGCGATGCGACCGCCGGGCCCGGGCCTTGCAAGCAGCGGCCGCACGGCGGGGAGGATCCGCGCATAGACCGCCGCGCCGCCGCGCTGCAGCCAGCCAAACCCTGGGCTTCTTGCAACCAGGCTCAGGCCGAGGGCGAGCAATGCGACATTCGCAAGGAGATAGAGCAAGCGCTGCACTGGAAGGAGCTGCACTGCATCCACCGTCGCTGCTCCGGCTGCGCCGAACATAGCGCCGAGGAGAGCGTAGACGGTGATGCGCGCACCGTGGTATGCCAGTTGCTCCCGCACGAGGCTCGATGCGGAGCGCAGCGGTGCCGTTGCGGTCTGGCGCGCCGACGCGTCGCGCGCCGAGGCGGCGGCGATGAAACCGCCGCACATCGCCAGGCAGTGCAGCCCGCCAAGCGCGCCGATGAGCCACGCGCCGATGAGAAGGCTCAACGCCATTGCCGGCAGCGTCCGTTGGCCTCAAGGGCGATCATCGTTCGGGTCGCGTTCCGGGCGATTGACGGTTTGCTCGAGAAACACCGTCAGCGCGGAGGACGCGATGCCCATCCCCCAGAAACCGAAGAAGCCCATCGTGTAGATCGCCTGGCGCGACAGGTCGAGCGGAGCGCCGAAGAAATGCAGATCGAAGGGATCGAAGACGGTGAAGAATATGGCCTCCGCGATTCCAGCAACGATGAAGGCTGGCCAGATCACCCACATCAGCCGCTGGCCGACGGCGCCGGGCACGGCGCCGCGCTCCTTGGCGCGCGCGGGATTAGTCATGAGGAGTCTCCACTGCCGCGCCGAGACGCAGCTCGTGCAGCGGTCCCTTCGCGGTCGTCGTAGGCATCCGCCATTGATCCGTCTCGAGGATTACGATCCAGCGTCCCGCCGAATCTCCGGCGAGGGCGCCGCGAAACTCGCCATCCTGCGTCGGGACGAGGGCAATCAGTTGATCGTTCGCAGAGCGAGTCGGATGGGTGAGCCTGAGCCGCAGGCCCGAAGGCGCTCCTGCCAGGCCCTGGATGCGGACCCTGACCTCGCCATTGGCAGCGAAGACCACGGTCGCGCCAAGGGGCCGCTCCGCGCTCGCCGCGACTCGCCTGAGCTCCTGGTTGACGAGCAGCCCGCGCTTGTAATAGTCCTCGGCGACGAGACCGTCGTCGCTGCGGATAGCCAGCCAGGCGGAAACCAGTGAGGCGACGACCACGACCAGCGGCCCTGCCGCGAGCAACCACGGCCACGAGTTCCGATACCAGGGCTCTGCTGCGCGCTCAGCGCGGAATGATGAAGCTCGATTGCTCATGGCGAACCACCTTGTCGTCGTTCACGGCCTGGACGATGAACTCGATCTTGTGCGGGCCGGGCCTGGTACCGAGGCCTTCCTCTTCGACGGGAGCCTGGACCCTCAGGGGCAGCAGACGCGTTTCTGCGGCGCCGACCGCGACGGGCTGCTCCACGCCCACCACGCTCAGGCGAGGCAATCCGACGGCGGCGATGGTGAACGAGCGAGCCTCTTCGTCGGTGTTCATGATCTGCAGCCGGTAAACGTTCTCGATGATGCCGGGCGCAGCCTCGCGCGCGAGCGCGCCGCGGTCGCGGATCACGTCCACCTTGAGCGGGTTGCGCATGACCAGCGAGCCGGATGCCGCCGCCGCTACCACGAGCAGGACCGACAGATAGACGAGGGTTCGCGGCCGAAAGACCCGCCGCCACATCGTGCGCCGATCGAATCCCTGAGCAAGCGCGCTCTCCGTCGCGTAGCGGATCAGTCCAGGCGCATAGCCCATCTTGTCCATCACCTGGTTGCAGCCGTCGATGCAGGCGGCGCAGCCGATGCATTCGTATTGCAAGCCCTGGCGGATGTCGATCCCAGTCGGACATACCTGCACGCAGATTCCGCAGTCGACACAATCGCCCAATCCGCGCTCGCGCGGGCGCACGGACTTCGGACGCGATCCCCGCGGCTCGCCGCGGGCGCGATCGTAGGTGATCACCAGCGTGTCCTTGTCGAACATGACGCCTTGGAATCGAGCATAGGGACAAAGGTACTTGCACACCTGCTCGCGCATGAAACCGGCGTTGCCGTAGGTCGCAGCGGCGTAGAAAAGCACCCAGAAGGTCTCCCAAGGCCCGAGCTGGAGCGCAAGCGCCCGCAATCCGAGGTCGCGGATCGGCGTGAAGTACCCTACGAAGGTGTAGCCGGTCCACAGCGCGACCGCGACCCAGGCCGCGTGCTTCAGCGCTTTCGCTCCGAGTTTTCGCGCCGACAGGGGCGAGGCGTCGAGCCGGATCCTGGCGAGGCGGTCGCCCTCGATCCTTCGCTCGATCCAGAGGAAGATTTCCGTGTAGACCGTTTGCGGGCAGGCGTAACCGCACCACAGGCGCCCAGCGACCGCGGTGAACAAGAACAGCGCCAGCGCGGAGAGGATCAGCAGAGCACTGAGGTAGATGACGTCCTGCGGCCAGAACACCAGGCCGAAGATGTAGAACTTGCGCGCCGCCAGATCGAAGAGCACCGCCTGGCGCGCATTCCACGACAGCCACGGAAGGCCGTAGTAGATCACCTGCGTCAGAAAGACCAGCGCCCAGCGCCAGGCGGCGAACCACCCGTGCACGGAGCGCGGATAGATCTTCTTGCGGATCTCGTAGAGCGCTGCCTCGTCGGCGGCCGGCCGGATCGGAATGGTCGGAGGCGTGCCGTTCAAGGAACTGTCTCGTTGACACCCGGCAGCCCGACGGCTGCCGGCGTCGTTTATCGAGCGCCGCCGGCTTTGGCGTTCGACAAGCCCCACACGTAGGCAGTCAGCAACTGGATCTTGCCCTCGTCGAGGCGGTCCTTGTGTGCAGGCATACGCGTCACCTCGCTCGCCGCGCCGCGGCCCTTGGTGATGGTCTCGACGATGGTCGCTTCGGAGCCGCCATAGAGCCAGATCTCGTCGGTGAGGTTCGGCGCGCCCAGTTGCACATTGCCTTTGCCGTCCGGCCCGTGACAGGCGGCGCAGTTCTGGGCGAACACTGGCTTGCCTAGCTGAGCGCGCAGATCGTCGTGCGGCAACCCCGACAGTGAGCGCACGTACGCTGCAACGTTCTTCACTCCATCTTCGCCGAGCGTCGGGCCGAATGCGGGCATGATGCCGTTGCGCCCGTTGCTGATCGATTCCTTGATCTGCTCGGGCGAGCCGCCGTATAGCCAATCGCTGTCGCGCAGGCTGGGGAAGCCCTTGCTGCCTCCGGCGTCCGAGCCGTGACACGGCGCGCAGTAGTTGAGGAAGAGCCTCTCGCCCATCGCGTGCGCCTGCGGGTCCGCGGCCACCGCCTTCACGTCCATCCCGAGATACCGGGCGTAGAGCGGTTTCACCCTTTCGTCGAAATCCGTCCGCTCGGTCGCGTAGGCTCCCGCCGAGGTCCACCCGAGAACGCCGCGGAACGTCCCGAGCCCGGGATAGAGCGCGAGGTAGAGCAGCGAAAAGGCGATCGTTATGTAGAAAAGCCACATCCACCAGCGCGGCAGCGGGTTGTTGTACTCGGCGAGGTCGCCGTCCCAGGTGTGTCCCGTCGTGCCGGGCCCCGTCTCGCCTTCCTTTCGCGCCTGCGTCGGAACGCGCTTTTTTCCCATCACGAAAAGCAGGATGGCGCAGCCCAAGATCGAGACGAGCGTGATGATGGCAACGTAGACGCCCCAGAAACCGGAAGTGAAATCGCTCATCGTCCGACTCCCTGGTCCGCGGCGGCGCAGGTCGGCGAATCTCTTGAGACTTCCGCAGCAGACGCGCTCGAGCTTGGCCGAGCTGTCCCTCCCCAAGCCCTCGGCGCGAGATCATCGGGCAGCGCGAAAGGCGCAAGCGCCGCCGCGTCGAACGCCTGCTTGCGACCCTTGCTCCATGCCCACACGACGATGCCGATGAAGAGCGCGAAAGAGACCACGGTCAGCGCGCTTCCGATCAACGAATAGATCTGCATGGCTACCTCAGGTTGCGCAGTGCCAGTCCAAGGCTCTGCAGGTACGCCACCAGGGCGTCCTCTTCCGTCTTGCCCTGCAGCTGCTCTCGGGCCGCCGCGATCTCCGCGTCGGAATAGGGCACTCCGACGCGCCGCAATGCCCGCATCTTGGCCTCGATGTCGTCGCTCTCCAGCGCTGTCTTCGCGAGCCACGAATACGCCGGCATGTTCGACTCCGGCACGACGTCGCGGGGGTTGGCGAGATGCACGCGGTGCCAGTCGTCGGAATAACGTCCGCCGACGCGCGCGAGATCGGGACCGGTGCGCTTGCTCCCCCACTGGAACGGATGGTCGTAGACGAACTCGCCCGCCACCGAGTACGGGCCGTAGCGCTCGACCTCGGCGCGGAACGGCCGGATCATCTGCGAATGGCAGTTGTAGCAGCCCTCGCGAATGTAGACGTCGCGCCCGGTGAGCTGCAGCGCGCTGTAAGGCTTGAGTCCGGCCACGGGCTCGGTCACCGACTTCTGGAAGGCGAGCGGCACGATCTCGACCAGGCCGCCCACCGCCACGGTGAGGATGATGAGGACGATCAGCAGTCCCTGGTTGCGCTCGACGAGATCCTGGCTGAGCTTCATGCGGCGCTCGGCAGATGAGCAGGCGCCGGGATGAGCGCCTCCACCGGCCTCGATCCGGCGATGGTCTTCATCACGTTCCACGCCATGATCAGCATGCCGGACAGGTAGAGCAGCCCGCCGAGCAGGCGGATGGCGTAGAAGGGGTAGGTGGCCTTGACGCTTTCGACGAAGGTGTAGGTGAGCGTGCCGTCGTCGCTCACCGCGCGCCACATCAAGCCCTGCATCACGCCGGCGATCCACATCGCCGCGATATAGAGGACGATGCCGAGCGTCGCGACCCAGAAGTGAATGTTGACCAAGCGCATGCTCCACATCTCGGTGCGGCCCTCGCGTGGCGGGTAGAGCCGCGGCATCAGGTAGTAGAGCGAGCCCATCGAGATCAGCCCGACCCAGCCGAGCGCGCCGCTATGGACGTGGCCGATGGTCCAGTCGGTGTAGTGCGAGAGCGCGTTCACCGTCT
>DATJZM010000129.1:0-31314 GCA_035499135.1 Casimicrobiaceae bacterium | reverse complement strand
CCTGTGGTGGAACGCGGTGTTCTACAGCATCTTCTACACAGGGGTCGCGACCTTCGGGAAATTCGCGCTTGGCTTCTGGCTCGCGCTGCTGCTCAACAACCATTTTCCGTTCAAGAGCCTGATCCGCGCCATCGTGCTGCTGCCATGGATCGTACCGACCGTGTTGTCGGCGCTCGCCTTCTGGTGGATCTACGATCCGCAGTTCTCGATCATCTCCTACCTCCTGGTCGACGTGCTGCATATCCGCTCGAGCAACATCGACTTTCTCGGCAGTCCGTGGCCGGCGCGCTTCTCGCTGATCGCGGCCAACATCTGGCGTGGCATTCCCTTTGTCGCGATCTCGCTCCTGGCGGGACTGCAGACCATCTCGCCCTCGCTCTACGAGGCGGCGATGCTCGACGGCGCCACCTCGTGGCAGCGCTTCCGCTACATCACCTTCCCGATGATGATGCCGATCCTGGCGATCGTGATGACCTTCTCGATCATCTTCACCTTCACCGATTTCCAGCTGGTCTACGCCATCACCCGCGGCGGGCCGGTCAACTCGACCCATCTGCTTGCCACGCTGGCCTTCCAGCGCGGCATCGCCGGCGGCGAGCTCGGCGAGGGTGCGGCGATCGCGGTGTCGATGATTCCGTTCCTGGTGTTTGCGACATTGTTCTCCTATTTCGGCCTCGCGCGGCGCAAATGGCAGCAGGGAGAGGCCAATGACTGACGCGGTCGCGCAAGGGCCGGTCAACAACAACGCCGCGCCCGAGGCGATGGACTGGGACTCGCGTGCGCGCCGCGCGGTCATGATCTACATCCCGCTCGCCTGCTTCGTGCTGATCCTGCTGTTCCCGTTCTACTGGATGGCGGTGACCGCGTTCAAGCCGAACGACGAACTCCTCTCGCGCGAAGGCAACCCCTTCTGGGTCCACCATCCCACGCTGGACCACATCAAGAAGCTGTTCTTCGACACCGGCTATCCGGACTGGCTCTGGAACACGCTCCTCGTGACCGTCGTCGCGACCTTCGTGGCGCTCGTTTGCAGCGTGCTCGCGGCGTACTCGATCGAGCGTCTGCGCTTCCGCGGATCGCGCTACGTCGGGATGGCGATCTTCCTCGCCTACCTCGTGCCGCCGTCGATCCTCTTCATTCCTCTGGCCACGATCGTCTACAAGCTCGATCTGTTCGACACGCGCCTCGCGCTGATCCTCACCTATCCGACGTTCCTGATCCCGTTCTGCACGTGGCTGCTGATCGGCTATTTCAAGTCGATCCCGTACGAACTGGAGGAATGCGCGCTGATCGACGGAGCGAGCCGCTTGCAGATCCTGGTGAAGATCGTGCTGCCGCTCGCCGTGCCGGGACTCATCTCGGCGGGGATCTTCGCCTTCACGCTGTCGTGGAACGAGTTCATCTATGCCCTGACCTTCATCTCGTCGTCCGAGGTCAAGACGGTGCCGATCGGCGTGGTGACCGAGCTCGTCGAAGGCGACGTCTACCACTGGGGCGCGTTGATGGCCGGCGCGTTGTTCGGCTCGCTTCCTGTCGCGATCCTCTACTCGTTCTTCGTCGAGTATTACGTCTCGGGCCTCACCGGCGCGGTCAAGGAGTGACCAGGCCCTTGCCTGCCGGGCGAAGCACCCCATGTAATACAATCATCGCGAAGCGAGCACGGAGACACCGGCATGAGCGACGTCAAGGATGTGATCCGCAACCAGGTGACGAACAACCGCGTCGTCCTCTACATGAAGGGAACGCCGCAGTTCCCGCAATGCGGGTTTTCCGCGACCGCCACCGAGATCCTGCGCCGGTGCGGCGTCACCGACTTCGCGTCTTTCAACGTTCTGGTGGACGCCGAGCTGCGCCAGGGCATCAAGGAGTTCTCCGACTGGCCCACGATCCCGCAGCTGTACGTCGACGGCGAGTTCGTCGGCGGCTGCGACATCATGCGGGAGATGTATCAAGCAGGCGAGCTGCAGCAACTGCTTGCGAAGCAGGCCGTGCAGGCCTCCCGGTAGAGCGGAGCAGCGCAGGCTCGCTCTGTTGCGGGTCAGGTCCGCGCGCGCTGCACGCGCTTCACTTCCGGAATTCGCCGCAGGCTGCGCATGACGTGCGCAAGATGCCCGCGGTCGCGCACCTGGACGCTGAAGAACATGTTGACGACGCGATCGCCGTCGGGACGTTCCATCGACACGTACTCGATATTCGCGCCGGCGTCCGCGATCGCCGTGGCGAGCTTTGCGAGCAGTCCGCGCTCATCGTCGACGAGCAGGCGGATGCCCGCCTCGAATACGCCTTCGACTTTCGCTGCCCACTCCACGTCGACGACCTGATCGGTGTCGGGGCGCGCCTTGCGCAGCATCTGGCAGTCGCGCGTATGCACGAGCAGGCCCTGACCGCGGCGGAACTGACCGACGACCGAATCGCCGGGGATCGGGCGGCAGCACTTGCCGTACTGGATAGCCACGCCTTCGACGCCACGGAGTTGGAGAGCTTCCGGCCGCGGCAGTCCGATCTCACCGACGTCGCCCGGGCGACCGGCGGTGCGGCTTAGCGCCTGCGCGACGACGAAGGACAGTCGCTTGCCGACGCCGATGTCAGCCAGCACGTCGAGGCGACTCTTCGCGCCGTACTCGCGGACGAGCTTCTCCCAGGTCTGCGTGGTGACCGATTCGGGAGGAAGCTTGAGCGACGCGAGCGCCTGGTCCAGCAACCGCTCCCCGAGCAGCGCCGATTCCTTCTGCTGCAGCGACTTCAGAAAGTGCCGGATACGCGAGCGTGCTTTGCCGGTGGCTACGAAGTTCAGCCACGAGGGGTTCGGCCGGGCGCTCGGCGAGCTGATGATCTCGACCTGATCGCCGTTCTTGAGTTCGGTGCGCAGCGGCAGCAGCTCGTAATTGATCTTCGCGGCCGTGCAGTGATGTCCGATGTCGGTATGCACTGCGTAGGCGAAGTCGACGGCGGTGGCGCCGCGCGGCAGCGCCATGATCTTTCCCTTCGGCGTGAAGACGTAGATCTCGTCGGGAAACAGGTCGCCCTTGATGTTCTCGAGGAATTCCTTCGAATCGCGCGATTCCGACTGTATCTCGAGCAGGCTCTGCAACCACCGATGCGTCTCCTGCTGTGCCTCGGCGATGTCGAGCTCGCCCCCGGTCTTGTACAGCCAATGCGCGGCCACGCCGGTCTCCGCGACTCGATGCATGTCGTGCGTTCGCACCTGTGCCTCGAGCGGTGTGCCGTAGGGGCCGAACAGGGTCGTATGCAGCGACTGATAGCCGTTCGCCTTGGGGATAGCGATGTAATCCTTGAACTTGCCCGGGATCGGCTTGTAGAGCCCGTGCAGCACGCCGAGGGCCGCGTAGCACGCCGTCGTGTCCTTGACGAGCACGCGCGCCCCGTAGATGTCGAACACCTGCGCGAAGCTGTAGTGCTTCTCGCGCATCTTCTTGTAGACGCTGTAGGTGATTTTCTCGCGGCCGCTCACCGTGGCAGCAATGCCCGCGCGCTTCAGGCCGTCACGAATCGACTGCAGAATGCGATTCATCACCTCGCGGCGGTTGCCCCGCGCCGCCTTGATCGCTTTCGCCAGCACGCGGTAGCGAACCGGATACAGGTGCTTGAAAGCGAGCTCCTGCAGCTCCTGAAAGAGGGCGTTCAGGCCGAGGCGATTGGCGATCGGCGCGTAGATGTCGAGGGTCTCCCGCGCGATGCGCTCCCGGTGGGCGGAGGCCATCGCGTCGAGTGTGCGCATGTTGTGCAGCCGGTCGGCGAGCTTGATGAGGATCACCCGCACGTCCTGCGCCATGGCGAGCAACATCTTGCGGAAGCTCTCCGCCTCCAGGTCCTCGCGCGACTGGAATTCGATCTGATCGAGCTTGGACACGCCGTCGACCATATCGGCGACGCGCTTGCCGAACGAGCTCTCGATCTGATTCTTGGTGACGCTGGTGTCCTCCATCACGTCGTGGAGGAGCGCGGCGGCGAGGCCCTGCGCGTCGAGGCGCCACTGCGACAGGATGCTGGCTACGGCCAGCGGGTGCGTGATGTAGGGTTCACCAGATTTTCGGAACTGGCCCTGGTGGGCGTGCTCCGAAAAAGCGAACGCGCGCTCGACGAGCGCGACGTCAGGGGCGGGCAGGTAGTGGCCCAGATGTCGGGTGAACTCCGCAATTTCCGACATGCTTGGTCACCTGCCGGCGTCCGGGCGCGGTCAGCTCTGGGGCTTGAGCAGCATTTCGATGCCGACCTTGCCTGCGGCGACCTCGCGCAGAGCAATCACGGTGGGCTTGTCCCGGTCGGCGTCGAGCAGCGGCTGTGAGCCGGCGCTGATCTGGCGCGCCCGGTTGGTCGCCGCGAGCGTGAGCTCGAAGCGATTGGGGATCTTCGCCAGTGCGTCCTCGATGGTTATGCGAGCCATGTCTTTTCCTGTCTGATATCGTTAGACCAGTTGCGTCAGCAGCGTTCTGTAGCGTACTGCTTGCACGGCGCTGCGCAGCCTCGACGCGCGCACGATGGCGCTCAAGTCGTCGACGGCAGAAGCAAAGTCCTGATTAATAATAACATAATCGAAGTCGCCGCAATGGCGCATCTCCTCCCGCGCTGCCATGAGGCGACGCGCAATCGTCAACTCGTCATCCTGGCCGCGCCGCACCAACCGTTCCTCGAGCGAAGCGAGCGACGGAGGAAGGATGAAGACATGAACGGATCCGGCGATGATCCTGCGTACCTGCGCCGCGCCTTGCCAGTCGATCTCGAGCAGCACGTCGCGCCCGGCCGAAATCTGCGCCTGGAGCCACGTGGCGCTCGTCGCGTACCAGTTTCCGTGCACTTGTGCATGCTCGAGAAACTCGCCCGAGTCCTTGAGCTCCCGGAAGCGTTCCGGCGTCACAAAGTGATAAGCGACCCCGTCGACTTCACCCGAGCGAGGCGGGCGCGTAGTGTAGGAAACGGAGAGAAGTATCGACGGATCGCGCTCAAGCAGAGCGCGTGTGAGGCTGGTCTTGCCCGCTCCCGAGGGGGCAGCGATGACGAAGAGGTTCCCGGGGGCAGGGGCCATCACGGCTCGCGCTATTCGATGTTCTGGACCTGCTCGCGCATTTGCTCGATCAGCACCTTGATCTCCAGCGCCGCCTGGGAGAGGTCCGCGTCCACGGACTTCGAGCCCAGCGTGTTCGCCTCGCGATTGAGCTCCTGCATCAGGAAATCGAGCCGTTTGCCGCTGCTGCCGCCCGCTCCGAGCACGCGCCGCACTTCGGCTACGTGCGTCGCGAGCCGCGAGATCTCTTCCTCGACATCGACCTTCGTCGCGAACAGGGCGAGCTCCTGCTTCAGGCGCTCGGCATCCGGATCGAGCCCCGCTTCCTTGAGGCGCGCGGCGAGCTTCGCGACGTACGCCTCGTGAATTGCCGGCACTCGCGGGGCGACGCGCGCGATCTGCGCTTCGATCGCGCGGCAGCGCTGCTCGAGCATTTCTCGAAGCTTCGCTCCTTCCCGGGCGCGTGACGCGGCCAACTCGGCGAGCGCTTGCCGGATCAGCGCCAGTGCCTGCGCGGCGAGCGCTTCTGGCCCTACGGTCGGCTCCGTGAGCACCCCGGGCCAGTGGAGGATTTCCGATACCGACAACGGCGTGCTTTCCGGCGCGTGCCGCATCACTTCGGCTGCGGCGTTGCGCAGCTGGGCCACCCGTTCGGCGTCGACCGCCAGCTTGGCTGCGCCCGGCTGGGTGTGGTTCAGGCTCAGGCGGCAGTCGACCTTCCCGCGCTTCAGCTCCGTGGTCAGCAGCTCGCGGGCGGCGACTTCGAGGCTGCGCAGCTCGTCCGGGAGCCGCAACTGCACGTCGAGGTAGCGATGGTTGACTGAGCGCAGATCGACCGTCAGCGAACAACCGGGGAGCTCCGCAGCCACCGCTGCGAAGCCGGTCATGGACAGGATCACTGCGTCCCGCTCCCCCGGAGCAGGACGGGCAAAATTGAAGGGAAAGTCAATGAAATCTTTACTTTATGCGCTGGGTTGCAGAGAATGTAGAGGTTATCAATCACCCGCGCAAGTACGGCCGGAACGCAATTTGCTCCGCCGTCGTCTATGGGCGTCACCAACCAGGCTCTCCCCTCAGGCTACCAGCTCCTGAACTATCGGGTTGACCGTCAGATCAGCCGCGGCGGCTTCTCCATCGTTTATCGGGCCTTCGACGACAGCGGCTCACCGGTCGCCATCAAGGAATATCTGCCTTCCTCGCTGGTACTGCGCACCGAGGGGGACATCGTCCGCGCGAGCACGGCGGAGAACCTCACCTCGTTCCGCTACGGAATGAAGTGCTTCTTCGAAGAGGGTCGCGCGCTCGCCAAGATCAACCACCCGAACGTGGTGCGAGTGCTGAACTTCTTTCGCGCCAACGAGACCGTTTACATGGTCATGCGCTACGAGCGCGGCCGGACCCTGCAGCAGCAGATCCAGATGCGGCAGGACCAGATGTCCGAGCGTCTGGTGCGGCACGTCTTCATGCACCTCTTGAACGGACTGCGCGAGGTACACACGCACAAGCTCCTGCATCTGGACATCAAGCCGGCCAACATCTATCTGCGCACGGACGGATCCCCCGTGCTGCTCGACTTCGGCGCTGCGCGGCAGACGCTCACCAACACGCGTCCGAAGCTCGCACCCATGTACACGCCGGGCTTTGCGGCACCAGAGCAGTACCGCGACCCGGACCGGCTCGGCCCATGGACTGACGTGTACGGCATCGGCGCGAGCATGTTCGCCTGCCTCGCCGCCTTCGCGCCCCAGGCCGCCGATGCGCGCGTGTCCGAGGACCATCTGGTGTCGGCTAAGAAGATCTGGGCGGGCGGGTACTCGGACAACCTGCTCGAGGTGATCGACTGGTGTCTGCGCCTCGACCCGCTGGAGCGGCCGCAAAGCGTCTTCGCGCTGCAAAAGGCGATTCGCGAAATTCCGCCGCGCAGGCGCAAGCTGACCTTCATCGACTCGATCAAGAAGAAACTGTTCAGCGAAGTGATGTAAGAGACGAGCGCATCGTGCAATTCACCATCTTCCAGGAGAGCCGCAAGAGCCAGCGCAAGGTCAACCAGGACCGGCTTGCCTATACCTACAGCCGCGACACGCTGCTGCTCGTCGTGGCCGACGGCATGGGTGGACACGCCGGCGGAGAGATCGCGGCCCAGATCGCCGTGCGGCTGTTCATCGAGCGCTTCCAGCAGGAGGCGAAACCGACGCTCAAGAACCCGCTCAAGTTCCTGCAGGACGCGATGCAGCGCGCGCATCAGGCACTCGGCTCGTACGCGAACCAGTTCTCGATGCTCGAGACGCCGCGCACGACATGCGTTGCTTGCATCGTGCAGTCGAACTATGCCTACTGGGCGCACGTCGGCGATTCCCGTCTCTATCTCTTCCGGCAGGGTGGGCTGATCGGACAGACCAAGGACCACTCGAAGGTTCAGTATCTGCTCGACCAGGGCGTGATCGGGGCGCACGAGGTTCCCGACCATCCGGACCGCAACAAGATCTTCAGCTGCCTCGGTGGCCTTGTCGACCCGGTGATCGACCTGTCGCGGCGAACGCCGCTGCGCAACGGCGACCTCATCGTGCTGTGCACTGATGGACTGTGGAGCGTCTATCCGCAGGAGGAAATCGCGCGCGCGCTGACGGGAACGCCGATCCTGAAGTCCGGTCCGAACATGATGCGCGAAGCCGAGTTGCGGGGCGGGGACGACGGAGACAACCTCTCTGCGATCGTCGTGCGCTGGGGCCCGGAGACGCTTACCGACGAGCCGACGACGACGATCACCGAAACCCTGGGCCTGGGCGAGTTCCAGACCGAGATCGACCGCACGCTCACACTCACCGACCGCAAGGGTGCGCAACGCGATCTCACCGACGACGAAATCGAGCGCGCGATCGCCGAAATCCAGGCGACGATCAAGCGCTACAAACGCTGATGCGTTACATAGTTCTCGACACGGAGACCACCGGGCTCGATCCCAAGCAGGGACACCGGATCATTGAGATCGCAGCGGTGGAGGTGGTCGATCGCCGGCTGACCGGGCGTCACGTGCACTATTACCTCGATCCGGAGCGCGAGATCGACGCGGCGGCGACCGAGGTCCACGGCCTGACCTGGGACGCGCTGCGCGACAAGCCAAAATTCGCGGACATCGTGCAGGATCTGATCGACTTCACGCGCGGCGCAGGCTGGATCATCCACAACGCGCCGTTCGACCTGGCTTTTCTCGACGAGGAGCTCAAGCGCCTCGAATTCTCTTCGACGGCAGGGATCTGCGCAGAAGCCGTGGACACGCTCGAGCTCGCCCGCGAGCAGTTTCCCGGCAAGAAGAACAGTCTCGACGCGCTGTGCGAGCGCTTCGGCATCGACAACGCGCACAGGACGCTCCATGGTGCGCTTCTCGACGCACGGCTCCTGGCCGAAGTCTACCTGGCGATGACTCGCGGGCAGGAATCGCTCAGCATCGAACTGGCGATGCCCGGCGCAGTCGTGATGAGCGCGGCGGAGGCTTCCGCCCTGCCGCCGATCCGCATCCTTGCTCCGTCTGCCGACGAGCTCGCAGCCCACCTTGCTTACCTCGCCGAGCTCGATCGCGAGGCGAAGGGCCGCTGCCTTTGGCTCGCTCTCGAGCAGGACGCCGCCCAGGTAACCGCAGCCGCGTAACATGTCCGTCACGGATGCCAGTCATACTCCCGGCGCGTCAGCGCCTGCGACGCCCTCGACGGTGAGTTCCCTCGCGCCCATTCCAAGCCCGCCGGCGGCCAAAGAGCCGGATCCGCCGCCGATCAATCGCGAGCTCTCCATTCTCGCCTTCAACCGGCGCGTGCTGGCGCTCGCGGAGGATGCGACGATTCCGCTGCTCGAGCGGCTGCGCTTCCTGTGCATCGTCAGCAGCAATCTCGACGAGTTCTTCGAGATCCGCGTCGCCGGTCTGCGCGAGCAGCTGCGCCTCAAGGCGCCGCTGTCGGGCACGACCCTGCACGAGCTCAGGGCGAACCTCACCGAGATCGCGCAGGGTGCGCAGTCGCTCGCGGCACAGATGTACGGCGTGCTCAACCAGCAGATCCTGCCGGCGCTCGCCGCCGCCGGCAGTCCGGTGCTGCGCCATGCTCAGCGCAATGCCGCGCAGCGCGCCTGGGCCGCGCAGTACTTCCAGCGGGAGATTCGCCCACTGCTCACGCCGATCGGGCTCGACCCGGCACACCCGTTCCCGCAGGTGGTCAACAAGAGCCTCAATTTCATC
The DNA here is from genome assembly GCA_035499135.1 of Casimicrobiaceae bacterium. Lineage (GTDB taxonomy): Bacteria > Pseudomonadota > Gammaproteobacteria > Burkholderiales > Casimicrobiaceae > PALSA-1003. The sequence goes on along the minus strand of DATJZM010000129.1, from coordinate 22,066 downwards.
GTCGAGCTCTCGGGCCAGGATGCGTTCGGACGCGAGACCAGCGTCGCGATCGTCAAGGCACCCCGAATGGTGCCGCGGGTGATCAAGATGCCGCCGGAAGTGGCCGGTGCCGAAAACACCTTCGTGTTGCTCTCCTCGATCATGCACGCCCACCTGCACGAGCTGTTCGCGGGGCGCAAGGTCGTGAACTATTCGCAGTTCCGCGTCACGCGCGATGCAGACCTGTGGATCGACGAGGAAGAGGTGAAGAACCTGCGCCAGGCGCTCGAGGGCGAGCTCCCGCAGCGGCAGTTCGGCCTCGCCGTGCGCCTGGAGGTCGCGGCGAACTGCCCGCAGCACCTGGCCGCGCTGCTGCTTCAGCAGTTCGAGCTGCAGGAGGCCGATCTGTACCGCTGCGACGGGCCCGTGAACCTGGCGCGCATGTCGGCGCTGATCGATGCTGCGGACGTGGACGGGCTGGAATACCCGAGCTTCGTTCCCGGATTGCCCGAGCGCCTGCGCGAGCAGAGCGACATCTTCGCGGCGATTCGCCAGCACGACATCCTGCTGCACCATCCTTTCCAGTCATTCGAGCCGGTCGTCGAGTTCATACGCAAGGCGGCCGACGATCCGGACGTCATCCTCATCAAGCAGACGGTGTACCGCACGGGTGTGAACTCGGTGCTGATGGAGGCGCTGATCCAGGCCGCGCAGCGCGGCAAGGAAGTCACGGTGGTGGTCGAGCTGATGGCTCGCTTCGACGAAGAAGCCAACATCAACTGGGCCGAGCGGCTCGAGCAGGCCGGGGCGCAGGTGGTCTACGGCGTGTTCGGCCTGAAGACGCACGCCAAGCTCGCACTGCTGCTCCGGCGCGAGAAGGATGCCTCGGGCCGCGTCAACCTGCAGCCTTATGCTCACCTGGGTACCGGCAACTACCATCCACGCACCGCGCGCCTGTACACGGATTTCGGCCTGCTCACGGCCGATTCCGGGATCTGCGCGGACGTCGACGAAGTGTTCCTTCACATCACGAGCCTCGCCAAGCCGAACAGGCTCAAGCACCTATGGCTTGCGCCGTTCACGATGCACCGTCACCTGCTCGACGCGATTCGCCGCGAGACGCGCAACGCGAAGGAAGGAAAGCCGGCGTCGATCGCGGCGAAGATGAACGCGCTGCTCGAGGAGGCGGTGATCAAGGCCCTGTATGCGGCGTCGCAAGCCGGAGTGAAGATCGATCTCGTCGTCCGCGGAGCCTGCGCGCTCCGCCCCGGTGTGAAGGGGGTCTCGGAAAACATCCGGGTGCGCTCGATCATCGGTCGCTTCCTCGAGCACAGCCGGATCTGGGTGTTCCACAACGGCGGCGCCGAGGACGTCTATCTCGCGAGCGCGGACTGGATGGGCCGCAATCTGTTCCGCCGCATCGAGGTTGCGTTTCCCGTGCTCGATCCTGAACTCAAGGCGCGAGTGATCGCCGAAGGGCTCGACCCCTATCTCGCGGACATTCGTGATGCGTGGGAGCTCGCGGAGGACGGCAGCTACGCACGGCCGAAGGCGAGGGCGCGAGGGCAGCCTGCGTCGGCGCAGGCGGAACTGCTCGAGCGCCTGGCCGAACGGGCCAAGGTCGGTTCGTAGCCGGCGATGGATCTCATCCTCTGGCGCCACGCCGAGGCCGAACCCGGCGAACCGGATCTCGGGCGACGGCTGACCGCCAAGGGCATCAAGCAGGCGGAGCGCGTCGCCGCCTGGCTCGATGGTCATCTGCCCGACACGCTGCGGATCCTGGTGAGCCCGGCCGACCGCGCGCAGCAGACTGCGCTCGCGCTCAAGCGCAAGTTCCGTACCGCCGACGAGCTCGCTCCCGGAGCGGGCGCTGGCGCAGTGCTTGCGGCAGCGGGGTGGCCCGATGCGCGCGAGAGCGTTCTCGTCGTCGGTCACCAGCCGACGCTGGGAGAAGTGGCCTCGCTGCTGCTTGCCGGCGAAGAGCTGTCGTGGAGCATCCGCAAGGGGGCCGTCTGGTGGCTTTCGAACCGGGTCCGGGATGGCGTGCCCGCGGTCGTCCTCAAGGTCGTGATCGGCCCTGACTTCGTCTGACGCAAGCCGGCGCTAGCGCCTCCAGCGGTAGCCCAGTGCGGTCCACTGTGCACGCTCCTTGCTGAGCAGATGGCTCGTGAGCGGGTGCGCGGCAAGCCAGCGCGATGAGACCTCGAGCGTGATGCGGCGACCAACCTTGAGGCGCATGCGCGGCAGCGCGATCGCCGCCCGGGCGTGGTGAAAGAGCACGGCGAGCCGAAGCACGAGCACCTGGGTCCTTCGCTCCGCATCTCCGAGGACGGCCTGCATTTTCGCCAGACCGCCGCGGCAGCCGAAGACGAGTAGCGCGAGCTGCGCCTGTTCGCCGGCTGAGAATCCCGGCATGTCGCCGTTCTGGAGAATGTACGCGCCGTGCTTGTGAAAGCTGATGTGAGACACCGACATGCCGATCTCGTGCAGACGTGCCGCCCATTTGACCAGCGGCGCGGCGCCGGAGTCGCGACGGGCGCGACGGTACAGCGATGCGGCGAGCGCTGCGACGCGCGCCGCGTGGGCGCGGTCGACCCCGTAGCGCTCGACAAAGCGCTCGACCGTGACGCCACGGACGTCGGCGTCGATCCTGCGGCCCAGGAGGTCATAGAGCACGCCGAGCCGAAGCGCGCCGCCAACCGGGTCGATGCGCTCGATCCCGAGCTCGTCCACCGCCGCGGTCATGATGGCGAGTCCGGCGGCGAGCACGGGCGCGCGCTCCAGCTTGAGGGCGCGCAACGAAACCCGCGAGATGTGGTGCGCGGCGATCATGCGCCGGCGCAGCCGCTTGAGCCCCACGGGTGTGATGCCGCCTTCGGAGAAGCCATTCTGCTCCAGGATCTCCGCCAGGGCGGCGGCGGTGCCCGAGGACGCGTACGCCTCCCGCCAGTGCGACGGGCCGAACTCGCGCGCGATCGCCTCGATTTCCACGCGCGCCGCGGTCTCCGCGGCGGCAAAGGCTTCTTCGGTCAAGCGCCCCTGCGGGAAGTAACGCTGCGTCATCCCGACGCAGCCCAGCTTCAGCGATTCCAGCCGATGCGGCTCGAGGCCTCTGCCGATGATGAATTCGGTGGAGCCACCGCCGATGTCGACGACGAGCCGCGGCGCGAGCGAACGCGGCAACTCGTGCGCTGCGCCGAGATAGATAAGCCGCGCCTCCTCGTGGCCGCTTATTACATCGATCGGAAAGCCGAGAGCGCGCTCGGCGAGCGGCAGAAACTCGCGTGCGTTCTTCGCCACCCGGAACGTGTTCGTGGCGACCGCGCGCACCGCGGAGGGATGCAAGCCGGTCAGCCGTTCCCTGAACCGCGCCAGGCACTCGAGCGCCGCTCTCTGCGCGCCCGGCGTGATCCGCCCCTTGGCGTCGAGGCCGGCGCCGAAGCGCAGAGTCTCGCGCCAGGTGTCGAGTCGGTAGATCTGGTTGCCTTCGACGCGACCGATCTCCAGCCGGAAGCTGTTCGACCCCAGGTCGACGACGGCAAGAGTTGTCACTGGCACTATGCGGCGTCCGGCTCGCGCGAGGGCAGGCATCGCGAAGGCTAGCAGAAAAAGCTGTGCTCGCGGACGCGAGCGCAATCCTTTTGGCCCACGCGATCTTTCTGCTACGCTCGAAACTCTCCCTCGCTAAAGACCGCCGGCGCGATGCCCGTCGATTACCTCAAGAAGATCCTCACCGCCAAGGTCTACGAGGTCGCTGTCGAGACGCCACTCGAGGCGGCTCCGACGCTGTCGGCGCGCATCGGCAACCGCGTGTTGCTCAAGCGCGAGGATCAGCAGCCCATCTTCTCGTTCAAGCTGCGCGGGGCGTACAACAAGATGGCGCACCTGTCCTCGGCGGAGCGTTCGAGGGGAGTGATCGCCGCCTCGGCGGGGAATCACGCGCAGGGCGTCGCGCTGGCGGCGCAGGTGCTCGGCTGCGCGGCGACGATCGTGATGCCCGTGACCACCCCGGCGATCAAGGTCCAGGCCGTCCAGGCGCGCGGCGCCCGTGTCGTGCTGCACGGCGACACTTACAACGACGCCTACACGCGCGCCGTCGAGCTCGCACGGCGAGAGTCAGCGGCTTTCATCCACCCCTACGACGACCCGGACGTGATAGCGGGGCAAGGCACCATCGGCATGGAGATCCTGCGCCAGCAGCAGGGACCGATCGATGCGATCTTCGTAGCGGTCGGCGGCGGCGGCCTGATCTCGGGCATCGCCTCCTATGTGAAGCGCGTGCGGCCGGAGATCCGCATCGTCGGCGTCGAACCAATCGATTCGGCGGCGATGAGCGAATCGCTCAAGGCCGGCCGCCGCGTACGCCTCGCCAACGTCGGGCTATTCGCCGACGGAGTCGCGGTCAAGCAGGTCGGCAAGGAGACCTTTCGTCTGTGCCGTCGGCTCGTCGACGAAATGGTCCAGGTAGACACCGATGCGATCTGCGCGGCGATCAAGGACGCGTTCGAGGACACGCGCTCGATCCTCGAGCCAGCCGGCGCGCTGGCGATCGCGGGCGTCAAGGCTTACGTCGAGCGCCACCGCGTCCACGGCAAGACATATGTCGCCATCGCCTGCGGCGCGAACATGAATTTCGACCGTCTGCGCTTCGTGGCAGAGCGGGCCGAACTCGGCGAGGAGCGCGAGGCGATCTTCGCAGTGACGATTCCCGAACGGCCCGGCAGCTTTCGCGAGTTCTGTGCGCTGCTGGGCAAGCGCAGCATCACCGAGTTCAACTACCGCTACGCGGACTCGAGAATCGCCCACATCTTCGTGGGCGTCGAGGTTTCCGATCGACACGAGACGGCAGAGCTTCTGCGGGCGATGCGCAAGCGACGCATCGAGGCGTACGACCTGTCCGACAACGAGATGGCCAAGCTCCACGTGCGCCACCTCGTCGGCGGCCACGCCCCGGCACCCGAGCACGAGATCCTGTATCGCTTCGAATTTCCCGAGCGGCCCGGCGCGCTGATGCAGTTTCTGAACAGCATGAGCCGCGGCTGGAACATCAGTCTCTTTCACTACCGCAACCACGGCGCGGATTACGGCCGCGTGCTCGTGGGAATGCAGGTGCCGCCGAGGGATCACGAGGAGTTCCGGCGCTTCCTGCAGCGGCTCGGCTATCGCTACGTCGACGAGTCCGCCAACCCGGCTTATCGCATGTTTCTGGGCCGCTAGGCGCCGACTTCGCGCCGCGGAAGTTGCCGCAGCACGGCACTGCGGCGGTGGTTTCGCGCGTTCCGAGTGTTGCAAATCCCTCAGAAACATCAACTTTCAGCGTTCTGGCAAGGATTATGCTCTAGGCATTTGCTTGTATCCGTGGCAAACTTTGGCGAGGTCCGCATGGAAATGGGTACCGCAAATGCTGTTTCGGTCGAACGCGCCGGGAGCCGAGACTTGCCAGAAGCCACCGCTTTGAACGGGGTCAAGGTCATGGTGATCGACGATAGCAACACGATTCGTCGAAGCGCCGAGATTTTCCTGTTGCAAGCGGGCTGCACGGTGATCCTGGCCGACGACGGTTTCGACGCGCTCGCGAAAATCACCGATCATCAGCCGGATCTGATATTTGTCGATATCATGATGCCGCGTCTGGACGGGTATCAGACCTGCGCGCTGATCAAGAAAAACGCGAAGTTTCAACAGACGCCCGTCATCATGCTGTCGTCGAAGGACGGGCTCTTCGACCGCGCGCGCGGGCGCATGGTCGGGTCCGATCAGTATCTGACCAAGCCGTTCACGAAAGAGAGCCTGCTTAAGGCCGTCGCCGCGCACGTGAAGACCACGGTGTAGGCGATTCTCGGCACGCCACGGCCGCGGGCGGGGGAGAGGGGCCACGACGAAGGGCGGGAAACGATGAGCATAAAGAGGATTCTGATCGTCGACGATTCGCCGACGGAGCGGCATGTCCTGAACGACATGCTCACCAAGGCCGGCTACGAGGTTGTCGCCAGCGACAACGGCGAGGATGCGATCGTCAAGGCGAAAACGATCAAGCCGGACCTGATCCTCATGGATGTCGTGATGCCGGGACTCAACGGGTTCCAGGCGACCCGCGCGATAAGCCGCGATCCGTCCACGCGCTCGGTACCGATCATCATGTGCACTTCGAAGAGCCAGGAAACGGACAAGATATGGGGCCTGCGCCAGGGGGCCCGCGACTACATCGTGAAGCCGGTGAAGCGCGAGGAGCTGCTCGCGAAAATCACCGCGTTCGGCTGATCGGTCGGCGAGCGTCATGGCCCGTGCCGCCAAGCTCGATCTGCGTGCCTTCCAGCAGGAGCTGGCGACTCGGCTCGCGGCCAAGACCGCCGCCCAGGTCGAGCAGTCGCGGCTTGGTGTCGACTGCGCCGGGGAGCGGTGGCTGATCCGTCTCGCCGACGCGGGCGAAGTGATCGCGGTGCCGCAACTCGCGAGCGTGCCGCGCACCAAGCCATGGTACCTGGGCATCGCGAACATTCGCGGCAATCTCTACGGCGTCATCGACTTTGCGGGCTTCCTCGGGCGACCGGTCGATGTGGGCACGACGGTTGCGGGTCAGCCGCGGCTCGTGCTCTTCGGACCGAGGAGCGGCGAGCTGCGCGCGGGCATCATCGTCCAGCGCGTGCTCGGGCTGCGCAACCTCGCGGAGCTCGCGCAAATGAATATGCCGGCGACGGCGCCGCCGTGGTACGGCCCGCGCTGGACCGATCACGAAGGCGAAGCGTGGCAGGAAATCGACCTCGCGCGGCTCGCGCAGGATCCCGGGTTCCTGCAGGTGGGATTGTGAGAGCCAGGCGCTACAAGGGGTGGGAGCAGACATGGCCATTTCTCTGAAAAACCTGTTGGGGAGCGGGGCGGGAGGCAGGAAATCCTCGGGCGAGGGCGAGCTCGAGATGCCCACGACGACGCAGGTCAAGATGAACGCACCTGCACAAGCCTATGACCCGCTCGCGTCGGCATCGATCATGGAGCAGTTGCGCACGGCTGCGGCCGAGGCGCGGCAGCCCGGCCGCCTCTGGGTCATCGGGCACCTTCCGATCGTCAAGCAGCAGCAGATCCTTTTCACGCTGCTCGTCGTCTTTGCGCTCCTGGCGGTGGGTATGCTCTGGCTCAACGGCCGGCTCGCCGCGCAGGTCGCGGCAAGTTCGGGTACCGCGACGGAGATGCAGATGCTGTCGCAGCGGCTCGCGCGCTCGACGTCGCTCGCGGTCCAGGGCAACGCCGGCGCGTTCGAGAACGTGAAGGACTCACGCGACCGCTTTCGCGCCGACCTCGATGCCCTGTCCAAGGGCGGTACGATCCGTGGGACGAGCATCGACGTTGGGAGCGGCGAGCAGGTCCAGGCCCTGCTCACCGACATAACGGGCAGGTGGGACCGCGTGGAGAAGAACGCGACCGCCGTGGTCAACAATCAGCAGAGCCTTCTCACGCTGTCGAAAGGGCTCGATGCTATCAATCAGGGCAACACGACGCTGCTCGAACTCGCACAGCAGGCGTCCTCGCAGGTTGCCGCAGGCGGAAGCCTGCGCGAGGTGGACTTCACCAGCCAGCTCGGCATGCTCTCGCAGCGCATCGCCAAGAACGCGAACGCGCTGGTGTCGTCCGAGGATATCGATCCCGAGGTGGCCTTCCTCCTCGGAAAGGACTCGGGAACCTTCCGTGACGACCTGAACGGCCTGCTCAAGGGCAGCGACGCGTTGCGCCTGACGGGGGTACGCAACGACGAGGCGCGCGCGACACTTATCGACCTGCAGAAACGCTTCGTGCAGTACGAGGCAGGCGTCAACGCGATTCTGCAGAACATGCAGCGGCTGGTGGTGGCCAAGCAGGCCGCGAAGGGGATCAACCAGGAATCCGAGCCCCTGCTCAACGACACGACCAAGCTTGCCGAGGCCTTCGATACGCAGAATACCGGCAGGCTCTTCACGCTGGGCGCTGCGATCCTTTTCGCGCTGTTCGCGCTGGTCTGCCTGGTCCTGCTGGGCGTGGTGTTGCGCGACGAGGCGCGCGTGCGTGCCCTCGAGAGCGAACAGGAGAACAAGCGTAACCAGGAGGCGATTCTGCGCCTGCTGAACGAGATGGGTAATCTTGCCGACGGCGATCTGACGGTCCAGGCCTCGGTCACCGAGGACGTCACCGGAGCGATCGCCGACTCGATCAACTTCACGATCGAAGAGTTGCGCACGCTGGTCAAAGGCATCAACAGCGCTACCGACCAGGTGGCGAAGGCGACAACCGACGCGCAGGCGATCTCGAACCGACTCTACGAAGCCTCGCAGCGGCAGAACAAGGAGATTCAGCAGGCCTCCGCATCCGTGCTGCAGATGGCGCAGTCGATCAACGAGGTGTCCCAGACCGCCGCGCAGTCGGCCCGAGTGGCCCAGCAGTCTCTGGCAGCCGCCGAAAAGGGCGGACAGGCAGTGCAGAACCAGATCTCGGGCATGAACGAGATCCGCACCCAGATCCAGGACACCGCCAAGCGCATCAAGAGGCTCGGCGAGTCCTCCCTGGAGATCGGTGAGATCGTGGAGCTCATCTCGGACATCACGGAGCAGACGAACGTTCTGGCGCTGAACGCAGCGATCCAGGCGGCGTCAGCAGGCGAAGCCGGCCGCGGGTTCACGGTCGTGGCCGAGGAAGTGCAGCGACTGGCGGAGCGCTCGGGCGAGGCGACGAAGCAGATCGACGCCATCGTGAAGACGATTCAGGCCGACACGCAGGACGCGGTCGCGGCCATGGAGAAGAGCACCGTTGGCGTGGTTGAGGGAACGAAGCTCTCTGACGCTGCGGGGCAGGCGCTGGACGAAATTCGGCGCGTGTCGCGCGAGCTCGCGGAGTTGATCGGGGGCATTTCCGCACAGACCCAGAAGCAGTCCGCGTCGGTGTCCGACGTGACGCGCGGCATGCAGGGCATCCTCAAGATCACCGAGGAGACGACCGAGGGCACCAAGCAGACCAACGTGTCGATCGGCCAGCTCACCAAGCTCGCGGCCGAGCTGCGCAGCTCCGTGGCCGGGTTCAAGGTATGACCATGTGCGCGGCGCGCAGGAGGGCCCTGTAGCAGACATCTGAGGCGCGCTTCTTGCTCATTCGTCGCGAGTAGCTGCATCGACCGATAACGCATGGCTAACGAGACTGCCTCCGAATTCGATCTAGGGCCGCTCTCCTGGGTACACGGGGAGATCGAGCAGGCGCTCACGCGCGGCGTCGAAGCGCTCGCGAGCTTCAAGGGCTCGCCGGACGACGCGAGCTTGCTCAAACAGGCGCGTGCGCACATCCACCAGGCGGCCGGGGCGATCCAGATGGTGGGCCTCGATGCCGTTACAGCCTACACCGACGAGGTCGAGCGGCAGCTGTCGCGGCTCGAGGATCTGTCCGGGCCGGAGCTCAACGCGGCCTGCGATCTGATCGACCACGCCTGCCGCAAGCTGAAGATCTTCCTCGACGAACTCGTGGGCGGAGCCGCTCCGGTTCCGCTCAAGCTCTTCCCCGAATACGAGCTGATGCAGCAGGCACGCGGCGCGCGGGCCGCGGCGCCGACCGATTTGTTCTATCCCGACCTTTCGCCGCGGGCACCGAAGATCGCCACTGCGCAAACGGTGACGCCGCAGAAGATGCCCTCCTTCCTCGTGAAGCAGCGGCGCGTGTTCCAAAAGGGGCTGCTCGCCTGGCTGCGCGGCGACGAGGAGGGCGCGCGCGTGATGCGCGACGCTGTCCAGCGCATCGAGGACGTGCAGACGCATTCTTCGCAGCGCTCGTTCTGGTGGACCGTTGGCGCGCTGCTCGAAAGCATCGTCGAGAAGGGCGTCGACAGCGGGTTCGGCGTCAAGCAGCTGTGCGGCCGCATCGACTTGCAGATCCGGCGCTTCGTGGAGGGTTCGTCGAAGGTCGCGGACCGCATGCGGCGCGAGGTCCTGTACTACGTTGCGATCAGCGCTCCTGTCGGACCCCAGGTCCAGGCCGTGCAGCGCGCCTACCGACTGCAGGGGCTCATTCCGACCGCGGAGGTACTCTCGGCAGACGTCGTGCGCGCGCAGCCGCACGTGCGCGAGGCGCGTGACCTGCTCAGCACAGCCAAGGATCTGTGGCTCAAGCTGACGGGCGGCCGCGCCGAGTCGCTGCCGAAGCTCAAGCAGGCGCTCTCGGGACTGCGCGACAAGGCCGCAGCGATCGGCGATCCGTCGCTGCTCAAGCTCGCGGGCGCGCTCGCCGCGCGGCTCGACAAGCTTCCAAGCGGCGCCGTCCCCGAGGGACTGGCGATGGAGTACGCGACCGGACTGCTGCTCGCGGAGTCCGCCGTCGAGAACTTTGCCGCGCTCTCGCCGGAGTTCCCGAAGCAGGTGGACGCGATGATCGCGAGGCTCGACGCGGAGCGTCCTGCTGCCGGCGCGGCGCCGCCCATGCTCGACGAAATGGCGCGCCGCGCGCAGGAGCGGCTGCTGCTCGCGCAGGTTGCCCGCGAGATTCAGGCCAACCTGCGGCACATGGAGCAGGTGCTCGACGCCTTCTTCCGCGATCACGAGAAGCGAGCCGACCTGGCTTCGCTCGCGCATGACAGCAAGCAGATCACGGGTGCGCTGCGCATCCTCGGGCTCGAGAGCGCCGAGCAGCTGCTCGCGCTGTGCCAGCGACAGATCGACGAATACGCGAAGCCGGAAACGGCGGTCGCCAACGAAGATCTCGAGCTCCTCGCGGAGGCGCTGTCCGGACTCGGCTTTTACATCGAGGCGGTCGAGCAGCAGCGGCCGGACCGCGAACGACTGATCGAGCCGCTGCTCGAGAAGCGTCTCGGTGCGCCGGAGAAGGTTCGCACGGAAGAGCGCGACACGGTCGAGAGCGCGGTCGCCGACCTCAAGGCGGCGCTCCCGGCCACGCTCGCCGCGTTCCAGCGCACGCCCGAGGAACCCCGTGTGCGAGAGCGCCTCGCGGCGGAGCTCACCACCCTCAAGAACGATTCCGAACTGATCGGCGACGAGACGCTGCAGGCGGATGCGGATGCAGCCCTGGGCCTGCTCGCGCGGGCGGGTGCAGGCGACACCGCTGCGCTGCAGGACGCGATCATGGCGATCGCGGAAGGGCGCGCTGCGGCGCCCGCTCCGGCCCCATCCGAAGAGACGATGCGCCTGCTCGAGACAGATGCCTCGCAGCTCGACGCCGAGCTGCTCGACATCTATCTCACCGAGGCCGACGAAGTGCTCAACAGCATCGGCGACAGCCTGGCGCGGCTCAAGGCGCAGGCCGACGATCGCGAAGCGCTGACCACTTCGCGCCGCGGCTTTCACACGCTGAAGGGTAGCGGCCGCATGGTCGGGCTGACCGACCTCGGCGAGATCGCGTACGACGTCGAAAAGGTGCACAACCGGCTTCTCGAAGAAGAGCGCATCGCCACGCCCAGCGTCGTCGCGATGATCGACACCGCGCTCACGGGCTTCCGGGTCTGGGTCGATACGCTGCGACGCAAGGGGCGCGTCACCCCGGATCCTGCGCCGCTGCGAGCCGCAATCGCCAAGGTCGTTTCGGAGCTTCCGGCCTTGACGCTGCCGGTGACGCCGATAAGCGCGGCGGCCGCTGCAGAGCCGATCGCGCCGGAAACGCCGAGCGCGGTCATGCCGCCGGCGGCGCCCGAGTACGAAGTGATCGAGCTCGACGAGACTTCGTCCGCTGGCGCTGCCGCGCCCGCCGATGCAGAAGCGCATGCCGCGGCTCCGCTTGCCGAGGTGATCGAATTCGCGCCGGCCGCCGTGCATCCGAAGCGCGAAGCTGCCGCGGAGGTCTCCACCGAGCTGCTCGCCACGCCGCTCGCGGAGCCAGACGAAGTGGCGATCGGCGACCTCACGCTGTCGGCGGCGCTGTACCGGATTCTGTGCGACGAGGCGCAGCAGCACCTCGCCACGCTCGATGCCGAGCTGCAGGCGCTGCAGTTCGATCCCGCCGCGACACCGTCGCAGGCGATGGTGCGGGCGAGCCATACGCTGTGCGGAATCCATCGCACGGGCGGCTTCCCCCTCGTCGCCACGGCGGCCAAGGCGCTCGAGCAATGCCTGCTCGGGCTCGAGGAGCGCGGCGCGCCGCTGCCGTCGCTCGCGCAGCCGGTGCTCGCGCGCGCGATCGCGGGACTGCATGCGCTGACGGCGCGCGTGCGAGCGCGCATCTCCTTCAACGCGGCCGACGAAGCCGAGACTGCGGAGATCGTGAGCGAGCTGGAAGCTCTTCGCCACGAGGTCACGCCCGAGGCCGCGGTCGAGGACAGCGAGAGCGCGGCGCAGCGCGCTGCCGCGGCGGAAGACGAAGTGCAGGTTCTGTCAGCGCCGGAGCCTGCTGCGCCCGCGCCGGAACCGCGCATTGTTCCTCTCGCCGCTGCTCCCGAACGTCTCGCGCCGCCTGTTGCCCCTCCAAAACGTCCGGCGCCGCCCGTTGCGGTGCCCTCGCGCGCGGCGGCACCAACGCCAGGTGTCGCGTCGCAGATCGCGGCGGCGCCGCAAGCCGTGCCGTTGACCGCGGCTGCGTTGGCCGACGTGCACGACGACGTCGACGAGCAGGTGCTGCCGATCTTCCTCGAAGAAGCCGCCGAGCTCTTTCCGCAGGCCGGCGAACAGTTGCGCGCGTGGCGACGCGCGCCTGCGACCCAGGAACCGGCGCAGGCGCTGCGCCGCGCGCTGCACACCTTCAAGGGCAGCGCGCGCATGGCCGGCGCGATGCGGCTGGGCGAGCTCACGCACCACATGGAAAGCCGCCTGCTCGCCGGCGACCGACTGGTCGAGCCCACACCGGAGCTGTTCGACGCTCTCGAGACCGATCTCGACCGACTCGCCTTCGTCCTCGACCGCTTACAGAAGGGCGAAGTCAACAGCCCCTTGCCGTGGCTTGCGGTAGAGGAGGCGCCCGCGCCAGCGGGACCCGCGCCGCTCACCGTGGTCACGGCCGCCGCGCCGCGACCGATCGGCGCCGAAGCGGCCGCCGCCCCGGCGGAAGCCGAGGCTGCACAGCGGGCCATGCTGCGTGTGCGTGCGGATCTGATCGATCGCTTGGTCAACGAGGCCGGCGAGGTGGCGATCGCCCGTGCGCGGGTCGAAGGAGAGCTGCGCTCGCTAAAGGGCAACCTGCTCGAGCTTACGAACAGCGTGATCCGTCTGCGCTCGCAGGTGCGCGAGATCGAAATTCAAGCCGAATCGCAGATCCAGTCGCGCCTGTCGCATCTCAAGCCGGGCGAAGAAGAGTTCGACCCGCTGGAATTCGACCGCTTCACTCGCTTCCAGGAGCTCACCCGGGGTCTGGCCGAGGGCGTGAACGACGTCTCGACCGTCCAGCAGTCGCTGTTGCGCAACATCGACGACGCGGACGCAGCGCTGCTCGCGCAGGCGCGCCTGTCGCGCGACGTGCAGCAGCAGCTCTTCTCGATCCGGACGGTGCCGTTCGGGAGCCTTTCGGAACGCCTTTACCGCATCCTGCGCCAGGTTGCGAAAGAGCTCGACAAGCGAGCCAACCTGGAAATCCGCGGTACCCAGGTCGAGCTCGATCGCTCGGTGCTGGAGAAGCTCGTCGGCCCGCTCGAGCACATGCTGCGCAACGCGCTCGATCACGGGATCGAGCCGAGGGAGGAACGGCTCAAGACGAGCAAGCCCGAGGTCGGGGAAATCGCACTCAACGTGCGGCAAGTGGGCAACGAGATCGCAATCGACATCGCCGATGACGGCGCGGGGCTCGACTACGCCCGCATCCGCGACAGGGCGCGTTCGCTGGGCCTGATCTCGAGCGAGACGGAGCCCACGGAAGCGCGCCTCACGGAATGCATCTTCGAGCCAGGATTCTCGACGGCGACCAAGGTCACGCAGGTGTCCGGCCGCGGCGTAGGCATGGACGTCGTGCGCACGGACATCGCCGCGCTCGGCGGTCGCGTCGAGGTGGCCACGACGCGCGGCAAGGGTACGACTTTCACGCTATATCTGCCCTTGACACTCGCTGTCGCGCAGACCGTGCTCGTGCGGGCCGGGGGCCGGCTGTGGGCGCTGCCGGCCCCGATGGTCGAGCAGGTACAGCAGATCAAGGACAAGGACCTGATCAACCTGTACCTCACGCGCGAGGTCGTCTGGCAGGAGCGAAAGTATCCGTTCTTCTACCTGCCCCGCTTGCTCGGCAACGCGGGATTCAACCCGGAGACGCTGCGCTACAACTCGGTCGTGCTGCTGCGAAGCGGTCAGAACATGACCGCGGTGCACGTCGACGAGATGCTCGGCAACCAGGAAGTCGTGGTGAAGAACATCGGGCCGCAGCTCGCACGCGTGTCGGGTGTCGCCGGCGCGACCGTGCTCGGCACGGGCGAAGTGGTGCTCATCATCAACCCGGTTCAGCTCGCGCAGCGCACCGACGCTGTCGCCGACACGCAGATGGTCGTCAGGACCCCGCAGGCCGCGAAGGCGGCGGCGGAAGCGGTCGCCAGCTCCGGACCTCCGGTCGTGATGATCGTCGACGACTCGCTCACCGTGCGCAAGATCACGAGCCGCCTGCTCGCGCGCGAAGGTTTCGAAGTGCTGACCGCCAAGGACGGGCTCGATGCCCTGCAACTACTGAGCGAGCGCGTCCCCGACGCGATGCTGCTCGATATCGAGATGCCGCGCATGGACGGCTTCGAGCTCGCGAAGACGATGAAGGCCGATCCACGACTCGCGCACATCCCGGTCATCATCGTGACCTCGCGCACGGCCGCGAAGCATCGCGCCCGCGCGCAGGAGCTCGGCGTCGACGGCTACCTCGGCAAGCCCTACCAGGAAGACGAGTTGCTGCGGCAGCTGCGGGGCGTCCTGGCGGTGCATACGGCGTAGGTTGTCCCGACGTCCGTCGGGCGCATTTCCCAAGACCGAGAGCAGGGCAGCCCAGGTTTGGGCGGCCGCACTTCGCAGCATGTAAAATCGGCGCTAACCCAAAACGAGGAGGAGCGCATGGCGCAGTACGCCACGGAGAATATTCGTACCGTAGCATTGGTGGGCCACGGGGCGTCCGGCAAGACGACCCTCGCCGAAGCGCTACTCGTACGCGGCAAGGCGATCGTCGCGCCGGGCAGCGTCGAGCGCGGCACGACGGTGAGCGATTTCGACCCGCTGGAGAAGGCCTGGCAGCATTCGCTGCGGGCCTCCGTGCTGCACCTCGACAGCGACGGAACGCGGGTCCACTTGATCGATACCCCCGGATTCCCGGACTTCATGGGCCAGGCCATCGGCGCACTCGACGCCGTCGAGACGGCCGCCGTGGTGGTGAGCGCGCAGTCGGGCATCGAGATGATCACCTCGCGCATGATGGACTGGGCCGCGCGGCGCAAGCTCTGCCGCCTGATCATCGTGAACAAGATCGACGCGGAGAACGCGGACCCCGAGGCCGTCCTCTCCGCGATCCAGGCGACCTTCGGCAAGGAGTGCCTGCCGATCAACCTCCCGGCTGACGGCGGCAATAAGGTCGTCGACTGCTTCTTCAATCCCGCCGGGGA
Source organism: Casimicrobiaceae bacterium (assembly GCA_035499135.1). Classification (GTDB taxonomy): domain Bacteria; phylum Pseudomonadota; class Gammaproteobacteria; order Burkholderiales; family Casimicrobiaceae; genus PALSA-1003. The sequence goes on along the minus strand of DATJZM010000129.1, from coordinate 6,588 downwards.
ATCCGACTTTTCATCGGTCGAGGCCGCGCACCGTGCGCTGGTCGACCAGGTGGTCGAAGTGGACGACGCGCTGATGTCGCTGTATCTGGAGCAGGGCGAGATCGCTCCCGATCAACTGCATGCGCCGTTCGAGCAGGCTCTGCGCGACGGACACCTGATACCGGTGTGCTTCGTCTCCGCACGCACCGGCGCGGGGGTTGCCGAGCTGCTCGACATTCTCGTCAAGCTCGCGCCCAACCCGGCCGAGGGCAACCCGCCGCTGTTCATCAAAGGCGAGGGCGCGAGCGCAGTGGAGTTCCATTCCGTCCCGGATCCGAAGAAGCATGTCCTCGCGCACGTATTCAAGGTGGTGATCGATCCGTTCATCGGCAAGCTCGGGATCTTTCGCGTGCACCAGGGAACGGTGACGCGCGACACGCAGCTGTTCGTCGGTGACGGGCGCAAGCCGTTCAAGATTGGACACCTGCTGATGCTGCAGGGCGGCAAGCAGGTCGAGGTCGATCGCGCCGTCCCCGGCGACATCGCGGCCGTGGCGAAGGTCGACGAAATCGAGTTCGACTGCGTGCTGCACGACTCGCACGACGAGGACCAGATCCATATGCAGCCGCTCGAGTTTCCCACGCCGATGCACGGCTTCGCGATCGCGCCGAAGAAGCGCGGCGACGAACAGCGCATATCCGACGTGCTGCACAAGATGATCGCCGAGGACCCGACGCTGACGCTCGAGCACGACGCCAACCTGAACGAGACGGTGCTGCGCGGCCTGGGCGAGCTGCACCTGCGCTCGGTCTTCGAGCGTATGGCCACGCAATTCAAGCTCGAAATCGACACGCGGCCGCCGCGGGTTCCCTATCGCGAAACGGTCACCGCCAAGGCCGAAGGACACCACCGGCACAAGAAGCAGACGGGAGGCGCAGGGCAGTTCGGAGAGGTTTATCTGCGCATCGAGCCGATGCCGCGCGGCTCGGGCTTCGAATTCGTCGATGCGGTGAAGGGCGGTACGATCCCGAATCAATTCATTCCTGCGGTGCAGAAGGGCGTCGAGCAGGTCCTCACCGCAGGGCCGATCGCCGGCTTCCCGCTGCAGGACGTGCGAGTGATCGTCTACGACGGCAAGCATCACCCCGTCGACTCGAAGGAAATCGCGTTCGTGACGGCGGGACGCAAGGCGTTTCTCGACGCCATCGAGAAGGCCCGCCCGATCGTGCTCGAGCCGATCGTCAGCGTCGAGGTGCTGTGCCCGGAAACCAACATGGGCGACGTCGCCGGCGATCTGTCGGGGCGGCGCGGCCAGGTCACCGGAACGAAGTCGCTGCAGCCGGGCACGCTCACCGTGAATGGCCTCGCGCCGCTCTCCGAGCTGGAGGGCTACGCCGCCCGCCTCAAGGCGATGACGGCCGGCCACGCCGCGTGGACCATGGCGCTCTCGCACTACGATCCCGCGCCGCCCAACCTGCAGCAGCATCTCGCCGGCGAGTACGCCAAGCACCGCAAGCATGAGGAAGAGTAATAATCTGTAAGGAGGCAAACGCCGGTCATTTGTGTCAGGCCCGGGCGGCGTCTACAATGTCGGCATGGGCGAGGAACGCGCCAGCCTCAGTCACCACTTCCTGATCGCCATGCCGCACATGGCCGATCCGCATTTCGCGCACACCCTGATCTACGTCTGCGAGCACAACGACCAGGGCGCCCTCGGGATCGTCGTCAACAAGCCGATCGACATGACGCTGTCGGCTCTGTTCGAGCAGATCAACATTCCGCTGGGCGACTCCGACTTGCGCCAGACCAAGGTCCACTACGGCGGCCCGGTGCAGATCGACCGCGGTTTCGTGCTGCATCGCCCGCTCGGCAGCTGGCAATCCACGCTCGCGGTGAGCGACGATCTGGGACTCACGACCTCCAAGGACATCCTCGAGGCGGTCGGCAACGGCAGCGGTCCAGCCAACGTTCTGGTGACGCTGGGCTACGCGGGCTGGTCAGCCGACCAGCTCGAGCAGGAGATCGCGCAAAACGCCTGGCTGACCGTCGAGGCCGACCCGGATGTGCTGTTCACCGAGCCCGCGGAGCTGCGCCTGCCTGCGGCGATGAAGCTGCTCGGCATTGAATTCTCCCGTCTGTCCGACTCGGTCGGACACGCCTGATCCGTGACCGCGAGAGCCATGACCTCCGCCAATCCGGGGGGGTGTGTTCTTGCATTCGATTTCGGCACGCGACGCATCGGCGTTGCAGTCGGTGAAACGAACGTCGGTCTCGCTCATCCGCTCGCGACCATTGCCGCCGCAAGCCGCGATCAGTGGCTGCCGGCAGTGCGGGCGCTGATGGCCGAGTGGCGGCCGGCAGTGCTCGTCGTCGGGCTCCCGGTGCACGCTGACGGCGTGCCGCACGCGATGACCGGACGGGCGAAGCGCTTCGCGCGCGAGCTCGAGAGCCGCTTCGAGGTGCCGGTCGAACTCTGCGACGAGCGCTTCACGACGCGAAGCGCGTCCAGTGCGCTGGAAGAGTCCGGCGTCCGCGGCCGCCGGCAGAAGGCTTCGCGCGATCGAGTCGCCGCCCAGCTCATCCTGCAGGACTACCTTGACCGCCGCCGGGCTGCCTGACGCCGAGATAACGCTCGGCCGGCTCGCTGAGAAGATGCGCGGCGCCGTCGCGTTCGACGCCAAGCTAATCGGCATCCACTCCGGCGGCGCGTGGATCGCCGAGCGGCTCGCCGAGATGCTCGACGGACGGCATCCGGTGGGCTACATCGACGTGTCGTTCTATCGGGACGACTACGCACAGAAGGGATTGCACGCGAAACTCGCAACGACCACGCTGCCGTTCGAAGTCGGCGCGAGCCGCATCGTTCTCGTCGACGACGTGCTCTACACCGGCAGATCGGTGCGCGCAGCGCTGAACGAGATATTCGACTACGGGCGGCCGGAGTCGATCGAGCTGGCCGTGCTCATCGACCGTGGCGGCAGGGAGCTGCCCATCGAGCCGACCTACGTCGGGGCGCGGGTTGCCGTGGCCCGCGACCTGTCGGTCGTCTTGCAACGCCATCTCGACGGCAGCCTGGAGTTCTCGCTCGAGTCCGCGAACGGAGGCGGCCGTGCGTAACCCGCAGCTCGGCCCCGGCGGCGAGCTGCAGCATCTGCTCACGCTCGAGGGACTGCCGCCCGAGGTGATCGGCCGCATTCTCGACACCGCTGTGCCCTTCGTGTCGATCGCCGAGCGCGACGTGAAGAAGGTCCCGTTGCTGCGCGGCAAGACGGTGTTCAACCTCTTCTTCGAGAACAGCACCCGTACCCGTACCACCTTCGAGATCGCCGCCAAGCGCCTGTCGGCCGACGTGATCAATCTCAACATCGGCGTTTCCTCGACGACCAAGGGCGAGACGCTGCTCGACACCATCGACAACCTCGTGGCGATGAACGCCGACATGTTCGTCGTGCGTCATTCGCAGAGCGGCGCGCCGCACCTGATCGCCCAGCATCTGTCGACGACGGGCCGCGGCGGAATTCACGTGATCAACGCAGGCGACGGGCGGCACGGGCATCCGACCCAGGGCCTGCTCGACCTGTTCACCATCCGCCACTACAAGCAGGAGTTCCATGCGCTCACCGTGGCGATCGTCGGCGACGTTCTGCACTCGCGCGTCGCCCGCTCGCTGATCCAGGGGCTGACGACACTGGGCACGCCAGAGGTGCGCGTCGTGGGGCCGCAGACGCTGCTGCCCACGGCCGTCGAGCGCATGGGCGTGCGCGTCTTTCACGACATGCGCGCCGGCCTTGCGGGCTGCGACGTGGTGGTGATGCTGCGCCTGCAGAGCGAACGCATGAAGGGAGCGCTGCTGCCCTCCGCGGGCGAGTACTTCAAGCACTATGGGCTCACCGCGGAGAAGCTCAGGCTCGCGAAGCCCGACGCGATCGTCATGCACCCGGGCCCGATGAACCGCGGCGTGGAGATCGATTCGGCCGTCGCTGACGGCAAGCACTCGGTGATTCTGCCGCAGGTGACGTTCGGCATCGCAGTGCGCATGGCGGTGATGAGCATTCTCGCCGGCAGCCAGGTTCCCGCATGAAGATCGAGATTCACAACGGTCGGTTGATCGATCCGGCACACGGCATCGATCGCCGGACTTCGCTCTATGTCGCCGCGGGCAAGGTCGCGTCGATTGACGAGCCGCCGGCGGGGTGGCATCCCAATCGCGTGATCGATGCCTCTAAGCTCGTCGTCTGCCCGGGTCTGATCGACGCCTCGGCGCGGCTCCGCGAGCCCGGCTTCGAGTACAAGGCCACGCTCGAGTCGGAGATGCAGGCGGCCATTGCCGGCGGCGTGACGAGCCTCGCCTGTCCACCCGACACCGATCCACCGCTCGACGAGCCGGGCCTGGTCGAGATGCTCAAGCACCGCGCCCGCTCGCTCAACCAGGCGCATGTCTACCCGATAGGCGCGCTGACGGTGGGGCTCAAGAGCGAGACGATCACCGAGATGGGTGAGCTCTCCGAGGCGGGCTGCATCGCGTTCTCGCACGCCGACGCGCCGCTGGCCGACACGCAGATCCTGCTGCGCGCGCTGCAGTACGCCGCGACTTTCGGTTACCGCGTGTGGCTGCGCCCCCAGGATGCGCATCTCGCCCATGGGGGGGTGGCCCACGACGGCGAGGTCGCGACGCGCCTGGGCCTTCCAGCGATTCCTTCGTGCGCGGAGACGATTGCGCTCGACACGATCTTTGAGCTGGTGCGTGCGACCGGCGTGCGAGTGCACCTCGCGAGGCTTTCCACCTACGAGGGCGTAGAACGTGTCCGGGCCGCGAAGCGGGCGGGGCTGCCAGTGACCTGCGATGTCGCCGCGCATCACGTGCATCTGTGCGACATCGATATCGGGTGGTTCAACGCGCACTGTCGGCTGGTACCGCCGCTGCGCGGCACGCGCGACCGGACCGCGCTCCGGCAAGGGCTCGCCGACGGCACCATCGATCTGATCTGCTCCGATCACACGCCGGTCGACGAGGACGGCAAGCAGCTGCCTTTCGCCGAGGCGGAGCCCGGAGCGACCGGCCTCGAGCTGCTGCTGCCGCTGACGCTGAAGTGGGCGCAGGAGGAGCGGCTCGCCTTGCCGATCGCGATCGCGCGCATCACCTCCGACCCAGCCCGCGTCCTGGGGCTCGCCGCAGGGCAGCTCGCACCGGGCGCGGACGCGGACGTGTGCGTCTTCGATCCGGAGGCGCGCTGGACCGTCGATCCCGCTTCGCTCAGGAGCCAGGGAAAGAACACTCCTTTCCTCGGGCTCGAGCTCTCCGGCAAGGTTCGCCACACGCTCGTCGGCGGACAGATCGTCTACGAGGCATAAGAGCGAGCACGCGATCTCTCGAGGTTGCCCCCATGAACGTCGAACAGACCCAACACTTGGCAAGTCTCTTCCCCGAGAGAAAGCTCGGGCGGCGGAGCTTCATCGTGACCTCGATCGGCGCGGGATTCGCGCTGGCCGTGCAACCCGTGTCGTCGCAGACGATCACCACCGACAGCAACGGCCTTGTTGCGGGCGAGGTCAAGGTGCCGGTCAAGGATGGAGAGGTCCCCGCGTACCGGGCCATGCCGGAGGCCGGCGGCCCCTTCGCCACCATTCTCGTCGCGCACGAGGCGTGGGGCGTGCACGAGCACATCCAGGACGTCTGCCGGCGGCTCGCCAAGCTCGGCTACTACGCGATCGCGCCCGATCTCTTCGCTCGCTATGGCGACGTCTCGAAGCTGGAGACGAGCGCGATCGTGCAGAACGTCATGAGCAAGGTGACGGCCGAGCAGGCCGCGAACGATCTCGACGCCTGCGTCGCTTTCGCCAAGGCGTCCGGAAAAGCCGATACGCAAAAGCTCGCGATCATCGGCTTCTGCTTCGGCGGCACCGTGGTATGGCAGTACGCGGCGCGCAACCGGGCCCTCAAAACCGCCGTGGCGTGGTACGGCGGCCTCGACTCGCGCCTCGGGCCGGACACGAAGACGGCGCTCGAGCTCGCGCCCGAGCTTACCGTACCCGTGCTCGGACTCTACGGCGGCAAGGACCAGGGCATCCCGCTCGCCGCGATCGAGCAGATGCGATCCGAGCTCAAGCAGGCGGGCAATCCCTCGCAGATCGTCGTCTATCCGGAGGCGGGACACGCCTTCTTCGCCGACTATCGTCCGAGCTACAACAAGGCTGCTGCCGACGATGCCTGGAAGAAGATGCTGGAGTGGCTGAAGTACTACGGCGTGCAGTAAGCGCGGCACACACCTCGCCGTTCCGCACGCGGCTTCAGGACTTCCTGAGCACCCGGCCGAGAAGATAGAACTCGTCGTTCGGCCTCATGGCCATGAGATCCGCCATGCGGTTGGACAGCGCGAAGAACGCCGTGATGGCGCCGATGTCCCAGATGTCCTCGTCGGAAAACCCGTGCTGCCGCAGCGCCTCGAAATCCGCATCGACAAGCTCGGCCGAGCGTGACGCGACTTTCAGCGCGAACGCCAGCATGGCCTTCTCGCGTGCGCTGATGTCGGCCTTCCGGTAGTTCACTGCGACCTGGTCCGCAACCAGCGGATCCTTGGCGTACACGCGGAGCACTGCCCCGTGCGCGAC
>DATJZM010000128.1:0-13180 GCA_035499135.1 Casimicrobiaceae bacterium | reverse complement strand
TAACCGCTCGCCCAAGCGGGCGCGTCCGCCGGCTGCGCCAAGAGCGCTGATGAGTGATCGCTTCCGGCAACGAGCAATGTCCGCTCCCGGCGAACATCGTTTCGTCGCGTTCGCTTAGCGGCCGGTTGCCCGCCGGCGAGTGGTCCGGCTGCGCGAGTGGTTAGGCGGCATTGTGGGCGTCACGGACATTGATATTTGATGTCTTCGAGCTGCCGCAAGGCCGCTCCTAGTTAAGGGTGGCTACGCACCTGTGCTAGGAAAGCGCGTGACACGAGAGCACGCGCGGAGCAGTCCAAGTCGTTGTGGAGGGTAGTGGAGGCGGGGGTCGGAATCGAACCGGCGTAGACGGCTTTGCAGGCCGCTGCATGGCCACTCTGCCACCCCGCCGGGTGGTCGTGATGCCTATCGCGCTACCGCCCGTGAGGCCATAAACGCGAAGGGAGAGCATGGCGCCCTCCCTGAAAAGCTGGAGCGGGAAACGAGTCTCGAACTCGCGACCTCAACCTTGGCAAGGTTGCGCTCTACCAACTGAGCTATTCCCGCGCGCGGTAACCGCGAATTATAGCGCGCGCTCGAGGAGTGTCAAAGCGCAGCGTCGGTAACTCGCGTGTGGTTCCGGCGATCGTTGCGAACAAGGTGACGCGAGCGAGGGTCAGGCGACGACGGCGCCGATCGCCCGAGCAACGTAGTCGAGGTTGCGCTGATTGAGCGCCGCGACGCAGATGCGGCCCGAGTCGATGGCGTAGATCGCAAATTCGCTGCGCAGCCTGGCGACCTGCTCGCGCGTCAGGCCCGAGTACGAGAACATGCCTCGCTGCTGCGGCACGAAGTCGAAATTTGCCCGCGGCGCATGGACTCTCAGCCGATCGACGAGCGCGCGACGGATGGTGCGAATGCGCTCGCGCATCGCGGCAAGCTCGTTCTCCCACAGGGCGCGAAGCTCGGGCGAATCGAGGACCGTCTGCACGGCCAGGCTGCCGAATCCGGGCGGGCTGGAGTAATTGCTGCGGATGACGCGCTTGACTTGGGAGAGAGCGCGCGCGGCTTCATCTCGATCGGCCGCGACGATCGACAGCGCGCCGACGCGCTCGCCGTAGAGAGAAAACGACTTGGAGAAGGAGCTCGCCACGAACAACGGCCCCGGAGTATCGGCGAAGCGCCGCGCGATCGCCCCGTCGGCATCGATCCCGTCGCCGAAGCCTTGATAGGCGAGGTCGAGCAGCGGGATGTGCCCGCCGGCCCGAACGCGCTCGAGTATCTTTGTCCATTGCTCGATGGAAGGATCCACGCCCGTCGGGTTGTGGCAGCAGGCGTGAAGCACGACGATCGCCCCCGCCGGAATGCACCCGAGCGCATCGATCATGCGTTGGAAGTCGAGTCCGTGCGTGGACGGATCGTAATACGGGTAGGTATTGACTACGAAGCCGGCGCCCTCGAACAGCGCGCGATGGTTCTCCCAGGACGGGTCGCTGATCCATACCTGCGCTCCCGGAGCGAAGCGGCGCAGGAAGTCGGCGGCGACCTTGAGCGCGCCCGTGCCTCCGAGCGCCTGCACGATGGCGGCCCGGCCCGAGGCGAGAATATCGCTGTCCGCGCCGAACAGGAGGCGCTGCACCGCGCGGTCGTACGCTGCCATGCCGTCGATCGGCAGGTAGGCGTGTGGCGCCGCCTTCCCGGTGATAACTTGCTCGGCCCTGCGCACGCACTCGAGGAGCGGAACCTTGCCGCTCTCGTCGTAGTAGACCCCGACGCCGAGATTGACCTTGTTCGGATTGGGGTCGGCGTTGAACGCTTCGGTCACCCCGAGAATGGGGTCGCGCGGCGCCATCTCGACAGCGGCGAAGAGCGGGGCGGACAGCGGAGCATTCATCGTCGGGCTCGCGGCTTGAAACATCGAAATCTTAGCATGCACTGCGAAGCAGGTGCGCCGCGCGTCGTCGCTCGGCTACAATGATCGATTCGCTTTCAGCAGTAGCACAAGATGGTCGTCACCTTTTCTGACAGTCCGTTCGAGTTGCACCAGCCCTTCGCTCCCGCCGGCGACCAGCCGGAGGCGATCGACCAGCTCGTCGATGGCATCGGCGACGGGCTCGCGTTCCAGACGCTGCTCGGCGTCACCGGCTCAGGCAAGACCTACACGATGGCGAACGTCATCGCGCGTACCGGGCGGCCGGCGCTCGTGCTCGCTCCCAACAAGACCCTCGCAGCGCAACTCTACTCGGAGTTCCGCGAATTCTTCCCGTCGCACGCGGTGGAATACTTCGTCTCGTACTACGACTACTATCAGCCGGAAGCCTACGTGCCTTCGCGCGACCTCTATATCGAAAAGGATTCTTCGATCAACGAGCACATCGAGCAGATGCGGCTGTCGGCAACGAAGGCGATCCTCGAGCGCCGCGACTGCGTCATCGTGGCCACGGTATCGGCGATCTACGGCATCGGCGACCCGTCCGAATACCACAGCATGATCCTGCACGTGAAGCACGGGGACCGGCTGGCTCAGCGCGACGCGATCAAGCGTCTGACCGAGATGCAATATCAGCGCAATGACACCGAGTTTCGCCGCGGCACGTTCCGCGTCCACGGTGACGTGATCGACATCTTTCCGGCAGAAAGTGCCGAGAACGCCATCCGTGTGTCGCTCTTCGACGACGAAGTCGAGTCGCTGCAACTCTTCGACCCGCTTACCGGGCACATCAAGCAGAAGCTCGGCCGCTTCACGGTGTTTCCATCCAGTCACTATGTCACCGGGCGGCAGAAGGTGCTCGACGCCGTGGAGGCGATCAAGGTTGAGCTCGCGCAGCAGAAGGAATTCTTCGTCTCGCAGATGAAGCTCGTCGAGGCGCAGCGCATCGAGCAACGCACGCGCTTCGACGTCGAGATGATGCTGGAGGTCGGCTTCTGCAAAGGCATCGAGAACTATTCGCGGCATCTTTCGGGGCGTCAGCCTGGCGAGCCGCCGCCGACGCTGATCGATTACCTGCCGGACAATGCCCTCGCCTTCATCGACGAGTCCCACGTGACGATCCCGCAAGTGGGCGGCATGTACCGCGGTGACCGGGCGCGCAAGGAGAACCTCGTCAACTACGGCTTCCGGCTGCCGTCGGCCCTCGACAACCGGCCGCTGCGCTTCGACGAGTTCGAGAAGCTGCTGCCCCAGACGGTCTTCGTATCGGCGACGCCGGCGGAATACGAGCGGCAGCACGCGGGGCAGGTGGTCGAGCAGGTGGTGCGGCCGACAGGGCTCGTCGATCCGATACTCGAGGTGAGGCCGGCCCAGACGCAGGTAGATGATCTCCTGTCGGAGATCTCGACCCGGGTCGAGCGTGACGAGCGCGTGCTGGTCACGACGCTCACCAAGCGCATGGCCGAAGATCTGACCGATTACTTGAACGAGCACGGCGTGAAAGTGCGCTACCTCCATTCTGACATCGACACGGTCGAGCGGGTCGAGATCATCCGCGACCTGCGCCTCGGCGAGTTCGACGTTCTGGTGGGCATCAATCTCCTGCGCGAGGGACTCGACATCCCGGAGGTTTCGCTCGTTGCCGTGCTCGACGCCGACAAGGAAGGCTTTTTGCGCGCCGAGCGCTCGCTCATTCAGACCATTGGCCGCGCGGCCCGCCACATCAACGGCACGGCGATCCTCTACGCGGACACGATGACGGAATCGATGAAGGCCGCGATCGGGGAGACCGAGCGACGGCGACGCAAGCAGGTGGCTTACAACGAGCGGCGCGGCATCACTCCGACGGGGGTGACCAAGCGGATCAAGGACATCATCGACGGCGTGTACGACATCGATGCGGAGCGCAAGCAGCTCAAGGCCGCACAGGCGCATGCCCGCTACGAAGCAATGCCCGAGAAGGACCTCGAGCGCGAGCTCAAGCGGGTCGAGCGCGAAATGCTCGACGCCGCGAAGAACCTCGAATTCGAGAAGGCGGCAGAGCTGCGCGATCGGCTCTTCCAGCTGAAGGAGAAGCTCTTCGGCGTTGCGGTACAGGAGTAGGCGCTGCGTGATGGGTGTTGTTGCGGCGCAACAGAGGTTGGCTATAATGCCCGCTCGCGCGCAAGGCACTTCCATCGAGCGATGACCGCACCCAACAGGAAAAAGAAGCGTGGCCTGGGCGGACCAGTCAAGCACGATCACACGGTTCTCGTGTTGCAAGGAGGTGGCGCGCTGGGTGCGTACCAGGCAGGCGTGTACCAGGGCATGCACGAGCATGGCTTCGCGCCCGACTGGGTAGCAGGCGTATCGATCGGCGCCGTCAACGGCGCGCTCATCGCAGGCAATCCGCCGGAGCAACGGGTCGCGCGCTTGCGCGAGTTTTGGGAAAGAGTCTCCTCCGGGTTGCCGCTGGTCGCACCCGCGCAGGTTGACCCGGTGCGCGTCGCCCTCAACCGCCTGAGCGCGGCTACGGCAGCCACGTTTGGGGTCCCTGGCTTTTTCGTCCCCCGCGTTCCACCGGCATTCCTCGCCCCGGAGGGCACCCCCGAGGCACTCAGCGTCTACGACACCACGCCGCTTCGATCCACCCTGGAGGAGCTGGTTGACTTCGGACTCATCAATGGAACGCAGCGCATCCGCCTGAGCGTCGGGTCGGTGAACGTTCGCACCGGAAACTCGGTCTATTTCGACAGTCAGGAACAAAGACTCGAGCCGGAGCACATCATGGCCAGCGGCTCGCTGCCGCCCGGGTTCCCTCCCGTCGTGATCGACGGCGAGCATTACTGGGACGGCGGGATCGTCTCCAATTCGCCGCTGTGGTACATCCTCGACCAGTCTCCGCAGATCAGCGCGATGATCATCCAGGTCGATCTATTCAGCGCGCGTGGCGAGCTGCCGGTGAATCTCGACCAGGTCCTTGAGCGCGCCAAGGATATCCAGTACTCGAGCAAGACACGCTTCAACACGACGCGGATCCAGGAGCTGGAGAGTCTTCGTCATGCGCTCGGGCGCCTGATGAAAAAACTGCCGCCGAGCCTGCGCGACGATCCCGACTACAAGCTGCTCAAACCGATATGCGAGGGCAAGCGGCAGATAGCGATCGCGCACCTGATCAACCGACGCTTCGCCACGTCCACGAACGCCAAGGATTATGAGTTTTCCAGGACGACCATGGAGGAGCTCTGGGACGCCGGGCTCCAGGACGTCCGTCGAACCTGCGCGCATCAGAGCTGGGGTGAGGCGAAGGAACTCGTCAGTGGCGTGCGTGTCTTCGACCTTGCCGCGTAGCCGCGGGACATTGCCAGGAGAGCGTCTTGACCGAGAACGAAGTCAAAGCCCGTGCGTTTGCGATGCCGCTCACCAGCCCCGCGTTTCCACCAGGGCCGTATCGCTTCGTCAACCGTGAGTTTTTCATCATCACGTATCGCACCGACCCGGATGCGCTACGCGCGTTGATCCCGGCACCTCTCGAGTACACCCAACCGCTGGTGAAATACGAGTTCATCCGCATGCCCGACTCGACCGGGTTCGGCGACTACACCGAGTCCGGCCAGGTGTTGCCGGTTCGCTTTCGCGGGACGGAGGGCGGCTACGTGCATGCCATGTATCTCGACGACGAGCCGCCCATCGCCGGCGGGCGCGAGCTATGGGGGTTTCCCAAGAAGCTCGCCTCGCCCAAGCTAACCGTCGAGAAGGACACCCTGCTCGGCGTGCTGCGTTACGGTCCGGCCCCGGTTGCGGTAGCGACGATGGGCTACAAGCACCGTACGCTACCCAACGACAAGATCCTCACCTCGCTCTCGGCGCCAAACTACCTCCTCAAGATCATCCCGCACGTCGACGGCAAGCCCCGCATCTGCGAGCTGGTGGAATACTTCTGCGAGCAAATCGCCGTGAAGGGCGCGTGGGAAGGACCGGCCGCGCTGGAGCTGTTTCACCATGCGCTCGCGCCGGTCGCCGAGCTGCCGGTGCTCGAAGTCGTTTCCGGGGTGCACATCCTGTCCGATCTGACGCTCGGTCTCGGCACGGTCGTGCACGACTATCTAGCCTGATTGGAGAATCCCTATGAAGCTCAAGAACAAGTCAGCGATCATCACCGGGGCCGCGAGTGGCATCGGCAAGGACATCGCGCACGTCTTCGCGGGAGAGGGCGCCAAGGTCGCAATCGCCGACCTCAACATCGACGCCGCCAACGCGGCCGCGAGCGAGATCCGCGGCGCAGGCGGACAGGCGATGGGCGTCGCGATGGACGTCACCAATGAGCAAGCGGTCAACGACGGCGTGGCCGCGGTGGTCAAGGCATTCGGGGGTGTCGACGTGCTGGTCAGCAATGCCGGCATACAGATCGTGCATCCGCTCGAAGAATTCAGCTATGCCGAGTGGAAGAAGCTCATGGCGATCCACGTCGACGGCGCATTTCTGACCACCCGCGCCTGCATTCCGCACATGTACAAGTCGGGTCGCGGCGGTAGCATCATCTACATGGGGTCGGTGCACTCGAAGGAAGCGTCGATGCTCAAGGCGCCGTACGTCACCGCAAAACACGGCCTGATCGGGCTCGCCAAGGTCGTGGCCAAGGAGGGCGCGGCCCACGGAGTTCGCGCCAATGTGATCTGCCCTGGGTTCGTGCGCACGCCGCTGGTCGAAAAGCAGATCCCCGAGCAGGCGAAGGAGCTGGGCATCTCCGAGCAGGAAGTCATCAAGAACGTCATGCTGAAGGAGACGGTCGACGGCGAGTTCACCACGGTCGATGACGTGGCGCAGGTGGCTCTCTTCTTTGCTGCGTTCCCGACGAATGCACTGACCGGCCAATCACTGGTCGTCAGCCACGGCTGGTTCATGCAGTAGCGTTTTCGCATGGCCCTTTCGGGCGCGGCGCTCGGCGCGCCGCTTCCGCGTCTTCGCGCGCTGCTTTCGCTCCGCGCACGCTACAGGGTCAACGGCGTGGCACAGGTCAAGACGATCGCGCGCGAATCCTTCAAGGTCCCGGGAACGCGCTGTCAGTAGCGGGCAGGTCAGGCAACGCACTCGCCACGCACTCGCGCGGCGACTGCTTATGCCTTGACCGTTCGCAGGCTACTCGACCGAGGGCGGCTCCTTGCGGGTGGTTTCCACCATCTCCAGGGGCTCGTCCTTGACCTCGAGGCGGGGCGGTCGAACGCGATGGGCTCGCGGCGTCTCGGGCTCGGGCGGCTCCGCTCTTGTCGCCGCACGGCTGGTCTCGATGAGGACGAGCTCCGAGCCGGTTGGCAGCTCGAGCGCCACGCGCGGAATGTCCGGGGCGTTGCGTGGAATCGGCGCCGGAGCAATCGGAACAGGCTGATCCACGACTGCGGTGGCGGGCGAGGCAGACGGTTCGAAGGCCGTGGCCGCCATGCTCGGAGCACTGCCTTGCGGTGGCTGCGCCGCTATGTCAGTCACCGGGGCGCCTGTCGACGTGCCTTGCGTGGACGCACCGAGTTCGGGAGCCGGCGCACTACGCGGCCGGGACTCTTCGCGCTCGGCCTGTACTCCGTCCGGGCCGTGCCGTCCCTGGCGGTCCCGATCGCGACCGCGCCGGTGATCGCGCCGACGTCGGCCTCCTTCCCCTTGCTCGCGCGGCACCCCCGGGGGCTGCTGCTGGACGATCGCCGGTGCGTTTGCGTCCGCGGGTCGCGGCTCCTGTGAGGCGCGAGGAGGGCGCTGCTGGCGCTGACCTTCTCGCCGGCCGCCACGCGGAGCGTCGTGCTCGGACTCGCGCCGGACCTCGTGCCCGCTTTCGCGGCGTTCGCCCCGGCGCGCGTCACGACCCTGCTCTCGCTCGCGGTTAGGTTGCTGTTGCTGGCCGTGAGGAGAACGCGGCTTCTGCTGCTCGCGCTGCGTCTCGCGTCGCTCGGCCGCGCGTTGCTCGTGCCGATCACGCCTGCCAGAGCGATCCTGGCGGCCGCCGCCCCGATCTGCGTCCTCGCGCTGCGCGCGTGGGCGCTCGGCGGCGGGGGCGGGCGGCGGCGCGGCATCCTCGGGCTGCCGTCTGAACCAGCCCATGACGGTCGTGAGCCAATTCTCGCGGCGCACGACTTCCGCCGAAGCGGGCCGCTGCTCCGGCGGCACGGGAACCGGCGCCGGCTGCGCCGGCGTGATGCCCTTTACCGCGGCCTCCGGACGCGGCTCGCGTGCCTCCTCCTTCCGCTGCTTGGCGATGTCCTCCTCTTCAGGCCGCTCGACGAGATCGAAAGAGGGAGGCAGCGGCTCGCTCTGATTCAGGTCGTCATGCCGCAGGCGCTGTACCTTGTAGTTCGGGGTCTCGAGATAGGTGTTCGGCACGAGCATGACGTTGACCTTGAAGCGCGTCTCGACGCCATGGATCTCGGGTCGTTTCTCGTTGAGGAGGAACGTTGCGACGTCGACGGGAACCTGCGCGACGACTTGCGCAGTGTTCTCCTTCATCGCCTCCTCTTGCAGGATGCGCAGAATATGCAGTGCTGTTGATTCCGTGCCGCGGATGTGGCCGATGCCGTGGCAGCGCGGGCAGGCGATATAAGCGGACTCCGCCAGCGCCGGGCGCAGCCGCTGTCGCGACAGCTCCATCAGGCCGAAGCGCGATATCTTGCCAAGCTGCACCCTCGCGCGGTCGTACTTGAGCGCGTCCCTGAGCCTGTTCTCGACCTCGCGCTGATTCTTGGCGCTCTCCATGTCGATGAAGTCGATCACGATAAGCCCGCCCAGGTCGCGCAGCCGCAACTGGCGCGCGAGCTCGTCAGCGGCCTCGAGATTGGTGTGGAACGCGGTGGTCTCGATGTCGCCAGCCTTGGTCGCACGGGCCGAGTTCACGTCGATCGAGACCAGCGCCTCGGTGTGGTCGATGACGATCGCGCCGCCCGAAGGCAGCGGCACCTGCCTGGCGTACGCGGTTTCGATCTGGTGCTCTATCTGGAAGCGCGAGAACAGCGGGACGTCGTCCTTGTAGAGCTTGACGCGATTGACGTTGCTGGGCATCACGTGGCCCATGAACTGCTGCGCCTGCTCGAAGATCGCCTCGGTGTCGATAAGCAGCTCGCCGATATCAGGCTGGAAGTAGTCGCGGATGGCGCGAATGACCAGGCTGGATTCCTGGTAGATGAGGAATGCCCCCGTCTGACCCTTTGCCGCCTCGTCGATCGCCTGCCAAAGTTGGAGGAGGTAATTCAAATCCCAGTTGAGCTCCTCGAGTGTGCGGCCGATGCCGGCGGTGCGCGCGATCACGCTCATCCCCGCGGGGACGTCGAGCTGCCCGATCACTTCCCGCAGCTCATTGCGATCTTCGCCCTCGACACGCCGCGACACGCCGCCGCCGCGAGGATTGTTGGGCATCAGTACGAGGTAGCGGCCTGCGAGAGAGATGTAGGTCGTGAGAGCGGCGCCCTTGGTGCCGCGCTCGTCCTTATCGACCTGAACGATGATCTCCTGCCCCTCGCGCAGGCTCTCCTGTGCCCGCCCGCGCCCGTTCTCGCCGTTGCTCCCGCGCATGTATTCGCGCGCGACTTCCTTGAACGGCAGGAATCCGTGACGGTCGGCACCGTAGTCGACGAAGCAGGCTTCGAGGCTCGGCTCCACGCGCGTGATGACGGCTTTGTAGATGTTGCTCTTGCGCTGCTCCTTGCTTGCCGACTCGATGTCGAGGTCGACCAGTTTCTGACCATCGACGATCGCCACGCGAAGCTCTTCGGCTTGAGTGGCATTGAAAAGCATTCTTTTCATGCGAAATCTTCCCGGCGCAGGACTGCGCGGGTCAGGCGGGGATGCTGCGGGCCGGCGCCGCGCGGGCGCCGCTTTCTCAGAGTGCGGCGGGCGAGCGCGATGAACGCATGGCAGGCTGCCTCAGCAGCGCTTGCCGCCAAGCTACGAGGGAATGGATGGGGTTATGCGCCATCGCTTGAGACCTGCTCGCCGACTGGCGAGCCAAGCCGCTCTCGTGAACGTGGATGCTCTTGTTCGCGTTTTCGCTCAAACTTGTCTGGCCGCTGCGCTCGCCAACGCGAGTAGCAGCAAGCTGCAGAATCCGTTGCGCCTTTTAGCGCGCCGCGCGTCTTGCCGCTTCACCCCGGCTATTGACCGGTGCGGAGACTGCGCCCTTCCGTTAACATCGCTACTTTTCCGGGTTGTCGGGCCCGGACGGTGAGTCGATTTAACCTCTTCCCCTCCACGGGGCTGGCGGGCAATCCGACACCCCCGGTTTCAGGGCATCAGCAACGGGCTGGGGCTTCAAGCCCGTCAACCACGGTTGCGAGTCGTCCTGCCGGCTACAATTATAGGGAAATGAAGGATTTAAGCAAGGATTCTGTGCGGCGCCTCATCGTCGGCGACGCCGGAGCGGGGCAGCGGGTCGATAACTTCCTGCTGCGGCACCTGAAGGGCGTGCCAAAGAGCCATGTGTACCGAATCCTTAGGCGCGGCGAGGTGCGGCTCAACAGCGGACGGGTGAAACCCGATGCCAAGCTCGCCGCCGGTGACGTGCTGCGCATCCCGCCTTTGCGGATCGCGACTCCGGACACCGAACGCCCGCGCCCCGTTCAAGGCAGCCGACTATCGAGGCTGCGCATTCTCTACGAAGACGACTCGCTGCTGGCGATCGACAAGCCCGCCGGCCTCGCCGTCCACGGGGGAAGCGGTGTGAGCCTAGGTCTCATCGAGCAGTTGCGCGCGTCGCGACCTGAGCCGTTTCTGGAACTTGTGCACAGGCTCGATCGCGAGACCTCGGGCATCCTGCTCGTGGCGAAGCAGCGCACGGCGCTGATCCGGCTGCATGCTGCCTTGCGTAAGGGAGAGGTCGACAAGCGCTATATCGTGCTCGTGCGCGGCAGGTGGCGCGACGAGACGCGAAGAGTGGACCTGCCGCTGCACAAATTCCTGACCGGCGAGGGGGAGCGTCGAGTGCGCGTCGAGCGCGAAGCAGGGAAGGCGGCGACGACAGTATTTCGTCGGCAGCGGGTATGGCAGGGAGAGCCGGCGTTGAGCCTCCTCGAGGCGCAGCTGCGAACAGGGCGGACCCATCAGATCCGGGTGCACCTGACACACTTGGGCTTCCCGCTCGCAGGAGACGACAAGTATGGCGACTTCGAATGGAACAGAAGACTCGCCAAGCGCGGGCTCAAGCGGATGTTCCTGCACGCTTGGCGGCTAACGCTCCCGCATCCGGTGGAGGCGCGGCAGCTCGCGCTGGAATCTCCCCTGCCGCGCGAGCTTTCTGCCTTTTTGGCGCAGCTCGAAGACGCGGAGCGCCGAGATGGCTGAGCCGCGGCGGTTTCAGCTTCTCGTCTTCGATTGGGACGGCACGCTCGCCGATTCCGCCGCAATCATTGCCGGTGCGATCCAGCAGGCGTGCGCGGATCTTCGGTTGCCCGTTCCCGACGACGCTGCCGCGCGCTTCGTCATTGGCTTGGGTCTGGCCGACGCGATGAGGCACGTCGCGCCGAGCCTACCGGCCTCCGACCATCCTCTGCTCTCCGAGCGCTACCGGCAGCACTACCTCGCGCGAGACCCGGAAATCCCCCTCTTCGCAGGCGCGAGAGAAATGCTCGACGAGCTCGATGCCCGCGGCTTTCTTCTGGCGATTGCCACCGGCAAGAGCAGGGCGGGACTCGCCCGCGCCTTGGCGCAGCAGGGCCTCGAGCAGCGTTTTGTCGCGTCGCGCTGCGCCGACGAGAGTTTCCCGAAGCCGCATCCCGACATGCTCCTTTCTCTCATGGAGCGCTGCGGGGTCTCCGCGCGAGAGACCCTGATGATCGGCGATACATCGCACGACTTGGAACTCGCCCGCAACGCCGGCACGAGCGCAGTAGCCGTGAGCTATGGCGCGCATCCGGCGGAGGGCCTCGCCGGCTATTCTCCGCTGGCAACGGTTTCTTCGGTGGCGGAGCTGCGCTCATGGCTCTCAGCGAACGCCTGATCTGCGCCAGCGACTCGCTCGTGGAGGGCGGGATGGGCGTTCGCTTCGAAGTGCAGCGAAGTGGCGGGCCGATGCCCGCATTTGTCGTTCGGTTCCACGGAATCGTGCGAGCGTACCTCAACGAGTGTCAGCACCAGGCGACCGAGCTCGACTGGAATCCCGGCGATTTCTTCGATTCCGACGGGCTATACTTGGTTTGTGCCACGCACGGCGCGCGTTACGACCCGGCGAACGGCGCCTGCGTCGACGGACCTTGTGCCGGCGCATGCCTCGCCGCAGTCGAGGTCCACGAGCGCGATGGTGCGGTCTACTGTGCGGAGGAATGAGGCATGGCGGAAGAAAACTGGGAACGGCGCCTCATCGAGCAGCTCGCGAGTGAAGGCCTGCGCGAACAGCGTCGGGCCAGACGCTGGAGCATATTCTTCAGGCTGCTCACCCTCGCAGTCGTGTTTATCGGCGTGCTCGCTGCCCTGGGCCTCTTCAGCCAGCGGGAAGTCTCTTGCCTCGACAGGTGCACGGCTCTGGTCGAGCTGCGCGGCGAACTCGACGCCGATGCGCCCGCGAGCGCAGAGAACATCATCGAGGGGCTCCAGGCTGCATTCAAGAACAAGGGCACGCAGGGTGTCGTTCTGCGTATCAATAGCCCAGGTGGCAGCGCCGTTCAGGCAGGGGAAATCAACGACGAGATCCGCCGCCTGCGCGGCAAGTATCCCGACACGCCGATCTACGCGGTCGTCGAGGAGATCTGCGCGTCGGGCGCGTACTACGTGGCCGTCGCAACGGACAAGATCTACGTCGACAAAGCCAGCCTGGTCGGCTCGATCGGCGTGATCATCGACAGCTTTGGGTTCGTCGGGGCAATGGAAAAGCTCGGCGTCGAGCGGCGAGCGCTTACCGCTGGCGACAACAAGGCCTTCCTCGATCCCTTCCTGCCGATGACGCAGGAGCAGAAGGACTACGCGTTGAAGATGCTGGCGGAGATCCACCAGCAGTTCATCGCCGCCGTGAAGGCTGGCAGGGGCTCGCGGCTCAAGGAGTCGCCGGAACTTTTCTCCGGCCTCGTCTGGAACGGAGCACGCAGCATCGATCTCGGACTCGCGGACGCGCTCGGAAGCGTGGGCTACGTTGCGCGCGATGTGATCAAGGCCGAAGACGTCGTCGATTTCACTGTGCAGGAGAGCCTGACCGATCGCCTGAGCCGGAGGTTCGGCGCTGCGCTCGGGCGGAGCCTCGTCAGCGCGATTCAGCGCGGCACGCGCTGGCATTGACGCCACTTTAGCGGCCAAAAGGTACGTGTTTCAGCGGGTGATCAGCCCTCGTGAAACCGC
>DATJZM010000127.1:0-34824 GCA_035499135.1 Casimicrobiaceae bacterium | reverse complement strand
CCGCGACGCAGGAGGGAAGCTATGCGGCGACGTCGACTTCGCGCCGGCGCGCGAGCGCGCCGGCTGGATCACGCCCGTGCCCGGCGGCGTCGGCCCGATGACGATCGCGATGCTGCTCGCCAACACGCTGCGCGCCGCGCAGCTGCAGGACGAGGCCACGTAGCGCCAGGTCTTGCGTCCGATA
Source organism: Casimicrobiaceae bacterium (assembly GCA_035499135.1). Classification (GTDB taxonomy): domain Bacteria; phylum Pseudomonadota; class Gammaproteobacteria; order Burkholderiales; family Casimicrobiaceae; genus PALSA-1003. The sequence goes on along the minus strand of DATJZM010000127.1, from coordinate 34,640 downwards.
GGCTATTTGCGGCCGAGACTTGCCAGCAGTACGCGGCGGCGCTCGAGGCTCGCCGGCGGCCAATACTTCTCGCGATCGTAGTATTCGGCGACCGCAGGCATCTTTGGCGGCAGCATGACCCAGGGTTGCTTGGACGAAGTGAAGATGTGGATGTCCGGAGGCAGCCGATCCGGCTCGTCCAGCGTGCCCACGCGAACGAAGCGCACCGCATCGCCGGCGCCGGCGTAGTTGCTCCACAGCGCGACGTGGCAGGCCGGACAGCGCGAGATTCTTTGGCCCTTGCCGCTGTTCGACGGCGTGTCGATCACTTGCGGATTGCCCTGCAGCAGTACGACCCGGTCGGCCTCGATCATCGCGTTGAGCGCAAAGGATGCGCCGGTCTCGCGCTGGCACCAGCGGCAGTGGCAACAGTGCACGAAGAGCGGCGCGCTCGTCATGCGATAGCGCACCTCGCGGCAGGTGCAGCCGCCGTCGAACGGGCCTGGATCGTCGGTAGGCATGGCGGTCTCTCGAACGGATCAGCGAATCAGTAGCGCGCCGACGCGGCCGCCGCCGACCGGTCCGTGAGGGCGGGTTGCACGCAGGCTGCTCACGGCGTCGGCTTCGCCATCAGTGCCTTGTACGCATCGGCGGCATATTTTCCCTGCGGAGATCGAGCGATCGCGGTTTCTCTTGCCTGGCCGTCGCTCCAGAGGACGGTGATGCCGATCTGCCAGTCACTCGCCGGCAGGAATTCCACGATGAACGCGGCGACCGGCTTCCTGCTCTCGAGCAGCAACGGATAGAGTACGCCGCTCTTGATTCCCTCGGCCTCCGCCTCGCCCGCCATCAGGCCGGTTCTGCGCCAGTACACGACCGGGATCGGGAAGCCCTGGAGCGTGGCCGCGGAAGAGTAATGAACGGGCGCGGTCGCGAGCCGGGATGCGTCGAGTTGCAGCGGCCGCGCGCCGGCGGGAGCCGCAGGCGTGGCGCTCGAAAGCTCTGGCGCTGCAGATCGCGTATCGATCTCGCGCATGCGCTCGCGCAACTCGGCCGATGTGCAGTATGGAAGCCCGGCGGTCGCGCAGGCAGCCAAAGCATCCGAGGTTAGACGCGTGGACTCGGCCGCAGCGCCGCGACGCTCCGCCAGATCGGCGAGCCGCATCAGTGCGAGCGCCTTGTCGGCAGCGTAAACGCGACGCATCGCCTCGGACATCTCCGGAGCGGCCAGTCTGTTCAGAGTCGACACGTAGGCCCGAAGCGCGCTCTCGTACGCGGCATCCGGGTTCTGCGCCAAGGCATTCTCGTCGAAAGCGATGGCGCCGGCGACGAGAAGAGCGAGGACCTGTGCACGGCCAGCGAGGCCTCTACCCGCCATGTTCATCGCGTATTTGCGTCCCGGATGGCCGCGAGGAGGCAAGTCTACTCCGCCTCGAATCAGGTCCGGTCCTCGATGGCCACTTCCACCTCGATCTCCACGGGAATGCCGAAGGGCAGTTCCGCCATCCCCACGGCGGAGCGCGCGTGCAGCCCGCGCTGCGGCCCATACAGCTCGACGATCAGCTCGGTGAAGCCGTTGATAACGGCGGGCTGCTGCTTGAAACCGGGCGCCGAGTTGACCATTCCGAAGACGCGCAACCAGGCCGATACGCGGTCGAGATCGCCAAGCTCGCGCTTCAGGCTACCGAGAATGGCCAGCGCGGTGAGCCGCGCCGCGTGGCGCGCCTGGTCGAGCGAGACGTCGACGCCCACCTTGCCGAGCGGCGAGGCGAGCGAGCCGTCCGCGTTTTGCGGCCCGTGACCGGAGACGTAGGCGCGGTTGCCATGCACGCGGACCCAGGCGAAGGGGAGGGTGACCCCTGGCGGGAGGACGAGCGGCGCGGGGAGCGCAAGCCCGAGTGCATGCAGTTTCTTCTCGATCTGTGCCATAGGTTCCTCTAGCGCTTGTGTCCGCCGATCATTTCTGGCTCCCTCGCCATGCGCGGAGCGCGCCACCAACGAGCGACGACGCGCGAACCTCGCAGCGAACCGACCTCATTCGATCCATCCGCCCCAAGTCATGAACGGCGGAGATTTTTCGAACCACTGACACGGGTAATGCATCATCCCCGGGATGAGCCGACTCCATGCCGCAGCAACCAAAGCGAGGACGGTGACACCGATCATGACCGGCTGCCATACCGCAATCCACGAGGCGTGCGCGTGCATCATGATCAGCGGGTTCGCCCCGGCCGGCGGGTGTACGGTCTTCGTCGCGAGCATGAAGACGAGCGTCAGGACGAGCGCGAGCACGTAGACCCAGAGCGCGTCTCCCAGCACCTGGGAACACAGCACGCCGATGAGTGCGCCGCCGATGTGTCCGCCGAACAATGCGCGTGGTTGCGCCGCCGGGGCGCGCGTGAGGCCGAACAGGAAAACCGCCGAGCCGCCGAGGGACGCGAGGAAGAGCGGCGCGGAAGGAGGATCGATGAACTGCAGGACGAGGTACAGCGCCAGCGCAGCTCCGGCTGCCGCGGAAGCGAGGCGAAAGAGCGTTCGTGCAATCCTGCGTGGCCCTCGAGGAGAAGCGGAATCCAATTGCATGACTAGACCCGGGGGGTGAACCGCAGCGCGCCCCGGGCCCGCGCTTTTGCCGCTTCTTCCTCACGATTCCTCGGCGGCGCGGTGGTTTCGAGCGACGCGAGAAGCTTTCTCGACGCGGCCGCGATCTCGTCGACGGCTGCCCGGAACGAGGCGTCATTCGCCTTCGACGGCTTGTTGAACCCGCTGACCTTGCGCACGAACTGCAGCGCTGCCGCGCGAATCTCCTCTTCCGTGACCGGCGGCTCGAAATTGAAGAGCATTCTGATATTTCTGCACACGATGGGACCCCTATGGCTTGGGTGAGTGTACGACGGCCCGCCGCTTTACCCTGCTCAATGAGCTCAGCGCTCTTTCGTACGACGACGCGACGAGCTCCGTCAGATACGCCGCCGGGAAGCTCGATACGTCGACGATGGTGATCCAGCCGAAGCGCCCCCGGTACCTCGCCGGCTTCACGCCCGGGACATCGGTCAGCTCGACGAACCGGTCGGGTGTGACGCGGGTGCTGAAGCGCCACTTTTCCGGATGGCTGGTCTTGAAGTACGCGAATTTCCTCCCGCCGACAGAATAAACGAGCCAGTTGCTCGGCGCACCATGGAGTATTTCCGTGGTGCCCGGAAACCCGCGACAGAATCGCTTGAGCTGGGCAACGTTCATGAAAGCGGCGCCCGGTCCGTCGATGGAGCAGCGGCCGTCCTGTGGCGTGGCTAGGTCATGTGCTCCGCAGATGCCACGCTTTCGGCCGCGTGAAGGCCTGGATGCCGTAGGTCGACAGCGTCAACCCGATGCCGGAATGCCCGACGCCCGACCAGGGCAGCCGCGGGCTCACGCGGTCGCAGCAGTTCCAGTAGGCCGAGCCTGCATGCACCTGGGCGAGGATCCTGCGCGCGCGCTTCTCGTCAGGCGTGTACACGCCCGCCGTCAGCCCGTACTCGGTGTCATTCATCAGCCGTATTGCTTCCGCGTCATCCTTCACTTTCTGGATGCCGATGATCGGCCCGAAGCTCTCGTCGCGCATGAGCGTCATGCGGTGATCGACGCCGCTGAGCACGGTGGGCTCGAACCAGTTGCCCTTGCGCTTGATCGCGCGGCCGCCGAGGAGCAGCTTGGCGCCTTTCCCCTTCGCATCCGCGACCTGGCGCGCGAGCACCTCGAGCTGCGGCCGGCGGGTGATCGCCCCGATGGAGGTCGATTCATCGAGCGGATCGCCGATCCGGAAGCCCCTGACGCTGGCGACGAACGCGGCGACAAAGGCGTCGTGAACCTTCTCGTGGACGTAGACGCGCTCCACCGCACAGCAGGACTGCCCGGTGTTGTAGAAGGCGCCGTCGGCCACCGCCTCGGCCGCGGCCGCGACAGCGACGTCGTCGCACACGTACACCGGGTCCTTGCCTCCGAGCTCGAGCTGCACCTTGATCATCTTGCGCCCGCCGACAGCGCCGATTTTCGCGCCAGTCGCGTAGGAGCCTGTGAAGAACACCCCATCCACCGGTTGCCGCAGCAGAACGGCCCCCGTCGCGCCAGCGCCGACCACGGCGATGAACGCATCCTCGGGAATCCCGGCCTCGTGCAGCATCTCCTCGATGTGCAGCCCCGTGAGCGTGGCGAACTCGGATGGCTTGTACAAGACCGTGTTGCCTGCGAGCAGCGCCGGCACGAAGACGTTGCTACCGACGAACCAGGGATAGTTCCAGGCGGAGATGTTGGCGATCACGCCGAGCGGCTCGTGCGTGATGCGCTCCTCCAGCTTCTCCTTCTCATCGGCATAGACCCGCTCCTCGCGCAGCGCGCGCGCCGCTTCCGCCAGAAAGAAGTCGAGTCGCACGAGCAGTCCCTTGAGCTCGTTGCGCGACTGGCGTATCGGCTTGCCCACCTCCTGCGTGAGCGTGCGGGCAAGCGTCTCCTGCATGGCGACGATGCGCTCGCGAAAAGCTGCAATGGCTGCGAGGCGCCTGCGTAGCGGCGCTGCCGCCCAGGCCGGCTGCGCGGCGCGGGCGCGGTCGTATTTGGTGCGCACGGCCGCCGGGCCGTCTTCGGCGACTTCGGTGATGACGGCGCCGTTCGCGGGGTTGAGGATCTTCATGGCTTCCTGGCCGCGTGCTGCAGAAAGTCGTCGAGAATCGGTGTGTCGTCGACCATCGATTCGTCTGCGCGATCGTGGAATTCCGGATGCCACTGGACGGCGAACACGTACGAGGGCCCGCGCCAGCGCAGCGCCTCGACGAGGTGATCGGGCTCGGACCACGCCTCCACGGTAAGTTCGCGACCGAGATCTTTCACCGCCTGATGGTGCACGGAGTTCGTCTTGACGATGCCCTTGCCCGGATAAAGGCGCGCGAGGCTCGTGCCGGCGACGATCGACGTCGCGTGGGTGTTCTCGTGGTAGATGTCCCAGTTCCGGTGGTTGAGCGCGCCGGCGACCTGGGTGGCGATGTCCTGGTAGAGCGTACCGCCGAAGGCGACATTGATAACCTGCGCGCCGCGGCACACGCCGAGCACCGGCTTCTTCTCGCCCATGAACGCGCGCAGCAGTGAGATCTCGTAATCGTCGCGGATGCGGTCACCGTTCCACTCCGGCTTGATCACCTTCTCGCCGTAGGTCTCGGGGCAGACGTCCGAGCCTCCCATCAGCAGCAGCGCGTCGAGCTCGCGCGCGTAGTCCGCGACGCCGATCCGGCTCGCCGTGCGTCGCGTGTCGCCGTCGGGGGAGGGGATCATGAGCGCCATCGCGTCGCGCTGCATCACCCAGTGCGCCATGTTCTGCTCGATGTACTGCAGCGTCATGCCCTTGAAGATAGGCCGCTGCGGATCGGCGTGGAAGAAGCAGGCGGAGATGCCGACCTTGAGCACTACATCGCCTCGGCGAAGATGCGCTCGAAGTCGGCGCGGGTGCAGGGACGCGGGTTGGTCTGGTGACAGGTGTCGTTGATCGCCACCTCGACCAGCGCAGGGATGTCGGCCTTGGTGACCTGACGCTTGGCTGCGTAGGCGCCGAGTGTCGCCGGGATCGCGAGCTCGCGCTTCAGCGCCGCGAGCCACTCGACGAAGGCCCTCGCGCTCGCCTCGTCGGTGTGCTCCGCTGCGCCCACGACGTGGGCAAGCTCCGCCATCTTGGCGGTTGCCGCCGCCAGGTTGAAACGCATGACATGGTCGATCATGATGCCGTTGGCGAGCCCGTGATGCAGATCGGCCACCGTCGAGAGCGCGTGGGCGCAGGAATGCACCGCGCCGAGGTCTTTCTGGAACGCGATGGCGCCCATCATCGAGGCCATCAGCATGTCCGAGCGTGCTTCGAGGTTGCGCGGTTCGCGCACTGCGGTGCGCAGCGACCTGGCGGCGATGCGCGTGCCCTCGAGCGCGATGCCGTCGCACAGCGGGTGGTATGCGGGCGAGAGGTACGATTCCACATTATGCGTGAGCGCGTCCATGCCCGTCGCTGCGGTGATGTGCGCCGGCAGGTCGAGCGTGAGCTCGGGATCGGCGAATACCGCCTTCGCCAGCAGCTTCGGCGAGAAGACGATCTTCTTGACATGCGTAGCGTCGTCGGAGATCACGCTCGAGCGGCCGACCTCGGAGCCGGTTCCCGCCGTGGTCGGCAGCGCGATGAAGTAGGGCAGCTCGCGCTCGATCGGCCGCACGCGCGGGTGGTCCCAGGCGTATTCGAGCACGTCGCCCGGGTGCGTGACCATCAGCGCGATGGCCTTGGCGACGTCGAGAGCCGCGCCGCCGCCGAAGCCTATCACCGCATCGGCTCCGTGCGCGCGGAACGCCGCAACGCCGGCCTCGACCTGGCTCTTCACCGGGTTGCCCCAGATTTCCGAGTACACCGCAGCATCCAGCCCGGCAAGCTCGCCGATGAACGATTGCAGCATCGGCAGCGGTGCGATCCCGCGGTCGGTGACCACGAGCGGGCGCTTGACGCGCTGTGTTCCGAGATGCTCGGCGACGAGCTTGCGCGCGCCGGGACCGAAGTGAATCGTCGTGGGAAAGGCAAAGCGGTTGACGGTCATGATCGGCACATCCGCGCGTGCTAGTAGCGACCGTCGCCGATCTGCACGTAGCGCAGCTCGAGTACGTCGTTCGGCCACTGCACGACGTCGATGTCCGGACGCATCACCCAGGTCAGCATGCGCCGATAGAGCGGGATCAGCGGCATGTCGGCCTGCATGACGCGCAGCGCGTCGCCGACCTCCTGGCGTCGCTTCGCGCTATCGGGCTCGACCCGGATCGCGTCGATCACCTGGTCGAGCTTGGGATTCGAGTAGCGCCCGCCGTTGAAGGTGCCGAGACCGTCCGCGCCGTAGCTGCGCACGATCGCGTTGAGCGTAGGCCACGCGTCGGTGCCCGGCGACCAGCCGAACTCGAAGAAGCTCGTCGTCGCCTGCGTGAGCTTGGGAAAGAAGGTCGCCGTGGGCCACACCTGGAATGTCGTCTTGATTCCGACCTGGGCGAGCATACCGGCGATCGCCTGGCACACGGCCGCGCGGAACGCGACGTTGACGCAGTCGAGCGTCACGCTGAACCCGTCGGGGTAGCCTGCTTCCTTGAGCAGCGCCCGCGCGGCGGCGGGGTCGTAGGCGAGACGCTTCTCGAGCGCCGGCACGTAGCCGTCGATCAGCCGCGACAGGTAAGCGCCGGTCGGCATCGCCTGGCCGCGCAGCACCTTGGAGACGATCGCATTGATGTCGATCGCCTGGTAGACGGCGCGCCTCACGCGCAGGTCCTTGAATGGGTTGCGCCCTTTCACGTCGGCGAACTGCAGCTCGTCGCGGCTCTGGTCGAAGCCGAGATACTGCATGCCGATGTCGGGCATCTCGGTGAGCTTGAAGCGGCCCTCCTGCTTGAGGCGCGGGATGTCCTGGAACGGCGGATCGATCACGAAGTCGACCTGGCCCGCGACGAGGGCGGCGAGGCGCGTCGCGTCCGACTGGATCACGAGGTAGATCGCCTCGTCGACGTTGCCGCGCTTGCCCCACCAGCCGGGATTTGCGACGAGCACGGTGCGCGTGTCCGAGTCGTAGGACTTGAGCATGTAGGGACCGGTGCCGTTGGTGTTGCGCACCGCGTAGGTCTCCTGCTTGGCGTTGTAATTCTGCGGCTCCATCACACCATGCGCCGCCGACCAGGCCTTGCTCATCATGCCTACATAGATGAGCTTTTCCGGCAGCACCGCGTCCGGATCGGAGAGGATGAAATCCACGGTGAGGTCGTCGACCTTGCGCGCCTCGACCACTCCGCGGAGCTGGAAGGCGCGCTGCGAGTTCTTCGTGAGTGCGCGCCCGATGGAGAACACGACGTCGTCGGAGGTGAACGGAGTGCCATCGTGGAATTTCACGCCGGCGCGCAGCTTGAAGCGCCAGCGCTTCGGCTCCAGTGCCTGCCACGAGACCGCGAGCGCTGGCGCGGTCGCGAAGTCCCGGTCACGGAACACGAGCGACTCGTAGATCTGGCTGATGACCCGCGTCTGGTATTGCAGCGCGAGCGCGTGGGGATCGAGCGACTGCGGGTCGAAGGCGCTGGCGAAGCGCAGCGTCGCGCCCGTGGACAGAGCGGGCGCCAGGCACGCCGCCGCGAGCAGCAGCGCGATCATCCAGCGCGGCGGACGCAAGGCGCGAGCGGGGTAGATTTCAGCGCCCACGATACCTCCAGTGCCACGGCTCGTAGCGGTAGCCATGTCGATTGCCGCGCGGATAGGACATGTAGTAGCGGTACCTCGCGGCATTCCGGACCAGCCACGCAAACGCCTCGGACGTCTCGAACACTTCCTCGAGCTCGTCGCAGCCGGCTGTGCCGATGTCGACCGCACAGCCGGTGTGGTGCTCGCTGTAGCCCGGCGGTGCGCTCACGCTCAATATCTCGTCGATCGACTGGCCGGAGGCGATCTTACGCCGAATGATTTCGACCTGCCGCGGGAAGCTGCGAAAGGCGGAAACGATCTTGAGGCCCACGCCGGCCTTGGCTGCCGCCGCCTTCATTCGCCTCCAGGCGCCGGCGGCGCGCGGGACGAGCCGGTGCTTGCGGCCGCGGGCCCCGAACTCGACGACGACGAGCGTCGTGGCCTCGGTGCACAGGCTGAGTCGGCGCCTGCGGATCAGCTCGGCGGGGATGCCCAGCTCCATGAGCGCGCGCTCGACGCGTGCTCGATACTCGGGATCCGGTCGACTGCGGGCGCGCTTGCTCAAATGATCTCGAAGTACCGCTTGAGCTCCCAGTCGGTCACGGCGTCGAGCCACTGGCGCCACTCCCACTCGCGGGTGGCCGCGAAGTGCTCGACGAAGTCGTCCCCGAACCAGTCGCGGGCGGTCTTGGAGTCGCGAAAGATGCGCGTGGTCTCGATCAGCGTGCGCGGCGCGCGCGGCACGTTCTCGGCGCCTACGTTCGTCCCGTGGATCGGCTTGGTGGTGAGCTTGAGGTTCTTCTCCACACCCTGCAGGCCGGCGGCGATGCATGCGGCCGCGGCGAGGTACGGGTTCATGTCGGCGCCGGGGCAGCGCGTCTCCAGCCGCGTCGACTTGGGCGAGGCCGTGATGACGCGGAAGCTCGCGGTTCGGTTGTCGAGACCCCACGTTGGCTTGACCGGCGCCCAGAAGCCGTCGACGAGCCGCTTGTAGCTGTTGATCGTCGGCCAAACCATGGGGGCGAATTCGAGCAGGACGGAGAGCTGGCCCGCGAGGTAGCTCTCGAACAGCTTGCTCATGCCGTGCCGGTTCTTCGCGTCGTGAAACAGGTTCGTCTTGCCGTCGGAAAGCGACTGGTGCACGTGACCCGAGCAGCCGGGATACTGCGGATTCCACTTGGCCATGAAGCTCGGCATGATCCCGAAGCGCGCTCCGATCTCCTTTGCTCCGGCCTTGAAGAGCAGCGCGCGGTCGGCGGCCTCGAGCGCCTCGGAGAACAGGATCGCCGCCTCGTAGACTCCGGGACCGGTCTCGGTGTGCAGGCCCTCGATCGGCACGCCGAAATCGTTCATCTCGACCATCAGCGCTTTGAAGAAGTCGCGGTTCTGGCTGGCGCGCAGCAGCGAGTAGCCGAACATGCCGGGCGTGATCGGCTCGGGCCGCACGTAGCCCTTGGCGGCCCACGACTGCGGCGTCTCGGCGAAGTTGAACCACTCGAACTCCATCCCGCACATCGGCATCACGCCCAGTTTCTCGGCGCGCTTGAGCACCCGCTTGAGCGTCTGCCGCGGGCAGATGGGATGCGGCAGTTCGCGGCCGTTCTTCTCGATGACGAAATCCCCGAGGAAGAACGGCACGTTCTCGTCCCAGGGCACCGTACGATGCGTGCCGAGGTCGATCTTCGCCACCGCATCGGGGAAGCCCTTGTGCCAGCCGGTGAGCGTCGTGTTGTCGTAGCACTGGTCGTTCATGTCCCAGCCGAAGACGACGTCGCAGAAGCCGAAACCGCCGTCGGCAGCGGAGAAGAACTTGTCCTTGTGGATGTATTTCCCGCGCAGCACGCCGTCGATATCGGAGACGGCGACCTTGACACGGTTGCCGGCCGCGCTGCGCACGGCATCGAGCACCTTCTTCGCGGGCAGGTCTTTCGGCATGAACGGCTTCCCCCTGGTCTTGTCGACGCGCATTCTACCGCGGGAGCGGTGCGTCGACGGTGGCACAATGCGGCTCGATGAGCGAAACGCCCGCCGCTCCCGGCGCAGCGCATGCGCGCGCGCTCGCAGCGCTGCACGTCGCCGTGCTGCTGTTCGGCTTTGCCGGCCTCTTCGGCAAGTGGATCGCGCTGCCGGCGGTGACGATCGTGCTGGGCCGCGCCGGCATTGCGGCGTTCGCGCTCGCGCTGCTGCGACGGTTCGCGCAGGCTGCGCGTCGCGACGGGGCGACCGGCGGGTTCGACTGGCGGCTCGCGAGCGGCGGCGCAGTTCTCGCGCTGCACTGGGTCGCGTTCTTCGAGGCCATCCACATCGCGACCGTGGCCGTCGCTCTGCTCGGCTTCGCAAGCTTTCCTCTTTTCGTGCTGCTGCTGGAGGCGCTCACCCGCCAGCGTCGCTTGCGCGGCGGGGAATGGGCGACGGCCGCGCTGGTGACCGCGGGCCTCCTGCTGCTCGTGCCCGAGTTTCGCCTCGGCAACAGGATCGTTCAGGGTCTGCTCTGGGGAGTTCTCTCCGGATTCACTTTTGCGCTGCTCGCGGTCGCGAATCGGGCGCTCGCGGCGCGGCATGCGCCGGAGGCGATCGCGCTCTCGCAGAACGCCTGCGCCGCCGTGCTCCTGCTGCCGCTGGCGCTCGCCGCCTCCGCGATACCTAGCGCCCGCGATCTGGCGTTGCTCGTCGTGCTCGGCGTCGCGTGCACCGCGCTGGCGCACACTCTCTTCATACGCAGCCTTGGCGCGCTGTCCGCCCACACCGCGAGCGTCGTCGCCGCGCTGGAGCCAGTGTACGGCATAGGGCTGGCGTTTGCATTGCTCGGCGAGCCGCCGTCGCTACGAACGCTCGCCGGCGCGGCGCTCATCGTCGGCGCAGCCCTGCTTGCGACACGGGCGAGCCTGCGCTGATCGCGCCATCGAAGAAGGTTGGCTCGGGCGGCGCGTTTCGGTAGCATCGCGCATCGAAGCGCCGGAGCGAGAATCGTCGTGAACCTGCAGATCGGCATGGTGGGGCTGGGCCGCATGGGGTCGAACATGGGTCGCCGCCTGGCCCGCGGCGGAGTGCACGTCGTCGGCGTCGATCCCGATGCGGCGGCGGCAGCGGCATTCGGGCGCACGGCTGGGTGCGCGACGGCGGACGATATGGAGGCCATGGTGCACGCGCTCGCCGCACCGCGCGTGGTCTGGTTGATGGTGCCCGCGGGCGAGCGCACCGACGCGGCGATCGCCGCACTCGCACCGCGCCTCACCGCGGAAGACGTGATCGTCGACGGCGGCAACGCCTACTACAAGGATTCGGTGCGCCGCGCCGTGGAGCTCGCGAGCTACGGCATACGCTTCGTCGACTGCGGCGTGTCGGGCGGCATCTGGGGACTCGACCAGGGCTACGCGCTGATGTTCGGCGGCTCGCCTGCCGCAGCGCGCGCGATCGAGCCGTACGTGAAGCTCCTCGCCCCGGCTCCCGATCGAGGCTGGCTGCATTGCGGGCCGAGCGGGTCCGGTCATTTCGTGAAGATGATCCACAACGGAATCGAGTACGGAATGATGCAGTCCCTCGCCGAGGGCCTCGCGCTGATCAAGGGCAAGGCCGAGTTCAGCCTCGACGCGGCGGCGATCTCCGAGATGTGGCGGCACGGCAGCGTGGTGCGCTCGTGGCTGCTCGATCTCACGGCCGCGTTCCTGCGCGAAGACGCGGAGCTCGCCGGCATCGCGCCCTACGTCGCGGATTCAGGTGAGGGCAGGTGGACGGTCGCGGAGGCTATCGAGCAGGGAATCCCCGCGCCGGTGCTCACGCTCGCGCTTCTCGCCCGTTTCGAGAGCCAGGGCAAAGGGGAATACGCGGATCGGCTGCTCGCGATGATGCGCAAGGGCTTCGGCGGCCACAACGTGGCCGCAGCGGCGGACAAGGCAAAGAATCCATGATCGCACTGCTGATGGGTGTTTGCGGCTGCGGCAAGACCACGGTGGGCGAGGCGCTCGCGCAGGCGCTCGGCTGGCGCTTCATCGACGCCGACGATCTGCACCCGCCTTCGAACGTCGCCAAGATGGCGAGCGGCGTTCCACTCACCGACGCAGATCGCTGGCCGTGGTACGAGCGCATCAGCTCGGAGCTGCAGAACGCGACGGCGGCGGGGCAGCACGCCGTGCTCGCCTGCTCGGCGCTGAAGCGGGCCTACCGCGAGCGCCTCGCACGCGGCGTCGATCTGCGCGTCGTCTATCTCAAGGGCGATGCGGCGACCATCGAGCCGCGGCTCGCGTCGCGCCGCGGGCACTTCATGCCCGTGTCGCTCCTGGCGAGCCAGTACGCGACGCTGGAGGAGCCGGGGGAGGCCATCGTCGTCGATATCGCGCAGCCGGTGGCGGCGCAGGTCGCGGCGATCACGCGCGCCCTGCGCGAGCGACTGCCGGCATGAGCGACGCGCCCAAGTCTCGCGGCAAGCGCCGTCCCGGTACGCAGGTCACGCACCTCGGGCGCGACCCGAAGCGCTACCTCGGCGCGGTGAGCACGCCGGTCTATCGCGCGACGACGATCCTGTTCGAGAGCGTCGCCGAGCTGGAGGCCGCCGAGCAGGGCCGGCACCCCGGCATCACCTACGGACTCCACGGGCTGCCCACGGTGAGGGATCTGCAGGCGGCGATGGCCGATCTCGAGGGCGGGCACGCGTCGCTCGCGGTCGCCTCCGGCCTCGCGGCGATCACTCTCGCGCTGCTCGGCACCACCAACGCTGGCGATCACGTCCTGGTGACCGACTCGGCCTACGGTCCGACGCGCCGCTTCTGCAACAACCAGCTCACCCGCATCGGCGTCGAGGTGAGCTACTACGACCCGCTGATCGGCGCCGGCATCGAGCGCGAGCTGCGGCCGAACACGCGTGTCGTATTCTGCGAGTCGCCGGGCTCGCTCTCCTTCGAGGTCCAGGATGTCCCCGCGATCGCCGAGGTCGCGCATCGGCACGGCGCGCTCGTCATGCTGGACAACACCTGGGCCACGCCCCTGGGATTCCCCGCCTTTGCCCGCGGCGTCGACGTATCGGTGCACGCGGGCACCAAGTACGTGGGCGGACACTGCGACGTGCTGGTGGGCCTCATCACCTGCAACCAAGCGACTCATCCGCGCCTGCACCGTCTGTGGACCGACATGGGTGTGGCGGTGTCCAGCGACGACGCGTTTCTCGCGCTGCGCGGACTGCGCACCCTCGCAGTGCGTCTCAAGCAGCACACCGAGAGCGCGCTCGCGATTGCACGCTGGCTGCGCACGCGTCCCGAGGTCGATGAGGTGATCTTTCCCGCGCTCGAGGGCTCGCGCGGTCACGAGCTGTGGCAGCGCGACTTCACGGGGGCCTGCGGACTCTTCGGCGTCATGCTCAAGCCCGCGGCGAAGGCGCGTGTCGACGCCATGCTCGACGGGATGCAGCTGTTCCGTCTGGGCTGGAGCTGGGGCGGCTTCGAGAGCCTCGTCATCCCCGCGCACCCCGAGCGCAACCGCACCGCGACGAAATGGGATGCCCGAGGTCCGTACATCCGCCTGCACGTCGGGCTGGAAGACACGCAGGACCTGATCGAGGACCTCGAGCAGGGCTTCGCGCGTCTGCGCGGCTAGCGCGCCGTCGCGCGTGGTGCGCTGCGGACCGGCAAAGAGTCTCGCGCGTCAGAGCGGGCTGAATTCTCCGCGCGCATAGTCGAGCACCAGCACTTCGCCCCGCTCAAGGATGTAATAGAGGCCGTGCAGGGAGAGCCTGCCGTCGGCGACCCGCTCGGCCACGAACGGATAGCCGAGCAGACGCTCGACGCCGATCAGCACGCAGCGCTGCTCGGTCTTGACGAAGACGAGATCGGAGGGCGGCGCGTCGAGCGCCGCCTCTCGCGCCTCGTCCAGCCAGCGATTGAGGTGCCGGGCTTCGGGCTTCGGAGGTTCGTAGAGCGCCCGTACGGCGCCGCAATGACTGTGCGCGCAGACGACGATGTGACGCACGCCGAGCACCAGCACGGCGAATTCGATCGCGGCGGCGGTCTCGTTCTGGCTGCCTCCGTAGCGAGGGACGACCGCACCGACGTTGCGCACCACGAACAGCTCGCCGGGGTCGGCGTTCGCGAGCAGGTGCGGCAGCACCCGCGAATCGGCGCAGGCGATGAACAGCGACTGCGGATTCTGCCCTTTCTCGACCAGATCGCGGTAGGTTTGCTCGAGTCGTTGAAAATGCTCTTCGCGGAAGCGCGCGACGCGGCGCGCGATCTCGTCGTGGATGGCTAGGCGGGGCATCGGGGGCTTGGCGGGTGAGGGTGGCGCAGCATAAGACGTGCGCGGCCCGCTGTCAGCCCGCGCCCCGTGCGCGCGGCTGGCGCATCGATCGGGCGAGCAGGCGCACGGCTTCGGGAATCTCCGCGGCATCGATCACGCCGTAGCCGAAGACGAGGCCCGGCGCGGGGCGACCCCTGAGCGCAAACCGTTGCATCGGATCGAGGGCCACGCTCGATTCCCGGGCGCGGTCGATCAGACCCGCGGCGGGAATGGACGGGTCGAGCTCCGCCGCGAGGTGCAGTCCGGCGCCGATGCCGGCGATGCGCACGCCGCCGCCGCAGAACCGCGCGAGGTTTGCTTCCAGGATCTCGCGGCGCTCGCCGTAGATGCGGCGCATCTTGCGCACGTGGCGAGCGAGGTGACCTTCGGCGATGAAAGCGGCGAGGGCGTCCTGCAATATGAGCGGAGCATGCCAGTCCGAGAGCTGCTTGGCCGCGGCGAGCGCGGCGCGCGCCCAGGGAGGGGCGATGACGAAGCCAAGGCGCATCGCCGGGAACAGGCTCTTCGAGAAGGTTCCGACGTAGAAGACGCTGCCTTGGCGGTCGAGCGTCTGCAGCGCATCGAGCGGCTTGCCCGCGTAACGGAACTCTCCGTCGTAGTCGTCCTCCACGACGACCGCACCGCGCGCCTGCGCAAAGTCGAGCAGCGCCCGCCGGCGCGCGAGCGAAAGATGGACACCGAGCGGGAACTGGTGCGACGGAGTCACGAACACGAGCTTCGCTTCGCGCGGCAAGCGATCTACCCGCAGCCCCTCCGCATCGACCGGGATCGGCACGATCCGGGCACCGGCGGCGGTGAGCACGTTGCGCAGCGGCACGTAGCCGGGCTCTTCGACGGCGACCGTCGTCTTTCCGGGCGTCACGAGAATCCGCGCCAGCAGATCGAAAGCCTGTTGCGCGCCGGCGGTGACGACGATCTCGTCGGCCGTGCACGCGATCGCGCGAGCGAAGGAGATGTGGCCGGCGATCGCTTCGCGCAGCGCGCGTCGCCCCTCCGGCTCGCCATAGCTCGGCTTCGACCGGGAAACCGCGCGCAGGGCCCGCGCCTCGAGGCGGCGCCATACCGCGAACGGGAAGCTCGTCAAATCGGGCAGGCCGACCGCGAAATCGAAGCGACAACCCTGCCGCGTCGCGGTGGGAATCAGCGCGGCCGATCGCCGCCACGCGGCATTGAGGCGCGCATCGCCGCCCGCCTGCGCATGCGATCGCTCCGCCGCTGCGGGACGGGACAGGAAGTCCGCGATCACGGTTCCGCCGCGCCCGTGCGCAGAGACATAACCCTCGGCGAGAAGCTGGTCGTAGGCCGTGACGACCGTATTGCGCGAGAGGCCGAGCGCCGAGGCCAGCTCGCGCGTGGGCGGAAGGCGCAACCCCGGTTGCAGTCGGCCGCCGACGATTGCCGAGCGAAGCTGCTGATGCAACTCGCGCTGCAACCGCCGCGAACCGGCCGCGGGCAGCTGCAGGGCGAGGTCGAGTGCCGGACTTATTGGATCCATAAATGTTAAATGTTGTGGTTCTTTTCAGATACCAATCATGCCACGTATCGTCGCTTCCGTCAGCAACGGAATGGAGGTGGAGATGCTTGCGGCACAGGTGGAGTTGAACTCGGGAGTCGATCTGGTCCTGGTGCGCATCCGCGAAGCCGTCGCCCGCGCGGACCCCGGGCCGAGCCCGGCCGCGGTCGAACGGTCCGAAGTCGCGGCGGCGGCGCAAGAGGCGGCGGAGGTCTCGGCATGGCCGGCATTCGTTTGGGGCATCGAGCACGCCCTGTTCGCAGTGACGCTCGCGGCATTCGGCTGCCTGCAAATGCTGGCTTTGCTCGCCTAGGCGCGGCGATGCGACCGCCGGAGCGATGGCAGGCCTCCGGCGGAAGGCGGTGCCTCCACGCCGGCGCGACCGGTCTTACAATGGCTGCTTCGGGCCCGCGCTCGATGGGCTGCGTCTGCTCGCGAGAGCGGCGCGGTTCGTCGCCTCGCCCGCATCGAGGCCGGAGGCCAAGACGCGCACGCTGCTCCTCGTTTTCGCATCGATCCTCCTGCTGGGCGGTGCGACCGTCCAGGCAGAAGAGCTCGATCGCGCCCATGCGCTGCGGGAACTGTCCCGGGGCGATGCACCGGCTCGTCGCGACGCGGCGAGCCGACTGGGGGAGATCGGGACGATGGGCGACGCCAAGGCGCTCGTGGCGGCGCTGCACGACGACGACGACGAGACGCGCAGCCGCGCCGAGGATGCGCTCTGGCACATCTGGGCGCGCTCGGGCGATCAGGACGTGGACCGACTGTACCAGGCTGGAGTCGAGCAGATGACCATGGGCGAGCTGCAGCGAAGCATCGCCACCTTCACCCGGGTCATCGAACTCAAGCCGGCGTTTGCCGAGGGCTGGAACAAGCGGGCCACGCTGTACTTTCTGACCGGAGACCTGCGTAGGTCGCTCGCCGACTGCGACGAGGTCATCAAGCGCAACCCCTACCACTTCGGGGCGCTCGCGGGCTACGCGCAGATCTACACGCGGCTGGAGTACTACGAGCGCGCGCTCGAGTATTCGCGCCGCGCGCTCGCCATCAATCCGAACCTCGACGGAATCAGGCGCAACGTGCCGATCCTCGAGCGACTCGTCGATGATCGGCGCGGGCAGATGATCTAGCCGGCCGGGCGCGGGCCGCCGCTATTCTGTCCCGAGATAAACGGCCTGCACCTGCGCGTCGGCGCGAACCGCCGCCGGTGGGCCCTGCGCGATGATGCGTCCGCGCGCGAGGACGATGACGCGATCGGCGTGATCGAACACGACGTCCATGTCGTGCTCGGTGAACAGCACGGCGATGCGATCGCGACGCGCGAGCTCGGTCACGAGGTGCATGACGCGCTTGCGATCGCCGGCGGTCATACCGGCGGTCGGCTCGTCCATCAACAGCAGCCTGGGAGCGCCCGCCAGTGCGATTGCCAGCTCCAGCCGCTTCGCATCGCCGTAGGCAAGCGTTGCACACCCCTGTGCGGCGAGTGCGGCAAGGCCGACCCGGTCGAGAACCGCGTCGGCCTCGGCGGCGCATAGATCGGTTGCACGCGCGGCCAGGCTGTTTTGCCTGCCGGCGCGGGCAATCAAACCGAGCTGCACGTTCTCGCGCACGGTCATCGACGGGAACGTCGCGGCCACCTGGAACGTGCGTCCGACGCCGGCGCGAGCGATGGTGCGCGACGGGAGACCGTCGAGGCGCCGGCCCAGGAGCATCACGTTTCCCGCGTCCGGCGCGAGCTGGCCGTCGAGCAGGTTGAAGCAGGTCGTCTTGCCCGCGCCATTGGGGCCGATCATCGCGACCATTTCACCGGCAGCGAGCGAGAACGAAACGTCGCGCACGGCCTTCACGCCGCCGAACGATTTCGCGAGCCGGCTCGCCGCCAGCACCGTGGTCGCCGATGCAGGCGCCTGGTCTTTCATCGCCGCACCCGCGCGAGCAGCCACTGGACGCCGCCGCCGATGCCCGATGGGAAGGCGATGACGATGAGCAGGATGGCGGCGCCCAGCGCGGCGCGCCAGTACTCGGTGGCGCGAGCGAGCCAGTCCTGCAGGCCGATGAATGCGGCCGCCCCGAAGAGCGGGCCGGCGAGCGCGCCCAGACCGCCGAGCAGCACCATCACCAGAGCGTCAATCGAGCGCGGGATGGCGAGCGTCTCGGGCGAGATGCTGCCCTTCGAGAACGCATACAGGGCGCCGGCGAGCCCTGCGAATGCACCCGCGATCGCGAAGGCCGTCCATTGCGTCGCTCGCACAGCGATGCCGCTTGCCTCGGCGCGCAGCGACGAATCGCGCCCCGCGCGCAGCGCGTAGCCGAAGGGCGTGTGCGCGATCCAGGCGAGCGCGATCAGCGCTGCCGCGGTCACGGCCAGCGTGAAGTGGAAGTACGCCTGCTTGGCCGAGAGCCACGCCGGGGGCCAGACGCCGATCAGGCCGTTCGAGCCGCCGGTCACGCTGTCCCACTGGTAGGCGATCGACCACACGATCTGCGCGAAAGCGAGCGTGAGCATGGCGAGATACACGCCCGAGAGGCGCACGCAGAACCAGCCGAAGACGAGCGCTCCGGCGAGCGCGGCGATCCAGCCGATGCCCAGTGCAGCCTCCATCGCCATGCCGTGCTTCGCGGCCAGCGCGGCGGCGTAGGCGCCCAATCCGAAATAGGCCGCGTGCCCGAACGAGGCGAGACCGCCGGTTCCCATCGTGAACTGCAGGCTCGCGGCAAACAGAGCGAAGACGAGCACGTCGATGGCGAGCACGAGGTCGTACTCGTCGCCGAGCAGCGGAAGGAGCGCCGCCGCTGCGCCGATGGCGATCAGCGCGACGACCAGACTGCGCCAGCCGGGCGAGCGCACGAGCGTGCGATGCTCGGCAACCGGTGTCGTCGGGGGCGCCGCGGGCGCGCTGCCAAGCAGGCCGTAGGGCCTCACCGTGAGAACGATCGCCATCACGATGAACTCGGCGACGAGCGTGAGCTTGGGAAAGGCGACGGTGATGCCGACGATCTCCACTTGCCCGAGGCCGATGCAGACGGCTTTCACGAGGCCGATCACCAGCGCCGCGACGAATGCGCCGGGGATCGAGCCCAGCCCGCCAACCACCGTGACGACGAAAGCCTCCGCGATCACGGACAGATCCATGCCGAGGTTGGCCGACTCGCGCGGCAGCTGCAGCGCTCCGGCGAGCCCGGCGAGCGCGGCGCCGACGAAGAAGACGCTCGAGATGAGCCACGCCTGATCGATGCCCAGCGCCTGGGCCATCTCGCGGTTTTCGCTCGCGGCGCGCACCAGCATCCCCCAGCGCGTGCGCTTGAGCAGCAGCCAGAGCGCGAGCAGGACCACCGGCCCGACCACGATCAGCAGCGCGTCGTATTGCGGGAGCGCCCGCCCGCCGAGCTCGATCGCGCCGGCGAGGCCCGGCGCGCGCTCTCCGAGCAGATCCTCGGGTCCCCAGAGAGCGAGCGCCGCGTCCTTGACGATCAGCACCACGCCGAAGGTTGCGATGAGCTGCAGCAGCTCCGGCGCGCGGTAGATGCGCCGCAGCAGCAATACCTCGATCGCGGCGCCGATCGCGCCGACCGCGAGCGCCGCGACGAGCACGGCGAGCCAATAGCCCGGGATCGTGGCGCCGAGGCGGGCGATCGCGCTGTAGGCGAGATACGCGCCCACCATGTAGAGCGAGCCGTGTGCGAAATTGACGATGCGGCTGACGCCGAAGATGAGCGACAGGCCGGCCGCGACCAGAAAAAGAGACGAAGCGCTCGCGAGGCCGTTGACGAGCTGGACGAGCAGCGAGGACAAGCTCACGGGATGAGCCGTCTTCGGGCCCTGCCCCGGAGCAACACGACGCGGGCGAGCGCGAGCCTAGCTCGCGGGCCGGTGGGCGCGAACCCAGTCGTCTGCAGGCAGGTAGTCCGCACCGGGGGCATACTTCCAGTCGATCATGACGCCCTTGCCATCCTTGATCCCGATGCGGCCGACGTAGGCCCCCATCGTGGATTGGTGATCGAGGCTGCGAAACGTCACCTTCCCGAAGGGCGTTTCCACGACGAGGCCGGCCATCGCCCCGACGAGCTTCTCCGTGTCGGTAGAGCGCGCCTTGCGGATGGCGGCGGCGGCCGCCATGACGACGCTGTAACCGACGACGGATCCCTGCCGCGGGTAATCGTTGTACTTCGCCTGATAGGCGTCGAGAAAGCGGCGGTGCTCGGGCGTGTCGATCGCCGACCACGGATAGCCGGTCACGTACCAGCCGACCGGCGCCTCACCCTTGAGCGGATCGAGGTACTCCGGCTCGCCACCAAGCAGATTGAACACGGGCCGATCCTTGAACAGGCCACGCAGCTCGCCTTCGCGCACGAACTTGGCGAGGTCCGTGGCAAAAAGCGAGGAGAAGATCGCGTCTGGCTTGGCGTCGAGCAGCGCCTGGACGACGGGGCCGGCGTCGATCTTGCCGAGCGGCACGGCGAATTCGACGAACTCGATGCCCGAGGCCTGCGAGGCGATCATCTGCTGCTTGAAGGCCGCGGTCGCGGACGTCCCGTACTCGTAGTTCGGATACACGATGGCCCAGCGCTTCTTGTTGAGCTTCGCCGCCGCCGGCACCAACATCGCGGTCTGCATGTAGGTCGAGGGCCGGAGGCGGAACGTGTAGCGGTTGCCGTCCTCCCACACGATCTTGTCGGTGAGCGGCTCGGAAGCGATGAACAGGACCTTGCGCCGCTTCGCGTAATCCGCCACGGCGAGACCGACCGCGGACGAGAAAGTCCCCATCAGCAGATCGACCTTCTCCCGGGTTACGAGCTCCTCGGCGACCCGCACGGCATCGCCGGGATTGCCGTTGTCGTCGCGCACGACGAGCTCGAGCGGACGCCCGAGGACGCCGCCGCTGCGGTTGATCTCATCGATCGCGAGCTCCATGCCCTTCTTGTACGGCTCGAGAAAGGCGGGGAAGGTCTTGTAGCCGTTGAGCTCTCCGAGCTTGATCGGCTGCGCGGCATGCGCAGCGCCCGCGAGCGAGGCTGCCGCGAGCGCCAGCCCGAAAAGCCTGCAAAACGCGTTCATGGCTGCTCCTGCGAGGCGCGCAAACGCATACGGCGTGGAATGCCGGCGGCTGCGCGCAAAGCGATCATAGCCGCGCCGGCCCGGGTTCGGGAAGCGGCGGTCCGAGCGACCGGCGCTCTTCTTCTATGCATATTCGGGCAGGAAGCTGTGTCGGACCGCGTGGGGACGCTAAAATTGCGAGTTTACTCACTGCAGCGACACGGGATATCCCCAGATGCTCGAGCTCGGCTTCGGGTTCAGCTTCCTCGATCTCTATTCGGATGCCGGGCTGCGGGCCCTGGACGCCGCATTCTGCCGCTGGCTTGCGGAGTCGGATGCTGCGCTCGCGACGCGGCTTGCCGCGGCGCGCGCCGACCCGGGAGCGCTCGACCGGCGAGGCGAATCCGACCTGCTGATCGCGATCGCTCCGCTGCTCGAGGACTGGCTCGCGCGGCTGTTCGGCATCGAGCGCGAGGTCGCCGCGCTCCAGGCCGCGCAGCACGAGCTCGCGCCGCTCTACGCTTGCAAGCGCCAGGTCGTGCAGCGCAAGGCGATGAACAAGTACAAGGCGGAGGAAGCCTCGGGCTTCGACGCCGATGCGCTGCGCGCGAAGCTCGAGGCGCTGCTCGGCGAGCCGCTCGTCGGTCTCGCCGGCGAGCTCGCCTTCGCACGGAGCGTGGGCCAATGGGGTATCGACGAAGCCGCGCACGCGGCCGAGCTGGACCTCGCGTTGCGCTACGCGGCCTGGGCAGCGCACACCGCGCAGGGCAGGGCGCTGCATCGCAAGGGCGTGCTGTTCAAGGCGCCGCACAAGCTCGACTTCATGCGCCTGATACCCGTCGAGCACGCGGCGCGCGACGGCGTGGACGCGTGGCGGCTCCCAAGCGAGCACCTGCGGCGTCGCGACGGCTTCGCGCTGACCGACGCGGGGACGGATCTCGCCGGCGGCCTCGATCAGGCGACTTACTGCATCTGGTGCCACGAGCAGCAGAAGGATTCCTGCTCCTCGGGCCTGCGCGAGAAGAAGCCCGCGGAGGCTGCGGCGCCGTTCCGGAAGTCGCCTTTCGGCGTGCCGCTGGCCGGCTGCCCTCTCGAAGAGAAGATTTCCGAGTTCAACAAGCTGCGCGCCGAGGGCTGGGCGCTCGGCGCGTTGGCGATGATCTGCGTGGACAATCCGCTCGTCGCAGCCACCGGTCATCGCATCTGCAACGACTGCATGAAATCCTGCATCTACCAGAAGCAGGACCCGGTCGACATCCCGCAGTCGGAGACGCGGGTGCTCAAGGACGTGCTGGCGCTGCCGTGGGGCTTCGAGGTGTACTCGCTGCTCACGCGCTGGAACCCGCTGCACCTTCGTCGCCCGGTGCCGCTCGAGGCGAGCGGCAAGCGGGTGCTCGTCGTCGGCACCGGTCCCGCAGGCTTCACGCTCGCGCACCACCTGCTCAACGAAGGGCACACGGTGATCGGCATCGACGGCCTCAAGATCGAGCCGCTCGCAAGCTCGCTCTCGGGCGTGACGGCCACCGGGGAGCGGGCACCGTTCCAGGCGGTGAAGGACATCGAGGCGCTGCGCGAGCCGCTCGACAGCCGCGTGATGGCCGGCTTCGGCGGCGTCGCGGAATACGGCATCACGGTGCGTTGGGACAAGAACTTCCTGAAGCTGATCCGCGTCCTGCTCGAGCGGCGCGAGCGCTTCGCGTTGCACGGCGGCGTGCGCTTCGGCGGCACGCTCGACGCCGCGGGCGCTTTCGCGCTCGGCTTCGATCACATCGCGCTCTGCGCGGGCGCGGGCAGGCCCACGGTGCTCGACCTGCCGAACGGGCTCGCCAACGGCGTGCGCACGGCGTCGGATTTTCTGATGGCGCTGCAGCTCACGGGCGCGGCGCGGCGCGATTCGGTGGCCAACATGCAGCTGCGCCTGCCGGTGGTCGTGGTCGGCGGCGGGCTCACCGCGATCGACACGGCGACCGAATCGCTCGCCTACTATCCCGTCCAGGTGGAGAAGTTCCTCGCTCGGCACGAGGCGCTCGCCGAGCAAGACCGTGCGGCGCTCGAGCAGGAGTGGGCGGACGACGAGCGCGAGATCGCGCGGGAGTTTCTGTCGCACGCCAGCGCGATACGCGCCGAGCGCGCGGCCGCCGCGCGCGAGGGGCGCCCGCCGCGCGTGCTCGAGCTCGTCGACGCGTGGGGCGGCGTGACCATCGCGTACCGCAGGCGGCTCATCGACAGCCCGTCGTACACCCTCAATCACGAGGAGGTCGCCAAGGCTTTCGAGGAAGGCATCCGCTTCGCCGAGGGGCTGACGCCGCTCGGGGTGGAGGTCGATGCCCACGGGCACGCGCGGGCGCTCTCGGTCTCGGTCCAGCACAACGACGGCGACGGCATCTGGCACGAAGTCGAGCGCCGCGAGCTTCCGGCGCGCTCGATCCTGATCGCGGCCGGTACCCAGCCCAACACGATTGCAGCGCGCGAGGATCATGCACACTTCCACCTCGACGGGCGCTACTTCCAGGCGCTCGACGAATCCGGGCGTCCCGTCAAGCCGGAGAAGGGCCAGGCCAAGCCCGAAAGGGTGAGCGTGCTCACCGCCGTGGAGAGCGACGGTCGAGCAATCAGCTTCTTCGGCGATCTGCATCCCTCGTTCTACGGCAACGTTGTGAAGGCGATGGCGAGCGCCACGAAGGGTTACCCGATCCTGAGCCGGCTGCTCGCGCGGCGCACCGCGGCCTCGCCGCTCGCCGACGCGGATTTCCTCGCCGCGATCCGCAGCGAGTTGCGCGCCACCGTCGAGCGCGTGGTGCGTCTGACGCCGACGATCGTCGAGGTCGTCGTGCGCGCGCCCGCTGCCGCGCGGCGCTTCGCGCCGGGACAGTTCTATCGACTGCAGAATTTCGAGGCATTCGCCGCGCGAGCCGATGGCACGCGCCTGGCAATGGAGGGGATCGCGCTCACCGGCGCGTGGGTCGACCGCGAGGCCGGGCTCGTGTCGACAATCGTGCTCGAGATGGGAGGCTCCTCGAATCTGTGCGCGCTGCTCGAGCCGGGCGAGCCGGTGATCCTGATGGGGCCTACGGGATCGCCGACGGAGATTGCGGGGGGCGAGACGGTCGTGCTGGCAGGCGGCGGTTTGGGCAACGCTGTGCTCTTCTCCATCGGGCAGGCGTTTCGGCGCGCAGGATCGCGAGTGCTCTACTTCGCCGGCTACCGCAAGATGATCGACCGCTACAAGGTCGAGGAGATCGAAGCCGCGGCGGATGTCGTGGTCTGGGCCTGCGACGAGGGACCGGGCTTCGTCCCCGGGCGTCCCCAGGACAAGAGCTTCGTGGGCAACATCGTGCAGGCGATGGCTGCGTACGCGAGCGGCGCGCTTGGTAACCAGCCGATCGCCTTCGCCGTCGCCGACCGCGTGATGGCGATCGGCTCCGACCGCATGATGGCCGCGGTGGCGGCGGCGCGACAGTCGGTGCTCAAACCCTATCTCAAGCCAACCCATCGCGCCTTCGCGTCCATCAACTCCCCGATGCAATGCATGATGAAGGAGATCTGCGCCCAATGCCTGCAGCCGCATCGGGATCCGGTGTCGGGGCAGGAGAGCTACGTGTTCTCCTGCTTCAATCAGGATCAGCCTCTCGATGCGGTCGACTTCGATGCCTTGGCGGCACGGCTCGCGCAGAACGGCGTGCAGGAAAAGTTGACCGCGCGCTGGATCGCGCATTGCCGCGAGCGAGTCGGGGCGGCAGGCTAGAACCGCATCGCGTCGCACGCTCGGCGAAGCGGTGCAGCGTCGAGCCCGCAACGATTGCTTACAAAAAACTGACTCGAGGGCCCGGCGGTCTGCGAAACGCATCGCGGCTCGCGTCGTCCAATCGGCATCGCATTCATGCATGTGGCGTCCGCGCCGGGAGGAAGCTGGCGCGCGCCACTCGCGACGATGCCCGTGCGCGGCGCACGCCCGATTCACCTGATCAATCCCCTCTGGGATGCCAACGGCGGCAGCGACTGGCGCGCCATAGAGATGTACAAGGCGCTGCGCAAGCACCACGCCGTTCGGCTGTGGAGCCGCTTCGAGCCCGCGCGCGCGTTCAGGCGCGCTTACCCGATCGAGCTGATCCGGCCCTGGCTCGGCCGATGGCCGGTGGGGGGCACGTTCATCTTCGTCGGCGCGTATTTCCGCGTCGGCCACTGGTTCAAGGCGGCGCTGCCGCAACGCACGATCCTCGTCTACAACACTTGCCAGCCGGACCGCTTCGTGAAAACTCTCGCACGCCTGCGGGCGTGGCACCGGACACCGGTCGAAGTCGTCTACACATCGTCGCTGCTGCGCCGCTATTCGGACGTCCCGGGACCGGTTATCGAAAGCCCGATCGACCTCGAGGAGTTCGTGCCGCGCGCGATCTGTGCTCGCTCCTCGCGCCCGTTCACCGTCGGCAGGATGTCACGCGATGTGGCGAGCAAGCACCACCGCGAGGACCCGGCCGTCTATGCAGCGCTCGCTGCGATGGGCGTCGCGGTGCGCGTAATGGGCGGTCGCTGCCTCGGCGAGAGCTCACCGCGCGTGCCGCGGGACGCGCTGCTTCCGGCGGGCGCACACGAACCGGCAGTGTTTCTGCGGGATCTCGATTGTTTCTTCTACCGCACCAGCGAGCAATGGCTCGAAGCCTACGGCCGCGTGGTGTTCGAAGCGATGGCCTGCGGTCTTCCCGTCGTGTGCGGCAGGCGGGGCGGCTATGCCGACTACATCGTGCATGGGGTGAACGGCTTTCTGTTCGACACCAGCGCGCAGGCGATCGACATCATGATCAGGCTGCGCGACGACGTCGCGCTGCGCGCGCGCATCGGGCGGGCCGCGCGGCATACCGTCGAAGGGCTCTATCGCGGCCGCGCGTGGCGCGAAAAGCTCGCCTACTTCCTTCCACCCGAGCGCGAGCTCGCAGCGGTATCGGCGCTGCCGGCGCGCACGCTCGATCCGAGTCCCTCCGAGCTGCCGTTCTAGATCCGGGCCTCGCCGACGCTTCCCGTCATCGACGGAGGGGGCCGGCGCGTTAGATGCGACACGTCGGTGCGTGCGTTCCTTGCCCGTGCCAGGCATGCTTGATGCAGAGGATCACGCTGAGGCAGCGAGCGGCGCTTTTCGCGCCGATCTCGGGCAACGCGCGGGGTCGATTGTAGATACGCGCATCCAAAACGACAAAGGACGAAGAAACAATGAGAAAGAACCCCCAGCAATGGCGCAGCGGGATGATCACGGCCCTCGGTGCGATGGTGCTGCTCTTTTGCGGCGCCGCACTCGCCGACCCGCCAGGACGCGTGGCGAGACTGACGCAGATGGGCGGCACGGTCACCTTCTCGCCGGCGGGCGAGGACGACTGGTCGATGGCGCAACCGAATAGGCCGGTCGTGGCGGGCGATCGCCTGTGGGCCGATGCCGCATCGCGCTTCGAGCTGCAGATCGGCGCAGCGGCGTTGCGTGCGGGCAGCGAGACCAGCGTGAACCTTCTGAACCTCGACGACAACATCGCGCAGTTCCAGCTCGCACAGGGAACGATCAACCTGCGCGTGCGCTTCATGTCGGCCGGGCAGATCTACGAGATCGACACGCCGAATGTCGCCTTCTCCATTCACGGCCCCGGCGAATACCGAGTCGATGTCGACCCCGCGGGCAACGCCACCGTGCTGCGCGTGTTCACGGGCGAGGGCGAGGCGTGGGGCGAAGGGGCGCCAGGCTACGTCGTCGGCGCGGGTCAGCAATACACCTTCGTCGGCGATGGGCTGCGCGACTATTCCGTGAGCTCGCTGCCGCCGCCGGACGAATTCGATCGCTGGGCGTTCGATCGCGATCGGCGCGAGGAGCAGGCGACGTCGGCGCGCTTCGTGCCGCCCGAGATGGTCGGCTATTCCGATCTCGACGAGTACGGCGCGTGGCGCAACGTCGAGGGCTACGGCAACGTCTGGGTGCCGACCGCCGTCGCATCGGGCTGGGCGCCATATCACTACGGGCGTTGGGCGTGGATCGAGCCGTGGGGCTGGACCTGGGTCGACGACGCGCCGTGGGGCTTCGCTCCGTTCCACTACGGGCGCTGGGCCTACGTCAGCAGCCGCTGGTGCTGGGTGCCGGGGCCGGTCGCGGTGCGACCCGTCTATGCGCCAGCGCTGGTTGCCTTCATCGGCGGCAGCGGCTTCAGCCTCTCGCTGGCCGTGGGTGGAGCCGCGGCAGGCGTGGCGTGGTTTCCGCTCGGCGTCGGCGACGTCTACCAGCCGGCCTACACGGTGAGTCGCACGTACTTCACCAACGTCAACGTGAGCAACACGGTGATCAATCGGACGGTCGTCAACAACTACTATAACAACGTCAACGTCACCAATGTCGTCTATCGCAACCGCGATGTGGCCGGTGCCGTGACGGCGGTGCCGACGGCCGCTTTTGCGAGCGGGCGCCAGGTCGCTCCCGCCGCGGTCGCCGTTTCGCAGGAAACGATCAACCGGGCACCCGTGAGCCGAGTGGCCCCGGTCGCGCCATCGCGCGCGAGCCTGGTGGCTGCGGCCGGCGCCGGAGCCGCTGCGGTTGCCATCGCGAAACCTTCGGCCGGAGCGCTGACGCGACGCGCGATCGTGAAGACGCCGCCGCCAGCAGCGACGCCGTCCTTCTCCTCGCGCGCCGAGCTGCTTGCCACGCAGCCGGGCCGGCCGCTCGAGGCGGACAAGCTCAACTCGGTCCGCGCGCAGAAGGGCGCGGTCGAGCGCAATTTCAAGATAGCAGCGCCTTCAGGCGCGAGCGCATCGAGGCCGCTGCCGAGCGCCGGAGCCGGTACGGGCGCGCAGTCTCAACAGCAGCGCGCTCTCGGAGCGGAAAGAGCAGGCCCGCCGACGAGCGGTGGCGTACCGCGCCCGCCACAGGATCGCGGCTTCACCGCGCAGGAGAGGCGAGGCCCGCCGCCGCAACCGGGAGCGGCACCGCCGCGCGGCGACGAGCGACCGGCGTCAGCCCAGGTCCAGCGCCAGCAGCAGCCACAACAGCAGCCGCAGCAGCCGCCGCAGGTCTCGCACGAGGACAGGCGCGGCGGTCCTCAAGCCGGAACCGGTCCGCAGGCAGGAGCCCGCGCGCAGACACGCCCGGAGGGACGTCCGGCATCGGCTCCGTTGCAGTCGCAGCCGCAGCAACAGCAACAGCAGGCGCGCGAGCGCCAGCAGGCGCAGCATCCGGTTCCGCAGCCTCCCGGCAAGGGCGACGCCGCGCGCGAGGCAGGCAAGGGCCGCGAGCGCGAGAAGGCGAAGGACAGCGACAAGGACAAGGAAAAGGAAAAGAAAGAAGGGCGCTCGCAGTAAGTAACTCACGGCGCGCGAGGCCGCGCGCCGTCAGCGCTCGAACTTCACCGACAGCACGATCGAGGTCTGCGTCCGCTCGATCCCGTCGATGCGGCCGATCGCGTCGAGGTGACGGTCGATCTCCTCCGTGCTTCCGCCCTCGACGAGCACCTGATAGTCGAAGGCCCCCGACAGCGCGTACACCGCGCGCACCCAAGGCCGCAGCTCGAGCTCGCGCACGACACGCTCTCCCGCCTTCGGGTTGACGGTGACGAGCACCTGCGCGGCGATGCGCTGGCGCGCGAAGCCCTCGCTCACCCGCACGGTATAGCCGGCGATGATCCCATCGCGCTCGAGCCGCCGGATGCGTTCCTGCACGGTCGTGCGCGCGACGCCGAGCTTGCGCGCGAGCGAGGCGGTCGATTCGCGCGCATTGCGCCGGAGCAGGGAGAGCAGATGCTGCTGCTCGGCGGTCAACCGTCGATTCGTCGGATTTTTCGGCATTGTGCATGAATTATACCGGCAAACCGACGAAATGCAGCCTTTGATTCGACAGCAGCGTGCCTTACATTCACCGGCATGGCCAAGACCAAGACCCTTCTGCTCGGCGCCGGCAAGATCGGCGAGACCATCGCTCACCTGCTGCACGCGACCGGCGATTACGCGCTGACGGTCGCCGATCAGGACACGGCGCGGCTCGCCCCCGTTACTGCGCTCGGCGTGGCCACCGCGCAGGCCGACTTCAACGACCCGGCGAAGCTGCGCGAGCTCATTCGCGGCACGGAGATGGTGCTGAGCGCGTGTCCCTTCCACCTCACGCCGCTGATCGCCGAGGCGGCCGTGGCGAGCAAGGCCCACTACTTCGATCTCACCGAGGACGTGGAGAGCACGCGGCGCGTCAAGGCGCTCGCCGCGGGCGCGTCGACTGCGCTCGTACCGCAGTGCGGCCTCGCGCCCGGCTTCATCTCCATCCTCGCCCACGCGATGACGCGCAAGTTCGACACGCTGCGCGACGTGCACATGCGGGTGGGGGCGCTGCCCGTCTATCCGACCAACGCCCTGAAGTACAACCTCACCTGGAGCACGGACGGCCTGATCAACGAGTATTGCAATCCGTGCGAAGCGATCATCGACGGCGTGCAGCGCGAGACGCTCGCGCTGGAGGAAACCGAGGCGTTCTCGCTCGACGGGGTGACCTACGAGGCGTTCAACACCTCGGGCGGGCTGGGCACGCTCTGCGACACGCTCACCGGCCGGGTCGAGAACCTCAACTACAAGACGGTGCGCTATCCCGGCCATCGCGATCTGGTGAAGATGCTGATCCGCGATCTGCGCCTCGGCCAGCGGCGCGAGGTGCTCAAGGACGTGCTCGAAGCCTCGGTGCCGATGACGCAGCAGGACGTCGTGCTCGTGTTCGTCACCGTGAGCGGCTCGCGCAACGGGCGCCTGACGCAGGAATCCTTCGCCAAGAAGATCTACAGCACGGCGATCGACGGCCAGAGCTATTCAGCCATCCAGATCACGACGGCGGCGGGCATCTGCGCGATGGTCGATCTGCTGCGCGATGGCGCGCTGCCCAGCCGGGGCTTCGTGCGGCAGGAGGACGCCGATCTCGAACGCTTCCTCGGCAACCGCTTCGGGCGCCACTACGGTTAGGGCGTCACGCCGCGCGTGACGCCCCAACTCGCCGCGTTGAACACGGCGCGCTGCGCCGGTTAACGCGGCGGCAATTCAGCTGCTGCGCTATATTTGCGCGCATGTGCGGGCGCTTCGATCAGCATACGCTGCCCTACCGCTACGCCGGCTACATCGACGCGCTGCTGCGCAGCTCGGAAGACGATCCGCCGCCGCGTTACAACGTTGCGCCGCAGACCCGCGCCTGGGTCGGGCGCACTGCGCGCGACGGCCGGCGCGAGCTGGTCCCGCTGCTCTGGGGATTGGTTCCGTACTGGGCCGAGGATCCGAACAAGGGCGCGCGGCCGATCAACGCCCGCTCGGAAAGCCTGCAGGCAAGACCGATGTTCCGCGAGCTCATCGCGAGCAGGCGCTGCGTGATCCCGGTCGACGGATTCTACGAGTGGCAGGCGAGCGCATCGGGCAAGCGGCCGCACTACATCCGCCGCACGGACGGCGCGCCGATGCTGCTCGCCGGGCTCTGGGATCGCTGGAAGCGCGGCGCTGCCGCCGCGATCGAGTCCTTCACGGTGCTGACCACGGACGCGAACGAAGCCGTCGCGAAGCTGCACGATCGCATGCCGGCGATCATCGACCACGCCGACCTGACGCGCTGGCTCGACGCGCAGCATGTCGATGCCGGCGCGGCACGCGCGCTGCTGAAACCGTATCCTGCGGGCGCGACGACGATCTATCCGGTAAGCCGCGCGGTCAATGCGGCAAAGAACGAAGGCCCGGAACTCATCGCGCCGCTGGCGTCGGACGAGTGAGTTGGTACGTCGCGGGACGCGACGTACTAACGACCCTTGGGGCTGGCGCGCGTTCTCGGCGCAACCCGCGGCGCGGGCATCGTCGGCCGCCGAGGCGGCTGCGGCCGTTGAGCCGGTGCGGCGGGCATCGCTGGCCGGTGCAGGTTCGGCGGCTGCGCTTTCTGCGCCGCCGGGGCCGACGGAGCGGACGGCGCGGCCGGATCCTGCGCTTGCGCTGCTTCGGGGCGGGGCGTCGCTGGCGCGGGCTTCGACGCCTGCGCTGCCGCTTCGGGCGGGGGCGGGGCGGGCGCCGGCTTCTGCGCGTGCGCGGCCGCTTCGGGCGGGGGCTTCGCTGGGGCCGGCTTCGCCTCCCGGTCCGCGGGTTTGTCCGCCGACTTCCGCTTGAACTTGAACATGATCAGCCTCGCATAATCGTCTGGTGCGACAATGCTACGCAAACCGCTGCCGCGCGCAAGGCGCGGTGAAAAAGGAGAGAGGAGCCATGATGCGAATGGGGAAGCTGCGCGCCGCCGTCGCGATCGCGTGCCTCGCGCTCGGGGCGACGCCGTCGCTCGCGCAGGAGGCGTATCCGTCGAGACCGATCTCGCTCGTCGTTCCGTTCCCGCCGGGCGGCGTGGCCGACATCGTGGCGCGGCCGACCGCGGACGCGATGAGCCGCTATCTCAAGCAGCCGGTGGTGATCGAGAACAAGCCCGGCGCCGGCGGCGGCATCGGCATGGGCGTAGTGGCCAAGGCGAAGCCCGACGGCTACACGCTGCTGCTCGCGCTGTCTTCGATTTCCATTCTGCCCGAGGCGGACAAGGTCACGGGTCGGCCGCCGCTCTACCAGATGGAGCAGCTCGTGCCGGTCGCCCGACTCACGGCCGACCCGACCGTGCTCGTCGTGCGCACAGACAGCCCGTGGAAGACGCTGCAGGAATTCGTCGCCGATGCCAAGCGGCGGCCCGGGGCGATCAGCTATGGCTCCTCGGGCAATTACGGCACGATGCACATGCCGATGGAGATGTTCGCGGCGAGCGCGGGGATCAAGCTGCTGCACGTTCCCTACACCGGCGCCGGGCCCGCGGTCGTCGCGCTCCTCGGCGGCAATGTGGATGCGCTTTCGTCGGGCCCCTCGACCGTGATTCAGCACGTCAAGGCCGGAAAGCTCCGCGTGCTGGCCTCGTGGGGCGAGAAGCGGCTCGCCTCGCTGCCCGACGTGCCGACGCTCAGCGAGTCGGGCTACGACGTCGTGTTCTTTCAATGGTCGGCGTTGTTCGCGCCCGCCGGAACGCCCGCGCCCGTGCTCGCCAAGCTGCGCGAAGCGGCGCGCGCAGTCGTGGCCGACTCGGCGTTCACGTCCGCAATGGCGGCGGTCGAAACCCCGGTGCAGTACCTCGACGCGCCGGAGCTGCAGCGCTTCTGGGAGGCCGACGCGAAGAAGCTCGGCGAGGCCGTGCGCAAGGTGGGCAAGCTCGAGTAAGGCGCGCACCGCGGGCGCGCGCGGCGGCCTCCTTCGATCGTGCAGAGAGGTGCGTTGCCGCGTGTCGGCCGCAGCCGCGACTCGCCACGCGCGATCCCCGCGCTCGAGCGGGGCGGACGGCGAGGCGGAGCGAGGCTCCGCGAGCGAGAGCGAGTGGAGGCGACCCGAGCCGGACGCAGAGGGCCGACAGCTCAACGCAGGCTTTCTCGCGACGGTGGCGGAGGCCCCTCGCCGCGGGCTCGCGCGGCTACTCCCGCGCCGCCTCTCCGCTGATGAAGAGCTCGACTTCGTCGGCCACCTCCGGCAGGAAGCGTGTCATCCCGAAGTCTGAGCGCTTGAGCTTCGCCTCGAAGTCGCCGCCGCAGACGTAGCGGCGCGCGAGGCCCAGCGGCACGTCCTTGCACACGAAGCGGTTCACGTTCAGGCGCAGCGGACGCTCCACGCCGTGCAGCGTGAGCTTGCCGTCGACGGCGACGAGCTTGTCGCCGTCGAACACGAGACGGTCGCCGACGAAGTGCACCTCCGGGTTGCGATCGACGTCGAGGAACTGATCGGAGCGAAGCACGTTGTCGACTCCGCTGTTGCCGGTATCGATGGTGCCGGTGTCGACGCTCACCACCATCGAGACGCTGCGGGCCTCGGCGTCGTACTGGATCGTGCCCCGCAGGCGGCCGAAGCGTCCGCGGACGTAGGAGATATCGTTGTGGCCGACGGCGAAGTACACCGCCGCATGATACGGATCGAGCGTGTATTGGACCGGTACGGCAAGGGCGGCGATCGGCAGCAGCATCGCCGCGAGCGCGAGGCTGAGCTTCCTCGCGCCCGTTCGCCCAGCAGTGGCGCGGCGGCGAGCGCTATAGTCCCGTGTGGAACGCACCCGAACAACCGATGGAGACGAGAATGACCCTCAACCTGACTGCAGGCCCGGTGGTCGCGCTGATTGCAGGCATCCTGATCCTGATCGTGCCCCGGCTCCTGAACTACATTGTTGCGCTCTACCTGATCCTGATCGGGCTGATCGGGATCTTCGGCATCGGGGGCCTTCAGGCGCACTCAGTATAGCGTCGATCGCCGCGGCCGCGAGTGCCGCTCGCGGCGCGGCCCGACGCACGCCAGGGCGGGACTAGAGCTGGCTCGGCTGGCCGGCGAGCTCGGCCAGCCCCATCTTGTCGAGCAGGCGGACGTAGCGGTTGCGCGTGGCGATGAGTCCCGCTTCCTGGAACTTCGACAGGATGCGGCTCACCGTCTCGAGCTTCAGGCCGAGGTAGCTGCCGATCTCCTCGCGGGTCATGCGCAGGTTGAACTCGCCGCCGGCGTAGCCGCGCGCGGCGAAGCGCGACGACATGTTGAGCAGAAAAGTCGCCACGCGCTCTTCCGCACGCATCGTCCCGAGCAGCATCATGACGTTGTGCTCGCGCACGATCTCCCGGCTCATCGCGCGATGCACCTGGTGCTGCAGCGCGTGGCCGTGGCTCGATGCGGGCCCTAACTGTGCGTACGGGAACACGCAGACTTCGCTGTCCTCGAGCGCCATCACCGTGAGCGTATGGACCGCCGTGTCGATGCCATCCAGACCGAGGATGTCGCCGCCCATCTGGAAGCCGGTGATCTGCCCCCGGCCGTCCTCGGTGACGGCGTAGCTCTTTAAGAAGCCGAGCCACACGGCGTAGATCGCGCGGAACGGATCGCCCGCCTGGTACAGGACCTCGCCGCGCCTTACCTTGCGGCGCCCCTGCGCAGCTTCCTGCAGGTCGGCGAGACTCTGCGCGTCCATCCCCGTAGGGAGACACTGCTGCCGCAGGTGGCAGAGCGTGCACTCGCCGGATTTCCGGCTTACGTCCCGTAGCACCGGGACGGCCCGTGGAACATTGTAGGTACGGATAGGCGTGATCGCCTGGACTGCGGCGCCTGCTCCCATGAAATATCTCCCGTCGGGGTTATCCATG
Organism: Casimicrobiaceae bacterium; assembly: GCA_035499135.1. GTDB lineage: Bacteria > Pseudomonadota > Gammaproteobacteria > Burkholderiales > Casimicrobiaceae > PALSA-1003. The sequence goes on along the minus strand of DATJZM010000127.1, from coordinate 474 downwards.
CTCAACTCGGCAACGTCGCGCCGGCGATGACTTCCCGGACGCGTTCGAACTCGCTCGTCTTGTCGAAAAAGCAGCGCGCACCCGCCTCCATGCACAGGCGGCGGTATTGCGGCGTAGCGTGATTGGTGAGCACGATGAAGGCGGTGGCGGGGGCCTGCGCTCGCACTGCCTTCATCACTTCGATGCCCGTGCCGCCCCGTAGCTGGAAGTCCAGCACGACATAGTCGGGACGCGTCGCGACGATCCCTGCCACCGCAGCGTCGGGCGTCTCGGCCTGTCCGACGACGCAGACCCCTTCGACTTCGCAGAGCAGATCGACGAGGCAGGCGCGGATGGAAGCCGAGTCCTCGACGATGTAGACGCTCGTTGCCGCCGCGCAGCACATGAGCGCAGTATCGGCAGCGGCACGGCCACCGCATATCGGCGGGCGCTTAAAGCAACCGTCGGGGCCGTCCGAATCCGCGGGTAGGCGCC
>DATJZM010000126.1:0-6311 GCA_035499135.1 Casimicrobiaceae bacterium | reverse complement strand
TAGCCCAGGAATGTAGCGAGCGTTAGCCACATCGTCAGAGGATTGGTCAGCATGTAGAGCATGAGCAGTCCCGCGCCACCGAGAATCGCGCTGAGGACAATCGCCTGGCCTCGGGTAGCTGTGCCCATGGGCAGCGGTCGCGCGCGGGTGCGGGCCATTACGGCGTCGATCTTCTGCTCGATCAGGCAGTTCAACGTTGCAGCCGAGCTCGCGACCAGGCCGATACCTAGCGCGCCGAACAGCAACGGGCCCGCAGCCGGAAAGCCCGGCGTGGCCAGAAACATGCCGATAATCGCCGTGAACACGATGAGCCCGACGACGCGCGGCTTGGCCAGGCGGAACAGTTGCGCTGCCGCCATGGGCGGCAATCTGTATGCGTGTGCGGTCATCGTCGGTTCACCCGTAGAGCAGCCACCCGCAGTCGACTTGGGCAGATCGTCGTCGCCCTATTTGGGGGCGACCGTGCTTGCGGTCTTGTCCTCATTCGCGCGTTGGATCACATAGGCGCGGATTGCAGTGGCGCTGTCCTTATCGAGCACCGCCTTGAACGGCGCCATTCCAGCGTCCTTCATCGCTCCATTGAGCACGATCTCGTAGAAGAAGTCGTTGCCGAGAAAGCTCGAGGCGCGCAGATCGGGAACGACGCCGCCGCCCACCGCGTACTCGCCGTGACAGGCCGCGCAATACCTTCCGAAAAGCTGCTCGCCAGCCGTCACGGTCGCCGCATCGGCGGTCGCCGGCGGCGGATTGAGCACGAGCTGCTGCATCGGCGCGGCCACGGGAAGCGTCGCGGTCCCACCGATCTTGAAGGCGAGCACGCGGCTGATGTTCCGGATGTTGCCCGATTGCGCGGCCTGCTTGCCGGCCTGAAGCGAGAACGCCGACCCGAAGCCCGAGAGAACGGCGATGTATTGCTCGCCGTTGACCTCGTACGACACGGGCGCTGCCATGATCGGTGACTGGCAGTCGATCGACCACAGCTTCTCGCCGGTGTCGGCGCGATAGGCGTTGAGGTGTCCCGTGGCATCGCCCTGGATGACGAGGTTGCCCGCAGTCGTGGCGATGCCGCCGTTCCACGGCCCGACGTGCTCGCTGCGCCAGGCTTCCTTCTGCGCCACCGGGTCCCAGGCGAGCAGGTAGCCCTTCTTTGCGCCGGGTGTGCCGGCGACGTCAACGCCGAGGTTCCAACCGATCTCCGACGGCTTGAAATCCTTGACCGGGGTGAAGCTCTTGCCGATCTCCTGCGCGGGAATGTAAACCAGCCCGGTCTTCGGGTTGTACGCCATCGGATGCCAGCTATGCGCGCCGTCGGGCCCCGGCATCATCACGACCGGTTTTCCGGTCGTGCTGTAGCGAATGTCCTTGTGCTCGATCGGCCGGCCGCTCCTCGGGTCGAGGCCGTCCGCCCAGTTCTGCGGGACATACTGCTTGGCGTGGATGAACTGACCGGTCTTGCGATCGAGGACGTAGAAGAAGCCGTTCTTGTTGGCCTGCATGATGACCTTGCGGGGCTTCCCGCCGATGGTCAGGTCCGCGAGCGTGAGCTGCCCGACCGCGTCGTAGTCCCATTCCTCGCCGGGATTGACCTGGAAGTGCCAGACGTAGGCGCCCGTGTCGGCGTTGAGCGCCACGATCGACGACAGGAACAGGTTGTCGCCCTTGTCCGCGCTGCGATACTTACGCGCCCACTCGAGTCCGTTGCCGACGCCGAAGTACACGAGATTCAATTCGGGATCGTAGGAGATCGCATCCCATACCACACCGCCGCCTCCGAGCTTCCACCATTCGCCGCTCCAGGTCTTGGCGGCCATCGCCATGGCCTTGTTCTCGAAGGGCTTCGAGGGATCGCCCGGCACGGTGTAGAAGCGCCAGGCGAGCTTGCCGGTCTCCGCGTCATACGCCGAGATGTAGCCGCGGATGCCGTACTCGCCGCCGCTCATGCCGATCACGACGCGTCCCTTGATCACGCGCGGGGCTTGAGTGATCGTGAGGTGCTTCTGGTCGCCGGTCTTGACGCTCCACACCGGCTTGCCCGTCCGCGCATCGATCGCGACCAGCCGGGCGTCGAACGTGGCCAAATAGATTCTGCCTTTCCACGCGGCAATTCCGCGACTGACGGCGTCGCAGCAGCCTTCGACACCGAGTTCCTTCGGCACTTCGGGGTCGTACGACCAGAGCAGCTTGCCGGTCGCCGCGTCGTAGGCTTTGACCAGGCTCCACGCAGTGGACGTGTACAGCACGCCGTCGATGACCAGAGGCGTGGCCTCCTGTCCGCGATTGGTGTCGAGGTCGGCATACCAGGCGAGGCCGAGCTGCTTCGCGTTGTCGGCGTTAATTCGAGTCAGGGGACTGAAACGCTGCTCGCTGTACGTTCGCCCGTAGCTGAGCCAGTTCGCCGCGTCGGCATCGGCGCCGGCCATCCGCGTCGCGTCGACCTTGGCAGGCATCTCCGCAGCAGAAGCAGCGCCCAGACCGAACACGCACACCAGCAATGCCAGTGTCGCGATCCGCCCCTGGGCGTTGGCAAGCGTTGACAACATCGACTCAACAATTCGGTTCATCGGCATCGGTGTGCTCGCAATCACGAGGTCGCCGGGCCCGGGCCGCGGACGTGACGCAGCCTACAAAATGTGGCAATCGGCGTCTTCAAAAATATGTGTTGCTTTCAGAAAGCTGCGTCTCAGTCAGCCAGGAGAGACGTTCCGCAGTCGCCTGCAATGGCTACACAGGAATGTGAAAGACGCCCTGCCGGCGATTGCGTACTTTGCGCCGTAACTCCCGACGCGTGACCCAACGGACGTACTAACGCCAGGGGCCCAAAGACCGCAATGGATGATTCTTCGGTGAAGAGAGGCAGAGCGGCAACGCTGGTGACAATGGGTGATCTCGCCAAGGGTCTAGCGCTGGTGTCGCTCGCGCTACCGGGCGTAGCCATCGCCAACGGCGAGGCGAAGTTCGGTTTTCAAACGCCCCAGACGATCATCGCGCATCAGATTTACGACTTGCACGCCGTTATTCTCGGCGTTTGCATCGTGATCGCGGTCGTAGTGTTCGGCTTCATGTTCTACGCCATCGTGCGACATCGCCGATCGGTCGGTCATGAGGCGAAGCAGTTCCAGGGCAATATACCACTGGAGATTTTGTGGACTGTCATACCTTGCCTGATCGTTGCCGGCATGGCTTATCCGGCTACCAAGACAGTTATCGCGATGAAGGACACGTCGACTCCTGACATAACGGTGAAGGTGACGGGCTATCAATGGAAGTGGCGCTACGACTACCTCGGAGAGAACGTCTCGTTCTACAGTGACCTGTCGACTCCGCGTGAGCAGATCGAAAATCAGGCTCCGAAGGGCGACAACTACCTTCTCGAAGTCGACAACCCTCTTGTGGTCCCGGTGGGGAAGAAAATCCGCATCCTTGTCACCGCTGACGACGTGATCCACTCTTGGTGGGTACCGGCATTTGGCGTCAAGCAGGATGGAATCCCGGGCTTCGTGCGTGACTCGTGGTTCAAGGTCGACACGCCTGGCGTTTACCGTGGCCAGTGCGCCGAGCTGTGCGGTAAAGAGCATGGGTTCATGCCCATCGTCGTCGAGGCACTTCCCGAAGAGCAGTACAGGACCTGGCTCGTCGCACAACGGACGAAAGGCGCCGTAGCCGCCGCGGCTGCCAGCACGCTCGCTGGTAAGACATATACCCTGGATGAGCTGAAAACCGAAGGCGAGAAAGTATACGGCCGGAATTGCGCTGCGTGCCATCAGGCAAGCGGTCAAGGCGTGCCCGGCGCCTTTCCCGCGATCGCCCATGGGGTGATTACGACGGGTCCGGTGGCGGGGCACATCGACATCGTCCTCAACGGCAGCAAGAAGAATCCAGCCATGACTGCCTGGAAGAGCCAGCTCTCCGATTTGGAGCTCGCCGCCGTGATCACGTTCGAGCGCAACGCCTTCGGTAACTCGCTGGGCGACATGGTGCAGCCGAAGGATATTCTCGCGGCTCGCAAATGACTCACTTGGGGGTCGAATATGGATTCCGATACAAGCCGCCGCAGGAGAACAACTTGACCACGCCATTCACGCTTGCCGGCGAGGTTGCACGCCCCGATCAGCCCGCGGGAATCCGCCGCTGGCTGACTTCGACCAACCACAAGGATATCGGCACGCTATATCTGTGCTTCAGCTTTGCCATGCTCATCGTTGGTGGCGTGATGGCGCTGACGATCCGCGCCGAGCTTTTTCAGCCAGGCCTGCAGATCGTCCGGCCGGAGCTCTTCAACCAACTAACAACGATGCACGGTTTGATAATGTTGTTCGGGGCGATCACGCCGGCCCTCGTCGGATTCGCGAATTGGCAAATACCGATGATGATCGGTGCGCCCGACATGGCGTTTCCCCGACTTAACAACTTCAGCTTCTGGCTGCTGCTGCCTGGCTCGATTCTGCTGGTCGCCTCGTTCTTCGCTCCCGGTGGCGCCACCGCGGCCGGGTGGACGCTCTATCCGCCACTGTCGGTGGAGATGGGGCCCGGCATGGACATGGCGATCTTTGCCATTCACATACTAGGGGTGTCGTCGATCATCGGCTCGATCAACATCGTTGTGACCATCCTCAACATGCGCGCGCCGGGCATGACGCTGATGAAGATGCCGATATTCGTGTGGACTTGGCTGGTGACCGCCTATCTGCTCATCGCGGTGATGCCGGTGTTGGCCGGCGCAGTGACGATGTTGCTTACGGACCGTCATTTCGATACGCACTTCTTCAACGCTTCAGGCGGTGGCGACCCGGTTCTCTTCCAGCACATCTTCTGGTTCTTCGGCCATCCGGAGGTCTACATTCTCATCATTCCGGCGTTTGGCATCATCTCGCAGGTCATTCCGACGTTCGCCCGCAAGCCGCTGTTCGGGTATCGGTCGATGGTGTTCGCCACGTGCGCGATCGGCATCGTGTCGGGCGTCGTCTGGGGTCATCACATGTTCGCGGTCGGCATGCCGGTTGGCGGGCAACTATTCTTCATGTACGCGACACTGCTGGTGGCAATCCCGACAGGCGTCAAGGTTTTCAACTGGACCGCGACGATGTGGGAAGGCTCGCTCACCTTCGAGACGCCGATGCTGTTTGCCGTCGGTTTCCTGTTTGTGTTTGTCGTCGGCGGGCTTACCGGCGTCATCCTCGCGATCGCGCCGGTCGACATCCAGATGCAGGACAGCTACTACGTGGTGGCGCATTTTCACTACACGTTGGTGGCTGGTTCCTTGTTCGCGATCTTCGCCGGCACCTACTATTGGCTTCCCAAATGGACCGGGCATATGTACGACGAGGCGCTCGGCCGGTGGCACTTCTGGTTGTCGATGATTTTCTTGAATCTCACGTTCTTTCCCATGTTTTTCCTTGGACTAGCCGGCATGCCGCGCCGCATTCCCGACTATCCTCTGCAATTCACAGATTTCAATATGATTGCCACTATCGGAGCCTTCGGTTTCGGATTGACGCAATTGCTTCTCCTGTACACGGTGATCAAGTGCGTTCGCGGCGGTCCGAAGGCTTCGGCCAAGGTCTGGGATGGCGCAGTCGGTCTGGAGTGGACGCTGCCGTCGCCGCCGCCGCATCATTCATTTGAAACGCCGCCGGTGGTTACATGAAGGCAAACCGGACCTTGCAGCGTACGGCGAGCATACGCGGCGCGCTGATCCTGGCGGTGATGGCACTGATGTTCTTCGGTGCCATTATCGCGGTCCAACGCCTCGGGTCGTCAATGATCTGGCTCGGCGCGTTTGCCGTGGCGGTCATCGGCCTCCCGCTGGCGGCCGCCGTCGGCAGACGCGGTAAATGAGCGCTCCGGCCGTCAGCAGGATGCTGGAAAGAGCGAATCGGACATTGCTACGGAAGTTCGTACTCATCGCCGTCATCATGTTCGCCTTCGGGTATCTGCTGGTGCCGTTCTACGACCGGATCTGCAAGGCGACGGGTTTGCGCGACATCGACGCCCCTGATGAGATTGCGAACACACAAGTCGACGCGACACGAAACGTACGCCTTGAGCTCGACGCCAATGTCAACAAGCTGCCGTGGCAATTCCGGCCCGAAACGCCGATCGTCAACGTCCATCCCGGCCAGCTGATGACCCTGCTCTACGACGTCGAGAATACCTCTGATCATCCGATGACTGGACAGGCGATCCCTAGTTATGGGCCGCCACTCGCGGCGGAATACTTCAAGAAGCTCGAGTGCTTCTGCTTTACGAAGCAATCGTTCGGTCCGCACGAAAAGCGGCAGATGCCGGTCGTGTTCGTGGTGGATCCGAAGCTA
>DATJZM010000125.1:0-37374 GCA_035499135.1 Casimicrobiaceae bacterium | reverse complement strand
GGCATGAAGGACAGCAAGGTGATCGTCGCCATCAACAAGGATCCCGAAGCGCCGATCTTCCAGGTAGCCGACTACGGCCTCGTGGGCGACCTCTTCGAAATCGTCCCGCAGCTCACCGCCGCGCTCGACGCATGAGCCAGTATCGCGCACCGCTTGCCGAGATGCACTTCGTCCTCAATGAGCTCGCCGGCCTTGAGCAGGTCGCGAAGCTCCCGGGTTTCGGGGACGCTACGCCGGACGTCGTCGCCGCGATCCTGGAGGAAGCGGCGAAGTTCGCGACCGAGGTGCTCGATCCGCTCAACGCCACGGGCGACCGCGAAGGCGCGCACCGGCTCGACGACGGCTCGGTGAAGACGGCGCGCGGCTTCAAGGAGGCGTATCTCCAGTACTGTGCGAACGGCTGGAACGGCCTCACCAAGAGCGCCGATTTCGGCGGGCAGGGCCTGCCGCAGCTCGTCGCCGCCGCGGTCGAGGAAATGTGGCATGCGGCGAACATGGCGTTCGATCTGTGTCCCCTGCTCACGCAGGGCGCGATCGAGGCGATCGAGCTCTGCGGCACGGCCGACCAGAAGGCGCGCTTCCTGCCGAAGATGGTGTCCGGCGAGTGGACCGGCACGATGAACCTCACCGAGGCGCAGGCCGGGTCAGACCTCGCCGCGGTGCGCACGCGCGCGGTGCCGCAGCCCGACGGCAGCTTCAGGCTCTTCGGGCAGAAGATCTTCATCACCTACGGCGAGCACGATTACACGGAGAACATCATCCATCTCGTGCTCGCGCGGACGCCAACTGCGCCCGAGGGCGTGAAGGGGATCTCGCTCTTCATCGTGCCCAAATTCCTCGTCAACGCGGACGGCAGCCTTGGCGCCCGCAACGACGTGCACTGCGTCTCGCTGGAGCACAAGCTCGGCATCCACGCGAGCCCGACCGCGGTGCTCGCCTACGGCGATCATGGTGGAGCGGTCGGTTACCTCGTGGGCGATGAGAACCGCGGCCTCGAGTACATGTTCATCATGATGAACCTCGCCCGCTTCTCGGTCGGGCTCGAGGGGGTCGGCATCAGCGAGCGCGCCTACCAGCGGGCCGCAGCCTACGCGAGGGACAGAGTCCAGGGCCGCGCCGCCGGACTGGAGAAGGCTAGCGCGACGGGGACCATCATCCAGCACCCGGACGTGCGTCGCATGCTGCTGTCGATGCGTGCCCAGACCGAGGCGATGCGCGCGCTCGCGTACGTCACGGCGGCGGCCCTCGACAACGCCCACCGGCATCCCGACGCGGAAGCGCGCAAGCGGCACCAGGCCTTCGCGGAGCTGCTGATTCCCATCGTCAAGGGCTGGTGCACCGAGGCGGCGCAGGAGATCGCCTACACGGGCATCCAGGTGCACGGAGGAATGGGCTACATCGAGGAGACCGGCGCCGCGCAGCATTATCGCGACGCGCGCATCATCACGATCTACGAGGGGACGACCGGCATTCAGGCGAACGATCTCGTCGGGCGCAAGACGGCGCGCGACGGCGGCAAGACGGCGGCCGCCGTGATCGCGGAAATGGGCGCGCTCGACGGCGACCTGGCGGCGCAGCGCGGCGCGGAGTTCACCGCCATTCGCGCGCAGCTCGCGGCCGCCGTCGCGGCGCTCAAGGAAGCCGTGGAATGGACCGTCGCCACGTACGGCAAGGACAGCCAGGCGGTGCACGCCGCCTCGGTTCCTTACCTGAAGCTCTGGGGCCTCACCGCGGGGGGCTGGCAGATGGCGCGGGCGGCGCTAATCGCGGCGCAGCGCCTCGCCGCCGGTCAGGGCGAGGCGGATTTCCATCGCGCCAAGATCGCCACTGCACGTTTTTACGCCGATTATTTCCTGCCGCAGACCGGCGCCCTCAAGCACGCCATCGTCACCGCGGGCGAGAGCGTGCTCGCACTCGCTGCGGAGCAGTTGTAACGGTCGCCGCGCGGACCCCGGGCAGTCAGGCCGGGAAGCCGGGCGCCCCGCGATGCGGCGGCGTGCGCTATGCTTGCCGGCGCAAACGAAACCATCGCATAACAAAGGCCATCGAGGAGGACTCCATGGGTGTACGTCACTGGCTTGCGACCATCGTTGCGGGGCTCGCGCTCGCGACGCCGCTGAGCGCCGTCGCCGACGGCGAGCTCGTCGTCTATTGCACGGTCCAGGAGGAATGGTGCCGTCCGATGGTCGCGGCGTTCGAGAAGGCGACCGGCATCAAGGTTCTCATGACGCGCAAGAGCTCGGGTGAGTTCTATGCGCAGATCAAGGCCGAGGCGGCCAACCCACGCGGCGACATCTGGTGGGGCGGCACGGGCGATCCGCACCTGCAGGCGGCGGAGGAGGGCCTGACCGAGCCGTACAAGTCGCCGCGCATGGGCGAGCTCCAGGACTGGGCGGTCAAGGTATGGAACGTCTCGAAGGGCCGCACAATCGGCGTATATGCCGGCGCCCTCGGCTACACCTACAACACGGAGTTGCTCAAGAAGAAGAACATTCCCGAACCAAAGTGCTGGGCGGACCTCGTCAAGCCGCAGTTCAAAGACGAGGTGCAGGTCGCCAATCCGAATTCGTCCGGCACGTCGTACAACATGCTTGCAACGCTGGTGCAGATCATGGGCGAGGACAAGGCGTTCGACTACCTCAAGCAGCTGCACAGGAACGTCAATCAGTACACCAAGTCAGGCGCCGCGCCCGCGCGGGCGGTTGCCACGGGCGAGACGATGGTGGGCATCGTGTTCCAGCACGATGCGCTTTATCAGATCCTCGGCGGTGCCCCGATGAAAATAGTCTCGCCCTGCGAGGGGACCGGATACGAGATAGGCAGCATGAGCATCATCAAAGGCGCGAAGAACATGGAGAACGCCAAGAAGTGGTACGACTGGGCACTGTCGCCGGGGGCGCAAGCGATCGGCCTGGAGGCCAAGGTGTCGTACCAGCTTCCGTCGAACAAGAACGCACCAGTGTCGCCGCTCGCGCCCAAGTTCTCCGAGATCAAGCTCATCGACTACGATTTCGCGAAGTACGGCTCGGCGGCAGAGCGCACGCGCCTCCTTGCGCGCTGGGACAAGGAAGTATCCGCGTTGCCCAAGTAGCGGCCTGCGGGAGCCGCCGCAGGATTCGCCGCGGCTCCGAAGCGCGCTCGTGGTCACCTCCGCCTCGTCGGCCGGCTTAGCTTCCCTCGCGCCTGCACGCTCCGCGCGCGACTGGGTGACGCCGGGACTCGCGGCCGGCGCGCTGGCCGCGCTTGCGCTGTTGCCGTGGGGCAGCGGCACGCCCTCGGCGCTCGCCTGGCTGTTCGGGCAGGGGCCGGCGCGCCTGGCCGCCTTCGACGTGTATGTCGCCCTTGCGCCCGTGCTCGGGGGCGCAGTCGCCGCGCTCTGGTTCGCATGGATCGGCTGGCATCGCTTTGCGGCTGCCGCGAGCGCAATCGCGCTCGTATGGGCGTTCGGCACGGCGCTCGCCGCATCGACCGCCGGCCCCGCCTGGAGCTTCGGGCCGGCGATTGCCCTGTCGCTGCTCGGCCTGTGCTTCGCACGCGCGCTGGCGCGCGCCGGCGGCTTCGGCGGCGATCCAACGATCGCGACGATCGTCGTCGTCAGCGCAATCCTGCTGCTGATCTTCGTGTTCTACCCGGTTGGCAAGGCGCTGATCGCCGCGGTGCAGGACAGCCAGGGGCACTTCGCCCCCGGGCTTGCGGCCGAGCGCATGTTCACCGAGGACATCTGGGGCGTTGGCTGCCTCGGCGGCGGCACGCGCTGCGGTGTCGCCATCAATTCGGCGATCCTCGCGACCATCGTCGGCGTGCTCGCCACGCTCCTCGGCCTGGTGTTCGCGCTGGTCGTGCAGCGCGGCGGCCGGCGCTACGCCGGCCTGCTCGCTGTGATGTCGACGCTCCCCGTCATCACGCCGCCGTTCGTGCTCGCGCTGGCTCTCGTCGTGCTGTTCGGTCGCACGGGGCTGGTCACCGGCTGGCTCGATGCACTCTTCGGGTTCGGCCGCTCCCGCTGGCTCTACGGACTGCCCGGAGTCGCGCTCGCCCAGCTTCTCACGTTCGCGCCGATCGCCTTCATGGTGTTGCACGGTGCGCTGCGCGCTGTCAGCCCCGCGCTCGAAGAGGCGGCGCAAACGTTGAGAGCCTCACGCGCCCGTGTGTTCCGCACGATCACCTGGCCGCTGCTGCGCCCGGCACTGGCCGCGGCGTTCCTGCTCGGGTTCGTCGAGAGCCTCGCCGACTTCGGCAATCCGATCGTGCTGGCGGGCAACTTCGAGGTGCTTTCGATCAAGATCTTCTTCGCCATTGCCGGTGCGCAGTTCGATCCCGGGCGTGCCGCCGTGCTCGCGTGCGTGCTGCTTGCGCTCACACTGGTTGCATTCTGGCTGCAGCAACGCTGGCTCGGCCGCGCCTCGTACGTCACGGTGAGCGGGAAGGGTGACGGAGGCCTGCCCGCGCCGCTGCCGCGTGGCCTGTGGCTCACCTGCTGCTGGATCGCCGCGGCGTGGATCGTGTTCACGCTGTTCTGCTACGCGATCATCGCCGCCGGCGGCTTCGTCAAGGACATCGGGCGCGGTGACATGACGCTAACCGTGCACCACTTCGCCGACGCGTTCGCCGTCGACTGGGGCAAGTTCGGCGTGGTGTGGAGCGGCTCGGCCTGGGACAGCCTGTTCAACACCATCGAGGTGGCCGCCATCTCCGCGCCGCTGACGGCCATCATCGGGCTCCTCTCCGCCTACGTGATCGCGCGACATCGCTTCGCCGGCCGCGGCAGCTTCGAGTTCCTCACGCTGGTGAGCTTCGCTATTCCCGGAACCGTCGTCGGTGTCTCCTACATCGTTGCGTTCAACGTGCCGCCCCTCGAGCTCACCGGCGGCATCGCCATCCTCGTGCTGTGCTTCGTCTTCCGCAACATGCCGGTGGGCGTGCGCGCCGGGATCGCAGCACTCGCCCAGATCGACAAGACTCTGGACGAGGCATCCTCCACGTTGAGAGCGTCCACCTGGCGCACGCTCACGGCGGTGGTGACGCCGCTGCTGCGCTCGGCCGTGCTGACCACGCTCGTCTTCAGCTTCACCCGCGCGATGACTGCCGTCAGCGCCGTGATCTTCCTCGCTACGGCGCAATACAACCTGTCGACGGTTTACATCATCAACCGCGTCGAAGCGGGCGAGTATCCGCTCGCGATCGCGTATTCTTCCGTCCTGATCGTGCTGATGCTGGTGGCGCTGCTCGCGCTGCGCAGGTTCGTGGGCGAGGCGCGCCTCGGCCGGCGCACGGCGATGGTGGCAGCGTCCGGCCTCTAGCGCTTGCGACCGACATGACGAAGAGCTCGCAGGGCGTGACGTTCGAGGCGGTCTCCAAGCGCTACGGCGACGTGACCGCGGTCGACGCCGTGTCGTTCACCGTCGCGCCAGGGACGCTGTGCACCCTGCTCGGTCCCTCGGGCTGCGGCAAAACCACGACGCTGCGCATGATCGCCGGCCTCGAGCCGGTCACGAGCGGACGGATCCTCATAGGCGACGTCGATGTCACGCGCCGCGCCGCCAACGAGCGCGACGTGAGCATGGTTTTCCAGTCGTACGCCCTGTTTCCGCACATGAGCGTACTGGACAACGTCTGCTACGGGCCGCTGGCGATGCACGTCGACAAGGCGAAGGCGCGCGAGCTCGCGCGGACCAAGCTCGCCATGCTGGGACTGTCGGGACTCGAGGCGCGGCTGCCCTCCGAGCTGTCGGGAGGGCAGCAGCAGCGCGTCGCGGTGGCGCGCTCGCTCGTCCTCGAGCCGGCAGTGCTGCTCTTCGACGAGCCGCTATCGAACCTCGACGCGAAGCTGCGGCGCCGGGTCCGCCAGGAGATCCGCGAGTTGCAGCAATCCCTCGCGCTGACGGTGATCTATGTGACGCACGACCAGGAAGAGGCGCTCGCGGTCTCGGACCATATCATCGTCATGGAGAGCGGGCGCATCGCGCAGCACGGCGCGCCGCGTGAGCTCTACGAAAAGCCGGCGAGCCGGTTTCTCGCCGACTTCATCGGGGACGCCAATCTCGTTGACGGTGAGCTCGGCCCCGACGGAGCGAGCTTCACCGCCGGCGGCGTCAGCGCACCCGTTCAGGCCGTCGGCGTGCGCCCCGGACCCGCAACGCTCGCCCTGCGCCCGCACCGGCTGCGCATCGTCGAACCCGAGCAGGGGCTTCTCGAGGGCACGTGCAAGCGGGCCGCATACCTCGGCAGCCGGGTCGAGTACGTCGTCGCCACGCCGTGGGGCGAGCTGCTCGTCTTCGACGCCGAGGGGCGGCGTGTCCATGCGAGGAGCGAGCCGATCGGGATCCGCTTCGAGGCGGACGCGGCGGTCGTTCTGCCGCGCTGACGCAACGTCGCGAGCGAGCCGTGGATGACGTGCTCATCGTCGGCGCAGGCATCGGGGGCCTCGCGCTCGCGCTCGCGCTGCACCGGGTGGGCATTGCCTCGCGTGTCTACGAAGAGGCGCCCGAGATCAGGCCGCTCGGCGTGGGCATCAACCTGCTGCCGCACGCCACGCGCGAGCTCACCGCGCTCGGACTCGAGGCGGGGCTCGCACGCGTTGCCGTCGCGACACGCGAAGCCGTGTTCTTCAATCGCTTCGGCCAGCTCATCTACCGCGAGCCCCTCGGCCGCAGCGCGGGCTACGACTGGCCGCAATTCTCGATCCACCGCGGCGATTTGCAGCAGGTGCTGCTAAACGCGGTGCGCGAGCGGATCGGTGCGGAGAACGTGTTGACGGGCTGGCGTTACACGGGCTGCAGCCAGGACAGTAGGGGCGTTACCGCGCGCTTTCGTGCGACTGCCGACGACCGCGAGCTGCCGACGCAGCGAGCGAGCATCCTGGTGGGCTGCGACGGCCTGCATTCGGAGATCCGGGCAGCGTTGCATCCGGGCGAGAGCGAGCCGCACTATTCCGGGGTGACCATGTGGCGCGGTGTGACGCGCTGGCCTGCGATCCTCGGCGGCGCCACGATGATTCGCGCCGGCTGGCTTGCGGGCGGCAAGCTCGTGATCTACCCGATTCGCGATCGCATCGACGCAGCCGGCCGCCAGCTCGTGAACTGGGTGGCCGAGATCGAGATGCCGCGACGGACCGTGGACGAGCGGGATCGGGCGGGTGCGGTGGAGGATTTCATCGGTGCGTTCGAAGACTGGCGCTTCGATTGGCTCGATGTGCCTCGCTTCGTTCGCGACGCCGATTCGATTCTCGAGTTCCCGATGGTCGATCACGATCCTCTGCCGTGGTGGAGCAGGGGACGCGTGACCCTGCTCGGCGACGCGGCGCACCCGATGGTCCCGCGCGGGTCGAACGGGGCCGGGCAGGCGATTCTCGATGCGCGGGTCCTCGCCGACTGTCTCGCAGGTAACGGCGACCCTCGCTCCGCGCTCGAGGCTTACCAGCGCAGGCGCCTAGGGCCGACGGCGGAAGTGGTGAGGATGAGTCGCAGCAATCCGCCGGATGCGATCCTGCGCGAGGTCTACCTTCGCACGGGGGATCGACCATTCGCACGCATCGAAGACGTGATCAGCCTGAGCGAGCTGACCGCGCTCTCGAACAACTACAAGCGCGTTGCCGGGTATGATCTCGAATCGCTCAGAGGAGAAGGACGATGATGAGCATCCGACCGTTCACGGCAGGGATTGGCTGGCTCGCGGCCGCACTTCTGCCGGCGATCCCGCTTCCCGCACTCTCGCAGGCTTATCCCGACAAGCCCGTACGCTTCATCGTGCCCTTCACCCCGGGCACCGGCCCGGATATCCTGGCCCGCACGCTGAGCGAGCCGATGTCCAAGCGGCTCGGCGTGCCGATCATCGTCGAGAACAAGGCAGGCGCGAGCGGCAACATCGGTACCGATCAGGTGGCGAAGGCGGCGCCGGACGGGTACACGCTGCTGTTCACCGTCAACACCTTCAGCATGGCGCCCGCGCTCTACAAGCCGCTGTCCTTCGATCCCGTCAACGATTTCGCGCCCGTGGGCGAGATCGCCGTCGGCAATCTCGCGCTCGTCGTCAATCCTGCCCTCGGCGTGAACAGCGTAGCCGACCTCGTGGCGCTGGCGAAGAGCAAGCCGGGGGCGCTCAACTACGCCTCGCCCGGCAACGGGACGCCGCACCATCTGGCGATGGAGCTGTTCAAGCAGCAGATGGGAGTGGATATCGTTCACGTGCCGTACAAAGGAACCGCGGGAGCCGTCACGGACGTCCTGGCCAATCAGGTCCCGATGATGATCCTGCCGGTGCACGTCGCGTTGCCGTACGCCAAGTCGGGCAAGCTGAGGATTCTCGCGGTGTCGGGCGACAAACGCTCGCCGCTCGCACCGGATCTGCCCACCTTCAAGGAAGCCGGCATGCCGGGTTTCGACGTCGATCTCTGGTACGGGCTGCTCGCACCCGCACACACGCCACCCGCCGTCATCGAGCGGCTCAACCAGGAGATCGCGGCCGCCCTGGCGCAGAGCGAAGTCCGAGACACGCTGCTGAAGCAGGGATTGATCCCCGTCACGAGCACGCCCGAAGCGCTGGGCACGCTGATCCGGAACGACCTCGCGCGTTGGGAAAGTGTCGTCGTGCAGGGGAAGATCAAGGCCGACTGAGGGGCTGCCGCGGGCGAAATTCCGGCGGAATACCCGTCGCAAGCCAGGTGTTTGCGACTCGATGAGCTCCGTACGAGTCCCGGCCTCGTTCGACGCATCGCAGCTGCAGGCCGCACGAGCATGACCCGCCGTCGAAACGGCATGAGCGCGCGCGTCGGGCTTGCGCTCGCTTTCGCACTCGCCGCGGCGCCCGCCGCACAGGCTGCAACGACCGGCGAGCAGGCGCCGCCGTGTTCTGCGGCTGCGCTCGACGGCAGACAAAAAATCGACGTCGCCGACTACCGGGGCAAGGTCGTCTATCTCGACTTCTGGGCATCGTGGTGCGCGCCTTGCCGCGACTCCTTCCCGTTCATGAACGAGCTGCAGAAAGATTTTGCGTCCAAAGGCCTGCAGATCGTCGCCGTGAGCGTCGACAAGACGGCCGAGGACGCGCATCGCTTTCTCGAGCGCATCCCCGCACAGTTCACGGTGGTCCTGGACACGGCGGCGAGCTGCCCGGCAGCCTACCGCCTGCAAGGCATGCCGAGCTCGTACGTCATCGATCGCAGCGGAACGGTCCGCGCAGTCCACGTCGGATTTCACGCGAGCGACCGGGAAGAGATTCGACGCCAGGTCGTCGAGATGCTCGCCGGGGGCAGCTAGATGGTGTCGACGCTGCGGGCTGCCTCCGCAGGCCTGGTCCTTGTCGTGGCGGCGCTCGCCGGTTGCACGACCGTGCCGCCATGGGAGCACGGCACGCTCGCCAAGCCGGTGATGTCGGTCGACGACCCGCCGCAGGAGCAGCAGCAGAAGCTGCGCACCTACGGCGCGAAGGAGGGCGGCGCGGCCGCGACCGGCGTCGGCGGAGGCGGGTGTGGGTGCAATTAGCGACGCGAGCCGCAATCGCGTAAGCGCACCTCTCGCAGCCCTAACCGCCGCTGCAATGGCTCTGCCCGGCGTGCATGCGCGGGCGGCAGACCTGCCGGGCGCGAACCCGTTGACGCTCTACGGTTCGCATCTCGACTACTCCGAGAGCGGCGGCCGCATGCACGTGCGTGTCAACGAAGGCACAGCCACGGTCCCGGTCGGCGACCGCGTGCTCCTCGTTGCCGACGCGCTCCAGGACCTGATCAGCGGCGCCTCGCCCATCTTCAACGCGCCGGGCCCGAACGGCCAGCCGCAGCAGGTCCTGTCCGGAGCGTCGGTCAACGACAGACGTAACGCCGGGGACATTGGCGCGAGCCTCTTCTGGGCCGAGAACCAGCTCACGTTGCGCCAGGGCTGGTCGCACGAGAACGATTACAAGTCGACGTGGACGAGCATCGAGGCGCGGACCTTCCTCAATCAGAAGGACACCACGCTCGCGGCGGGCTTCGCTTTCAACGACGACGGCGTGTCGACCCACGATACCCCGGACGACTTCAAGACGCGGATCAAGCGCGACTTCTTCGTCGGCGTGACCCAGGTGATCGACGAGCGCTCGCTGATCGAGCTCTCGCTCGAATACTCGCACAGCAACGGCTATCTGTCCGACCCGTACAAGCTCGTGTTCGTGCAAAGCACCGGCTTGCTGCCCGACGCGCGCCCGGGGCAGCGGCGACAGACCGCCGTGACCGGGAAGTATCTCCTCTACGTTCCGCAGATCGACTCGGCGCTGCAGGTCATCGGCAGCCTGAGCAACGACAACTGGGGCATCGATGCCGGCGCGCTCGAAGTGCAGCTCAAGAAGGAGCTGCCGGGTCAGTGGCTGATCAACGGCGGCGGACGCTACTATGCGCAGTCGAGCGCGGACTTCTACCAGCCGCTCTTTCAGGCGCCTCCTGCCGATGGGCTGCACACCAGCGACTATCGCATGGCAGGATTCGGCTCCGTGAGCTGGCTGGCCGGCGTGACGAAGCAGCTCACCCCCAACTTCAGCGTGCAGTTCTCCGCCGAGCGCAGCTATCGCCGCTACGCGCTGAGATGGGGAGGAGCGGGATTCTCCGGCGACAACTACATCTGGAGCTTCTACCTGGTCACGCTGCAGGCGCAGTTCTGAATCGGGGCCCATCCATGCTCGGCCTGTATCGACATCCGTTCCGGGCCATGGGCTCGCGGTGCGAACTTCGTCTCTACGCACGCAGCGAGCAAGAAGCGTCCGCGGCCGCGCACGGCGCAGCCGCCGACGTGCAGCGTCTCGAAGCCAAGTATTCGCGCTATCGCGACGACAGCGTGACTGCGGCGATCAACCGGGTCGGTGCCACCGGCGGGGCCATCGCCGTCGATGACGAGACAGCGAGCCTTCTCGACTACGGTGCCACCTGTTTCGCGCAGAGCGATGGGCTGTTCGATCTCACCTCCGGCGTGTTGCGCGAGGCCTGGGGCGCGCATTGCCGGGGCCTGCCCGGGGCGGGGACGCTCGAGCGGCTGCTGCAGCGCGTCGGCTGGGACAAGCTGCGCTGGTCGCGCCCGTGCCTCGAGTTCCTTCTACCCGGCATGGAGCTCGATTTCGGCGGCGTCGTGAAGGAATACGCGGCCGACCGCGCCGCCGTGATCTGCGCCGAGGCAAGCATCCGCCACGGGCTGGTCGATCTCGGCGGCGACATCAGAATCATCGGCCCGCACCCGGACGGCGCGCCGTGGCGCGTGGGGATCCAGCACCCGCGCCGGCCCGACGGCGTCATGGCTACACTCGATGTCGCACGGGGCGCGGTCGCGACCAGCGGCGACTACGAACGCTATCTCGCTATCGACGGCAGGCGCTACTGCCACATCGTCTCGCCGCGAACGGGGATGCCGGTGCAGGGGCTTGCGGGTGTCTCGGTCTTGGCCCAGGAATGCGTCGTGGCGGGCAGCGCCACGACCATCGCGATGCTGATGGAAGCGCGCGGACCGGTATGGCTCGAGGAAGTCGGCCTGCCGCACGTCTGGATGGATCAGGACGAACGCGTCGGCGGAACGTACGGTGCCGCCGTGCGCTAACCCGCGCACGCTACGCGGGCGTGCTCGGCGCAGCGACACTGCTGCGATGCGCTCGCTTCAGTCCGACAAGCGCTACGCCGTCACTTAACGGCAAAGCAGTACAGCAGCCCATCGCCGCCGGTGCTGCGCAGCTTGTCCGGATCGCAGCCAGGCGTCGGGTGAGACGAATTCCACGAGGTCGCCCATGAGCTGTCGATGGGACCGCCACGATCAAAATGACCAACCATCGCTGAGCCGTCGGGCCCGCCCTTCGTCCAGTTCCCGCACGTCATGTCGGGGAATGGCGCGCCCGGAAAAGCGGTGCCGTCGGGCCGCGAGCCCGTCAGGATGTCGTGCTTGACGGGTTTCTCGCTGCGGCTGTTGACGGGTTGACCCTTTTCGTCCACCGCCGTCTGCTTCGTCACGTTGTTCGCAGCCGAGTGCAGGTCGTCGACGCTCTTGGCGATTACGACACCGTTGGCGTTCTGCCAGGGGCCGGTGCCGATGCGGTCGCGGGCGTTGACATAGTTCGGATCGTTCAGCGCGGGCGCTTGCGTGCTGAGGTAAGCGTGCCACACGCGATCCGGAGCCCCCGCGGCCTTCGCAAGCGCCGCGCAATGGCGGTCCGCACCCTCGAGCCCGCCGAGATTCGCTCCCATGCCCTGATTGACACTGGTCACGAAGAAGGTCATGTCCTTGATATTGGGTTGCGGCGGCTGTGCGCTCACACAACTGCCCCATAGCGTCACGCCGGCTGCAATCATGAGTGTTCCCTGCATTTGGCTACGCATCACGGCCTCCTGTCGGCGACGTGAAAATGAACCATACTACGCGCCAAAAGCCACGCTGCAATCCCCGTGACGGGGATCCCGCGCGAGCGCCGTTGCAGCCCGGACACTACGGCCCCGTTTCTCGACATGCTACGACTCGGTATCGACCTTGGTGGAACGAAGATCGAGATCGTGGCGCTCGCCGCCGATGGCCGCGAGCTGCTGCGCCGGCGGGCCGCGACGCCTAGGGACGACTATCGGGCGATCCTGGAAACGGTAGCGCGGCTCGTTGCGGAGGCGGAGGCCGAACTGGGAGATGCGGGCAGCGTCGGCATCGGGACGCCGGGCTCGCTTTCGCCTGTGACGGGGTTGCTGCGAGGCTCGAATACGCTGTGCCTCAACGGCAAGCCGCTGCGGGCCGATCTCGCGGGAGTCCTGCAGCGCTCGGTGCGGATCACCAACGATGCGAACTGTTTCGCGCTGTCCGAGGCGACCGACGGTGCTGGGGCCGGCGCGGAGGTCGTCTTCGGGGTGATCCTCGGCACGGGCGTCGGCGGCGGGATCGTCGTCCGCGGCGAGGTGCTGACCGGTCCCAATGCGATCGCCGGCGAGTGGGGTCACAATCCGCTGCCCTGGCCGCGCGATGACGAGCGGCCGGGCGCGGCGTGCTTCTGCGGTCATTCGGGCTGCATCGAGACCTTTCTCTCCGGGCCCGGCGTCGAACGCGACCATCACGCGATGACGGGGCAACGGTTGGCCCCGCTCGACATCGCGGCGCACGCGGCACGAGGCGACGCCGCGTCCGAGGCGACGCTACGCCGCTACGAGGATCGGCTCGCGCGTGCTCTCGCGCATCTCATGAATGTTCTCGACCCGGACGTGATCGTGCTCGGCGGCGGGATGTCGAACGTCGATCGACTCTACGCGAGGATCCCTCTTCTCTGGGGCGAGTGGGTCTTCTCCGACCGCGTTGACACCCGGCTCGTCAAGCACGTGCACGGGGATTCGAGCGGCGTGCGCGGCGCCGCCTGGCTCGGAGCAACGGCGTGACCTCGCGAGGTCCGGCCAGCGTTACATCCCTGAGTAATTCGGTCCCCCGCCGCCCTCGGGCACGACCCAGCGGATATTCTGCCGCGGATCCTTGATGTCGCAGGTCTTGCAATGCACGCAGTTCGAAGCGTTGATCTGCAAGCGCTTCGCGGGGCGGGCGATCGCTTTGTCGCCTGCGTCGCCGGCTCCTTGGCTTCGCGCGCTCATCCCGGTCGGCGAAGCGCTTGACGAACTTGGATCGTCGGCGACGAACTCGTAGACGCCTGCCGGACAGTAACGCTGCTCGGGGCCATCGTAGAGCGCCAGGTTCACCTTGACCGGCACCGACGCGTCGCGCAGGCGCAGGTGTACCGGCTGGTCCTCCTCGTGATTCGTGTTCGAGACGAACACCGACGAGAGCTTGTCGAAAGTGAGCACGCCGTCGTACTTGGGATATTCGATCTTCGGCATCTCGGCGGCGGGCCGCAGCGTCTCGTGGTCGGGCTTGCCGTGGCGAAGCGTCCACGGCGCGAGAAAGCCCAGTCCGAGATCGTTGAGCCACATGTGCGCGCCGCCGTGCACCGTGCCCAGCCACGGCCCCCAAGCGATTCCCGGCTTGACGTTGCGCACCTTGCGCAGCTCCGCGTAGACCCACGAGCGGCGCAAGGCATCGGGGTAGGTCGCGAGCTCGTCTCGCGCGCGGCCCTCGCCGAGCGCCGCAAAGGCGGCGTCCGCCGCGAGCATCCCGCTCTTCATCGCGTTGTGCGAGCCCTTGATCCGCGGCACGTTGAGGAACCCTGCCGCATCGCCGACGAGCGCGCCGCCCGGAAAGACGAGCTTCGGTATCGACTGCAGGCCGCCCTCGCTGATCGCGCGCGCGCCGTAGCCGATGCGCTTGCCACCTTCGAGCGTGTCGCGAATCGCCGGGTGGGTCTTGAAGCGCTGGAACTCGTCGTAGGGCGACAGGTGCGGGTTCTCGTAGTTGAGATGCACGACGAACCCGATCGAGACCAGGTCGTCCTCGAAGTGGTACAAGAACGAGCCGCCGCCCGTGCGCCCTTCGAGCGGCCAACCCTGGCTGTGCATGACGAGACCGCGCTGATGCTTCTCCGGGGCGACCTGCCACAGCTCTTTCATTCCGATGCCGTACTTCTGCGGCTGAACGCCGTCGCGCAGGTTGAGCCTGGCCATGAGCTCCTGCGAGAGCGAACCCCGGCAGCCCTCCGCGAACAGCGTGTACTTCGCGACGAGCTCGATCCCCGGCTGGTAGCCGGTCTTGTGCGAACCGTCTCTCGCCACGCCCATGTCGCCGGTGGCGACACCGCACACGGCCCCCTTTTCGTCGAAGAGCGTCTCCGCGGCCGCAAAGCCGGCGTAGATCTCCACGCCCAGCGCCTCGGCCTGCTGCGCGAGCCAGCGACAGACGTTGCCGAGGCTCGCGATGTACATGCCGTGATTGCTCATCAGCGGCGGCAGCATCCAGCCAGGCATGCGCCGCGCCCGCGTCGCGGAAAGGAACAGGAAGCGATCCTCGGTGACCGGCGTGTTGAGCGGGGCGCCCTTGGCCTGCCAATCCGGAATCAGCTCCTGCAGGGCCTTCGGATCGACGACGGCGCCCGAAATGATGTGCGCGCCGACCTCAGATCCTTTCTCGAGAAGACAGACGCTGACCTCGCGCCCGTGCTGCGCGGCGAGCTGCTTCAGGCGTATCGCCGCCGCGAGCCCGGAGGGACCGCCACCGACGATCACCACGTCGTATTCCATCTTCTCGCGCGGCATGCGACCTCACAGCGATCCGGAGCCGGCTGCCATTATAATTGGCCTTTGCCGCCGCTCCGACCATGACTCATCCGCGGAAGCTGGTGCACGTCTCGCGCATGCCCGTTCGCTGGGGCGACATGGATGCGATGGGGCATGTCAACAACACCGTGTACTTCCGCTACATGGAGCAGGCGCGAATCGAATGGTTCTACGCTTTTGCACGCAAGCTCGACACCAGGCCTTACGCGGAACAAGGGCCGGTTATCGTCAACGCGAGCTGCACCTTCATCGAGCCGCTCGTCTACCCGGGAGAGGTCGAGGTGAAGATGTTCGTCGGCGAGCTCGGACGCAGCAGCTTCGGTTCGCACTACGAGATCCGCATGGGCGGCAAGCAGTACGCGGAGGGCGCCGCGAAGATGGTGTGGATCGAGCGCCAATCGGGGCGATCGATTCCGCTGCCCGCGCCGGTGCGCTCGCTGCTCGAAAGCGCGTGAGGCGCGCCTACCCGGTCTGCAGGAGAGCAGGATGACTTCGCCGCTGTGGCAGCCATCGCCCGAGCGCATTGCGCGGGCGAACCTGACTTCCTTCGCGGCGGGCACCTCGGCGAGGCACGGCGTTGCGCTGAGCGACTACGCGGCGCTGTACCGCTGGTCGGTCGAAGCGCGGGACGCGTTCTGGCGCGAGCTGTGGGACTACGCCAAAGTCGTGGGCGAGCCCGGGACGAAGACGCTCGTCGACGGCGACAGGATGCCCGGCGCGAAATGGTTTCCCGAAGCCCGACTCAATTTCGCCGAGAACCTGCTCGCGCGCGGCGCGACGGACGAGGGCGCGGACGCGTTCGTCTTCTGGGGCGAGGACAAAATCAAGCGCCGGGTCTCGAACCGCGAGCTCCGCGACGAAGTCTCGCGGGTGGCACAGGCGCTCCGCGCGACCGGCGTGAAGCTGGGCGATCGCGTCGCGGCGTTCGTTCCCAACATGCCCGAAGCGATCATCGGCATGCTGGCAACGGCGAGCATCGGTGCGGTGTGGTCGTCGGCATCGCCCGACTTCGGCGTGCAGGGCGTGCTCGATCGCTTCGGACAGATCGAGCCCGCTGTGCTCTTCACCGTCGACGGCTACTGGTACGGCGGCAAGCCGCAACCGGTCCTCGACAAGGTGGGGGAGATCGCGAGCAGGCTGCCGTCGCTGCGCGGTGTCGTCGTGGCTCCGTATCTCAGCGCAACCTCCAACACAGCGCTCAACCTCGGCGGCATCGCGCACGCCGTATCCTGGGGCGACTTCACCGCGCCGTTTACCCCGCAGGCAATCGCCTTCGCGCGGCTGCCGTTCGATCACCCGCTGTGCATCCTGTATTCCTCCGGTACCACGGGCGTCCCCAAGTGCATCGTGCACGGCGCCGGGGGTGCGCTGCTGCAGCACGTGAAAGAACACCGGCTGCACTGCGATCTCAATCCCGGCGACCGGCTGTTCTACTTCACTACCTGCGGCTGGATGATGTGGAACTGGCTCGCCACCGGGCTCGCCTCGGGCCTGACGCTCCTGCTCTACGATGGCTCGCCCTTTGTTCGCGGAGGAAAGGTGCTGTGGGACCTTGCGGAGGAAGAGCGCATGACGCACTTCGGCACCTCGGCCAAGTACATCGACGCGATCAAGAAGGAGGGGCTGGCGCCGCGCAAGGATCACCGTCTCCCGGCGCTGCGTGCGGTGCTCTCCACCGGCAGCCCGCTTTCGCCCGAAGGCTTCGACTACGTCTACGAGTCCATCAAGGACGACGTCTGCCTGTCATCGATCTCGGGCGGCACCGACATCATGGCCTGCTTCGCGCAGGGCTGTCCCACGCGGCCCGTCTGGCGCGGCGAGCTGCAGTGCCGAGCTCTGGGCATGAAGGTCGAGGCGTACGACGATGACGGGAAGCCGATCACCCCCGGCCGGGGCTTGAGAGGCGAGCTCGTCTGCACTGCGCCGTTTCCTTCGACTCCGCTTGGCTTCTGGAACGATCCCGGTGACGCCAAGTACCGGGCAGCTTACTTCGAGCGCTTCCCCGGCGTCTGGTGGCACGGCGACTACATCGAGCTCACTGAGCACGACGGCGTGATCATCTATGGTCGCTCCGATGCCACGCTCAATCCGGGCGGCGTGCGCATCGGCACCGCGGAGATCTACCGCCAGGTCGAGCAGCTCAACGAGGTGGTCGAGGCGCTCGTCATCGGGCAGAACTGGCCCCCCGGCGAGCTCGGCGACGTGCGCGTCGTTCTGTTCGTCCGTCTGCGCGAGGGCGTAAAGCTCGACGAAACGCTCGTCGACAAGATCAAGCGGCACATCCGCGTGAACACGACTCCCCGTCACGTCCCAGCCAAGGTAGTGCAGGTGACCGACATTCCCCGCACCAAGAGCGGCAAGATCGTCGAGCTGGCGGTGCGCAACGTCGTGCACAGCCAGCCCGTAAAGAACGTCGAAGCGCTTGCCAACCCCGAGGCGCTGGAGCAGTTCCGAGACCGCCAGGAGCTCAAGACTTGAGCCTGCGCGAATGAACTTTCTTGCGGTCATCGCGGCCCTGGCGCTCGAGCAGTGGCGCGCGTTCCGCTGGCGCGGCGGCGCGCAAAGCGCTTTCGTGCGTTATGCCAAGTCGCTCGAGCGGCGCTTCAACGGCGGCAAGGCGCAGCAGGGCGTGGTCGCCTCCGCGCTTGCGCTCGTGCCACCAGTGGCGATCGCGACCGCGGTGTATTTCGCCCTCGACGCGCTGCATCCGCTCCTGGGACTCGCCTGGAACGTCGGCATGCTCTACATCCTGGTGGGGTTCCGCCACTTCAGCCACGCCTTCACCGCTGTCAGCGAGGCGCTGAAGGCCGGGGATGCGCTCGCAGCGAGGCGCCGGCTCGCCTCGTGGCGAGGAGTCGACGCAAGCGCAGCGACTGCCGAAGAGGTCCCTAAGCTCGCCATCGAGCAGGGTCTCGAGGATTCCTACCGTCACGTTTTCGGCACGCTGTTCTGGTTCCTCGTGTTGCCGGGCCCGGGGGGTGCTGTTCTGTATCGGCTCACCGTGCTGCTCGCCGAGCGCTGGCGCGGTGACGCCGTCACGCCGATGGGGCATGACCTGCGCGAGTTCGGCCGCCCGGTGCAGCGGCTGCTCTACTGGCTCGATTGGCCGCCCGTCCGTCTCACCGCGATCACCTTCGCGGTTGTCGGCGATTTCGAGGATGCGATCTACTGCTGGCGCACGCAGGCCAAGCAGTGGGTCTCGCGCCACGAGGGGATCCTGCTCGCGAGTGGGGCCGGTGCACTCGGCGCGATCATCGGCGGTCCGGTGACCGGCCCGACCGGGGAGCCCGAGTTTCGACCCGAGCTCGGGCTGGGTGACCCGGCCGACGCGGACCTGCTTCCGAGCGCCGTCGGGCTCGTGTGGCGCGCGCTGCTCGTGTGGCTCGCGCTCGTCCTGTTGGTGACGCTCGCCTACTGGGCGCCGTAGGACGAGATGCAGTTCGGAATCTTGCTGTCGCAGCCGCCGAACTGCGCTATGACAGAGCCGTCAACCTCTAAAGCGTCTCGACCTTCGCCGCGCAGATGCAGTCGTTGAGCGTGACGCCGCCGGCGTCGTGGGTGGAGTAGGCGACCTCGACGCGGTTGTAATGGACCGAGAGATCGGGATGATGATCCTCGCGGTGCGCGATCCAGGCGACCGCGTTCACGAACGCCATCGTTTCGTAATAATTCGCGAAGCGGAAAGTCTTGGTGAGGCGCTTGTCGCCATGTGTCCAATCGGCAAGCGCCTGCATATGTCGGGCGAGCTCGCTCGCCGCGAGCAGCGTCGCGCCGGGCTTGCAGTGCAGCCTCGCGAGGGAGGCGAGCTCGGAGCTCATCGTCGGCGTGCCTCGCTTTGGCGTGTCATGCGGATGCCGGCTCGAGTCGTGCGATGCGCAGGGCTGCGGGCGGATGCGAGTCGTAGAAGGCGGAATACAGCGGGTCGGGGGTCAGCGTGCTCGCATTGTCCTCGTAGAGCTTCACCAGCGCCGCGACGAGCGCCGCCGCCGAAGCGTGTCCGGCTGCATAGGCGTCGGCCTCGAACTCGTGCCGGCGCGAATAGAGCGAGGCGAGTGGAGTCGCGACGAAGGTAAACACGGGCAGCACGAGCATGAACAGCACCAGCGCGACGCCGTACCGCGGCGCCGGGCCGGGCACGCCCAGCCCGCCGTAGAACCAGGGCTCGCCGACGAGCCAGCCGAGCAACGCCAGCAGCGCGAGGCTCGCCAGCGCTTGCCACGCGGCGCGCTTCAGCACGTGGCGCAGCTTGAAGTGTCCGAGCTCGTGGGCCAGAACGGCCTCGATTTCTTCCGGGGCGAGACGCTGGAGCAGCGTATCGAAGAGCACGATCCGCCGCGCGGCGCCGAAGCCGGTGAAGTAAGCGTTGCCGTGCGCGCTGCGCCTCGATCCGTCCATGACGAACAGACCCTTGGCGGCAAAGCCGCAGCGCGCGAGCAGCCGCTCGATGCGCTCCCGGATCCCGGCGTCGGTCAGCGGCCGGAATTCGTTGAAAAGCGGCGCGATGACCGTCGGGTAGAGCACCAGCACCAGGACCTGGAAGGCTACCCAGGCCACCCATGCGCCGAGCCACCACCACGATCCAGCGCGCCCCATCAGCCACAACACGAGCACGAGCAGCGGCACGCCGAGCGCCGCCGCGACGAGGACTCCCTTGACGATGTCTGCGACCCACAGGGCCGGTGTCGTGCGGTTGAATCCGAAGCGCTCCTCCAGCACGAAGGTGCGGTACCAGGAAAGCGGCAGGCCGATCGCGCCCACGACCAGGGCGGCGCCCAGCACCAGCGCGACATCGCGCAGCAGCGCCCCGAGCGGCAACGCGGCTGCGCCGGCGGCGAGCAGCGCCAGCCCGCCGCCCAGTGTCAGGACGAGCAGGATGATCGCCTCGAGCACCATCTCGACCATGCCTAGCTTGTTGCGTGCGACCGTGTAATCGGCCGCCTTCTGATGCGCCGGCAGGCTGATGCGCGAGCTGAAGTGCGCGGGAACGGCATCGCGTCGCGCCAGCACGTACTCTCGCTGCCGGCGTGCGAGCCAGAAGCGCAGCGCGAGCGAGATGGCGAGCGCTGCGACGAAGAGCGAAGTGAAGGCCCCTGCGGTCACGGCAACGGATGGAGCGGCGCGAAAGTCGCGTGCACTGTGCGAAAATGAGGGCGGGCCCGTGCCCGCAAGCTTATTCTACGCCAGGCCATCATGCCTCAGGACGCCGAACGCTTGATCTGGATCGACATGGAGATGACCGGGCTCAGGCCAGAGACCGATCGCATCATCGAGGTCGCTCTGGTGATCACCGACGCGGCCCTCGCGACGGTCGCCGAGGCGCCGGTGCTCGTCGTGCATCAGGACGACGCGACGCTCGCCGGCATGGACTCGTGGAACCAGTCGACGCACGCACGCACCGGGCTCACCGGGCGGGTGCGCGCATCGACGCTCGACGAGGCCGGCGCCGAGGAGCAACTCCTTGCCTTTCTGCGCGAGCACGTCCCGCCGCGGACCTCGCCGATGTGCGGCAGCACGATCTGCCAGGATCGACGCTTCCTCGCCCGCTGGATGCCTGCGCTCGAGGATTACTTCCACTACCGGAATCTCGACGTCTCCACGCTGAAGGAGCTCTGCCGGCGCTGGAAGCCGGACGTCGCCAGGGGCTGGACCAAGCAGGGCAAGCACGAAGCGCTCGCCGACATCTACGAATCGATCGAAGAGCTGAAGTTCTACCGCGACAGCTTTATCCGGCCATGAAGTTCTGCAGCCAGTGCGGGTCTGCGGCGCTCGAGCTGCGCGTGCCGCCTGGCGACACGCTGCCACGCTTCGTTTGCTCGAAGTGCGGCACGATCCACTATCAGAACCCGAAAGTGGTCGTCGGATGCCTCCCCGTGTGGCAGGAGCGCGTGCTGCTGTGCAGGCGTGCGATCGACCCGCGCAAAGGCCTGTGGACGCTGCCGGCGGGATTCCTCGAGAACGGCGAGACTATCTTCGCCGGCGCGGCGCGCGAAACTACGGAGGAAGCGCGGGCGCGAGTGGAGGTCGGCCCGCTCTACACCGTGATCAGCCTGCCACACATCAGCCAGATCTACGTCATGTT
This sequence comes from Casimicrobiaceae bacterium, assembly GCA_035499135.1. Taxonomy (GTDB): domain Bacteria; phylum Pseudomonadota; class Gammaproteobacteria; order Burkholderiales; family Casimicrobiaceae; genus PALSA-1003. Next base: position 16,165 of record DATJZM010000125.1, on the reverse strand, counting down.
CCGCGCGCGGCTGCTCGACCTCGATTTCGCGCCAGGGCCGGAGAGCCTGGAGGTGAGGCTCTTCGACGAGGACGAGGTGCCATGGAGCGAGCTCGCGTTCCGCACCATCACGCGAACGCTGCGCAATTTCTTCCTCGACCGCAAGCTCGGCGCGTTTCCCACGCGAGTGAGCGCGCTGGAGCGGCGCGCGCCACGCGATCCGGCACTGCTCGGCGCCGGATAGCGTTCGGCCGGAGTTCGCGTCTATTTCTTCTGCTTGGCGAGGATCGCTTCGATCTCGTCCATGATCGAGTTCATCCGCGCGACGAGCGCCTGGTACGGTGCGGGTGTCGCGAGATCCACGCCGGCCGCCTTCACCAGCTCGTAGGGATAGTTCGAGCCGCCTGCCTTCAGCATGTCGAGGTAGCGCTCGAGCGCGCCGGGCTCCTTCGCCTCCACCCGCTGCGCGAAGAGTGAGCTCGCGGCGATGGACGTCGCGTACTGATAGACGTAGAACGGATTGCCGAAAAAGAAGTGGGGTATGTAGGCCCACTCTACGCAGTAGGCATCGTCGATCGCGACCACGCCCTCCTGCGCCCCGTGGTAGCGTTTCAAGATGTCGCAGTAGGTCTTGGTCAGCGCCTCGCCCGTCATCGGCTCGCCCTTGTCCACGCGGGCGTGGATATTCCGCTCGAACTCGGTGAACATCGCCTGCCGGAAGAACGTGCCGCGCAGCTGCTCGAGCGCCGTCCCCAGGTAGTACAGGCGCTCGTCGTCGGTCTTAGCCGTCTTCAGCACATGGTGCAGGAGCAGTTCCTCGTTGAAGGTCGAGGCGATCTCGGCGACGAACGTGGTGTAATTCGCAGTCACGAATGGCTGGGTCTTGTTCGCGAGATACGAGTGCATCGCATGACCCCACTCGTGCGCGACGGTTGTCACGGACTCGTAGTCGTCGTTGTAGTTCATCAGCACATACGGATGCACATCGTAGGCATAGCCGTCCATGTGCGCGCCGGACTGCTTGTGCGGGCGCGGGTAGGTGTCCATCCAGCGATGGTCGAGCCCGTAGGTGAGCGCGGCGACGTAATCCTTGCCGAGCGGGGCGACGGCATCGAGGACGAGCTGTCGGCCTTGGGCGTAGGGGATCTTGAAGTCACCTTTGACCAGCGGCGGATAGATGTCGTAGTAGTGGAGCTGCGGCACGCCGAGCATCCTCGCGCGCAGGCGGAAATAACGGTACAGGGTCGGCAGGTTGGCATTCGTCTGCGCGATCAGCGTGCCGAAGACCGCGACCGGGATGTCGTTGCGATCGAGAGCCCTGGTTAGGGTGTCGGGGTATTTCCGGACCTTGCTGTAGACGGTGCTCTGTTTGAGCTGGGAGTAAAGGTCGACCCCGATCGTCCGCTCGTAGGTCTTGAAGGTGCCGAAGAACGAGTCCATCACCTTCTTGCGGTCGTCACGGTTTTGCAGCTCGCGGTATTTCGTGTATGCGGAGGCATCGAGCGTGACTTCCTCGCCGCCGGCAAGCTTCACCTTCGGCCACGGAATGTCGGCGTTGGTGAGCACCGTGTAGGCCGAACCGCCCGCGTTGTCCATGAGCCCGAACTTGGCGACCAGCGCTTCGCCCTCGTCGTTGAGCGTGTGCGGCGCCTGGCGCAGCGTCTGGTCGAGCGGGTACCGGTACACGGCGAGCGCGGGCTCCTGCGCCAGGAACTGAGCGATCTTGTCCTTGCCGATGTGCAGAATTTCCGGGTCGACGAACGCGGTGGCCTCGCTGAGCTTGTTGCCCAGAATGTCGGCCTTCTGGTCGAGCTCCAGGTAGGCACCGTTGCTCGTGTCCTCGGACACCTGCTCGCTGGAGAACGCCGCCATGCGGTAATAGCGCTTCGTCATATCGGCCTGCAGGTCGAGGCACTGCCTGAACCCGGCGGCGCTGTCGCCCATCCGGCCCTTGCATCCGGCGAACTCCTTGAGCTGGGCTTCGAGCTTCTCAGCGTCCGCGTTCCACGCCGCCGCGGACGGATAGATGTCGGCGAGATTCCAGCGGTCGGCAGAGGTTTCGGCGGACGCCGTACCGACCGCGGCGACGATGAATAACGTGAGGAAGCTGGTGCGCATGGGTTCGCTCCGGCGAGGGTAAGCGCGCGATTCTACGTGGACGTCGCGTGTTTCGTTGCTGCTTTGCGATGCAGTGGCAGCGAGGGCGATCGGGCACCGCAGGCCGCGACACGGCGCCCGACGGAGGCGGTGGCGGGTGCTCCGCCGGTAGGACGTCCTCAGGGCGGTGGCGCCGGGTCGCAGGGCTTCAGTTCGACGGCGGCCTCGGGAGCGGCCGGGCCGAGAAGTCGACGCAGGCGGGAGCAATGCCCGCCCCAGCACAATTCGTAGTCCGGCGTATAGCGCGACGCAGCAAGCCGCACCGCCGCCAGGGGAGCGAGCGCGGGGCGCCACGACCACCAGCCGTCCGCAAACTGCGCATCCGGCGGCGGCTCCATGCCCGCGCCCGTGCCACGCACACGCGCGCTGACGAGCGCGAGCCGGTTGCCGTCGATGCGGTAACGCTCCTCCCAGCGCGTCTTCTCGACCGAATGCTCCCAGGAGAGGGTGAACTCGGTCGCGGGAATGCTCGCCCGGACCACTCCGGCGGCAATCAGGCAAATAGCACTCGCGGCCAACTCAGGCCGATTTCGGTGTCTTCGCCGCGCGCGTGCGCCAGGCGTGCCAGGCGATGAACGCGGCGCCGAGCGCGAAGCCGGCGCTGTCGGTCCAGGGGACCGCGGCGACGAGCAGCGATGCTGCCACAGCGGCCACGATCCGTTCTGGCCAGCCTATCGGCCCGCGCAGATAGCCGATGGCGGCAGCGCCCCAGAGGATGATCGCCACGACCGCCTTGAAGATCATGTAGGCAGTGTCGAGCAGCGACCCGCCCTGGAGCATGAGCGCGGGATCGTAGACGGCCATGTACGGGATCACGAAGCCGGCGATGGCGATGTGCGTTGCTTTCCAGCCGATTCGCATCGGCGAAGCTTTCGCGATCGACGCTGCAGCGAACGCGGCCAGCGCGACCGGCGGAGTCAGGTCGGCCATGATCCCGAAATAGAATACGAACATGTGCGAGACGATCAGCGGCACGCCCAGCTTGAACAGCGCGGGTGCCGCGATCGCGCTGGTGATGATGTAGTTGGGAATCGTCGGGATGCCCATGCCGAGCACGAGGCAGACCAGCATGGTGAGCAGCAGCGAGAGGAACAGGCTCTTGGACCCGACGTCGAGCACGAAGCCGGCGAAGCTCGACGCAGCGCCTGTCAGGGTCAGGACCCCGACGATCACGCCGACGATGGTGCAGGCGAGCCCTACGGCGACGGCCTGCTTCGCCCCGTCGATCAGGCTCCTGCGCATGACGGCGAGCGTCTCGCCGCCGCCCTTGACGAGCAGATTGATGGCGAGCAGCACACCGATCATGACGATGATGGGCCAGATGCCGTACTTGAAGAAGCTCGCGGTAACGACGCCGATGACGATCCAGAATGCGACGCGGAAGGGCATCGATCGGAAGCCGGCGACGACGCCCACCCCCAGGATGAGCGCAGCCGTGAGCGCCAACCCGACGATGCCCGAGAACATCGGGGTGAAGCCGTCGAAGAGCATGAAGACGAGTACGGCGAGCGGCAGCATGAGAAACCATTTGTCGCGGATCGCTCGCCACGGATTCGGGCATTGATCCCTAGGCAGGCCGTGCAAGCCCTTGCGTCCGGCCTCCAGGTGCACCATGCAGAAGGCGGTCGTGTAGTAGAGAAGCGCGGGGATCACCGCGGCTTTGACGATCGTGACGTAGGGGACGTTGAGCGTCTCCGCCATGATGAAGGCGACCGCGCCCATCACCGGCGGCATTATCTGGCCCCCCATGCTGGATGTCGCCTCGACTGCGCCGGCGAAGACCGGCGTGTAGCCGAAGCGCTTCATGAGCGGGATCGTGAATTGTCCGACGGTGAGCACGTTGGCGATCCCGGAGCCGCTGATCATGCCCATCATGCCCGAGGAAATGACCGCCACCTTCGCAGGGCCGCCGCGCGCATGGCCGACGAAGCCGAGCGCGATGCTGTTGAACAGGTTAATCATCCCGGCGTGCTCCAGGAAGGAGCCGAACAGGATGAACAGGAAGATGTAGGTGGCGGAGACCAGGGTGGGGATGCCGTAGATCCCCTCCGTGCCGAGATAGAGCTGGTTCACGACCTCGCTGAAGTAGAACTCACGGTGCCCGATCGACGTGGGCAGGTACTGCCCGAACAATCCATAAGCGAGGAAGGCGCCGCAGACGATGGGCAGCGCCGGGCCGAGCGCGCGCCGGGCAGCGTCGAAGATGAGCACGATGATGATCGTGCCGACGACGAGGTCGGCGAGCGTCGGCTCACCCGAGCGCTGGATCAGCGCCGCCTCGAAGATCCAGTGGTAGAACGCGAGTCCGAAGCCGAGCAGGGCAAAACACGCGTCGTACCAGGCGATTCGGCGCCGGTTCGCGCGGCGAGCGATCGGGTAGATGAGGAACGCAAGGAGAAGCACGAAGCCGACGTGCAGCGAGCGCGTGACGATGCTCGACAGCGGGCTGAACGCCGCGATGACCAGCTGGTAGCCCGAGAAGGCGAGGGCTGCGGCTGCCACCGCCTTCGCCGCGAGACCCTTGAGCTCGCGCTTGGCGCCCGCCTCGTCGAAAGCCGCTTCCGCGACCTGCTCGGGCGGCGGTTGCTGAGGCGTCGGCTCAGCCATCCCGAGTCTTCGTGGAGTGCAGGGTTAGCGAATGACGCCGACCTCCCTGTAGTACTTCTCGGCTCCGGGATGCAGGGGCACCGGCATGCCGTCGAGCGCGTGCTTGAGATCGATGGCTTTGGCGGCCGAATGCGCAGCGACCAGGGAATCGAGGCCGGTCCACAGCGCCTTGGTCATCCCGTAAGCGACGTCGGTGCTTACCCCTTCCTGCGACACGAGGTAGTTCTGAATCGCCGCGGAGGGCACGTCCGTCGTCTGGCCGCGATACGTATTGGCGGGTATCGTTGCCGGCAGATAGGCGGGATCGTTGGTCTTCTTGATGACGTCGGGCGGGATCGCCACGACGACGATGTCGACTGACGTGGCCAGATCGCGCAGCGACGATACGCCGAGCCCAGCCGATTGCAACGTGACATCGATCTGGCGGTTCTTCATCAGCTCTACGCTCTCTCCGAACGGCAGATACTCGACCTTCGAGAAATCCTTGTAGGTGAGCCCGGCCGCGGCGAGGATCACGCGTGCGTTGAGCTCGGTTCCGGACTTTGGCGCACCGACCGAGATGCTCTTGCCCTTGAGATCGGCGAGAGTTTTCACGCCGGAGTCGGCGCGCGCCACGATCTGAATGTAGTTGGGATAGATTGCCGCAATGCCACGCAGCCTCTTCAGCGGCGACTTGAACCCGGCCTCCTCGTTGCCCTTCCACGCATCCGAAAGCGCGTCACCCAAGGTGAAGGCGATCTCGCCACGGCCTGCCTGCAGCAAGTTGAGATTCTCCACCGAGGCCTTGGTTGCCTGCACCGAGGTCTTTACGTCGGGCATGGCCTTGCCGATGTTGTTGGCGAGGGCAACGCCCAGAGGATAGTAGACGCCGCTCGTCCCGCCGGTCAGCACGGTCACGAATTGCGCCAGCACCGTGCCCGGAGCCGCAGCGAGCAGGCCAGCGAGAATAAGTCCGGCAAGATGGCGGTTCGGCGACAGAGCATTGCGACGCATGGTTCTCCTCCGAGAGTGGCCAGCACGTGCGTTGGCGCGATACCGAGAGATGGCGGCGTTGCCGGCGGATTATAGCGCAGGCTCCGCAACTGCCCCGGGCTGGACGCACCCGCATGGGCATGCCAGTATCCGCAATCCTGCGGATGGCCCGGTGCAAAAAGATGCGCAGCGTCGACCGGCTCTTCGAGCGCTACGGCGAGTTTCATCGCCACCCGGTGAACAAAGCGATTCACTGGGCTTGCGTTCCCCTCATCTTGTGGAGTGTGCTCGGCGTGGCTTGGTCGCTGGCCCCGCTCGCAGCATGCGCGATCGCCGCTGCCGTCGAGGCGTTCGTTCTCTGGCTTTCTCGTTCGCTGGCTCTCGGCATGCTTCTGGTGCTGGCGGTGATGCTCTCGGTCCTCCCGCTACTTGCCCCGCGCGCGTTCATCGTCTCGGCCACCGTGTTCTTGCTCGCTTGGATCGGCCAATTCGTCGGGCACATCTTCGAGCGCCGCAAGCCCGCGCTCCTCGAGGACCTCAGGTCGCTGCTCATAGCGCCGGCATGGCTGCTAGCCTTCGTCTACCGCCGGCTCGGCATCGCGTACTGACGGCATGAGCGCCGGCGAGGACCGCCACCGCGCGGCTGGATCGGCTCCCGGCGCCGTCGCGCACGCGCCAGCGAAAGCAAGCCGGCTCGATCGCGTCAGCTTCGTCGTCGCCGGCGCGCAGAAGAGCGGCACGCAGGCGCTCGACCGCTACCTGCGCGAGCACCCCGAGCTGTGCCTTCCCCGGCTGGTCCCGGTGGGAGACACGATGACCGCAGAGGTGCACTTCTTCGACACGGATTCGCTGTTCGGGTCGGACCACGTGGACTACTCTGCCTACCATGCCAAGTTCGACTCGCGGCCGCCGCAGCGTCTGCTGGGGGAGGTAACCCCGGCTTACCTTTACTGGCCGACCGCAGCGGAGAGGATCGCCCGCTACAACGCAGCGATGAAGATCATCGTCGTGCTGCGCAACCCCATCACGCGCGCCTACTCGCACTGGAACAAGTCGCGCAGCGGCCACCGCGAGCCGCTGCCGTTCCTGGAGGCCGTTCGCGCGGAGCCGCAACGGTTGCGCGGCCTGCCGCTCAGGAAAGCGATGCGCTTCAACTACGTCGAGCGAGGCTTCTACGTCGCTCAGCTGCAACGCCTGTGGCGCTACTTCCCGGTCGAGCAGACACTCGTGCTGAAGACCGAGGAGCTCCTCGAGTCGCCGCCCGCCTCGCTCTCGAAGATCGCCGGCTTTCTCGGCATCGCGCCTTTTGCTGCCGTGGCGAGCAAGTCAGTGAATGCCGGCGAATACGCGGCCCCGATGAGCTCCGAGGCGAGACGCTTCCTCGTCGGCATCTTCGAGCAGGAGATCCACGAGCTCGAGCGGCTCCTCGGCTGGGATTGCTCGCGGTGGCTCGCCGTCGACGAGGCGGGCTAGCCAGGTTCTCGCGCAGCGGTCAGATCGGGAGCTCGAGCCCGGGCAGGTTGGCGGCGAAGGCGTTGCGGAATTCGCCCTGGATGCGCTTCAGCGCAGCCGCGCTATCCGCTTCGAAGCGCAGCACGATCACGGGCGTCGTGTTCGATGCGCGGGCAAGCCCGAAGCCGTCGGGGTATTCGACGCGCAGCCCGTCGATGCGGATCACTTCCGCTGCGCCGGGAAAGCGCGCCGAGGCAGCGAGCCGTTCGATGAGGGCGTGCGCAGACTCCGTGCCGCAGCGGACGTTGAGCTCCGGCGTCGACACGCTGTCGGGCAGCGCTAGCAGCATCGCGGAAGGATCGGGCTCGTGGGCGAGGATCTCGAGCAGTCGTGCGCCCGCGTAGAGACCGTCGTCGAATCCATACCAGCGCTCCTTGAAGAAAGTGTGCCCGCTCATCTCCCCGGCGAGGAGCGCGCCGACCTCCTTCATCTTGCGCTTGATCAGCGAGTGCCCCGTCTTCCAGAGCAGCGGCACGCCGCCGTGGCGGGCGATCCACGGCTTGAGATTGCGCGTCGATTTCACGTCATAGATCACGGTCGCGCCGGGGTTGCGCGCGAGCAGGTCAGCGGCGAAGAGCATCAGCTGCCGGTCGGGGAAAATGACGGTGCCATCCTTGGTGACTACGCCGAGCCGGTCGCCGTCGCCGTCGAAGGCAAGCCCGAGCTCGTCGTCGGTCGAGCGCAGGCGCGCGATCAGATCCCGCAGATTCTCGAGCTGCGACGGATCGGGGTGATGGTTGGGGAATCGTCCGTCGACGTCGCAGAAGAGCTCGGTGACCTCGCAGCCAAGCCGACGGAAGAGTTGCGGCGCGTACGCGCCAGCGGCGCCGTTGCCGCAGTCGATCGCCACCTTGAGCGGCCGGGCCAGCTTGACGTCTCCGGCGATGCGCTGCAGGTAGGCCGGTGCGACATCGGCGGTGCGGTATCCTCCGCGTCCGCTAAGGAGGTCACCAGCCTCGATCCGTCGCTTGAGCGCCTGGATGTCGTCGCCGGAGAGCGTGTCGCCGGCGACTACCATCTTGAGGCCGTTGTAGTCGGGCGGGTTGTGGCTGCCGGTCACCATGACGCAGCATTGCGTGCCGAGCTCGTGCGCCGCGAAGTAGGTCATCGGCGTGGTCACCAGGCCGATGTCGATGACGTTCGCGCCGCTCGCCCGGATGCCCTCGCCGAGAGCGCGAGAGAGCTCCGGCCCCGAGAGGCGCCCGTCGCGACCGACCACTATCTGGTCGCGTCCGCGTTCCTGCGCGAGCGTTCCAAGCGCCTGCCCGATGGCTTGCACCACTTCGGCGGTCAGCGACTTGCCGACGATGCCGCGGATGTCGTAGGCCTTGAAGATCTCGCTGGGGAGGTTCATGCAGTGTGAAAGAAGGTGAGGAGCCGCTTCGGCAGCCAATCACGCCGCTCGAAGAGCGTTCGCGGAAACCCGCCATGTCCCCCGTGCGCAGGCTGCTCCAGCGAAACCGCCGAGCTCGCTTCGCTTTGCATCGGCAGGGACGAGGCGGGAATGAACGGGTCGTTGCGTGCATTGAGCACCAGGGTGGGCAGGACGATCGCCCTGAGCCAGGGCTTGCTGCTCGCGCGCTTCCAGTAGTCGTCGGCACCGGCGAACCCATGCAGCGGCGCGGTCACCACTTCGTCGAAGCTGTACATCGAATTGGCGCGGGCGATCGCTGCCGGGTCGAGCAGCCCCGGAAAACGATGTGCGATGCCCTTCGCCTTGGGCACCAGCGTGGAGAGGAAATGGCGCGAGTAGATGCGGTTCATCCCGATGTCGATGGCCCGTCCCGCCGCGGCGAGATCGAGAGGGGTGGACACGGCCGCGGCTGCGACGAGCACGTTCTTCGCGCGGGTCTCCTGGCGCCCGAGCCAGTTGAGCAGCGCACTGCCGCCTAGCGATACGCCGACCGCGAAAAGAGGCGCAAAGGACGCCGCGGCGCGAATGCGCTCCAGCATCCAGCCGACCTCGGCGTAGTCTCCCGAGTGATACGCTCGCGGTTTCCGGTTCGGCTCGCCACTGCAGCCGCGGAAATGGGGGACCACGCCGCGCCAGCCCGCCGTGGCCAGCTCGCCCATCAGCCTCAGCGCGTAATGCGACGACGAGCTGCCTTCCAGGCCGTGGAACAGGACGACGAGCGGCGTAGCATCGCCGGCCGGCCCGGTCGCGTCGAGCCAGTCGAAGTCGATGAAGTCGCCGTCGGGGGTGTCGACCCGTTCGCGCCGGTAGCGGATCGCCGGCGCCGGCCGCAGCGAAGCGTAGATCGTTTGCGCATGGCCGCCCGGGAGCCAGGATGGTGCGGCGTACGCGCCGTTCGCATGCGTCGACACGATCAAAGCGCCTTTTTCAGCCGGTCGACGATCGTGTTCAACACCTTGATGCGGGCGAAGTACTTGTCCTCCGCTTCGACCAGCGTCCACGGCGCGATCTCGGTGCTCGTGCGATCGACCATGTCGCAGACCGCGCGCTCGTACTTTGCCCACTTCCCGCGGTTACGCCAATCGTCGTGAGTGATCTTGAACCGCTTGAACGACGTGCGCTCGCGCGCCCGGAACCTCTTCAGCTGCTCGGCCTTGCTGATCTGCAGCCAGAACTTGACGACGATGGCTCCGCCGTCGGCGAGATCCTCCTCGAACTGGTTGATCTCGCTGTAAGCGCGCATCCAGTCGCTCACGGTGCAGAGCTCCTCGACGCGCTCGACGAGCACGCGGCCGTACCAGGAGCGGTCGAAGATGGCGATCCCGCCGCGGGGCGGCACGTGCTTCCAGAAGCGCCAGAGGTACGGCTGGGCGAGCTCTTCGTCGGTGGGTGCGGCGATCGGCACCGTGTCGTACTGCCGCGCGTCGAGCGCCCCTGTAACGCGGCGGATCGCGCCGCCCTTGCCGGCGGCATCGACGCCCTCGAAAACGAGGACCAGCGAGTGCTTCGCGAAGCGCCTGTGCCGCGTGAGCTTGGCGAGCTTGCCCTGCGCCTTCTCGAGGGCCGGCCCGTAATCCTCGCGGCGCAGCTTCTGCGACAGATCGAGATCGCGAATGAGCTTGACGTTGTCGATCACCGACGGCGCCGTCGGCGTCAGGGCGTGCGACGGAACCGTCGCTTTGCTCGACAGCGTATCGCGCATCGCCTGCAGCAGAATCTTCCCTACGGTGAGGTAGCGGTAATGCTCGTCGGCACCCTCGACGACATACCACGGCGCGTACCCGGTGGATGTCTCGCGCAACAGGTGCTCCCAAAGGTCGTGCGAGTGGCTGTAGAGCCGGTAGGCTTGCCAGTCGCCGCGGGTGACTCGCCAGCTCGTGCGCGGGTCGCGATCGAGGGCCTTCAACCGCTTCTTCTGATCCGCGCGCGCCAGGTGCACCCAGAACTTGAGCAGCACGACGCCCTCGTCGGTGAGCATCTGCTCATGCTGGCGGATCGACTCCAGGCGCGCATGCAAGGTGTCCTCATCGCCCTCGCTTAGGTGCTCAAGAGTTATCTCGTTGTACCAGGCGTTCATGAAGATGCCGAGCCTGCCCTTCGGCGGCAGCACGCGCCAATAGCGCCAGGCCGCCGGACGCGCGGCCTCCTCCTGCGTTCTCGGGCCGAAGGCGACCACGTGAATGTGACGAGGGTCCATCCACTCGGTGAGCTTGTTCGCCGTTTCGCCCCGGCCGCCGGCCTCGACACCCGAGATGAGCAGCAGCACGGGTCCGCGCTTCGCCTGCGACAGATCGTACTGCGCGTTGAGCAGCGCATCGCGCAGCTTCGGCTCCGCACGCGCGTAGGCCTTCTTCGAAACGCGATGCCCGAGCTCGGCCGATTCAAGCATTTGAGCGTCCCCGCGCCTAGTCCCAGAACGCGGCACAGGCCGCGAAGCGCTTGCGCAGCTGACGCAGCCGCTCGAGCTCGGGTGCAGTGCTCGCCGCGACCCAGCCGCGTACGACTCCCGCGGCGTGCGCGAGCCCGGGATCGGGGAGCGTGGGGAGCAACTCGTCGAGCAGCCGGCCGGCGACCAGCAGATCGTTGAGTCTGCCGAGCACGCCCTGCAGCCGGGCGAGCGCTGCGATATACGCGTCGCTGCGCTTGCCAGGGAACAGCGACCGGAAGAACTCCGCTGCGTAGCGAACCTTCTTCGCGGCGACGCGGGCGCGGTGCCGCTCGCCGCTGTCGAGGCGCTCCGCGCCGCGCACCCGCTTGCGCAACTTGCGGTCGCGCGCCTGCAGCAGCGGGCGGATCCACTCCCGGGCATGCACGGCGCTTCCTCCCGCGACGGGGACCTTCTCCAGCTCGACGAAGAAGGCGCCCAGCGCGAGCAGCAGACGCTGGAAGCGTGCGGTGACGAGGAGCTCGCGCGCAGCTGCGCGCAGGCGCCGGCGGCGGCGCGCGACCCGCGCGCGCAGCCGGGCGAGCTCGCGCGAGCCGCGGAACTGCGCGGCGATCCTGGGCAGCGTCTCGATGGCGAAGACGTCCCAGTCGCGCGCCGGACCCAGCACCGCGCCGACCCAATCGAGCTCCTGCTCGAGGAGGGCGATCTTCTCCGCCGGTACGAGGAGCGCGGAGAGCTTGAGGAGCGAGCGAAGCCGCCGCCACCCGACGCGCAGCTGATGCAGAAACTCGGGGTCGTCGCTGGCGAGCATGCCCTCTGCATTGACTTCGATCTGGCCGAGGCAGTCGCCGCCAGCGAGCGCGACAGCTTTGCTGGCGGTCACCTCCGGATCGAGCGGCAGATCCTTCGCGCGCCGCGGCGCAACCGGCTCGCGGTTCGCCAGCGCGTAGCCGCGCTGGGCCTTGCTCGACACCGCCACGCGCGCGGGGAGGTCGGAAACCAGGGCGGCGGCGAGCTCGAAGAGGCGCGCCGGGTCGCCGTGCGCGAGTTCGAGCTCGATTTCGGTCAGCGGCACGTGCCTCCGACCCGCTCGGATTTCGCCAACGTCGAGACACAGCGTCGCGCGCGTGCCATCCGAGAAAGCGAGCGGCTGAGCGCTGCGCTGGAACGTCGTGGCGAAAAGCGGGCGGCAGCTCCGGGCGTGCTGCGCGAAGAGCTTGCGCCAGGGCGTGCGCGCGAGCTTGGCCGCGTCCACGCGCGGCTCTGCCAGCGGCCACTCGAACTCGGCGCGGCGGTGCAGGCCCGCTGCGGCGCCTCCGTTGCCTTTCGCCGTCTGCAGCCACCGCCGACCGGCGCGGCGAACGCGCAGCGCCACGCCGGCGGCCTCCAGCGCCCGTGCGGGCGTGTCGTAATACGTGCTCTCCACGCGCGTCGTGCGCATCGGCCCGCGCTTTGCGGCGGCTACCGCGGGATGGGCGCGAACGGCGGCCAGAGCATCCGGCGAGGTAGTAAGCTTGAGTTCGATCTCTTCGGCCACCGTGCCACTCGCGCGCCCGCCGCGTGCCGGCGGGGCGATTTCGTTACGCTGCGTCGGTCAGGAGCACGCGCCGACGTCGCACCGCCTCTGCGAGATCGCGCAACAGGCCGGCGGTCGCGTCCCAGCCGATGCAGGCGTCGGTGATGCTCACGCCGTAAGCGAGCGGCTGACCGGGCAGCAGATCCTGGCGACCCGGATTGATGTGACTCTCGATCATGGCGCCGATGATCCGGTCGTCGCCGCGCGCGATCTGCGCGGCCACGTCGCGCCCTACGTCGAGCTGCCGCTCGTGCTGCTTCTGGCTGTTGGCATGCGAGAAGTCGATCATCAGTCGCGCCGCGAGCCCGGCCCGTCCCAGCTCGCCGCAGATCCGGTCTACGCTCGCAGCGTCGTAGTTCGGCGAGCTTCCTCCGCGCAGGATGATGTGACAATCCTCGTTGCCGGCGGTGCTGACGATCGCGGAGTGCCCGCCCTTCGTCACTGACAGAAAATGGTGAGGAGCGGATGCCGCGCGCACGGCGTCGATCGCCACCCTGACTCCGCCGTCGGTACCGTTCTTGAATCCCACAGGGCACGAGAGCCCGGAGGCGAGCTGGCGGTGCACCTGGCTCTCGGTGGTGCGCGCGCCGATCGCGCCCCAGGCGATCAGGTCCGCGATGTACTGCGGCGTGATCATGTCGAGGTATTCCGTCGCGGCCGCCAATTCGAGCTCGTTGATCTCGAGCAGGATGCGGCGCGCGAGCCGCAGGCCCTCGTTGATGCGGAAGCTGTCGTCGAGGCGCGGATCGTTGATGAGCCCTTTCCAGCCCACGGTGGTCCGCGGCTTCTCGAAGTACACGCGCATGACGACGATGAGCTCGTCGGCCAGCTCGCGTCGCGTAGCCGAGAGCCGGGTCGCGTAGTCGATCGCGGCATCGTAGTCGTGGATCGAGCAGGGCCCGACGACGACGAGCAATCTGTCGTCCGCCCCGTGCAAGACGCGATGGATCGCCTGGCGTGCTTCGTAGGTCGTTCTAATCGCGACGTCCGATGCAGGAAACTCGCGCAGGAGGTGCGCGGGAGGCGCGAGCTCCATGATGTCGCGGATCCGCGTATCGTCGATTGGCAGCTTGCTCGGGGTCTGGGCTCCGGCAGGGGGTTTGTGGCGATTGGCGGCAGGCGCGTTCACGAGTGGCTCCGTCTCCGGTGGGACGGCTTTTCCGATGGAAAAACATCATTTTACCGATGAACCAACGCTCCTGGCCAGCCCCCGCGTGGACCGTTGCTGCATTGCAAGATGAATTTTCGCCACACCCGACGCCGCCGCTCGCTCGAAATCGTTGCCCCGCGCGCCACCGATGCCTTAGACTCGTTTTTGAAGCCGCTCTACGGCCTACCTATTCCTCAGGAGATCATCGATGCAAAAGTTACTCGGACTGGGGCTGCTTGCGCTGTTCGCTTGCGGCAGCGCATATGCAGCGGACGACGCGAAGACCATGAATTCCCAGCAAAACAAGATGAAGACCTGCCAGGCTCAGGCGGGTGAGAAGAAGCTCGAAGGCCAGGCGCGACAGGATTACGTCAACAACTGCCTGAAAGCCAAGCCCGCGAAGACCACCGATTCCAAGAACAAGATGGCCGAATGCAACGCCAAGACCAAGGGCATGAGCAAGGCCGACGCCGATAAGGCGCGCAGCGAGTGCATGAAGGCGAGCTGATCTGCAGCACGAGTTGCCAAACACGGCCGGGTGACCTCCTGTCCACCCGGCCGCACTGAGGGGCGGCCGCCGGCATCAACCGGTTGCCGCCTTGTCTTTTGACACGACGGCGACGCCGGAACGCACGCAGGCCGGCGCTTCGCGAACAGTCGCGCCTCGATGATCCACGTCATGACCGTGCATTGGAGGATCGACTTCTGGGTCGATGCCCAGCTCTCGCGTCTGCGCAAATACATCCGAGAGCCGTTCCGAACTTACGCCTTCTGCGACGGAACCAGGCGCGACCACTCCGCGAAGTTCGACTACTGCGCGCCGGTCAAGGGCGTACTCGACCATGCGAGCAAGCTCAACGCCTTGGCGAGCGTGGTGTGCGCATCGGCGCCCGACGAAGACGTCCTGCTGTTCTGCGACAGCGACGCCTTCCCGGTCCGGGACATGACGGACTACATCCGGCAAGGGCTCGACCGCTGGCCGCTCATTGCCGTGCAGCGCCTCGAGAACGCCGGGGATATGCAGCCGCACCCGTGCTTCGCCATCACCACCGCGGGGCTGTGGCGGCGCATCGGCGGCGACTGGCGTGCGGGCCCCACGTGGAAGAACTCGTTCGGGGAGACGGTCACCGATGTCGGGGCCAACCTGCTTCGGTCGTTGACGCAGAACGGCCTCGCCTGGGGCAAGATGCTGCGCTCCAACCGCGTGAACCTGCACCCGCTTCTGTTCGCGATCTACGACGGCGTTGCCTACCACCACGGCGCGGGCTCGCGCCCCACCCGAGGCGGCCGAGGCGTCATCGGGCGCGAGCTTGCCCACCTCGATTCCGCCGCAGCGGCGCGGCGCACGAAGGAACTGCAGCAGGAAATCGTCGAGCCCTCGCGGCGCATCCTCGACATCATCGCGCGCGAGCGCGACGACGAGCTTCTGGCGCTGCTCTGCTGAGTCGTTGGGCCCCTGGGGTCTGCCAGGGATCGTCGGCGTCTCAGGACGGACTGCGCGTCGCAGTGTCTCGTCTATACCTGAGCAGCATCGCGGTCTCGCCGCAAATGCGCCACACGGGCTCGACGCGTGGATCGTCCGGATCCCAGTCGCCTGACCTCGACGCGTCCACCGGGATTGCCCCCACATCCTCTCCAGTCCAGCCGAGAAATGCGCCGATGGTGCTGGCAACACGCGCCGGCTCGCCGCAAACGTCTTCGTAGGCTATCTCGAGATAGCGACCATCGCCGAGGGTGGCGCGGCCGTACCGCGCGACACGGCGGACCTGGAAATTCCACGAATATGCGTTGTGCAGATAGGGTTCGTCGCTGGCGATTAGATCGACGTCGCGCTCGGCGTACCGGTAGGCCGCGGGAAGCGTGACCGCGCCCACCGGATTGTTGAGCCTCGAGCTCATGTGCGTGCGCCGCAGAGACGAGGTCACCGGGTGGCGAATGAGATGCACGACCTTCGCTTGCGGGAACGCGTCGATCAGAAGCGGCAGCACGAGCATCGTCTCCGGCAGCTTGAGCCCCCAGGGGCTCGATCCGCGACGCGGGGCGCGGCTCAGAACGCGCTGCGCTTGCTCGCGGAGCGCGCCGCGATAGCTCGATCCGGTCGGCAGTTCACGGCCGCCGCCCTCTTCCGCAACCATGCGGTAGACGAGCGGGACCCATTCGGTGGAATCGCCGGACTTGTTCGCTGCGCTACCGAGGAAGAGGCCGATTCGCTCGGCGATCTGCGAAAGCATGCGCGTACCCGAGCCGCCGCGCCCGGTGAGCAGAACCGGGGCATCGATGGAGTCGGGGAGCGCGTAGGCCAAGCGTTACCTCCGAAGTGGTCACGCCGGATGATCGCACCCGCCGTGCGCATCGTCCATTCGTCTGACGCGAGAACTGTCGTGCGGAACGTTAATGCGAGTGCGGCAACGG
>DATJZM010000124.1:0-34676 GCA_035499135.1 Casimicrobiaceae bacterium | reverse complement strand
CCTGCGCTGCACGTCGAGCGCGATCGCTTCGATCACATCCTGCTCGAGCGCGCCCGCGCCTCCGGTGCCTGGATCGGCGAAGAAATCGCGGTCCTCGACGCGGACTTCTCGCGCGCGGAGGAAGACGGAGGCGAAATTCCGGTGACCTACCGGCCGGTCGGCGAGAGCAGCGTTGCGCGGATCCGCTGCAGGTACGTCCTCGACGCCAGCGGTCAGACCGGGGTCATCGGCAGGCAGCTTGGACTGCGCGTGTTCGACGAAGGCTTCCGCTTCATGAGCGTGTGGGGCTATTTCGACAACTCGCGCTATATCGCGGGCGACGGCCAGATCTATCCCGCTACGTCGGTGCAGCAGATTCCCCCGACGACCTATGTGAGCGCCCTGCCGCAGGGCGACGGCTGGGCGTGGCTCTGGCACATCATGCTACGGAAGACGACGAGTATCGGCCTCGTCATACCAATCGCGTGGGCGCAAGAGACCAAGGGCAGCGGCGAGTCGTGGGAGGCGTGGTTTCTCAAGCAGTGCGAGGCGATCCCGCTCCTGCGGCGGCTGCTCGACGATGCAACGTTCTGCAACGGCTCGGTGCGCCTGGTCCGAAACTACTCGTACCGGTCCACGCGGGTCGCCGGGCCGGGATTCTTCTTGCTCGGAGACGCGGCGGGCTTCGTCGACCCGATTTTCTCGGTCGGCGTTGTCTTCGCCATGTATTCCGCCTACGCTGCTGCACACACGATCGATCGATGCTTGGCGCAGCGCGCGCGACGTGACCATCATCGGTCCATTTTCTCGTCGCAAATGCTGGCGAGACTGGAGCTCAGCCGATCGCTCGCGCTACCCTACTACCAGGACCAGGACGCGGGGCACGCACGGGCGCGCGAAGCCATGGGCTTCAGCAGCACGCAGGCGCAGGCGCTCATGTACGCCGCGTCGATGCTCACGGATCGCTCGGGAAACTTCGACTCGATGGCCAACAGTCCCGAGGCACATCGGGCTGCCGCCCAGCGCGTGCGCCGGCTCGAGATCCCGCAGCGGTAGGCGCTCGGGAACCTGCTTTGGCGTGGTGTACCTGATAGAGCCGATCGAGCGTTACCTGAGGCGGCGCCTCTCGGAACGCAATCGAAGGCGGTTCGACCGGGCGAAGGAATTCGTCGAAGCGATCAAGCGCAGCGGCGATTACGAGGCGGCGCATCGCGCCAACGCCCGATGGCTCAAGTTTCTCTGCAGCCATCCGGCGATCCAGAGAGACATCTGGCCTGAGGACGCCGACTTCCTGCGCCACTTCGCAACGGCGTTCGGACTGCCGCCGCGCGAAACGCGCAAGTTCATCGGCATGAGCCTGCTCGGTCGCCTCTGGCGTGCCTGGTGCTTTGACAGACTGAACGGCGGGGCGCCGGAGCTGGTGGCACGGCTGACCCGCGTCAGCGGGTTGGAGCATTTCGATCGCAACCGCCGAAACGGCGCGGGGCTCATCCTGCTGCCGATGCACGGCCTGTTCTCGCGCCTGTTCCAGGCGTACCTGCGCCATGGCGGCCACAGCGGGCTCGAGCTCGGCATCACGAACGACAGGCTCGAGCAGGCCGGCTTCGGGACGCAGGGAACGAAACGCCTCGAGCTCGCGCGGCAGATGCACGCTGCCAAGCACTCGCTCAGCCGCGGAGGAATCGTCTTCAACGCACCCGACGCGCGGCAGAACCTCGACAATTCCCGCCCGATGGAGTTCTTCGGGCGGCAGCGTCGGTTTGCCGCCGGTTTCGCCGAGCTCGCGCTCAGGACGAACGCGCAGGTGATGCCGGTCGCCTACCGCTTCTCGCCGCGCGGGTTCTTTGTCCTTGAATTCGGCGCGCCGTTGGTGATACCCGGCCCGCCTTCGAACGACGACGAACGCATCGACTCGCTGGTCGCGCAATACGCGAGCTTTCTTCGCGACGAGTGGCGCCGCTATCCTTGGAACCTGCAGTGGGGCCACCTGCAGTATTACTGCCTCCTGCCGCAGCTCGATTCGGATGCGAATGACGGAAAGGCCGCTGTTCCTCTCGCGGCAGAGCCAAGATACGGCGGCGTTGACGAGGAATTCGCCTGAGCTTTGCAGGGTCCCGCCCGCGCCCGTGCGGCAGCCTCTGTCACGATGCTGCTAAAATGCGCACAGGCTCTTCCCCGGCGTGCTCGGCGCGCGGGGAAGGTGATGGGTACGGCGTATTAACGCACCGGGAATGAAACCATGAGCACCAACTCCCCGCCAACGCCGCACTTCCATCGTCGCCGTCAGATCCTCCAGGGCACGCTCGCGGCCCTGCTCGGCGCAGGTACCCGGTCACGTGCGCAGGGTGGCGCAAAGCCGCTGCAGGTGGGAGGACTTCCGGTTACCTGCAACCTTACGCTGCCGGTAGCTTGTGCGGCGTCTTCCGCCGATCGGGGTGCACCGGCGACAAGCGGCGCGCTTTTCGAGTTTGTCAAAATAAACGGCTGGCCTGAGCTGAAGGAATCGCTCATGGCCGGCAGGTTGAAGGCAGCCTACATGCTGGCGCCGCTGATCATGGACCTCGCGAGCAGCGCGATACCCGTGAAGGTGGTGTCCTTGGGACATCGGTCGGGCGCGGTCATCATGGTGCGCACGGATTCTCCGTACCGATCGTTCAAGGACCTCACGCGGAAGCGGGTCGCCATCCCCAGTCGCTTCGCCGTGGACTATCTCTTCCTCCGGAAGATGCTCGCCAAGGAAGGCTTGACGCTCAAGGACGTCGAAGTCATCGAAATGTCGCCTTCCGACATGCCTGCCGCGCTCTACGCCAAGGCCGTCGACGCCTACGCGACCGGCGAACCCTTCGGCGCGGTCGCGCAGAAGGCAGGGTATGCAAGGCCGCTAAGCATGACGCGGGACGAATGGCCAAGCTACATCTGTTGCGTGCTCACCGTGCGCGACGAGTTGATCAAGGAAAATCGGCCCTTGGTGCAGCAACTCGTGAACTACGTCTACGGGGCCGGCAGCTGGCTCGACGCCGCTCCCGCCAACCGAACGAAGGCCGTGGAGATCGCCGCCGGACCGAAGTTCTTCAACCAGGATCCCGCGGTGCTGCAATTTGTGATGGAGAACCCCGCGGACCGTGTGACGTACGGCGACTTGCGCCTGATCAAGTCGGAGTTCGAGGAGCTCATGGAGCTGTCCATTGCAGCCGGAACGATCAAGCGCCACGCCCCCTATGAGAACTACGTCGATGAAAGCTTCGTCCGGAACGCCAAGGCAGCGCGCATCACTCTCTGAGACGATGCAGCGCGTGGCGGCATTGGGGGGAATATTCTTCGCGGCATCTTTCGCGATGCTTTTTTCCGCTCATGCGCTAGCAACGAGCACCGCGGAGCTGCGAGGTGGGGTCTTCGATCCGCCTCGGATGGCCCCCGACTTTTCGCTCAAGGGCTCGAACGGCTCCGAGCTCAAACTGTCGAGCTACCGCGGCAAGGTCGTCGCGCTGGCGTTCGGGTACACGCATTGCCCCGGCATATGTCCGACGACGCTCGCCTATCTGGCCGAGGTGCGGAGGATGCTTGGTACCGGTGGAGCCGACTTTCAGGTCGTATACGTCACCGTAGACCCCGAGAGGGACAGTGTGGAGCGTCTCAAAGCATTTCTGGTGTCTTTTGATCCCACGTTCGTCGGCGGCACGGGCACGCCGGGGCAGCTGGCCACGGTGCGCAAGGACTACGGCATCACCGTGTCGGACAAGATCTTCGTCGACAAGCTGCCGAAGTCGGAGTATTTCCTGGATCATTCCTCATTCGTCCTGCTTATCGATCGGGTCGGCCAGGTGCGCGACATGATGCCTTTCGGCGTGTCGGCCGCTGACATGGAGCACGATGTCAAGATCCTCCTAGCCAAGTGACGACGATCAAACGCCGCGCCCGCTACGCGCTCCTGTTCCTTCTGATGCTCGTTGCTGTCGGCGTTCCAGCCTGGGCGGCGTTCGCTCCCATCCGCTCCGACTCCCGGGAGCTCGTTCTCGAGATTCCCAAAGGTACATTCGCGCGCAGGCAGGCAGGTGAGAAATTCGACCTCATTCCGACCGAGATCCGCCTCACGATGGGAGTGAAAGACGTTCTCGTAATGAAGAACCACGATGATGTGCCGCATCTCTTCGGGCCGGTACTGATCATGCCCGAGCAGACTTTCCGACTGCCTTTCCGCAAGGCATCCACGTATCTCTTCACCTGCCCGCTGCACACGAGCGGCCTGCTGACCATCGTCGTCGAGTCCGAGCCGGAACGCGGCTGGGCACGGCTGCGCTGGCGGACGGCAGCAGCAGTCCAGCTTACCGCCTTGCTGTAACTCCTCTCTTCGTGCAAAAGCTGAAGCAGATCTTTGCACCGCTCGCGGTCGTCGCAGCTCTTGTGGCCGCCTGGTGGGCCGCGGTCGTCGAAACCGGGAGCGTCATCTTCCCCACGCCACTGCAGGTGGTGACCGCAGTGGTCGATCTCGCGCGCGAGGGCGAACTGTGGACCGACATCGGAGCATCGCTGTTCCGCGTCGGCAGCGGATTTGCGCTTGCCGTCGCCATCGGCATTCCGCTGGGGTTGTGGATGGGGTGGAAGCGCGGCGCGTTCGACACGGTGAATCCGCTCGTACAGATCCTGAGGCCCATCTCGCCGATCGCCTGGATCCCGATTGCCATCCTCTGGTTCGGCGTCGGGGATCTCTCGCCGATCTTCCTGATCTTCCTGTCTTCGGTGTTTCCCACGATCCTGCAGACGGCGTCCGGCGTGCACACGATCGAGCGGCAGTACCTGCGCGCGGCCGACAACTTCGGCGTCTCCCGGGAGCGGCTCTTCTTCCAGGTCGTAATCCCAGCGGTGCTGCCGCAGATCATCGTCGGTCTGCGAGTGAGCCTCGGGATTGCCTGGCTCGTCGTCGTTGCAGCCGAGATGATCGCTCTTCGATCCGGCCTCGGTTACCTGATCATCGACTCGCGCAACGCCGGTAACCGTTACGATCTCGTCGTGGCAGGCATGATCATCATCGGCCTCACCGGCCTCCTGCTCGATACGATGATGCGACGGCTTGAGCGCCTGAAATCGGTCCGCTGGCGCTATGGCCGCTAAGATCGTCATTCGCGACGTCTCGAAGAGCTACGCGACCGAGCGGGGCCAGCTCCCGGTTCTGCACGACATCGAGTTCTCGGTCGGTAACGGAGAATTCGTCGCGATGGTCGGTCCCTCGGGCTGCGGGAAGACGACCCTGCTGCACATCATCGCGGGATTCGACCGGCCCGACACGGGGGGCGTCAGCGTCGACGGCGCGTCGATGACCCGCCCCAGCCCAAAGGGTATCTTGATCTCGCAGAAGGGATCGGTGTTCCCGTGGCTCACCGTCCGGCAGAACCTCATGTTCGGCCTTAACGGGCATCACACCAACAAGCAGGAGCTGAGCGACCACTATGCGGCGCTCGTCGGCCTGAGCGGCTTCGAACGAAGCTATCCGCACGAGCTCTCCGGCGGGATGCTCAAGCGCGTCGAGCTCGCGCGAGCGTTGGTCGTCAAGCCCGACATCCTCTACATGGACGAACCGCTCGCTGCGCTCGATGCGCTTACCGCGTTGCAGATGCGCCTCGAGCTGCGGCGCATCCTCGAGGCCGAGCGCCACACGTGCTTGCTCATCACGCACGACGTCGAGGAAGCGATTCAACTCGCCGACCGCGTACTCGTGCTCTCGGCGCGGCCCGCGACAATCCAGGCGACGTTCGAGGTGCCGTACCCGCATCCGCGGCACCTCGGCGAGCCCCGCCTGGTGGAACTGAAAGCAGCGATCCTGAAGGAGTTCGGGCTGGAGGTATAGGGATGATGCCCTACCGGCTAGCCCGCATCGAGCGGCAGCTGCAGCAGACCAAAGACGAGGCTGATCATGGCGTTCACGCGCTGTCGCGCGGCACCAGCTCGAAGCCTGTGTCGACGATGCGCCGCTTCACCGGTCGGCCTTCGAGGCGATCGCGGATCATCTCGCCCGCGCGCACGCCGATGGCGTATCGCGGAATGCGCAACGTGGTGAGCGCGGGCACGACCTGCGCCGCGATGCCGACGTCGTCGAAGCCGGCGAGCGCGACGCGGTTTGGAACAGCGATGCGCCGCCGCTGGCACTCGAACAGCGCGCCCACCGCCAGCGCATCCGCCGAGCAGAACGCCGCGCGCACTTTCGGATGCCGGTCGAGCAGCTCGCCCATCGCGCGAGCGCCCGCGTCGATGTCGAGCGCGGTCTCCACGCACAAGTCGGGATCGACGGCGCGGCCAGCGCGCTCCAGCGCCAGCTCGTAGCCGCGGCGCCGATCGCGCGCGCGATCGTTGTCGCGCGGGAAGGCGCCGATGTACCCGATGGGCGCATAGTCTGCCTCGATCAGGTAACGCGTGACCTCGCTCGCTGCTTGCTCGTTCGAGTACCCGACCAGCATGTCGATCGGCTGCCGGGTGAGGTTGGCGCCCTCTACCACTGGGATCGCGGCGCGCCTAAGCATGCGCACGGTCTCCTTGGTGTGCCCGACGCCCGTCAGGTAGATGCCGTCGATGCGCCGCGAAAGGAAGGCGCGCACCAGCACCTCCTCCTCGGCCGCGGAGAAGCCGCTCACTCCGAGCAGCAGGTGAATGCCCGAGGGCGCGAGCGCGTCGGTCAGCCCCTGCACGATCTCCGCGATGAGCGAGTTGGTGAGAAGCGGAACGACCGCCGCGACCAGGCCCGAGCGGTTCGAGGCGAGCCCGCGCGCCATGAGGTCGGGCGTGTAACCCGTCTCATTGATCACTTTCTGCACGCGCGCGAGGGTGGTCGCGGCAACCTTGTCGGGCTCGCGTAGTGCCCGCACGACGGTCATCGTCGAGACGCCGGCGGACTGCGCCACGTCGCGGAGGCGGGTGCGGCCGGCGCGAGCCGGGGACGACGACGCGCGCGAGCGGGAGCGGCGAGCGGGCATAGCGTACCTCGGGCTGCCTCGACGGACAGACCTCGCGCCGTCTTGACAGCCGGAAAATGATAACGCTAACATGTAAGCGCTAACAGACGCAAGCGCTGCCCGCCAAGCGTGGGCGCAGCGCGCCGCACCCAGGCGTTGAGCGGCAAGCGAGAGAGGAATCCCTGATGGCCGGCGGCGACCTCGCCTTCTTCGGATATCGACGCGACGACGGCCGGTATGGCGTGCGCAACACCGTGCTGGTCCTCGGATTGAACGGACTCGTCGCACGCGCCGCGGCCCGGATCGCGGGGAACGTTGCCGGGACCGTGCTCTTCGCCAGCAGTTACGGTCGCGGTCAGTACGGCGCCGATCGCGCGAGCCACACCGCGCAGCTCGTGGGGCTCGGCCGCAATCCGAACGTCGCCGCGACGCTCGTCGTCGGCGCGGACCGCGGTACCACCGACGAATTCGCACACGCGATCGCCTCCGCCCGCAAGCCTGTGGCAACCATCGCGCTCGACGACGTCGGCGAGGATGCGCTCGAGCTTAGCCTTCGCGGCATGCGTCTCGCGGCGCAGCTCGTGCGCGAAGCCTCGCGCATGCATCGCGAGCGCAGCCCACTCTCCTCCCTCCTCCTCGCCGCCGAATGCGGTCACTCCGATGCGACCTCCGGGCTCGCCTCGAACCCGCTCGTCGGCCGGGTCGTCGACCGCATCGTCGACGCAGGTGGCTCGGCCGTGTTCGGCGAGACGATCGAATGGCTCGGCGCGGAGCATCTGCTCGCGCACCGCGCGTCGCGGCCGCAGGTCGCGCAGGCGATCACCGCAGCGGTGCAGCGGCGCGAGGCGGCGGTGGCCGCCACCGGCGCCGATCTCACCGGCCACAATCCCGGCGCCGAAAACATTCGCGGCGGCTTGAGCACCATCGAAGAGAAATCCCTCGGCGCGATCGCCAAGGGCGGCTCGAGAAACGTGGCGGGCATGCTCGCCGTCGCCGAAGTGCCATCCGCGCCCGGGCTCTACGTGATGGACGGACCCGCGTTCTCGCCCGAATCGATGACCGGATTCGCCGCCGCCGGCGCACAGGCGATGCTGTTCACGACCGGCGCGGGCAACAGCTACTGCAGCGCGATCGCGCCAACGATCAAGGTGAGCGCGCGACCCGACACGGCGATGCGCCTCGCCACCCAGATCGACTTTGACGCGAGCGCGGTGTTCGAGGGGCGAGAGGATCTCGACGCGGCCGCCGAGCGGCTGCTCGCGCTCTTGCTCGAGGTGTGCTCCGGCCTGCGCACCTGGGGCGAGGTGCTCGGCGAGACCGGCGAGTCGCTCGTTCGCGTCGGCGGCTCGCTATGACGCCCGGCTCGCCCTCCGATCGCTTCGGAACCGCGCTCGCCTACGTGCGCACGATGGCCGTGTTCGTCGTTGCGTGGTGGGCGCTCGCCGCGTGGATCTCGAATCCCGCGCTGCTGCCGACGCCGCTCGCCGTGGTGAAGGCCTTCGCTGAGCTCGCCGGCGATCTGGAGCTCTTTCAGCACGCGGGAATCAGCCTCGCGCGCATGCTCCTCTCCCTCGCGCTCGCCACGCTGCTCGCGGTCCCGCTCGGGCTGGCGATGGGTTTGAGCCGCGCGCTCGACGATCTCGTCGATCCGGTGATCGAGATCCTGCGCCCGATTTCCGGCATCGCCTGGATTCCGCTCGCGCTCTTCATCCTCGGTGTGGGCAACGCGCTGCCGGTGTTCATCATGACCTACGCCGCGTTCTTTCCGATCCTGCTCGGGACGGTGGCCGGCGTGCGCAGCGTGGACCGGCGCCTGATCGACGCGGCGCGCACGATGGGCGTGCCGCGCGGCCGCATCGTCGCGCGGGTGGTCGTGCCGGCCGCGCTGCCGTCGCTGCTGGTAGCGCTGCGCCTCGGTGTCGCGTCGTCGTGGACCGCCGTGGTCGCCGCCGAGTTGATCGGCGCACCGAGCGGCCTCGGCTACGCCATCGAGTGGTATCGCGAGCTTCTGCTCACGCCCCAGGTGATGAGCTTCATCGCCATGATCGGTCTTCTCGGCTATCTCTTAGACCGGGCCTTGCGGGCGATGGCGCAGCGCTTTATCCCGTGGGCGGGCGAGGCGAGGCTCTCGTGAGCACCGCGTTGCCCGCGACACGCAGTCTCGCGCTTCCCATGGCGCGGAGCGTCGCGTTGCCCATCGCGCTCCTCGTCGCCTGGCAGATCGCGGGCACGGCGAGCGGCAATCCGCGCACGCCCGTGCCGACGAAGGTGCTTGCGGCGGCGCTGCAGCTCGTCGAGTCGGGTGAGCTGCCGCTGGCGCTGCTGCAGAGCCTGGGCCGCGTGTTCGTCGGCTTCGCGATCGCGGCAGCGCTGGCGATTCCGCTGGGGCTCGCCATGGGTGCGTTCGCGCGCGTCGAGCGCAACGTCGATCCGCTGGTCGAGAGCTTCCGGCCGATCGCCGCGATCGCGATCCTGCCGCTCGCCATCCTGTGGCTCGGGACGGGGACCCCGGCGGCCATCCTGATCGTCGCCTATGCAGCGTTCTTTCCGATCGTGGTGAACACGGTCGCGGGCGCGAAGCGCATCAACCCGACGTTCCTGCGCGCGGCGGCGACCATGGGCCTCTCGCGGCTGACGACGATGCGCACGGTGATCGTACCCGGCGCGCTGCCGGCGATCGGCGTGGGCCTGCGCATCGCGATGGGCGTCGCCTGGACCGCGATCGTCGCCGCGGAGCTCGCGGTCGGCGCGAAAGCGGGAGGCGGTGGCTCGGGCGGCATCGGCCAGATGATGTTCATCTTCTACGCCTACTCGATCGAGCTCAATCGCATCGTCGTATGCATGATCGCCGTGGGGCTGGTCGCGCTGGCGCTCGACCGCGTGCTCCGCGCGGCGCTGCGCTGGGCGATGCCGTGGACCCGATGAGCGGCCGCGTCAAGCTCCGGCTCGACAACGTCGGCAAGCGCTTCGACGCCGGCAGCACGGTCGCCGTGCAGGATGTCACGCTCGACGTGGTCCAAGGTGAGTTTCTGGTGATCGTGGGGCCGTCGGGCTGCGGCAAGACCACGCTGCTCAACGTGCTCGCGGGACTTGAATCTCCGACGATGGGGACGGTGTCGATTGACGCGCGGCCGATCCGCGGTCCCGGCCCCGAGCGTGGCGTCATGTTCCAGGACTACGCGCTGTTTCCGTGGCAAACCGTGTGGGGCAACATCGCCTTCGGCCTGCGCCACGGACCGGCGGGCGACGGGCTCGACGACGCCGGCATCGAAGCGCGCGTGCGCGCCACCATCGATCTCGTCGGTCTCGCCGGCTCGGAGAGGAAGTATCCGCATCAGCTCTCGGGCGGCATGCGCCAGCGCGTCGCACTCGCCCGGCTCATCGCCAGCGAGCCCGAGGTCCTGCTGATGGACGAGCCGCTCGCCGCGCTCGACGCGCAGACGCGGATCATCCTGCAGGAGGAGCTGCTGCGCATCTGGGGACAGGATCGGCCCGCGGCGGAGCGCCGCACGGTCGTGTTCATCACGCACGCGATCGACGAGGCCGTGTTCCTCGCCGACCGCGTCGCAGTCATGACGTCTCACCCGGGGCGGCTCAAAGCCGTGATCGACGTGCCGCTGCCGCGGCCGCGCAACGATGCAACGCGGGCGCTGCCCGAAACGCAATCCTTGGCCCAGAACATCTGGGGCCTCATTCGTGACGAAGCGTACCGCGCGACCGTCACTTGACACTTCGACCTGGAGGAAAAGATGACTCGACACAAAGATACAAGACTGGCTTCGCGGCGCCGCTTCATGAGCGCCGTGGGTGCGGCTTCGGTCGCGCTGGCCGCGCCGGTGGTGCTGCGCGCTCAAGGACGCAAGGCGGTCAAGCTTTCCGTCGGGCGGCAGCCGTGGGCGGCGGGCAATTCGCCGGTCACGCAGTATATGATCGCCAACAAGACCTTCGAGCGCTTTGCAGGCGATGCAGGCTACGACCTGACCGTCGACTATCGCGACTACCCGTCGGCGCTGCCGATGGTCGAGGCCTTCGTCTCGGGCAACCTCGACTTCGGCATGTGGGGCAACACGCCGATCGTGCGACTCGTTGGCCAGAACCAGGGGCTGCAGATCATCACGGTGGGCGAGGGTCATTTTCGCTTCGTGCTCGGCGTGCGCAAGGATTCGCCGATCCGCAACATCGCCGACCTGAAGGGCAAGACGGTGGGGGCACTTCTCGGCGGGGATCCGTACAACGTGCTCACGCAGTGGCTGCGCTTCGAGCTCGGCAATCCCGATCCGCGCGCCTTCGACATCACCGTCGTAAACACGCCCACGCAGGCGCAGGCGGCCACCATTCCCACTGGCATGGACGCCGCAGTGCTCATCTACCCGGCCTTCCTCAAGGCCAACGCCGAAATCGGGACGGTCGGCATCATGAACTCGTTCGGGTACACCGAGAGCCACTACAAGGGCCCGGCGGGTGAAGGCGCCGGCATCTTGCTGCCCTCGGTCAAGAAATCGCCGTTCTATCCCGACGGCTACTACCTCCACCGCTCTTTCTGGATCGGCACTTCGAAGATGATCGGCGGCGACCCGGCGATCGTCACCGCCTTCGTGCTCGCGCAGCAGGACGCGATCGCGAAGCTCGCGACCATGGACGCCGGCGCGGTGTCCGAGCTCTCGCGCAAGTATTGGGAGCTGCCGCCCGAGCTCGGCGCCAAGGTGGTCAAGGACGAGGTGCTGTTCAAGCGTGGGTGGTGCTGGCCGACGGAGGGCGACGCGCTGGCGCTCCTCGAGACGTCCAAGTTCATGGTCGGCGGGCGCATGATCCCGCAGCCGCTCACCTGGGCGCAGGTACGCGACGCCTTCAAGGGCGCGGCGCCTGCGGTGCAAGTCGCCTACGACAAGAGCGGCAAGAAGCCGAGCGAGGCGCAGTTCGAATCGAAGGAAGCGAGCGATCTGCGCGGCCCACCGGTGTGGGAGATGCAGAAATGGAAAGAGCACTCCTGAGTCGAATCGAACCATGCTGAAACGAGAGGCGCCATGAGCGAGACGAGAGCTTCAAGACCCGACAGGCCGTCGGCTCGCCCATGGCGAGGTGGCGACGCGCCCGCGGTGAGCTTGCTGAGTCAGTGCAAGGAGGCAGCATGAACGTGGGCTTCATCGGCCTGGGCACTATGGGGGGCGCCATGGCGCGCAACCTTTTGAAGAGAGGCCATCAGCTGGTCGTCGCCGACGTCAATCCTGCCGCGGTCGCCGCATTGACCGCGGCGGGGGCGCGCTCGGCGGCCACGCCGCGCGCGGTCGCGGAAGCGAGCGAGATCGTCATCACCATGCTTCCCGACGCGCCCGACGTCGAGCGCGTCGCGCTGGGCGCCGACGGCATCGCCGCGGGAATCCGTGCGCGGTCGGTCTACATCGACATGAGCACCATCGATCCGGAGACTACGCGCCGGATCGGTGCGGCGATCGCCAAAGCCGGAGCGGCGATGATCGACTGCCCGGTCGGAAAGACCGCGGACGCCGCGGTGGCGGGAACGCTGACCTTGATGGCTGGCGGCGCCCCGGACGTCGTCGCGCGCTGCCGTCCCGTGCTCGATTGCATGGGCACGGACTTCTTCCATTGCGGCGAGCTCGGCGGTGGACAGACGATGAAGCTCATCAACAATCTGCTCGCCACGGCAGTGTCCGAGGCTTCGATCGAGGCGTTGGTCGCGGGCACGAAGGCGGGGCTCACGCTCGAGACGATGATGAGCGTGCTGCGCACGACTATGGCGTGGAACAATGCGCTCGCGGTCTCGCTTCCGAAGCGGCCGCTCGCCGGCGATTTTGCGCCCGGGTTCATGATGAAGCTTGCGCACAAGGATTGCCGGCTGGCGCTCGCCATGGTCGAAGGGCTCGGCGTTACGGCGCCCGCCGGCCGCGCGGCGCTCGCGAGCCTTGAGGACGCTCTCCGCCACGGCCTGCAGGACCACGACGTCGGGGCGCTCCTAAAGCTGCGCGAGGAGCCGGTGAGCGTCCAGGTTCGGCTCTCGTCGACGTGAGCGCGATCGCTTCGCCTTCGAAGAGCGAACGCTGGGCGGCGCTCGCCATCCATCCCGACGACGACGTTGCAGTAGCGCTGCGCGATCTCGCCGCGGGCGAAACCGTCGCAATACGCCAGGCTGCCGCGGTGGTGTCCGCGGTAGCGCGTGAGGCGATACCGATGGGACACAAGATGGCGCTGCGGGCCGTGCCCTCCGGCGCGCCGATCCGCAAGTACGGTCAGCCGATCGGCACCGCGACGGTAGATATTGCAGCGGGCGCGCACGTTCACGTGCACAACGTGGCGAGCCGCCGCGCTCGCGCGCGCAAGATAACATGAGCTACGACCCATCGGCCACGCGTCGCATCGGGCAGCGCGAGATCGCCGTTTCGCTCCTTGGCGTCGGCACCGCACCCTTCGGCAGCTTCGTGCGCGAGGATACCGACGCCAGCATTGCAACCGCCTTCGCCAACCTGTATGGGGAGGGGCTGCGCTATTTCGATACCGCACCGTTCTACGGCCTGGGCCTCGCCGAACACCGTCTCGGGGCGGCGCTGCGCACTATCGACCGCCGGTCGGTAGTGATTTCCACGAAGGTCGGCCGTCTGATGAGGCCGCGGGAAGGCGGCATTGCACCCGGTGTGCATAGCGGCACGCCCGCATTCGAAGTGGCATTCGACTACAGCTACGACGGGACGATGCGCTCGCTCGAGCACAGTCTGCAGCGGCTCGGCACGAACGCCGTCGACATCGTTCTGATCCACGATGTGAATCGTCGCTGGCAGGGCGATCTCGTCGACCAGCGCTACCACGAGGCGATGCAGGGCGCGCACCGCGCGCTCGTGGAGCTCAGGGCCGCAGGGACGATCAAGGCATTCGGCGTCGGCGTCAACGACTGGGGCATCCTGCTGCGCTTCGCGGCCGACGGTGATTTCGACTGCTTCATGCTGGCGGGCCGCTATACGCTGCTCGACCACAGCGCGCTCGAGACGTTCCTGCCTGATTGCGAGCGCCGAGGCATCTCCGTCCTGATGGCAGCGCCGTTCAACTCCGGCATTCTCGCCACCGGGGCCAGGCCAGGCGCCACGTTCTTCTATGTCCAGGCCGAACCCGAGATCCTCGCGCGCACGCGTCGGATCGAGGAGATATGCGCACGCCACGATGTCGCGCTCCCAGCCGCCGCCTTGCAGTTTCCACTCGCTCATCCCACGGTGGCGAGCGTGGTGACTGGTATCCGAAGCGCTGCGGAAGCGCATGCCAACGTGGCGCACTGCCGTGCCTCAATTCCGCGTGCGTTCTGGGACGAGCTCAAGCACGAGGCGCTGATTGCGGCGCAGGCGCCGGTGCCCGCAGAGGATGCGGGCGCTCCTGCCCCCATTGCCCGGTGACGGTCGCGAGCAGAGGTTCTATCGTGCGCCGCAACCGCCCGCCGGCGCTGCGTTTGGCGGCGTAGGCGTCTGCCCTCCGTGAGCTCGAAGATCCGCTCGGCGCGCTGGCTTGCCTTGCGCGTCACACCTAGTACCTGCTGGAGCTTCGTCGAGCTGGAGGATGAGACCGGACGGCGCGGCGCGGGCGAGGCGACGCTCGCCGGCCATGAAGCCGCAATGGCGCGGATCTTCGAGCGTGAGCTAGAGGCGCTGAGGGGACGCGAAGTGGCCAAGATCGATCTGGGTCCCGTACGCAGCGCAGCCGGCTCGCGCGCAGAATTCGCCGTTGTCTCCGCCTTCGATCAGGCCTTGCACGACCTGCGGGCCCAGGCCGCTGGCGTCAGCGTTGCTCGCGCGCTCCGCGGCCGGTGCCGGGAATCTATTCCCGTCTACGCCAACATCAATCGCGGGATCTCGCGGCGCACACCGGACGGATTTGCCGAGCAGGCGGCTCGAGCCGTCGCCGAGGGCTTCCGTGCCGTGAAGATCGCGCCCTTTGACGAGATCGAACTCTACGGCGATCCGCACAAGCGTCCCGACGCGCAAGCGATCGACGCCGGGCTCGCGCGTATCGCGGCCGTGCGCGCTGTCGTCGGAAGCGATGTTGACCTGATGGTCGATTGCCATTGGCGGTTCAATCCCGCCGCGGCTGAGACGATCGTGCAAGCCACCGAGCCTTACGGACTGTACTGGCTCGAATGCCCGCTGCCCGAGACGCCCGAGATGCTCGAAGCGCTGCGAGTCCTTCGCGCTCAACTCAACCGTCGCGGGGTGCGCATGGCCGGGTGCGAGGAGATGTCGCTGGTGCGAGGATTCTTGCCGTTTCTCGAAGCCGGCGCCTACGACGTGATCATGCCGGACGTCAAGTACGTCGGCGGGATGCAGGAGATGCTCGCCGTCGCGGATACTCTGGCCCGTTACGGCGTCGGCTTTTCGCCGCACAATCCGAGTGGGCCTGTTTGTCATGCCGCGAGCCTGCAGATCTGCTCGACGTCATCCGACCTCGAGCGCCTCGAGCTGCAATATGCGGAAACGCCCCTGTTCGATGCGCTCGTGGGCTACTCGCTTCCAGCCGCAGCCCGCGGAAGGGTTGCCGTGCCCGACGCCCCCGGGCTGGGCGTCCGTCTCGAAGCCGAGCTCACGCGGAGGCTTCGCGTTGACGCCTCGTAGGGCAAACCGCCGGTCGAGACGGTCAACTCTCGCCTAGCGATTGCGTCGCACCATCTCTTCGATGATCGCCGTGAACTGCTCGCGCAGCTCGTGTTCGAGGAACTCCTTCGACAACACGGTCGCTGCAAGGCCGCCGGGAATCATTTCGAGACGGTAGGTGAGCTGCGTCCCTCCGTCCGCGCCCGCGAGCGTCATCAATGATTCGAGCTGGCGCATGTTTCCCTCTATCTGCGTAGCGCGCACCGTCTTCAGAGCATCGAGCTGCATTTTCCGCACGCTGGTGTAAGGGATGCTGAAGATGCCGAACTTTGCAGTGCCCCGCTGCTCGACGGTCAGCGCATTGCCATCGGTCGCGACCACCTTGCTTTCGCGCAGGTTGGGCACCCAACCCGACATGTGGTTGAAGTCGACCAGGACGTCCCAGGCGGTCTTTAGTGGAACCGGTGCGAACATGACGAGATTCGCAACGTACGCATCCGAATCTTGGCGGACGTCGACGCTGCGTATCGGCGATTCGGTTGCCGCGTCTGTACTCGCAGCGACCAGCAGCGCCAGGATCAACCCCATGGTTCCGCGCATCAGCATGAGAAATTCAAGAAAGATACTCGGCGAATCGGCGGCTCTCCCGCCGCACAACGTCCCGGTAGCCAACGGTCCCTGATCTATTACTGCGGAACCACCCGCGCGCCCTCGCCACTGCCTTCGATGAACACGCGCTGACCCGGCTGCAGGCTCGGATTGACCGGCTGCGTGATCTGCACCAGTACCCCGCTTTTCAGGCGCACGACGATTTCCTGCCCGGGGACCGGCTGGTCGTAGCGCTTCTGAACGTTGTTGCCGAGCAGCGCTCCGCCCAGCGTGCCGGCGACCATCGCCACGTCGCGCCCGGTGCCGGCACCAATCAGGCTGCCGATGCCCAGACCGCCGAGGCCGCCGATGATGGCGCCCAGTCCGCGATGATGATTGGTCTGCAGCTGCGTCGCTGTGATCTGCTCGATCACTCCCTGGCGAATCTCAGACTCCCCTGGTTGCTGTTGCTGCGCGCTCGCAGTACCAGCAAGCAAGAACAGGGACAGCACACCGACCAAAAAATGCGTTAGTTGATTGCGCATCGTTTCCTCTCGTGTCACCCGCGGTCCTATCGCGAGGTTCTCGCCACCGCGGCAAAGCATGACTTTACCTCAGTTAAGGGGCTTGTCGCAGCAATCATTCGCGTCAGGCCGCCTCGAGGTGCCCGCTGATGCCGAAGAAGCAGCGGGCCGTTCCGACCGTGCCGTCGCGAGCGAGGACAACGCGCAACGTAAGATTGCGCGGCAGGTGCATTCGTACCGGATCGGCGGATTTGTAGAGATCCGCGCTACCGTAGTTGAGCTGAAACTGGGTCACGCAATAATGCTGCACGACCGCGCTGCCGGCATTGTCGAGGATGACGATGACCGGATGCGGTTTCTGTCCAACCGGCATCTCGGAGCTCGTCGAGACGAACTCGACGACGAGCTGCTTGCCGGCAGGAATGACCGTCGAGAGCGCAACGTCGAGGTTTCCCGATCCCTTTCCGGGAGTTGCCACGGCCTCCATGAGCTTGTTGAAAGGCTTCACGATTCGCCTCCCGTGTGTCCGGTTATAGATGATCCATGAACGCCACCATGCGCCTGCGCTGCTCCGAATCGGGCAGCCTCCCGCGCATGGCGCCAAGATTCTCCGCCATGTGCGCCGGATTGGAAGTCCCGGGGATCGCTGCGGTGACCCGCTCGTCGCCGAGAAGGTACTTGAGGAAGAACTGCGCCCACGTTCCGGCGAACTCTGCCGCCCAATCGGGGATGGCCTTTCCGCGAACCGCGCGCAGCAGGCGACCGCGACCGAACGGCAGGGCGGTCAGCACCGCGGCCTTGACCTCGGCGGCGAGCGGCAGGATGCGTTGTTCCACGGTGCGGTCGTCAAGCGAGTAATCGACCTGCACGAAGTCCGGCTTCTCGCGCCCGAGCACTGCTTCGACCGCGGCGAAATCACTGTGGTAGGTAGAGGTGATGCCGATGTAGCGGCAGAGGCCCTGCGCTTTCCAGTTGCGGAACTGCGCGAGGGACTGTTGCGCATCGCGTACGTTGTGAAGCTGCAGCAGGTCGACCTTCGCCGTCTTGAGCCTCGCCAGCGATCGCTTCAGCTCCGCCGAGTCGGGTTGCTCGACTTTCGTGGCGATGAAGAGCTTGTCGCGCCAGCCCATCGCCGCAATGACGCTACCCAGCGCGCTCTCGGCATCGCCATAAGTGGACGCGGTGTCGACGAGCCGGCCACCGCCGTCGACGAGCGTGCGAACGACGTCGCCGGCCGCATGCCGCGTCGCTTCATCATCGCGCATAAATGCGCTTACGGCGGTGCCAAGTCCGACCACCGGCAAGCGCTCACCCGTGCTCGGGATGGCGCGCGTAATGAGCGCTCCCTCCGGGATCTGGGCGAAAGCGCCTGGCGCCACCAGCGCGGCGGCGGCCAGCGTAGTAAAGTCGCGGCGGGAGATTCGGATCATCGTCAACCTTCCTGCGCCGCTGCGCCAAGCTGAGCGGCGCGGCGTTGCTGGGTCCTGCCCAGCGAAGCCGACAGGATGAGCCAAGCGGCCATTACCGGCAAGGCACACAGAGCGATCCCGCCAAGCTTGAGCCCGAGCGCCTGCAGCGTGTCGAACACCCAGCCATACAACGCGTCAGAGCCGCGATAGATCACTACGTCGATCAGGTTCTTCGCCTTGTACTTCTCTTCGCGCTCCATCACGGTGAAGAACACCTGGCGCGCCGGATTGGCGATAGCGAAGTTCATCCAGCGCTGTACTACCTGAAACGTCACCACGACCGCGAGCGTGGGCACAAGCGCCAGGACCGCGAAGCCGACGACATACGCCGCCGGCAGCGCGCCCGCCGTCGCACCGGTACCGAAGCGCCTGAGCAAGGACGCTGTCGCGAAGACTTGCGTCGCCAGCGTCAGCAGCCCTACCGCGAGGTCGATACCGGCGAAGATGCGGGTCTGCTCGCCGGCGCCATGAACGGTTGCCGACACGATATTGGCCTGCTCGAAATACAGTATGGTCGCACCGAACGAGAGCAGGCTGACCCAGACGCCCACGCCAAGCAGATAGCGTGAGCGGAAGAGCTCGGGAAGAGCTGCGAAGGCGCTGCCGCCGATCGGGCGCTCCTCCGCATCCGCTCCCCGCCTCGCGCCGGCGATGCTTTCGACGCGGCGAGCGCAGAATACCGCCAGCTCCAGAAACGCGACCGCCACGAGCAGGAGATTGGTGGGGCCGAGCGGCACGGAAAGCCCGATCGTTATCGCCGGCCCGAGGAGCGCACCAGCCGTTCCGCCGGCGCCGATGAAGCCGAACAACCGCTTGCCCTGGTCGCTCGTAAAGACGTCGGCCATGAGCGACCAGAACACCGTGACCGCAAAGAGGTTGAATACGCTGACCCAGACGAAGAAGATCCGCGCTACGAGGACCGGAGCGAAGCCGAGGCTCAGCACCAGCCAGAACAGTGCGAGATTGGCGGCAAAGAAGTGATAGACGATCGGGATGAACCGGCGGCGCGGCAACTTCGCCACCAACGCTCCGTAAAGCGGCTGAGCGACCAGGAGCGAAACGAAGGTCGCGGTGAAAAGCCAAGGCAGGGCTCTAACACCGCCGGCAATGCCCATCTGGTCGCGCAGCGGACGCAACACGTAGTAGCCCGCCAGCAGCGTGAAGAAATAGGCAAACGACCACAGCGCAGCGGCGCGCTCCGTCGGGGTAGCCGGCACTGCCGACTGCAGCCAGCGCCGCAGCAGAATCACGGCGCCAGCGAAAGCTTCTGCCTGAGTTCTGCCGCGCTCACGTTTTGCCCGTAGCCCGGTTCGCCCCGCTGGAACCGTCGTGCGTCCGCGAGCTTGCCGACGACGACGGGCTCGAAGCCGGCGTCGCGGACCAGGCCGGCGGCCACTCGCACCGCTTCGGTATCGTCACCCGCGATCGGGATCGCCAGCTTCGGGTCGGGTCGATTCGCTTCGCTCGCGAAAATCCTGTAGGAAAGCGTGTTGAAGGCGCGCACGAGCCGCGTGCCGGAGAGATATTTCTGCGAGGTGACGCCGATGCCATTGCGCTCCACTTCTTCGGCGATGGCGGCGCCGTCGCGGCTTGCGGAAGCATTGCAGGCATCGAGCGCGATCTTGCCTTTCATCGCAGTTCCGTACTCCTGGCCGATCTGCGGCAGTGCGCCGTAAGGCACCGCGAAGAAGAGCACGTCGCCGAAGGCGATGGCCCTGGCCACCGTGTCGGCGCTCGCAAGGGGACCGAGCTGGGACACCAAGTCGCTCAGCTCTTCGGGATGGCGGGACGAGAACATCACGGGATGCCCGGCCTTGACCCACAGGCCGCCGATCGTCCCCCCGATATGGCCCGAGCCGACGACGCCGATTCGCTGCTTGGCGGCGGCACTTCCCTGGCCGAAAACGTGCAATGGCCGCAGCGCCAGCACGAGTGCCGATGCGCCGGCTCCTGCGAGCAAGCCGCGGCGCCCGCGGTCGAAGGCTTCATGTCTCGGCATAGGGTTCCTCCAGCGTCGGCAGAGTTTGAGTCGAAGCGTAGCATCTAGTTCACCGAAGCGGACCCGGGTTGCGGTCGACACAACTGGCAACAATCCCGACCGATCGCGGGCTCGTCCGTTGACCGGCCGTCTTCGGGGGCTTAGATTCGCGCATCGGACACGGTCCCGGCAACCGCCAGCCGGAGTTCGAAAACGGGGAGTCCCGAAAAATGCCCGGCGCTCTGCGCGGCGACGAGAGTCGTCGACCCGATTTCACGCTATGACCGACGGACCACCCCGCCCCGCCCCGCGGGGCGACCTCGCGCGCCTCGTGCTCGCGGTGCTGCTGCTGGTCATTCTGATCGCGGCTTCCTTCTGGGTCCTGCGCCCGTTCCTGCTCGCGACCGTCTGGGCGGGAATGATCGTGGTCGCGACCTGGCCGATGATGCTGAAGGTGCAGGCTGCGTTGCGCAGCAGGGCCCTGGCGGTGACGGTCATGTCCGCCGCCATGGTGCTCGTGTTCGTAGTGCCGCTGGTGCTGGCGATCCAGACGCTCCTCGACAACGCGACCACGATCAAGGGGTGGGCGAATACGCTTGCCACCGCATCGATCCCGCCTCCGCCCGAATGGCTGTCGCGTATCCCGCTCGTGGGCGCGAAGCTCGCCGAGGTCTGGGTAGGTGTTGCCGCTGCGGGGAGAGAAGGCCTCATGGCGCGCCTGGCACCGCATGCAGCGGAAGCGGCGCAGTGGCTCCTCAACGCGCTGAGCGGCGTCGGCCTGCTGGGCATCGAGTTCCTGCTGACCGTCGTCATTGCGGTGATCATGTATACGCAGGGCGAGGCGGTCAGAGCCGGGCTGATCCGCTTTGGCCGCCGCCTCGCCGGCGCTCGCGGCGAAGAGGTCATCGTGCTCGCCGGCGGGGCGATCCGAGGCGTCGCGCTCGGCGTGGTGGTCACCGCGCTTGCGCAAACGATCCTTGCGGGCCTCGGCCTTGCCGCGGCAGGCATCCCGTTCGCCGGGCTTCTGACGGGTGTCGTTCTGCTCCTTTGCATCGCTCAGATCGGGCCCCTGCTCGTCCTTGGTTCCGCGGTTATCTGGCTGTTCTGGACCGACCAGACGGGATGGGGCGTCGCGCTGCTGGTGTGGAGCGTTATCGTCGGGAGCTTGGACAACGTCCTGCGCCCGATGCTGATCCGCAAGGGCGCCGACCTGCCGCTGCTGCTGATTTTCGCGGGTGTGCTCGGAGGGCTGATCGCCTTCGGCATCGTGGGCTTGTTCGTGGGGCCGGTCGTGCTCGCCGTGACTTACACGCTCCTCAAGGAATGGATCGGCGAAGGAGAAACCACGTAGCGCTGCGGATCGGGGCGCCGAATCCGCCTGGACCACGGCTGCACGCCTGGTTACGGCTTTGGCATTTGTGTCGGCGGTCGCGCTCCCGAATCCGGCCGTACCCGTACATGGGTCGCGTCGAGGAAGTCGAAACGGACCGTCCCATCTTCGAACGCGTCGCCAGCCTGGAAAGCGCTGTCGCTCGATGTTTGAGTCTCCGGGTGTGCATCAATCGAGCAGGTGGGAACGCAGGAGAAATCGTTGGCGACGCTGACGACGAAGCCGCGATTCTTCGGCTCGAGGCTGGCGTCGAAGCCCTGGCCATTTCGTAGCTCGATCCAGTAGACCCGCTTCGACGTGGCCCTGAACTGCGTCATCGGGACCGTGATGCCATACAGCGCCCCACCCCTTCGCGCGAGCGGAGTCAATTCGTAGGTTTGGTCCTTGCCGTCCCAGGTGATCGGTGCAATCCAACCGAGTTGCGCCTTGTCGTACGCACCGAAGTGGGCCCGGACTTGCGCGTAGGACATCACATTCGTCGGGTCCGCGGCATCCTGGCGGAAGCCGATAACGTTGCCGCCGAGCTGTCTGATCTCGAGACCGGGAAATGTGAGCAGATTGCCGTTGCGGCCGCCGAGGCGCAGCGACTGCGCGTGCGCGAGACCGAGCGAATGGCCCAATTCGTGAATCGCGCCGAAGGTCACGTAGTCGCTGCCGCCGCAGTTCAGCCACATCGTCGTGCCGAGGGTGAGACCCTTGGGACCAACCGCGGCAACGCGCGGAACGACGTAAATCGTGCGATCGAACTTGAGGGCGTCGAACCCCCCTGCTTTCAATTGTCCGGCGACATCGGAAGATATGCGCAGCAGCGTGTCGAAGGTGACCCTTTCGGAAGTCGCGCTAGCGCGCACGAAAGGCGTCACGGTTGGAACGAGCGTCACCTTGCCATAACTAGCCTCCGCATACCACGCTGCGACGGTCTGGAACTGCGTTACGAGGTCGGGGATCGACCAAAGGTTGGCTGGTGAATCCGCCCACAGAACGCTGACGACAAGTAGCTTCAACATTCGCGCGCCCTCCTGTGCCTGCGACAGCGCTCTTCGGCTGCCTCACCGCGGCTAGATCGCGGCCGGCGAGAGGTCATCGAGTTCAACTAAGACTAGCGCAGCTTCGGCGAGTTGGACAGGCCGCTTTTGACGACAGATGACCTACGTTGCTCAAGGAATGGCCTTGAACGAACCGTCCGGATTGATGGCGACCGCGTCGCGAGCGGCGTCGTGGTGACAAGACTGGCAGGTGGGCACGTCGTACCACCCGTTGCGATTGCCGCCAACCGTCGCCATCGAACCGTGACACGATTGGCACTCCATGAGATGCTTGCCCGTCGCGCCGACCGGGTTGCCCATTGCGCCGCGCAGGCACTGCGTGATCTTGCCCGGGTGGCAGTTGTAGCAGGCGTCGCGCGTGCCGATACACGAATCAAAGCCGAGGCTCGGCTCCCGGTCAGTCACTCAATAGAGAAAACGATGCCGAACATTCCTGACGACATCTTCACCGAACCCGAGGACTTTTCGCCGGATACGCTGGCCAATCTCGGCCCATTGCGTCGCTTGGCCGGCGTCTGGCAGTCCGATCAGGGCGTGGACATCAACCCGAAAGCCGAAGGGCCCGAACGGCGGGTATTCCGAGAGCACATCCGGATGGATCCGATCGATCCGCAGACCAACGGCCCGCAGCTCCTCTATGGGCTGCGCTACCACATCCACATCAACACGCCGGAAGAAGCGATCACCTTCCACGACCAGGTCGGCTATTGGCTTTGGGAACCGGCCACGGGCCTGATCATGCAGACGATCGCCATTCCGCGCGGCCAGGTCGTGCTGGCGGGCGGAACAGCGAAGCCGGAGGACCAGCGCATTTCGGTCGAAGCCCGACGCGGCGATACCCGCTTCGGCATTTGCTCGACCACTTTCCTCGAGGAGGCGTTTCGCACCGACTACTATCGCACCGACATCACCTTCAATGGCGACGACAGCTGGACCTACGTCACGCGCACCGATCTCGCCGTTCGTGGCAAGACGCCGGCGTTCGACCATCGCGACACCAATACCTTGCGCCGGGTCGCGCAGCCTGCGCCGAATCCGCTCGTCGCTCTATTGAAGGGCAGCAGCGCAGGCTAGGCCGACTGCGGCGCGTGATGCGCGCGCACGATTCGGGCGTCTGCGCAGTTAGTTCCACCGGAGCAACCGCATGTCTTCCTCCTCGACCAAGGCGCTGACCGGCGTCTTTCCTATCGCCCCCACGCCGTTCACCGATTCGGGCGAGCTCGATCTCGACGGGCAGCGGCGGGTGCTCGACTGCATGGTCGATCAGCGAGTCGACGGGCTCTGCATCCTCGCCAACTATTCCGAGCAGTTCGCACTCACCGATGTCGAGCGAGATAGGCTGGTCGAGCTGTGCCTGTCGCATGTGGCCGGGCGCGTGCCGGTGATCGTCACCTGCAGCCACTTCAGCACACGCATCGCGATGGAGCGCGCGCGCAAGGCAAGGGCCGCCGGCGCAGCGATGCTGATGCTGATGCCGCCGTACCATGGCGCGACGCTGCGCGCCGAAGAGAACGCGATGCTCGAGCACTTCGCACGCGTGGCGGAGGCTGGCGGCATTCCGCTCATGCTGCAGGACGCGCCGCTTTCAGGCGTCGCATTGTCCGTGGCGTTTCTCGCGCGCCTCGCCCGCGAGGTGCCGCAGGTGCGCTACTTCAAGGTCGAGGTTCCTGGCGCCGCGGCCAAGCTTCGCGCACTGCTCGAGGCCGGCGGCGATTCGATTGCCGGGCCGTTCGACGGCGAGGAGTCGATCACGCTGATGGCCGATCTCGACGCCGGCGCGACCGGCACGATGCCGAGCGCGCTCCTGCCCGATCTGATCCGGCCGGTGGTTGTGGATCATCTTGCGGGACGTCGAGCGGACGCTGCGCGGGCCTATGCCCGGATCCTTCCGCTCATCAACTACGAGAATCGCCAGTGCGGATTGCGCGCGACGAAGGCCGTCATGGCCGCAGGCGGCGTGATCCGCAGCGAGGCGGTCCGCCATCCGCTGGCGCCGCTCCATCCGACGACGCGGGCCGGGCTGCTCGAGCTCGCCGCTGAGCTCGGCCCGCTGGCGCTTCGCTGGGGCAAGTAGGCCACGCCTTCAGTCAATGCAATCCGAATTTGCTGTGCGGCTTTACCCCGCGTTATGCCACGAGCCGGGGATCCGGATCCCATGAGTGGGCTCGGTGGGGCCGGGTTCACTATTCTTTAAGCGAACGCGAAGCCCGGAAAAAGGCTAGGTGCTCTCATGCGTCGGTTGAAACTGAGCAAGGCCTTTACCCTGATGGAATCAGGGCCTGTTGTCCTCGTGACGACCCATGATGGGCAGAAAAACAACATCATGACTATCTCCTGGACCATGGTGCTAGATTTCACTCCGGTATTTGCCATCACCACGGGTGAATGGAATCATTCTTTCGCGGCGTTGCGAAAGAATAGGGAGTGCGTCATTGCCATTCCTACAGTTGACCTGCTGGATAAGGTGGTCGGTATAGGGACGTGCTCTGGGAGAGATACAGACAAGTTTGCCAAGTTCAAGCTCACACCTGTACAGGGCAAAGTCGTCACGTCGCCCTTGATCAAGGAGTGCCTAGCCAACATAGAGTGCAAGGTCATCGACATCGTCAAAAGGCACAACATTGTCGTGTTAGAGGCCGTTGCCGCATGCATCGATACCACACGCAAGGAGAAGCGCACGGTTCACGCTGTTGGCGACGGTACGTTCATTGTCGACGGGCGCAAGATTGACCGGCGCAAGATGATGGCCTCCAAGCTCCCTTACGGCGTTTAGCGTTCATTGGGCAGCTACGAGGAACTCCGGGAATTCGGCCGGTCATCCCCCCATGGTCAGCGTCGCCGTGCCGCCGAGGCGCTAACTACGCACCAGGTTCTCTCAACGTGCAGCTCACGCCCCCCCGACGTCTCCACCTGCATTCGAAGACGCGTCGGACAGGAAACTCGCATTGTCCAGATCGACACCGATGAGCCGGGATACGCGAATCGGGATCCCCAGTCGCTGATAGCGCTCGAGGGCAGTGTGGGCCTTGCGGTCGGCAACGGTTGCCCTGGCGCGAAGACGCACATACTCTGCCCACGAGCTGATGATGAAACGCTCGACGAAACGGCCCTCCTCGCCGAGGTCGCGGAATACGCGCCAGCCGGTGGCTCCATTGCGACGCCTGGTCGGTTCGACGGCCTGGATGGCGTGAAGGAACGCCTCGCGTTGATCGCGATCGACTTGATACTCGACCTGAATCAGGACGGGGCCATCCTCCGGCATCGGCTTGATCGTGACCGCGAGCTCCGGCAACTGGACTCCCGGCGTCACTTCCGCCTCGCTGCCCAGGGCAACCCGGATGCGGAAACTCAAGCCGAACAGCAAGATCATCGTCGCGGCCGAAGCCGCCAGCGCGAGCCGTGTTCCAGTCGCAGAAGCCAACGCGCCCCAGACGACGCTGCCAACCGCCAGGCTGGCCTGGACGGCAACGAGGCTTATGGCAACAGCACGCGCGCGCACCCAGGCCGGTGCGGTGCTTTGCGTTCCGGCTGACAGGCTCGCGAATACGCAGACCCAGGCCATCCCTGCGCCGAAGGCGCCTCCCACCGCTATGACCACCAGGTCGGCAGCGGCAATCAGCAAGGTCGCCAGCGTCCACAGAAGCATCGCCGAGATCACCACGGAATTCAGCGTCCGCCGCGCGAGTTGCGAAGGGATCGACAATGCCCCCACGACCGCACCTAGCCCGAAGCCCGCGGAGAGCAATCCGAAGCCGCCGGCGCCCAGTCGAAACTGGTCACGCGCGATGACCGGAAGCAGGGCCCAGAACGCGCTGGCGCAGACGGCGAAGCTGAGATTGCGCAGCACCAGCGACCGCATTCCGGGAGAATGCCGCACGAAGCGCAAGCCGCTCAGTACCCCAGAGAGCAATCGTTCCGGAACACCTGGAAGCTTATGTTGCCGGACCTTCAGCCGCCGTACAGCGAAGATCATCATGGTGAAGCAGGTGGCGCTGGCCAGGAACGCGCTGCCGGAACTCGCCCAGGCGGCAATTGCACCGGCAAGCGCCGGACCGGCGGCGCGCGCTACATTGAACGCCACGGCGCCTAATGCAACGGCGCGATGAAGCTCGTTGGACGGCACGAGCTCGTTGATGTTTGCCTGCTGCGCTGGCAGATAGAACGTGAACCCAGTGCCTACCAGAAACGTGAGCGCCAGCAACGACAGAGGGCCAAT
Source organism: Casimicrobiaceae bacterium (assembly GCA_035499135.1). Lineage (GTDB taxonomy): Bacteria > Pseudomonadota > Gammaproteobacteria > Burkholderiales > Casimicrobiaceae > PALSA-1003. The sequence goes on along the minus strand of DATJZM010000124.1, from coordinate 7,963 downwards.
CAAGCCGGCGAGCGCGGCGACCCCGAGGGCTGCGGTCGTTACAAGAAGGACGATCTGTGTAACAAGAATGATTCTTCGCCGCTCGACGATGTCGGCGAGCGTCCCGGCGACCAGCCCGAAGAGCAGCGTGGGTAAGGTGCTGGCGGTCTGAACCAGAGCGACCATGAGCGCCGAAGGCGTGAGCGTCGCCATTAGCCATGCGGCGATCGTCGCCTGCATCGTGTAGCCGAACGCGGCGCCGATTGACCCGAAGTAGAAGTAACGGAACGCGCGGCTGCGAAGCGGCGACGACTGGATCAAACCGGAAAGGATGGTGGAAAACGAACTAGACATGCCGCGAGTCCAGCCGGTAATTTTGAAAACTCAGATCGTAGGCGGAGTTGACGACGACTGCCAAGGGACTAACGGACGTGCCTTCCTATGGGAAGACGGCTCCATGGTCGACCCTGATACTCTTGTGCGGCCTGGCTCGGACCTGCAACTCACCTTTGCGCCCCTGGGTTGCCGACAAGAGGAAGTCTTCGCCCTTTCCAGTCTGCCGCTTACCACGACGAGAGCGTCTGCGGGGTGTTCCTGCGGCCCGCGTTGACCCACGTCAACACGGGCGGCCGGCGTTCGGTGCGTAATACGTTCACAGTATCGCTGGCGCAGACTGCGCGCCGCCAGATGGAGCGTCGGCCGATGCGGGGGCTGCGTTTCCTGGCATAACCGGCCATGAGCACGACCCTTTTCGACCCTATCTGCATCGGTGAGCTCGACCTTGCCAACCGCATCGTCATGGCGCCGCTGACCCGTAACCGCGCTGCGCCCGGGCAGGTGCCCTCCAGCCTCGCGGTCGAGTACTACCGGCAGCGCGCGAGCGCGGGACTGATCATCACCGAGGGATCGCAGATCTGCCCCGAGGGCCAGGGCTATGTCGATACGCCCGGCATCCACAGCGCCGAGCAGATCGCAGGGTGGCGGCGCGTGACCGACGCAGTGCATGCGCAGGGCGGGCGCATCGTGGTGCAACTCTGGCACGTCGGCCGCGTCTCGCACGTCGCGCTGCAGCCGAACGGAGCCGCGCCGGTGTCGTCGACCTCGCGGCGCGCCGAGACCAAGAGTTTCATGCGCGAGGGCTTCGTGCCGGTGTCGGAGCCGCGCGCGCTCTCCACCGCCGAGATCCCGGCCGTGGTCGCGAGCTACCGCGACGCGGCGCGTCGCGCCATCGACGCGGGCTTCGACGGCGTCGAGGTGCATGGCGCCAACGGTTATCTCATCGACCAGTTCCTGCGCGACAGCATCAACGACCGCACCGACCAGTACGGCGGCGCGATCGGCAACCGCGTGAGGTTTCTCGTCGAAGTGATGCAGGCCGTCGCCGGCGCGATCGGCGCCGGCCGTACTGGCCTGCGCCTCTCGCCGGTGACGCCATCTAACGATGCCGGACAGGACAGCGATCCGCAGGCGCTCTTCGAATACGCGGTCGCGCAACTCTCGCCACTGAAGCTCGCCTTCGTCGAAGTGGTCGAAGGGCAGACCGCGGGGGCACGCGACTTCGCCCCGTTCGACTATGCCGCGCTGCGCCGCAGGTTCGACGGACCCTGGATCGCCAACAACGGCTACTCGCGGCAGATGGCGCTGGAAACCGTGGCGTCGGGCGCGGCCGACTGCGTCTCGTTCGGGCGGTCGTTCATCGCCAACCCCGATCTCGTGCGGCGACTCCGCGAGAGCGCGCCGCTCAACGCCGCCGATACGACCACGTTCTATGGTGGCGACGCTAAAGGCTACATCGACTACCCAACGCTCGACGAATATGCGACGGCCTGAGCCGAGACGGCCCGCTGGTGATTCACGCCCGCGCCCACTTTGCTCGGAAGAATCCGATTGATCGATCGATGACGTATGCGACGATCAGCGACAAGCCAACGAGCGGAAACAAAATCGCGATCGGGGCGATCAACGCGGCGACGACCCACAGTGCGCGAGGTTGATCCGGAGCCGGCGGCACACCAATCGACCCGCGCGGCCGGCGCTTCCACCACATCGTGGCAGAGGAAATCGTCAGCACAATGATCGCGATGCAGCCCGCCAACATGACATAGCGATTGATGCCACCGTACTCCTGACCCTGATGCACCGCGATTCCCCATTCGATCGCTTTCGCGGCCGCGCCAAAACGGGCATAGCCGACATCGTCGAGCACATCGCCCGAGTATTGATCGACGTAGACGACGCGAATGTCCTCAATCCGTTCCGGACTGTAAGTGGCGGCGTACGCGCCGCGCGCGCCTTGGGGAAGCGTCAGGCTATAGGGCTTAAGCATCCCCGCTCGCGCCAGTGTGGCGGCGGCGCGATCCGCATCGATCGGTGAGCCACCAGTGACTGCGGAAGCTGGCGGGGGCGCCTTTTCCAACGCCCAGGGAAGGCCCGTTGGCGCTTCGTGATGGGCATGAACCTCTGCTGCCTGCGGCGGCATGACATGTTCCAAGGCCCAATCCGGGACCACATCTGCGGGGGGGTTCGGACGATTGAGCCCGGCTGCAGTCGTCAGCTCCTGCACCTTGCCGCCCCACACGTCCGACCACGGCATGCCGGTGAAGGCGAGAAAGAGCACGATGACACCTGCAAAGGCACCCGTGACCGCGTGCAGGTCGCGCCAGAAGGTGCGCGACCGCGGCGATCCGCGGATGGTCACCACGCCGCCCGATCTGCCACGCGGCCACCAGAGATAGCAGCCGGTGCCGATCAGGATGATCGCCCAGCCGGCGGCGATCTCCATGAGCCAGCTCGCCTTCGGCCCGAAGTACTGCAGGCTGTGGATCTTGCGCACGAGCTGCATCACGCCGCCGAATCGGGTCACACCCAGGACGCCACCCGTGTACGGATCGACGAACGCGGTCTCGGCTTCGCCGTTCGTGTGCACCGTCATGCGCACGGCGCGTCCGGCGTCGGCGGGCAGTAGCGCCTGCATCACGTGGCCTCCCGTATGATTTTCGACGCCCTCGATCAAGCGTTGCAGCGGCAGTGACGGCTTACCCGAAGCAGAAACCGTATCCCAGGCACGATAGATCAAGCCGTCGAGCTCGGCGTTGAACAGGTAGAGCGCACCAGTGGTCGCCAAGATGAACAGGAACGGCAGCACCAGAAGCCCGGCGATGAAATGCCAGCGCCACACCGCTCGATACAGCGAGCGTTCTTCGCTGGCCGGAGTCTTAATCACGCCTTTCCCTGCCTGCCATTCCGCGCGACCTGCCTTCCGCCTGTTGATCTTCATCGCTAGTTCAGGGCAAGCCGCACGCCGGCAAAGAAGGTAAATGGGGTGCCGAGCGTGGGCGTCGCGTTACCGGAATTCTGCGCGATATACTGCCGATCGAACAAGTTTCCGATCTGCGCAAAGACCTGAACCTGCTGGTTGAAGTTGTATGAAGCCGAAAGGTCCACCACCGTGTAACTCTGGATCGGCAGCGTCGCGGCATTGTCGGTGAAATAACCCTGGACGTAGCGAATGCGCGCGCCCGCCTTCCAGCCGTTGCCGGCATTCCAGGCGACCTCCCCACTGGCCACGTTGAGCGGAATGCCGCCTTCAGTGTTGCCTACCGTCGTCGGGTCAGCGGGATTGGCCAGAATCTTCGGGTCGTTGTAGGCATAGGTAAGCAACGCGCTCCAGTCGCGTGCGATATCCCAGGTCGCATCCATCTCGATGCCGTTGGTGCGCGCCTTGCCGGCGTTGATGTTGACGGTACCGAAGAAGAAGCCGGGCGGCAACTCGTTTTCGCCCAGGTTGCGAAACGTGAGCAGGTTTTTGATCGTATTGCTGTAGGCGGTGACCTGACCGTGGATGCGCGGAAAGTCGAAGTCCACCCCGACCTCCCCGCCGGTGAGACGCTCGGGCGTGAGGAAGGCGTTGGGCAGAAAGATGCCGCCCGGGATGGAATAGCCACGGTAGAGATCGCCCAGATTCGGCGCCCGGAAAGCCTTGTACGCGGCCGCGCGCAGCGCCCAGTTCTCGTTGAGAGCGTAGCGTGCCGCCACACGCGGGTTGGTGCTCGACGCGCTCTCGTCGGGCGTCACGCCGATGCCGCCGGGGTTACCGTCGAAGCCGTCGTAGTTTAGCCAGTGTTCGTAGCGAATGCCGGCGGTGATCCGTAACGACTCCATCGGCAAGAACTCCGCTTGGGCGAACACTCCGGTGAAGCGCTGCTTGCCTCCACCGACGTCAGTGCGGATCAGCGTTCCATCCTGGTCGAAGATTTGAGCCACATCCTGTCCGCGAATGACGTGGTAGTCGACACCCGCGGACACCGCCGGCACCGTATCGCTGAGGCGCTTCGACCACACGAGCGACACACCCGTGTCCGTGACCGGAGTGTTGTGGATGTTCTGGATGTACTCGGCATACCCGCGCGCGAAGCCATCGGGCGTGCCGTTGTTCGCGGTCCAGAAATGCTCGTCGGTGTAGTAGCCGGTTAGGACCACGTTGCTGCCGTCGCTGAAGCGCTTGCGGATCGCGCCCGAGTAGTCATTGTTGCGCTGCCAGTTGGTGCTGAGCGGTGTGCCGAGAACCTGATTTTCTTCCTGATAGTCGGCCCGGAGGAAGCCGCTGAGGGTCGAATCGACGGTGAAGTTGCCGGTGGCCTCGGCGCTCCTCGCCCGAAACGACGTGGGAATGTCGAGCGGAGCGCGCAGCTCGGGCGGGACTTCGTTGTAGCCGTCAGTGCGCCACTGGCTGACATTGGCATCGAGACGGAAGGCATCGGACTGCCGCCACGAGCCGTTGGCATTGATGCGGCTGGTGTCGAGGTTGCCATAGCCCGCGTCGAGCGTCGCCTCGGTTGCTTTCGGCTGCCGCGAGATGATGTTGACCACGCCGCCCATCGCATAGTTACCCCAGGTGCTCGCAAATGCGCCGCGTATGACGTCTACGCGATCGACCGTCTCGAGCGGTACTCGGTTCCATTGCACGTAGCCGAAGAACGGGTCGTTCAGCGGAACACCGTCGCGCAGCACCAGCGCGCGGGCATAGCCGCCGAGACCCCGCATCGAAACGAGATTGGCGGTGGGATGCTGCGCCCAGGACGAGTAATCCGGCAGATTGAGGCCGACAATCGTCCGCAACACATCGTCGAGGGATTGCGCCGGCGTGGCGAGGATCTGCTCGCCGGTCACCACCGATGAACTGATGGGCTGCACGGCGGCACCGAGGTCACTGCGCGTGGCTGTCACCGTAACGCTCGGCAGCGTCGCCGGCGTTGGCGGAGTCGCGTCGTCTGCCGCGTCCACCAGGCTGCACATCCCAATCCACAACAATGCCACCGCCAAGTGCTTGCGTGCGAAACCGCAGTTGCACGTCACGATATTCCTCCCAGATGTCGTTCGAAGACGATGCATGGCGCGAGGGCGCCGCGTCATGTCCCCGTAACAAATCGTCGTCACGCAGGCGGAGCGTGCGTGCGAAGGCAGAGCGACCCGCGTCGCGCGACGGATCACCGTCAACGCGCGGGGCCGATGTCGATCAGGAGAAGGAGGGTGGTGCGCGCGGTTGCGCGATGCGGACGGAGGATCGTCCGCAAGATACGGCATGCGGCGGCCGGTTCGGCGGCGCCGAGACCTCGCCGTGGCCGGTTAGCCCAAAGCCGCTGTGAGCGAGCGAAACACCGGCGGCGAACCCGGGGCAATACGGGCAGTGCGGTACGGTCCCCTTGCCGGAAGGCGAATGATGGGACTGCTCGTCTTGCGTGTCGGTGTTAGCGTCGCCGGGTTCGTCGGCGGCACAGTGCTCGATGATCTCTCCGTGCGCGCCAACGTGGATGTGCGCGTACGCAAGAACCGGCGCCAACGCATTCAGCGTCAGCGCCAGCCAGACGAGATAGAGCTTCCGGCGGACCGCCATGGGGCTGCATGCTCCCGGGAGCGAACGCTCCACTTCGGCGGTTAGTATGATCGAATCTGTGAATATTTTCCTTTCCTTCTTGCGGGGGTAGTTGCCGTACCCTGCATGAATCTACGGCCGGGTCATTGTTTGGTCTCACATCATTTCAGACGGGATGGCAGCGCATGAAGTCCGCGTTGCCGCCCGAATTGCCCGCAAGCAGCCGTTCGCCAAGACCCTCTCGCCGCGGTCGGCGGGCTAGAAGTTGCAAAGGAGGCCCAACCTGATGGTCCGGCTCTCCATTGGATGAGAGTTGAAGTCGTTTACTCCCTCCGCAGGCTCGCCGGGAAGGCGCGTCGCGTAGTAATAGGTGATGTCGTTGGCTTTGGCGTTGAATAGATTGAACACGTCGAAGCGAATGCGCACCTTCGGATGCACCTGATGGGTGGCCTGCAAGTTGAACACCGTGGTCGAGTTGGACTTGATGCTGCCGTCCTCGATCAAGTCACGGAGGCCGAAATAGCGGCCGAAAATGCTGGCGGTCCAGGAACCGACGTTCTGCAGTGTAATTCCCGCCTGCGCGGTCGCCTGCAATGCCTCCGGGATGTGGTCTCCGACGGGATCGTAATCAGAAAATCGCGCGCGCGTTCACGCCAGATCGAGGTCCAGCAGCAGCCACGGTCGTGGCGTGTAGTGATTCGACCGATTTGGCTACGCTAGAAAAAGACAAGGGGCCGACCGTCCGATCAACCCCTTGATTTTTTGGTGGGCCGTGTAGGGATCGAACCTACGACCAACGGATTAAGAGGCTCAAAACGTATTTGTTAATCAAGCACTTGCAGCGCTTGCCAACCTCAAAATCAACGTGATCCGGTCACAATTTGGGCACAGCCAATCGGGCCTAGTCACAAACGGCATTCGTAGCCGCCTGCGCGCAGCCGAGTGGTCGCCGCCGTCTTGCCTTTGGCGGCGAAGTCCTGAGGGCGCGCACACGAAGTATTTGGCCACCGCGTCCCGCCTCCTTGACCACTAGCTCGGTGGTGGGGATCACCAGCCGGTGGTCGAATGAGGAGATGGGGCGAATCAATCCTTAGTGCGGGCGCGTCGGGCGAGCTATACCCGATGGCGGCCCGTATATCCCCCCTTAGCGCCGCTTACGGCTACTCTTAGTGACCAGCTTCGTCAGTTCGCGCTGGAGGTTCTTCTCCCATTCACGCTCGAATTTTCTTCGAGACGCAGCGAACGCTTGTGAATATTGGCGCACAATTCTCGTGATTATGTTCTTCAACTGTCGCGCGTTCGTTACCGCGACCTTCTTGGTTGCTTTGCGCGTTGCCATACCCCTTCCTTTCTCCAAACGTGCAGCCCGGATTTTACTCCCCGCCATGACCGCTGTTCCTTAATGACGGCCGCCCACCTCGTCAATATGTTTTAGAAGATCAGCTGGGTCCTCGTAGACACGATCGGCACCGGCGCGCTCCAACTCTTCCAAACCGTAGCCGCCGGACAGAAGACCGATACCCAGTGCGCGGGCGCGCCGTGCGGCCAGCATGTCCCACACGCTATCGCCGACCACGGACGCCGTGTCCATCCCAATTCCGAGTCGCTCAGCAGCCGTTAAGAAGAGGTCGGGATCCGGCTTGGCATATTTCACCTGATCACGGGTAATGATCGGTACCCGGTCAAAATCGACGCCGAGCGCCTCCAGCACGGGCCGGGCCGTCTCCATTCGGCCGCTGGTCGCTATCGCCCAGGGGATTTCCGCCTCGGTGAGAGAGGCAAGGAGCGCCTGGGCGCCCGGCAGCGGACGAACGTCGGCGACATGCCGGCTATATGCTGTGGCATGCAGACGCTGCAGTCGATCGATACGCTCAGGTTCGATTCGCAACCCCGTCTCACGAAAGAGCATGTTGGTGAACAGGCCACCGCTCATGCCAATCTTGCGATGAATGCGCCAGACGGAGAGGTCGATTTTTTCGATATCGAGAGCCTCACGCCACGCCAGCACGTGCTGATAGACACTGTCGACGAGCGTGCCATCGAGGTCGAACAAAAAGGCGGTTTGTGGACGCTGCATGCACTTGCTCTCCTGAGAATGATAAGACTGCCCGT
>DATJZM010000123.1:0-31287 GCA_035499135.1 Casimicrobiaceae bacterium | reverse complement strand
GATCATGGTTTGGCCGGAAGTCCCCGCTGCGCCGCAGTCTCAGGCATCAAGCGCATTCTGCCGCAAGCACAAAAAAAACGGGCGTCCATCGGACGCCCGGATGATCACTTCAAACCCAGCTAAACCTGGGAACTGCTGCTTCCAATCGCTTAAGCTTAGAAGAAGTGGACCATGCCCAGCAAGAAGCCGCCCGGCCGCCCTTGCGAGCAGGAGCTGTCGCCGAACTTGCAGGTGGAGATCGCGTAGCTATTGATGTTGAACGAGGTCGGGTTGTACTGGTCGTTGAGGAGCTTGGTGTAGCCCGTGTAGAGCATCGTGCGCGGCGAGAGGCTGTAGCTGTAGGAGATTTCCCACTGCCGCGTGCCTGTGTTGCTGCCATGCACGACGTAGCCCACGGTCTCGCCGTCGACAGCGCCGCCCTTGCCATTGCTCGCCTTGCCGAAGAACAGGTAGAGCCTGCCGGCGCCGATGTTCGTGGTTGCCGACACCGCCCAGAAGTCGCGCTTGAGATCGCCGCTCGGCGTGTCGTACTTCGTCTGCTCGTACGCGGCGCCAATCTTCAGTCCGAAGCCCTGGAAGATCGTGCCGAAATCGTATGCACCGGTGACCGTCCAGTCGTAGTCTTTCCCATTGAAGACACACGCGGCGGCCGCTGTGCATTGCGAGCCGTTGAAGAAGCCGGTTACCGCCTGATACTGGCGGACGTTGCGGTTTTGTTCGCCGCCGAACGCCACCTGCAACGGGCCGTTCGAGTAGATGATGTTTCCGCCAATCACCCAAGCGTGCCGCACAGCCGAAGCGTGATCGCCGTTATCGCCACCGTACGGGGTCTGCGTCGTGTTGCCCGAATCGTCGCGCGTGGAAGCCTGGACCGCGACCGTGAAGCCGGCCATGTTCGGCGAGTCGTAGCGGATGTTGTTGCCGGTACGCGCGTCGAAGCCGCCCTGGCCCTTGTTCAGGTTGCCCTGCGCCCAGACGTCGGCCGTCGACAGAATCGAGGTCGTTAGCGTCGGGGCGTTACCGAAGATCGGATGCAGATCGTCCATCGGCATCAGGAACTTGCCGAAGGTCACGCGTCCCCAGCCGCCCTGCAGGCCGACGAACGTTTCGCGGCTCGCCAGACCGGAAGCCGAGCTGTTGCCCGAATCCCAGTTCACGTTCGATTCCATCTGGAAGACCGCGTTCAGCCCGCCGCCTAGGCTCTCGGTGCCACGCACGCCGATCCGCGAGGAGTTGCTGCTGACGCGCGTGACCGTCGGATTCGATGTCGTGTTGTCGTATGTCGTGCCGGGGCAGTTGGTGATGATCTGGTTGCCGACTGCCGGGCCGAGGGTGCCGGTGGCCGTCGAAGACCCGGCGAACGCGCCACCGTTGGGCTGCGCGATCGGCGCACGGCAGGTCGTGCCGTTCACAAATTCCAAATCGACGTTGGCGCGACCGTACAGGGTGACGTTCGCAGTTTGCGCCTGTGCGGCCAGCGGCAGCGCAAATGCGCTGGCGACGCCAAGAGCGACGAGCTTCTTATTCATCGAAATTTCTCCTCTAACGAAAAATTGGCAAGGAAACAGCGCTTGCGCTTGCCATCGGAACCTTCTCAGGAGTAGCGAGAAGCTGAAGCCATTGTGCCAAAGCGGCGAATCCATTGGCAAGCCAAAACCCTCGGCCTCAAAAACCCCTTCATTGCCTGTTGTTTAATTGCAACAAGAAAGAGGTTTTGCCCTCCCAGGAGTGGGCTTGGCCCCGAGTATAATTGCCGCCAGGGGCGCTCTCGTGACTGGGGCGCCGGACGAGGGCAAAAAGTGCGAGCAGGGGCGGCATCGCGGCGCCGGACGACCGGGGCTGTGCTGCACGCAAAAGGTGCCGCACGCGACGATGGCGTTTTCCGAACTCGTACGCCAATGGTCGCCAGCCGCAGCCGCGGCGGTCGTCGCATGGGGTATTCTGGCTTTTTTTCTGCGCCATGCGGAAAGACTACCCCTCGATCAGCCCAACGCCCGCTCGCTCCACGCTCGTCCCGTGCCCCGGATCGGCGGCGCCTCGATATGGGCCGGCTGGCTCGTAGCGGTCCTGTGGATCAGCGGTCCGAAGCCTTGGCTCGCGCCCTTGCTTGTGGTGATCGCCATCTCGCTTTGGGACGATCGTCGGCCACTAAAACCAGCCATTCGCTTCGGGGTCCACTTTGCAGCGGCGGCGCTCTGGTTGTGGCTCGCCGCGCCGGAGGTCAACTTCCTGGCGGCGACGCTCGCCATCGTGTGGATGGCGAATCTGTACAACTTCATGGACGGCAGCGACGGCCTGGCGGGCGTGATGACTCTCCTGGGATTTGGTGCCTACGCGGCGGCTGCGGGTCTCGCCGGGGCAGAGGATGCCGTACTCTTTCTCGCATTGGCGGCCGCTACGGTGCCTTTCCTCGTTCGAAACCTGCCGCCGGCCAGCGTGTTCCTGGGCGACGCCGGTGCCGTTCCGCTCGGCTTTCTTGCCGCGGTCTTTGGCATCGCCGGGTGGAATGCGGGCTGGTGGCCGTCCTGGTTTCCCCCGCTTGTATTTTTGCCTTTCATCACCGATGCGACGCTGACCCTGGTTTTCCGGCTGTTTCACGGCGACAGAGTCTGGGAACCGCATCGCGAGCACTCCTATCAGCGGCTCGTACGGCTTGGTTGGGGGCACGCCGGCACTTTGAAATTGCACACGGTTCTAATGCTTGGCGTAGTGGTTTCCGCGGTGGCGGCGCTACGCTGGGCGCCCCAGTCGGGACCGGCTCTTCTCGCGGCTTGGGGCGCCGCTCTGGGGATCGTGTATGCCGTCATCGGTTATCATTGGCGACGGCGGCGCAATCAAGGCACCAATGAAAGTAAGTGCTAACTTCCGTATCTGGTTGGCGTTCGGGCACGATGTCTGCGCGGCCGCGGTCGCGTGGGTGGGCCTCTACTGGCTACGCTTCAATCTCGACCTGCACGAGCCGCAACTGTCCGACATCTTCAGAACGCTCGCCTGGATCTTGCCGCTGCAGGCGGGGATTTTTCTCGCCTTCGGCCTCTACCGCGGGTTGTGGCGCTTCGCGAGCCTTCCGGACCTGCAGCGCATCGTGCTTGCGGCCGCCGTCGGGGCGGTAGCCATCCCGGTCGTGCTCGTGATGCTGCGCCCCACCGCAGTCGTCCCGCGCAGCGTGCTTGTCCTCTACCCGCTGGCGCTGATCCTGTTCATGGCGGGAAGCCGCTTCGCCTACCGGATCTGGAAGGAGCACCGGCTATACAGCCCGCTTGCCGCGCTCGGCGAGCCAGTCCTGATCGTCGGGGCAGGGGAGGCGGGAGCACGACTCACCAAAGAGCTGGGACAGAGCCGGCAGTGGCGCGTGGTCGGGCTGCTCGATGACGACTCTGCGAAACAGGGACGCCTGCTGCGCAATGTTCGCGTGCTCGGACCGATCGCCGACCTGCCTGCGCAGGTCGAGCGATTCGGGGTACGAACGGTGATCATCGCTCTGCCTTCGGCTGCCCACGGCGTGCGACGGCGGGTCGCCGAGGTCTGCGCCGCGGCTGGCGTCGAGGCTTTGACGGTTCCGTCGTACGAGGACCTCATCAGCGGGCGCTCGCAGCTGACCACCATCCGCCACGTCGAGCTCGACGACCTTCTCGGACGCGATCCGGTCGTGCTGGACAACGCGGGCCTGCGCGAATGGCTCGGAGGCCGCGTGGTGATGGTCACGGGCGCCGGCGGTTCGATCGGCGCCGAACTGTGCCGGCAGATCGCTCGCTACCGGCCGCGGCGCCTCGTGCTGTTCGAGTTGTCGGAGTACGCGCTCTACCAGGTGCAGCAGACGCTGCTCGACGAGTTCCCGGGCCTGCCGCTCACGACGATCGTCGGCGACGCGAAGCACGCGGCGCTGGTCGAACCGCTGCTCGCCAGGGAAAGGCCCTCCGTGATCTTTCACGCCGCTGCGTACAAGCACGTGCCGTTGATGGAAGAGAACAACGCATGGCAGGCGGTGCGCAATAACGCCTACGGCACCTGGGTGCTCGCGCGGGCGGCGGTCGCCGCCGGAGTTGAAAGGTTTGTTCTGGTCTCGACCGACAAGGCTGTGAACCCCACCAACGTCATGGGCGCCTCGAAGCGTCTCGCGGAAATGGTGTGCCAGAGCCTGCAGAACGGCGCGACGCAATTTGTCCTCGTGCGCTTCGGCAACGTCTTCGGCAGCGCCGGCAGCGTGATCCCGCGCTTTCGAGAGCAGATTGCCCGCGGCGGCCCCGTGACCGTCACGCACCCGGAGATCACCCGCTATTTCATGTCGCTGTCCGAGGCGACCCAGCTGCTGCTGCAAGCGGGACTCATGGGCAAAGGGGGCGAAGTGCTCGTGCTCGACATGGGAGAGCCGGTCAAGATACTCGATCTCGCCCGCGACATGATCCGCATCTCCGGGGTGGATCCGGACAGCATTCGCGTCGTCTTCACGGGCCTGCGACCCGGTGAGAAACTCTACGAAGAGCCCCTCGCTTCGGGAGAGGCCATGCTCGCGACGCCGCACCCGAAGCTGTTCATTGCGCAGGCGCGCAACGGCGGCCACGATGCCGTGGATCAGCTCGTCGCCTGGCTGGAGCGCGATCGAGCCGCAACGGACGCCGAAGTGCGCGCGCTGCTCAAGTCCTGGGTTGCGGAGTACGCGCCGAGCGGCGAGATCGCCTCGGCGCCGCGGGATGCAGCGGCGCAAGCACCGCTGCGGAAGCGCGGAACCGGCGCAGGGTAATCTATACGGCGATGCCGAGCTCGGCGATCGCCCCCAGGACGCGATCGACGGTGACTGCATCCATGCAGCGTGGATGCGGGCACTCGGTCAGCGTGCGCGCGCAGCGCCGTACCCATGGGATCTCGCGTTTGAACAGGATGCGCTGATCGCGACAAGGGAACGGATCGACCGTTACCGCGCGGTAAGGCACGTTGCGCCAGAAGGCACCGGCGCCGGTTATCGTCGCCGAGCCAGGGCCGAAGATCGCCACGGTCGGCGTGCCGACGACGCGGCCGAGGTGCGCGACGCCCGTGTCCGGGCTCACGAGCACCGAGGCACCGGCGAGAAGGTGCCAGATCTGGGCGAGGCCGAGGGTTCCCGCGACGGAGCGATATTCGCGCTCGGGATCGCATGCCTGCACTAGCGCCTCCTCACCCGGACCCGCCGACCAGAGCGGCGTGATGCCGGATGCGGCGAGCCGTGCGGCGAGATCCTTCCAGCGAGCGGACTCCCAGCGCTTGAGAGCGATGCTGGCTCCGACGTGAAGCACTGCGTACGGCGACGATAGTTTCGCGGGTGCTTCTGCGGGCGGCGGCGTCCAATCGCGGGGGTCGTAGGCGGTCGGCGGTGGGCCGGCCGCAAGCTCCGCAACCATATCACCCCACGCCGCGGGCGCGTTCGGGTAGTCGTGGAGTTCGTCGACCGGCCAGCTCTTCGGGCCCGGACGGTCTCCAGCGAAGGCGACGATCCAGCGTGCGCCCAGCGCAAGCGCGAGCCAGCTGAAGCGGTTGTCTCCGGGCACGAAGGCGAGGTCGAAGTCGCGTTCGCGCCACAACGGCGAGGCGGCAGGTCGATGCGGACTCCAGCCGATCGCGTGCAATCCGTACGGCGCGCCCGCGTACAGCGGCGCGTAGACCTCGGGCACGGCCATCACGATCTCTGCGCTGCGATGTTGCTCCCGCAGCTTCGCGACGAGCGCGGTTAGCATCAGCGTGTCGCCGAGGAGCAGGTGATGCGCGATCAGGATGCGTCGCGGCGCGTCCGGCGGCGCACGCCGGCCGGCCGTGGCGACGCGAGCAACAGTCGCACCCGCGACGACGCGCAGACGCCCGCCGAACCGCGTGCCGCGATCAGCGGTAACGGTTGCCATCGGCAGCGCGCCGGAAAACGGCCTCCATATCGTCCAGCATCTTGTCGAAGCCGAATTTGGTATGCACGCGGTCGCGAGCCGACCAGGCGAGGCGCCGTGCCAGGGTCGTGTCGTCCAGCAGGCGGTCGATGCCCGCGGCGAGCGCCACGGGGTTCTGCTTCGCGACGACGAGCGCGGTCACATCATGGATCGCAATCTCTCCAATCGCTCCAGCGTCGGTCGTCACGCAGGGCGCGCCGACGAGCATCGCCTGCATGAGCGCCTGCGGCACGCCTTCGTTCGCATAGGACGGAAGCGCGAACACGTCGAGCGCCCGCAGCCACGGCGCGATCTCGTCCTGATTGCCGACGAGGCGAACGCGCTCGCCCAGCCCGAGCGCCGAGATCTGCGCTTCGAGCGCCGCGCGCTGCGGCCCCTCGCCGACAATCACGAGCTGCGCGTCGCGATGGGCGAGCAGCGTCATGGCCTCCACCAGATAACGGTGGCCCTTCCAGCTGCGCAGCGTTGCGACGATGCCGACCAGCGGCACGCGCTGCGGCAGACGCAGCAGCCGCCGCGCCCCGACCTTCTCCCCTGGATCGAACTGCGTGGAGTCGATGCCCGTCGGGATCGACGTTACCCGCGCCGGCGAGACGCCGAGCTCACGGATGAGCTGCTGACGGATCGCCTCGCCCGTGGTCACGATCTCGGCGGTGGCCCGCGCGTAGAGCCAGCGCGTCGCGGGCCGGTTGGGCACCGGCGCCGAGATGTGTCGGGTACGCACCAGCGCTGGAGGCCGCTGGCGGCCGAGCCACAAAAGCCTGAGGCCGATCGCCGCGAGCCAGCTGTCGGTGGAGCTGTGCGTATTGACGACGTCCACCGGGTGTCGGCCGAGCTGGCGTCGCAGCGCGATGGCTCCGGCCGGCCCCTTGGAGCCGATGGGCAGCGCCAGCGCAGGAACGTCGAAGCGCGGTGCTTCGGCGTAGATTCGTGCATTGCGCGGGCAGACGAGGCGCACATCGTGTCCCCGGCTGCGCATGCCGGCCGCTTCAGTCAGGATGCGTACCTCCTGGCCGCCCCAGCCGAGCGAAGCCTCCGTGTGCAGAATGCGCAGCTTCTCTGCGGGCCTCACGCGTCTGCCGTCACCGCGGCGAACTGGATCCGATGGAGCTTGGCGTACAGGCCGTTGCGGGCAAGCAGCTCGCTGTGAGTCCCCTGCTCGACGAGCTGGCCGGCGTCGAGCACGACGATCCGGTTCACCCTCTCGATCGTAGAGAGCCGATGCGCGATCACGATCGTCGTGCGGCCACGCATCAGCGTCTCCATCGCCGCCTGCACATGGCGCTCGGACTCCGAGTCGAGCGCGGAAGTTGCTTCGTCGAGGATCAGGATCGGGGCGTTTTTGAGAATCGCGCGCGCGATCGCGAGGCGCTGGCGCTGTCCGCCGGACAGGCGCACGCCGTTCTCGCCCACGACGGTGTCGAACCCTTCGGGAAGCGCGCGGATGAACTCGAGCGCATGGGCAGCGACCGCGGCCTGCTCGATCTCGCCTCGTGACGCGCTCGCCATCGTGCCATAGGCGATGTTCGCCGCTACGCTGTCATTGAACAGGATCACATCCTGGCTTACCAGAGCGATCTGACTGCGCAGGTTGGCGAGCGTCAGCTCGTCGATATTGTGTCCGTCGAGCAGGATGCGGCCGCCACTCGGCTCGTAGAACCGCGGCACGAGGTTCACCAGCGATGTCTTGCCGCTGCCCGAGGGTCCGACGAGTGCCACCGCCTCGCCCGGAGCGATCGACAAGGTCACGTCGGTGAGCGCGTTGCGCTCGGTGGCATCGTAGCGCAGCGACAGGTGTTCGAACTTAAGCTCGCCGCGCACGCGCGCGAGCTCGACCTTGCCGCGGTCCTCCTCGGGCCGCTGGTCGATCAGTCCGAAGATGCTCTCCGCCGCCGCCAAGCCGCGCTGGATGTTAACGTTCACGCCGGAAAGCGCGCGCACGCGGTCGATTAGCGTGAGAAGCGCCACGACGTAGGCGACGAAACGGTCGCTTTCCAGCGCCCCCGCCTCATTCTGCTTCAGAGCGAGGTAGACGATCACGCCGACCGCGGCCGCGGCAACGAACTGCAGCAGCGGGCCGCTCGCAGCGCTCGACGAGGACTGCTTCGTCATCGAGGTGCGCAGCTGGTTCGCACCGGCCACCGCGCGGCGCTTTTCGTAGTCTTGGCCCCCGAAGATCTTGACGACCCGATGCGCGCCGAGAATTTCCTCGAGGACGTGGGTGATCGAGCCCGTGCGCTGCTGCACGTCGCGCGCGATGCGCCGCAGCCTGCGGCTGAAGTAGCGGATCAGCACCCCGACCGTCGGGAGTACGACGATGGCGATCAGCGTGAGCTTCCAGTTGAGCCACAGCAGCAGCCCGATGCTGCCGACAATGGTGAGCGAGCTGCGGACCGCGGTTGTGATCGCGCTGGAGCTCGCGGCCGCGAGCTGATAAGCGTCGAAGGTGAACTTGGAGATGAGCCTGCCCGGGGCCTGCGCGTCGAAGTAGGACGTGGGCAGAGACAACAAGCGTTCGACCATCTGCCTGCGCAGGTCGAAGACGACGCGATGTCCGGTCCACGCCATCCCGTACTCGGAGGCGTACGAGCCCAGTCCGCGAAGCAGGAAGACCGCGACGATGGCGAGCGGCAGCCGCAGCGTCATCGCCGGGTCGGGCTTCTGGAAGGTCTGGATGACCGGCATCACCATGTACGCCATCAGCGTGTCGCCGGCGGCGACAATCACCATGCCGATGAGGGCGGCGGCGAAGGCCCACCAGTAAGGCCGCACGTAGCGCAGAAGGCGGCGGTAGAGGAGCAGACCGGACGACAAGGAATCCGATGCGAAGGACGGCGCCGTCGCAGGTGCGTGAAAGAGTGCGCGGATTATAGCGCGGGGCAACCGCACCCCGCTGTTGAATCGTGCGCGCTCACCGCTTGACTGGCGTGGCCGCGTAGGCGGCGGCGAGCAGGTCGCGATAAAGGAGCACGAGCTGCAGTGTCATCGCCGCCGGCGTAAGCGGAAGGACCGCCTCTCTCGCACGCGCGCCAAGCGCCGCGCGCGCAGCCGGATCGGTGAGCGTAGTCATGTGCGCGGCAAGCGAATCGACGTCGCGCGCCGGACACACGAAACCGGCGTCATGCTCCAGTACCAGCTCGGCAGCGCCGCACTTGTCGCTCGTGATGACGGGAAGGCCGCAGGCCATCGCCTCCAGCGCGGCATTCGGGCAAGGGTCGTACAAGGTCGGCAGCACGAAGGCGTCGGCGGCGCCGTAGAAGGGCCGCACGTCCTCGTGCGCGCCGAGCAGCGCGACGCGACGTGCGACGCCGAGGCGCTGCGCCAGGCGCTTGTAGCCGCCGCGGGCCTTGTCGTGGCCGGCAACGAACAGGTAGGTGTCTGACGGCAGTCGCGCGAGCGCCGAGATCGCGGTGGCGACGCCCTTGCGCACGTAGCCCGAGCCGATGAGCAGGAACACGGTGGCGCCCTCGGGCACGCCGAGCTTTGCGCGCACCGCAGCACCGTGCTCCCTCAGCTGAGGCGAGAAAACTTCGCTGTCGACGGCGTTGTAGATGACGTGCAGACGCTCCTCGGGGAGTCCGAAACGCTCGCGAATCTCGTCGCGAACCATCTTCGAATTGCAGATCACCGCGCGCAGCGCGGGGCTGGCAAAGAGCCGACGCTCCATGTCGAGCACGTAACGGTGATAGGGACTCCATTCCATGAGCCAGCGAGCGAGGGCGGACTCGCCGCGCAGGCGCTCCTGGAGCCACGCCGCATGAACCCCGTCGCCGGCGCGATAGACGTCGCAGCACAACAGCCGCTCGTGCGACTGCACGAGCTCGGGCGGCTTTCTCGCGATGCTGCGACAGACGGCGCGCGCGAAGCTCCAGTCGCGCCAGAGGCGACCGATGTAAGGCGGATTGCAGAGGATCGGCTCGATGAGCTGCAGGCGGGTCTCCGGCCAGTCGCGGGTGTAGAGCGTGATCGCGATGCCGCGCTCAAGCAGTGCCTCGAGCGCGGCCTCGACGAAGCGCTCGGCCCCGCCGTACGGGGTATAGCGCTGGCGGATGATCGCGAGCCTCATGGCGCCGCGCCGCCCTGGGTCTCGGCGAGCAACTCGCGCACGGCGGCGTGCACGCGCTCGACACTCAGCGTCGTGAGGCATTCCGAGAGCTTGCCGCCGCCGCAGCCGTCGATGCCGCAGGGCCGGCAGGGATGCTGCTGCGAAGCGATGACGCGCTGCGCGACCTGCCATGGGCCCCATTCGAGTTCGCCGCTCGGTCCGAAGAGCGCCACCACGGGCGTGGAGACGGCGGCGGCGATGTGCATCGGTGCGGAGTCGACCCCGACGAAGAGGCGCGCCTCGCGTGTCAATGACGCGAGCTCGCGCAGGCTGAGCGTGCCGGCAAGATCGGCGATCGCGCCGCGAGCCGGTGCCGATAGTGCGACGAGGCTGGCGTCGATCAACTCGCGCTCACGCTGATCGGGGGCTCCGGTGATCGCGATCTTCCAACCCTCAGCGGCGAGCCGCTCGATCAGGCCGGCGTAGCCCTCGGCCGTCCAGCACTTGAACATCCAGCGCGAGCCGGGGTGCAGCTGGATGAAGCGCTTTGAAGCGAGCCCGTGACGCGCGATCAGCGCCGCCGTGCGCTCGCCTTCCATGGCAGTCGAGACGAGGACCAGCTTTCGCTGCGCGCCGGAGGGCTGAAAGCCGAGGCGGCGCAGCGCGTCGAGATTGCACTCCACGGTATGCCGCGGCGTGGCGCGCGGCAGGCGATAGTAGTGCGTGAAGCTCGTGCGCCAAAGCCAGTGCGGGCGCAGGAGCTCGCGGGCCACCGCGTAGCGGGGCCGCAGGAGCCGCGTGAGCCAGGCGCCGCGCGGATGCTCGGTGAGATGCACGACGAGGTCGTAGCGGCGCGCGGCGAGCTCGCGCAGCAGTCGAAGCTCAGCGCGCGCCTGCGCGACAAAGCCGCTTCTCTTCCATCCGCGATCGATGAGATGAACCCGGCTGATCGCAGGATGACCCACGAGCATCGGTGCCGTTTCCTCGTAGACGAGTGCGTCGATCTCGGCAGTGGGCGCCACGCCCTTCAGCGCCGTGAATACCGGCGAGGCGAGAAGAACGTCGCCGTGATGGCGCAATTTGATTACCAGCGCGCGGCGCAACTGTTCGGGATCGACGGCGTCTGGCGGCGCGATGCGCATGCGAGCAAGATACCAAAGCGTTTTGTCCGTTACAAACGGGAATCGCGCGCGCCAGTCAGGGCTCACTCGTTCAGAAAGCGGCGCGGTTACTATGTTTGCACGCCTTGGGGTAGAATCGGCCGCAACTCCAGATGCAGGCTGCCCTCGCTCTTTCCGCCATGCCGCTCGAGGCCGCTTCCGCTGCCCACAAGGCGCAGATCCTGGCCGAGGCGCTGCCATACATCCAGCGCTTCCACGACAAGGCGATCGTCGTGAAGTACGGCGGCAACGCGATGACCGAGGCGGCCCTCAAGGGCGGTTTCGCCCGCGACGTGGTGATGCTCAAGCTGGTCGGGATGAACCCGATCATCGTTCACGGCGGCGGCCCGCAGATCGGCGATTTGCTCAAGACAATGGGCATCCCAAGCGAGTTTCGTCAGGGCATGCGCGTTACCGACGAGAAGGTGATGAACGTGGTCGAGATGGTGCTCGGCGAGCTCAACCAGGAGATCGTCGGGCTCATCAACCAGCACGGGGGCCGAGCGGTCGGTCTCACGGGACAGGACGGCGCGTTCATTCACGCGAGCAAGATGCTGCTCAAGAGCGAGACGAACCACGCGGAGCTCGTCGACATCGGTCTCGTGGGCGAGATCGAGAGGATCGATCCCGAGCTCATCCAGCTCCTCGATTCGCGCGATTTCATTCCGGTAATTGCGCCGATCGGCGTTGGCAGGGACGGCGAGGCGTACAACATCAACGCGGATCTCGTAGCAGGCAAGCTTGCCGAGACGCTCAGGGCCGAGAAGCTGGTGCTCATGACCAACACGGCGGGCGTGCTGGACCGAAACGGCAATCTGCTGACCGGTCTCAGCGCGTCTGAAATCGAGCGGTTGTTCGCCGACGGGACGATCCACGGCGGCATGCTGCCCAAGATCGCGTCCGCGCTCGATGCGGTGAAGAACGGCGTCACGAGTTCGCACATCATCGACGGGCGCGTCGAGCACGCGTTGCTGCTGGAGGTGCTGACCAACGAGGGCGTCGGCACCATGATCCGCGCGGGCTGAGTCGCACAGGAGCCGAGCACATGGCGACCAAACCGGGCGAACGCCGACTGCAGATCCTGCAGACGCTCGCCGCGATGCTGGAGAATCCGCGCGGGGAGAAGGTCACCACGGCGGCGCTCGCCGAGCGCCTCAAGGTGTCGGAAGCGGCGCTGTACCGGCATTTCGCGAGCAAAGCGCAGATGTTCGAGGGGTTGATCGAGTTCATCGAATCGACGCTGTTCTCCCTGGTGAACCGCATTACGAGCGACACGACCGACGGCGTGGCGCAGGCCACGCAGATGGTCTCGGTGCTCCTCGGCTTTGCGGAGAAGAACCCGGGGATGACACGGGTACTGATCGGCGACGCGCTAGTCAACGAGGACGAGCGGCTGCAAGCACGCATCAATCAGCTCTATGACCGGGTCGAAGCCGCGCTGCGCCAGGCGCTGAAGATCGCCCAGGCGGGCGGCAACTGGACGGGCGATCCGGTGGCCGAGGCCGGCGCGCTGCTCGCCTTCGTGCTGGGGCGGTGGCTCCTTTTCGCCAAGTCGGGCTTCAAGCGCCTCCCGCAAGAGGGTTGGGACGCCCAGCGCAAGTATCTGTTCGGCGGCTAGGCGGCGCGCACCGTGGAAGGCGCAAGCATGCAGCTGGCGATGCGCCAGTTTCCGGCCTTCTGCTTCTCCAGCGTGTAGAGCGCTACGAGGACGGTGTCGTCCGGGCCGATGAGCCGCAGCGGCTGGACGACGAGACCGTCGATGACAGCACCTTCGAGGAACTCGGTGTAGCGTGCGTCGAGCAGCGGCGTGTAGGCGCTGCGCACCATCGCCATGAAGTTCTGCGCGTCTCCGAACTGGGCCCGGATGCCGGGCGAGGCATAGGCAAACGCCTTGCTGGCGTCGCCCGCCTTCAGCGCCGCGAGCTGGCGCGAGATGACCGTGCGGATGGTGCGCCACTCGCCTTTCGTGACCTTCGGATCGGCAGCCAGGGCGAGCGGCCCAAGCCACAAGGCGAGCAAGGCAGTTCCCGCCGTGCGCAGGAGCTCTCGGCGGACCGCGGGCATCACCGGCCCCCCCCGCTGCAGACGGGGCAACAGGGATCCTTCAGCACTCTGACCTCGCGCCAGTCCATGGCCAGCGCGTCGAGCAGCAGCAGGCGCCCCGCAAGCGAGCGCCCGGCCGGGGCGAGGAGCTTCAGCGCTTCGGCGGCCTGCATGGCGCCGACGATGCCTACGAGAGGAGCGAACACCCCCATCGTCGCGCAGCGCGTCTCCTCGAACTCGTCGCCCTCGCCGAACAGGCAGTGATAGCAGGGGCAAGCCGGATCGCGCAGATCGAACACTGCGATCTGCCCGTCGAAGCGGATCGCTGCGCCCGATACCAGCGGCTTTCGCGCGGCGACGCAGGCCCGATTCACCGCGTGCCTCGTGGCGAAGTTGTCCGAGCAGTCGATGATCACGTCGGCGGCCCCGGCGAGCGGAGCGAGCTCGGCCGGTCCGACGCGCATCGGCACCGTGAGAACCTTCACTTCGGGATTCACCGCACCGATCCTCGCCTGCGCGGCGTCGACCTTTGGTCGGCCGATCGCGAGCGTGTCGAACAGTATCTGGCGCTGCAGGTTGGTGAGATCCACCCGATCCGCATCGACGAGGCTCAGCGTGCCGACGCCCGCTGCAGCGAGGAACTGCGCGACTGGGTTGCCGAGTCCGCCGATGCCGACGATGAGCGCATGCGAGGCTGAAAAGCGCGCCTGCGCGTCCACGCCCAGCTCCGAGAGCAGGATATGCCTGCTGTAGCGCAGCAGTTGCGTATCGTCCATGACGGCGGCCGTTCGCTGCAGCGACGCTCAGTGCAAGAACGCCCGGACGAGCCGGGCGTTCCCTGTGCCGCTGCTCCCTGCGCGGTTACTGCGGCTTCGCCTGCGCGGAGACGGCCTTGCTCGAGGCCATGACCGGCAGGCCCTTCAACTGGTTGAGCGCCTGCTGCAACTGAAAATCGTCCGCGCTGCCCGGGTCGAAGCGCGTCTGAGCTTTGTCCGCATCCGCCTTGGCGAGCGGCTTCGTTTCGGTCTTGGCGACCGGTTGCGCCGACGCCGAGTTGCCCTTCGCGCCCGATCCATCGTCCGGCGCACCCGGTCCCGGCGTCAGCAGATGGTGATCGAGGTTTGCCTCGCGCAGACGATTGGGCGAGTCGCGTCCGTCGTCGATCAAGATGTCGGGCTCGATGCCTTTGGCCTGTATCGAGCGACCGCTCGGCGTGTAGTAGCGCGCCGTTGTGAGCTTGAGTCCTTTGTTGTGTCCGAGCGGCACGATCGTCTGCACGGAGCCCTTCCCGAAGGTTTGCGTGCCCATCACGACCGCACGCTTGTGATCCTGCAGCGCGCCGGCGACGATCTCGGAAGCCGACGCCGTGCCGCCGTCGACGAGAACGACCATCGGCACCGACTTGATCTGCGGCGGCAGGTCCTTGAGATAGTCGTCACCACGGCTACGCATGTAATTCTCACGGCTCGCCGAGAGGCGCATGTGCGCCTCCTGCGTGCGGCCGTCGGTGTACACCACGAGCGCATCCTTGGGCAGGAAAGCTGCCGATACCCCGACCGCGGTGGGCAGCAGGCCGCCCGGGTCGGTGCGCACGTCGAGCACGAGCCCCTGCAGGTTGCCCTGTTTGTAGAGATCCTTGATCGCCTTGGCAAGATCCTCGCCCGTGCGCTCCTGGAACTGGCGGATGCGGATGTAGCCGTAGCCCGGCTCTAGGAGCTTGGACTTGACGCTCTGAACGTTGATCTCCTCGCGGGTGATCGTGAAGCTGAGCGGAGCGTCGACATCCTTGCGGGCGACCGTGAGCACGATCTGCGTTCCCGGCGCGCCGCGCATCTTCTGCACCGCCTCGCTGAGCGGCATGCCTCGCGTCGCTATGTCGTCGATCTTCACGATGAGGTCGCCCGACTTGATGCCAGCGCGAAACGCCGGGGTATCCTCGATCGGCGAAATCACCTTGATGATGCCGTCCTCGACGCCCACTTCGATGCCGAGGCCGCCGAACTTGCCCTGGGTCGAGACCTGGAGCTCCCGGAATGCGTCCTCGTCGAGGAAGTCCGAATGCGGATCGAGGCCGTGCACCATCCCGTTGATCGCCTCGCGGATCAACTTGTCGTCGGGCACGGTCTCTACGTAGTCGCTCTTGATCTTTCCGAAGACCGCGGTGAAGAGCTGCAGGTCCTCGTAAGGGATCGACGCCCTGGGTTCCTTGTCAGCCAGAGCCGAGAAATTGAGGCTCAACAGCAACCCGAGAACCACGCCCAGGCCGATCAACCCGGCCTTCTTCCACCCATTACCCATGTTGAGCCTCGTTTCCTTCGCAATCGAAATCGCGCGACCTCAGGCAAAAGATCGCTTCCCGCGACAGTCGCTTGGAGTATACGCCCGTTCAGCGGCCCTCGCAGCCGCACAGCCATGCGGCAGCCAGCGTCTGACCGGCGGCCGCGCCAGGCGGCGCGAGCTGAGCGTTTCAGTGGACCTGCCCCTGCGGCGCAAGTTCCCGCCGCCTGCCGGGCGCCAGCTCAGGCGAAAGAAACGAGCGGCCTTCCTGTCATTTCCGGCGGCTGCGGCAGCCCCATCACCGAAAGCAGTGTCGGAGCGATGTCCTGCAGCGCCCCGCCGGCGCGCAGCGCTGCGCGACGCCCGACGTAGAGGCATGGCACCAGGTTGAGCGTGTGCGCAGTGTGCGGTTGGCCGGTCGCGGGGTCGTGCATCATTTCGACGTTGCCGTGGTCGGCGGTAATGAGCACCTCGCCGCCGCGCGCGAGCTGTGCCGCAACGACCCGGCCGATGCAGGCATCGAGCACCTCGACTGCGCGGGTCGCGGCCTCGAGGTTGCCGGTGTGGCCCACCATGTCGCCGTTGGCGTAGTTGCAGACGATGGCGTCGTACTTGGCCGCGGCGATAGCAACGACGAGCTTCTCCGTTACCTCGAGGGCGCTCATCTCAGGCTTCAGATCGTAGGTCGCCACTCTGGGCGAGGGAACGAGAATGCGATCTTCGCCCGGATAGGTCGCCTCCACGCCACCGTTGAAGAAGTAGGTCACGTGGGCATACTTCTCGGTCTCTGCGATGCGCAACTGCTTCAGGCCGCGCGCGGCGACGTACTCCCCGAAGCCGTTGCTGACCGACTGCGGGGCAAAGGCCGCGGGAAGCCGGGCGAACTCCGCGCCGTAGGAAGTCAGGCAGACGAAGGCTCCGAGGCGCGGCGCGCGCTTGCGGGCGAACCCGGAGAACGCGGGATCGGTGAGCGCGCGTGTAAGCTGTCGCGCCCGATCGGCACGGAAGTTCATGAACACGACCACGTCGCCGTCCGCGATGCGCGCCGGGCGCCCGTCCGCTGCAAGCAGCGCCGTCGGCTTCACGAATTCGTCGCTCTCCCCGCGCGCATACGCTGCCTCGAGCGCTTCCTGCGCGTCACCCGCGCGGTAGGGCGCTTCGCCGTCGACGATCAGGTCGTAAGCTGCGGCGACCCGCTCCCAGTGCTTGTCGCGGTCCATCGCGTAGTAGCGCCCGACGATGTCGGTTATCCGGCAGTCGCGCTGCCGCGCGCATACCTGCGTCATGTAGGCGAGCGACGCGGCGGCGCTTCGCGGCGGCGTATCGCGCCCGTCGAGGAACGCGTGCACGTGCACCGGGACGCCGGCGCGCGCCGCGAGCTCGACCATCGCCGCAAGATGGCGCTCGTGGCTGTGCACGCCGCCGGGCGAGAGCAGTCCGAGGACGTGCAGGGTGGCGGCGTTCTGTCGCGCCGTGGCCACGGCCCCGGCGAGAGCGGGATTGGACTGGAACTCGCCCGTCTCGATGGCGTGATCGATGCGCGTGAGGTCCTGGTAAATCACGCGCCCGGCCCCAATGTTCAGATGTCCGACCTCGGAGTTGCCCATCTGGCCGCCCGGCAGCCCGACGTGTCGTTCGGAGGCGTCGAGGGTCGTATGCGCGTACTCGCGCCAGAGGCGGTCCCAATGCGGCTTCGCCGCGCGCGAGATCGCGTTGTCGGGCGCCGCTTCCCGGCAGCCGACCCCGTCGAGGATGAGCAGGAGCACCGGCGTGATGCCTGAAGCGGGAAGCGCAGCGGGAGTGGCCATCGGAGCGGGCAACGGGTTACGTTATCATTTTACGGGTTATGTGCATTCGCGGCTCGCCGACGCGCGCCGATCGCAATCGATGCTGCTTACTTTTCTAGAGAGCAACTGGCTGCTGGTGCTCGTGATGCTCGTCTCGGGCGCGATGCTGGCCTGGCCGTTGATCCAGGGGCGGTTGTCGCCGGTGAGGGAAGTCGGCGCCATGCAGGCAACCCAGCTCATCAATCGCCAGAACGCGCTGATGCTCGACGTGCGCGAGACGCAAGAGTACGAAGGCGGACGAGTGCCGAATGCGCTTCACGTGCCGCTGTCGCAGCTCGCCGGCCGCGTCGACGAGCTCAAGAAATTCGTCTCTCGGCCGGTGATCGCCTATTGCGAGCGCGGGGTGCGCAGCCGCGGCGCTGCTGGAACGCTCGCGAAACTCGGCTTCTCCAACGTATATACGTTGCGCGGCGGGCTGCGGGCGTGGAGCGAGGCCGGCTTGCCGGTCGAGAAGAGCTAGATGGCTCCGATCATGATGTACGCAACCGAGGTCTGCCCGTTCTGCGTGCGCGCCGAGCGTCTGCTGCGCGCCAGAGGCGTGTCCGACATCGCCAAGGTGCGCATCGATCTCGAGCCGGAGCGGCGCCAGGAGATGATGCAGAAGACGGGTCGGCGCACGGTGCCGCAAATCTACATCGGCGACGTGCACGTCGGCGGCTACGACGACCTCGTTGCGCTTGACCGCGCCGGACAGCTCGAGCCCCTCCTCGGCACCTGAGCAAGGCTGTCGCAGCATTCATGTTTGGGCGGGCCGTTGCGGTATAATTTTTCGTTTCGCCCTCAACCAGGAAATCCCGCATGGCCGATTCTCAAGTTTCTTCCGGTCCTTCGCTGTCCATCGAGCGCATCTACGTCAAGGATCTCTCCCTCGAGAATCCCGGAGCGCCCCAGTCATTCAATCTCCAGACCGGACCGCAGGTCGAAGTGAGCCTGCGCAGCCGCGGTGAGCAGATTGCGGAAGGCCTCTTCGAGTGCGTGCTCACGATCACCGTGACCGCGCGTGTGGAAGACAAGACCTTGTTCCTCGTCGAGACGGCCCAAGCGGGCATCTTCCGGATCACCGGCGTGCCGTTGGCCGACATTCAGCCGATTCTGGGAATTCACTGTCCTACGGTGCTGTTTCCGTATATTCGCGAGACGATCGCGGATGCCGTCTCCCGCGCGGGCTTCCCGCCGGTACACCTCGACCCGATCAATTTCGAGCAGCTGTATCAGCAGCAGCTGGCGGCAATGCAGCAGCAGTCGCAGCCGCAGATGGCAGCGCCGATTCCGAGCTGACGCGTCATGCCCTCGCGGGCCCTGGGCGGACTCGCGCTCTTCGTCGCGCTCAGCGCCGCAGCTGCTGGCACCGAGTTTCGCTCCACGAACGAGGCGGCCGTCCTGTACGACGCGCCGTCGGTCAAGGGCAAGCCGCTATTCGTCCTCGGACGCGACTATCCCCTCGAGGTGATCGTCGCCGTCGAGGGATGGCTGAAGGTTCGCGACGCGGGAGGCACCGTCGCCTGGGTCGAACGCAAGTCGGTGACCGAGCGCAGGACGGTGGTCGTGCGCGCGCCGGTGGCCGACATCGTCGCGAGCCCCGATCCGTCCGCAGCCATCGTCTTCAAGGCCGAGCAGAACGTCGTGCTCGAGCTGATTGAACCCGCGCAAGGCGCTGCGCCGAGCCCTGGATGGGTGAGAGTGCGCCACCGCGATGGCCAGATGGGGTTCGTCCGCATCGGCCAGGTCTGGGGTCTCTGACGCTCACGAGGCTGGCGAAGCCGGAGCAATGAACAGCGTCGCCATTCTCGGCGCTGGCGCGTGGGGCACGGCGTTGGCTGTGCACCTCGCCCGCGGCCGGGCGGATCCCGACGTACGCCTGTGGGCGCGCGACAGCGCGCAGGCAGGGGAACTGCAGCGCCTCCGGGAGAACACTCGTTATCTGCCAGGCGTGGCATTACCGACGGGTGTTTCCGTCAGCGCTCGCCTGGACCAGGCGGTTGCGGGAGCGGACCTCATTGCGATCGCGACGCCGATCGCCGCGCTGCTCGAAGTGGTTGCGGCCGTGCGCCCGCTCACTTCGGTTCCTCTCGTCTGGCTGTGCAAGGGTTTCGTGACAAGCGGCACCCCACCGAGTGTGGCGCTTGCGCACCGGCTCGTAGCGGCGCTCTGGCCCTCGCCGGTCGGAATCGTATCGGGGCCGAGCTTTGCGGAGGAGGTGGCGCGGGGCCTGCCGACGGCGCTCAGCGTGGCAGCGACTGATGCCCCGGTTGCCGAAGCCGTCGCCCGGCGATTGCGTGCGGGAGCGTTGCGAGCCTACGTCACGGACGATCTCACGGGCGTGGAGACGGCCGGCGCGGTGAAGAACGTGCTCGCGATCGCTGCGGGCGCGAGCGACGGACTGGGCTTCGGGCACAATGCCCGCGCCGCCCTCATCACACGCGGCCTGGCCGAGACGGGCCGGCTCGCCGAGGCGCTCGGCGGCCGACGCGAAACGCTCATGGGCCTCGCCGCGCTGGGCGATCTGGTCCTCACCTGTACCGGCGACCTGTCGCGCAACCGCCGGGTCGGCCTCGCGCTTGCCGCCGGGCGCGCGCTGCCTGCGATCCTCGCGGAGCTCGGTCACGTGGCGGAAGGTGTGCCCGCGGCGCGCGATGTGCACAAGCTGAGCGCGAACCTCGGCGTGGAGATGCCGATCTGTGAGGTCGTCTACCGCGTGCTCCACGAGGGTCTATCGCCGCGACGTGCGGTGGAGGCGCTGCTCGCGCGAGAGCCCGGCCCCGAGTTCCACTGAGCGACGCGGCTCGCCGCACGCCCGACAATTCCGCTTCTCAAGCGGAGCCGCGAAATCCGAGCTGCCGCCAGGCTTCGTAGACGGCAATCGCTACCGCGTTCGAAAGATTGATGCTGCGCACGCCGGGGCGCATCGGTATGCGCAGCCGGTGGTCGGGCCCGAACTCGGCCAGTATGTCGGGCGGAAGACCACTCGTCTCCCGCCCGAAGACGAGAACGTCGCCCGGCGCGAACGCGCAATCGTAGAGCGAGCGCTGCGCGCTCGTCGTCAGCGCGAACCAGCGCCGCGTTCGCTCGCGGTCCAGCGCCGCTCGGCAAGCAGGCCAGTCGCGATGGGCGACGAGGCGCGCGTACTCGTGATAGTCGAGCCCGGCACGCTTCAGTTCCCGATCCTCGAGCCTGAAACCGAGCGGCTCGACCAGGTGCAGCTCCGCACCGCTATTGGCGGCGAGCCGGATCACGTTGCCGGTGTTGGGCGGGATCTCCGGTTGGACGAGCACGATCGCGAGCATTGCCGCCAACAGTTCAAGCGCGAGCGAGGCGAAGCGGGCGCAGACGCAAGGTGCGACGGCGCAACATGCGATGGCGCTACGCGGGCGGCAGCGTCCGCGCGACGACCCAGTTCTCGACTCGCGCCGCGCCGGCGGCCCTGAGCACCCGAGCGAACTCGGCGAGCGAAGCGCCGGTGGTCATCACGTCGTCGACGACGGCGATGGTCAATCCCGCGAGATCGAGTGCGCAGGCGAAGGCGCCGCGAACATTCCTCGCCCGTTCGGTCCAGGGCAGCACAGCCTGAGGCGGGCCGGCGCGCACGCGGCGGACACCGTCGCGCACGAGGGGCACGGCGAGCCGCCGCGCGAGCACGCGGGCGATCTCCGACGCCTGGTTGTAGCCGCGCTCGCGCTGACGGTCGCTGGCGAGGGGCAGGGGAACGAATCGATCAGGCAGCGCGGTCGAGCCCCGCCGCGCGTGCTCGACGAGGAGCGCGCCGGCGCTCCATTCCGACAGCGCGAGCCGTCCGTGGTACTTCAACGCGTGCATGAGCCTGTCGACCGGGAAAGCGTAGGCGAAGGCCGCGAGCGTGCCCGCGAACGGAGGCGGGTGCGCGAGGCACTGTCCGCACACCTCGCCGCCCGGGGTGGGGAGCGCGCAGACCGCGCAGCCCGGGCCGAGCCGCGGCAGCGAGCCCGCGCACGCGGCGCAGATCAGCTCTCCTGCGGAGGCCGCCGCGCACAGCTCGCAGCGTTGCGGCAAGGCACGCCGCGCGGCTTCGAGAGCGCTCTGCCGCACCGTGGCGAGTGCACCGGCGAGGAAATTTGACACTCAGCCCCCCCTCCCCGAAACTGCGTGGCATGCCGCGGAGTCAATCCCAGGCGGCACGTTATCACACGGTGGCTCGCGCGCGGAAAGCGCCGGCTCCCTGAAAATCCCTTGGCTTTGCCGTGATTGCTGAGCACGACCCGGCGCGCCTCGATCCGGCGCAGGTGCGCCGCGCGGCGGAGCGCGCTGCGGCGACCTACGACGCCGCCGCGGTTCTGCAGCGGGAAGTCGGGCGGCGCATGGCGGAGCGGCTCGCTCTGGTCAAGCTGCGGCCCGCGACGATTCTCGATGCGGGCTGTGGAACCGGCGAAGCTTTGACCGAGCTATGCGCGCGATATCCCGATACCGCGATCCTGGGCGTCGACATCGCCGCCAACATGCTCCACGCGGCGCGGCGGCGCGCCGAGGCAATGCAACTGCCGCAGCGCGGACGACTCGCACGCCTGCTGGGCGCACGCGCAGCGCCGGGCGGCGAGGTTCACTTCATCCGCGGCGACATTGCGCGACTTCCGCTCGCCAGCGGCGCCGTCGATCTCGTGTGGAGCAATCTCGTGCTGCACTCGGTAGTCGCGCCGCTCGCGGTCTTCGCCGAGCTCCTGCGCACGCTGCGCGTCGGCGGATTGCTTCTGTTCACGACGTTTGGGCCGGACACGCTCAAGGAGCTGCGCGCCGCGTTCAGCGGCGTCGACGCTGCGCCCCACGTCAGCCGCTTCATCGACATGCATGACCTGGGCGACATGCTTGTCGAGGCGGGTTTCGCCGACCCGGTGATGGACGCCGAGGTCATCACCCTCACCTATGCCGACGCAACGGCGATGATGCGCGAGCTCAAGGCGACTGGAGCGCAGAATGCCGCCCGCGGACGGCCGCGCGGCATGATGGGCCGCGAGCGCTGGAGGCGCGTGCTGGCGGGGCTGGAGCCGTTCCGTCGCGAGGGTCGGCTGCCGGCGACCTGTGAGATCGTGTACGGCCACGCCTGGAAGCCCGCGCCGCGCCTCGCAGTGGACGGTCGCGCTATCGTTCGCTTTGAACGGCGCCCGACGCGTTGAACGGGCCCGCGGCCGGATTCTTGTGGCGCGCCATCCGTGTTAAGATTCGCCGGTTTTTCGACGTCGTCTCGAAGGTATGTCGGGCGCTGGAATCCCACCGCTTCCTGTCGAACCCGAATTCTGCGTAGTGTCGCGTCGCAACGATTCGCTCGGCTCGCGCTGGCGTTGGCGGCTGTTTCTGTCGCTGTGCGTAGTGTCGTTCGGCTTTGCGCTCGTGTTCGCCGCGTTTGGCGCCTGGCTGGTGCTGCCCTACTCGGCGCTCGAGATGACGGTGCTGTGGGTGGCGTTCCTGTGGATCGAGCGCCATGCATCGGATTGGGAGCGTGTCAGCGTCTGCGGAGATCGCGTGGTCGTCGAGCGCGATCGGGGCGGCGTGCAGACCCGGTGCGAGTTCAATCGCTACTGGACGCGCGTCGAAGTGGAGTGCCGGAGACTCGACAGCGCGCCGCGGCTCCGGCTGCGCTCCGCCGGGCAGTGCGTCGAGTTCGGCGAGGAACTGCCCGCCGCGGAAAGGGGCGCGATCGCGCGCGACCTGCGCCGTGTGCTGGCGAAGGCCTAGCCGCCCGCTGGGGCGTACGGAAGGGATTGACGTGTTCGGGGGAAGCATGAAGGGCAAAGGGGCAGGCGGCAGGCAGCGCTTTCGCGTCGGAGCCTCGCTGAAGCGGGCTGCGGCAGCGATAACGGCGCTTGCGCCCGCCGCGGCGTTGGCCGCCCGCCAGTACAACCTGCAGGATCCGGTCACGCCGATCGCCACGCAGATCTTCGACCTCCACACGTACATCATGTGGATCTGCGTCGTGATCTTCATCGGCGTGTTCTCGGTTATGTTCTATTCGATCTTTGCACACCGTAAGTCGAAGGGACACCAGGCGGCGCAGTTTCACGAGAACACGCTGGTCGAGGTCGTGTGGACCATCATCCCGTTCCTCATCCTGCTGTTCATGGCATTTCCGGCGACTCGCACCGTTCTGGCGATGAAGGACGCTTCGGCCCCCGACATGACGGTCAAGGTCACCGGCTACCAGTGGAAGTGGGGCTACGATTACCTCGACGACGGGTTCGGCTTCTACAGCAACCTTTCCACGCCGTACCAGCAGATCCACGGCGAGCAGCCGAAGGGCGAGCATTATCTCCTCGAAGTTGACAATCCGCTGGTGGTGCCGGTCGGCAAGAAGGTGCGGCTGCTCATCACCGCAAACGACGTGCTCCATTCGTGGTCCGTTCCCGCGTTCGGCGTGAAGCAGGATGCGATCCCGGGCTTCGTGCGCGACAGCTGGTTCAAGGCCGAGCAGCCCGGCATCTACCGCGGCCAGTGCTCGGAGCTCTGCGGCAAGGAGCACGGGTTCATGCCGATCGTCGTGGAGGTGAAGAGCACGGACGACTACGCGAAGTGGCTCGCCGAGCACAAGAAAGCAGCCGCCGCCGCGGCGGACGACCCGAACAAGGTCTGGAGCGAGGCCGAGCTCGCGGCGCGCGGCGAAAAAGTCTTCACCGCCAACTGCGCCGCCTGCCACCAGGCCAACGGCAAAGGCGTGCCCGGCGCTTTCCCCGCGCTCGACGGCTCCAAGGTCGTCAACGGACCGAAGGACGCTCAGATCACGACGGTGCTCAACGGCGTCGTCCGGAACGGTCAGCCGACGGCGATGGTGCCGTGGCGCAACACGCTGTCCGACATCGACATCGCCGCGGTCATCACCTACACGCGCAACAGCTGGGGCAACCACACGGGCGAGGCGATCCAGCCTTCCGAGGTGAAGGTGGCGAGGCAATGATTTCATTCAGGAGCACGCGATGAGCAGCATTCCGCACGATCACGTTGCTGGCCACGGTGACGAGGAGCATGCGCATCACCCGAGCGGGATCATGCGCTGGATCACCACGACCAACCACAAGGATATCGGCACGCTCTACCTGTGGTTCTCGTTCATCATGTTCCTCGCCGGCGGCTGCCTCGCGCTGACGATCCGCAGCGAGCTCTTTCACCCCGGACTGCAGCTCGTCGATCCGGAGTTCTTCAATTCGCTCACCACGCTGCACGGGCTGATCATGGTCTTCGGCGCGATCATGCCGGCGGCGGTGGGGTTCGCCAACTGGCAGGTGCCGCTGATGATCGGCGCGCCCGACATGGCCTTCGCGCGGCTCAACAACTGGAGCTTCTGGCTGCTGCCTTTCGCCGCCACGCTGCTGCTGTCCTCGTTCTTCGTGCCCGGCGGCGCCTTCGCCGGCGGCTGGACGCTTTACGCGCCGCTGTCCGTACAGGCGCCGATAGGGATGGATCTGACGATCTTCGCCGTGCACATCCTCGGCGCCTCTTCGATCATGGGGTCGATCAACATCATCACGACGATCCTCAACCTGCGCGCGCCGGGCATGACGCTGATGAAGATGCCGCTGTTCGTGTGGACCTGGTTGATAACGGCGTATCTGCTGATTGCCGTGATGCCGGTGCTCGCCGGCGCGGTGACGATGCTGCTCACCGACCGGCACTTCGGCACGAGCTTCTTCAATGCGGCCGGCGGCGGTGACCCGGTGCTCTTCCAGCACGTGTTCTGGTTCTTCGGGCATCCCGAGGTCTACATCATGATTCTGCCGGCGTTCGGGATCATCTCGACGATCCTGCCGACGTTCTCGCGCAAGCCGCTGTTCGGCTACGCGTCGATGGTCTATGCGACGGCTTCGATCGCGATCCTCTCCTTCCTCGTCTGGGCACACCACATGTTCACCGTCGGCATGCCGGCCGCGGGGCAGCTCTTCTTCATGTACATGACGATGTTGATCGCGGTCCCGACGGGAGTGAAGGTGTTCAACTGGCTCGCCACCATGTGGAAGGGATCGATGACCTTCGAGACCCCGATGCTCTTCGCGATCGGCTTCATCTTCCTGTTCACGATGGGCGGCTTCACCGGGCTGGTGCTCGCCATCACCCCGGTGGACATCCAGCTGCAGGACACGTACTACGTCGTGGCGCACTTCCATTATGTGCTGGTGGCGGGTTCGCTCTTCGCCTTCTTCGGCGGGATCTACTACTGGCTGCCCAAGTGGTCGGGCCGGATGTACGACGAGAAGCTCGGCAAATGGCACTTCTGGCTGTCGATGATCTTTTTCAACGTCACCTTCTTCCCGATGCACTTTCTCGGTCTGGCAGGCATGCCGCGGCGCGTGCCCGACTATGCGACGCAGTTCACCGACTGGAACGAGGTGGCGACGATCGGCGCGTTCGGCTTCGGGCTGTCGCAGATCCTGTTCCTCTACATCGTGCTGAAGACGATCCGCTTCGGTGCGCCGGCGCCGGCGCGGCCGTGGGACGGCGCGGACACCCTCGAGTGGACGGTGCCTTCGCCTGCGCCGTATCACACGTTCGAGACGCCGCCGGCGGTGCATTGACAGGCTGAGCGGCGACCAACGGTAGACAGCCCTCCCATGCACCCCGCCGACAGACCGGATCGCGCGCAGCGTGGCGCCAACCTGCGCACGGGCCTTGTCCTGCTGTCGATTGCCGCGGTCTTCTTCGGCGGCATCATCGCGACGCAGTACGCTGGCGGCAACGCGGTGGGCATGGGTGTGCTGGGCCTCGCCATCATCGGCTTCCTGCTCCTCACGCTGGGCCGCAACCTGCGCAAGAAGCCGCGCAAATGAGCACCGCCGACTCCCCCGCGACGAAGCGCGCCAACCGCGCGCTGCTGATCAAGCTTGGCATCGTCGTCGCCGTGATGTTCGGATTCGGCTTTCTCCTCGTGCCGTTCTACGAGCAGATCTGTCGCGCCACAGGGCTGCGCGACATCGATACGCCGGATCAGGTCAAGAACACGCAGGTCGACGCCACGCGCAGCGTGCGCCTCGAGCTCGATGCCAACGTGAACAAGCTGCCGTGGCGCTTCCGGCCATTGACGCCGATCGTCAAGGTACGCCCGGGCGAGGTTTCCGAGGTTGTCTACGAGGTGGAGAACACGTCAGACCGACCGGTGACCGGGCAGGCGGTCCCGAGCTACGGCCCTCGCCTCGCCGGCGAGTACTTCAAGAAGCTCGACTGCTTCTGTTTTTCGAAGCAGGCGGTCGGACCGCACGAGACCCGAAGAATGCCGGTCGTATTCGTGATCGATCCGAAGCTGCCGAAGGACGTGAACACCATAACGCTCTCGTACACGTTCTTCGAGGTCGAAGGCAACGACTCGTAGCGGGCGAGCGAACGCAACGGGGCAGACGAGGGAGCAATCGATGAGCGCACCACAAAGCGGCGCCAAGCCGTACTACTTCATACCGCAGCCCTCGCACTGGCCGGTCACCGGCTCCTGCGCGTTGCTGCTGATGGCGGTCGGCGCCGCGACCTGGTTCAACGCCTACAGCTTCGGCCCCTGGCTCGTCCTCGTCGGCTTCGCGATCCTGGTCACGATGATGTTCGGCTGGTTCGGCCGGGTGATCGACGAGTCCGAGCATCGCCTCTACAACAAGAAGGTGGACGTCTCGTTCCGCTGGGGGATGAGCTGGTTCATCTTCTCCGAGGTGATGTTCTTCGCCGCCTTCTTCGGCGCGCTGTTCTACGTGCGCAACCTCTCGGTGCCCGACCTGGGCAGCCCCGAGATGAAGCTGCTGTGGCCCAATTTCACGGCGATGTGGCCGACCAACGGTCCCTATCTCAGGGACGCCTTCACGCCGATGGCGGCGATCGGCATCCCGCTGGTGAATACGATCATCCTGGTGTCCTCGGGCGGGACGCTGACGGTGGCGCACCACGCGCTGAAGACCGGCAACCGGGGGGCGCTCAAATTCTGGCTGTTCATCACGATCGCGCTCGGCTTCACCTTCCTGTCGCTGCAGGCGCACGAGTACATCCACGCCTACACCGAGCTGGGCCTCAAGCTGTCGACGGGAGTCTACGGCTCGACGTTCTTCATGCTCACCGGCTTCCACGGCATGCACGTGACGCTCGGCGCGATCATGCTCACCGTGATCTGGCTGCGCTGCGCGCGCGGCCACTTCGACAGGGATCACCACTTCGCGTTCGAGGCGGTGGCGTGGTACTGGCACTTCGTGGACGTGGTCTGGCTGGGGCTGTTCCTCTTCGTCTACGTGATGTGAGGCAGCCTCGCGCTGGCTGCGTTAATCGGCCGCTCGCAGGAAGCAAACTCCGGTTCACTCGTGGCCTCGCGCCTTGCCAGCGCTTCGCCTTGACGGCTGCGCTGGCGACGGTTCTGAACAGGTTCCGATTCTGGCTAGCGGCCGATGTCGTGCGGCCGGATCACGCCGGTCAGGATGCCGACGATGACGAGCAGGATCAGCAGCACCGAGAGTCCGATGCGGCGCTTGAGCGCGTTGAGCGTGCGGTCGGTCTGGCCCTTGTCGCTCATCATGTACGCAAGCCCGGCAAACAGGTTGTAGATGATCACGATCAGGAACGCGACGATGACGAGCGTGGTCCACATGAAGGGCGATTCCGGGCGGGAGCGCGCGCGCCAGTATAGCGCCGGCGCAAAGTGAGCGTGCGCACGTGGCGGCGCCCAAGCGGGTTCGCCATCGGGCTGACCGCGCTCGGCATGACCGCGTTCGGTGCGCTCGGCGTGTGGCAGCTGGACCGCGCCGATCAGAAGCGGCAGCTGCTGGCGGCATTTGCGGGCGCGGCGCAGGCTCCGCTAGAGGAACTCGCGGCGGTACGCGCGGGTGTCGATGCAACGCGCTACCCGCATGTCCGCGTCGGCGGGCGCTACGTCGACCGGCGCGGCTACCTGCTCGATGAGCAGGTGCACGCAGGCCAGGTCGGCGTTCACGCGATCGGCGTGTTCGCGCCAGCGGGCGGGGATGATCTGCTGCTCGTGGATCGTGGCTGGGTGGCGTGGAATCATGCGCCGGGTACGACGCCCGCGCTTCCGGCGCTGGTGGAGGGCGAGACGATGCTGACCGGCATCTATGCGCCGTATCCCGGCGGTGGTTTGCGTCTCGGCAATCAGCTGCAGCGACAGGCAACCTGGCCGAAGCTGACGCTGTATCTGGATGATGCGCAGATTGGCGCGGATTTGGGCCACCGCCTGCTGCCACGCATGCTGCTGCTCGATCCCGCTGCAGACAGCGGCTTCGTGCGGGAATGGAAGCCGGCGCTGCTGCCGCCTGAGCGGCATCTGGCGTACGCAGTGCAGTGGTTCGCACTCGCTCTCGCCGCGGCGGTCATTTTCATCGTGTTGCATTGGCGCAAACTGGAAGCAGATCGTGGATAGTCGCAACAAGAACCGTCTCGTGCTCCTGCTCGTCATTGGCGTGTTCGCGCTGCCGCTCGCGGCCGCGTTCCTGCTGCGCTCCAGCGACTGGCGTCCGCGCAGCACCACCGCCAGCGGAACGCTGGTGGATCCACCGCGCGATCTGGCCGGCGTCGTGCTCACGCTCGCCGACGGAAGCACGTTCGACTGGCACGATGCGCGTTATCGCTGGACGCTGCTGGCTCTGCCGGGTACGCGCTGTGCGGCGGCGTGCCGCGAGCGCCTCGATGAAGCCTTGCGCATGCGCATCACGCTCGGGCGCAATGCCGAACGGCTGCGTGTGCTGTACGTGGGTCCCGTGCTGGAATCCGAATTCAGTGCGCCGCGCACGCCGCTGCAGGTGGCCAGCGACGCCAGCGCATTCGCCGGCGAGCGCGCCCACGGCGACGACGCGCTCGCGCTGGCGCTGGTCGATCCGAACGGGAAGCTGATGCTGGTTTATCCCGAGGGGTATTCCGCGCAAGGCTTGCGTCGCGACGTCACGAAGATCCTCTACTGATGAACACGGCGGCGCAACTGTCGGGGATGCGCGGGCTGGCCTGGGTTGCCGCGGCGCTTGCCTTGGTCGTGATCGTGTTCGGCGCGTTCGTGCGCCTGTCGAATGCCGGCCTGTCGTGCCCGGACTGGCCGACCTGCTACGGCAAGCTGACCTGGCCGACGCAGACGCACGAAATCGCTAGCGCCAACGCGGCGTTTCCCGATCGCCCCGTCGAAGGCGACAAGGCCTGGCGTGAACAGGTGCATCGCCTGCTCGTCGGCGGCCTGGGCATCGCCGTTTTCGCGCTCGCGGCATGGGCGCTGATCCGCCGCCGCGACCTCGGTCGCCTGACCATCGTGCCGTGCTTTGCGGCGCTGTTCATCGTGTTCCAGGCCCTGCTCGGCATGTGGACGGTCACGCTCAAGCTGCTGCCGATCGTGGTCGCCGCGCACCTGCTCGGCGGCATGACGATGCTGGCGCTGCTCGTGTACACGGCGTCGCGCCTGACCCTGCGCCCGATGGGAAATGTGGAGAATGCCGCATTGCGGCGCATGGTGATTGCCGGCATCGTGCTCCTCGCCGTGCAGATCGCGCTCGGGGGCTGGACCAGCGCGAATTATGCCGCGCTCGCGTGTGGCACGGATTTCCCGACGTGCCTCGGCCAGTGGCATCCGCCGACCGACCTTGCCTCGGCGTTCGTGCTCTGGCGCGACATCGGCGTCGACTACGAGGGTGGCGTCCTGGATGCGCCGGCGCGCACCGCGATCCAGCTCGCGCACCGGCTCGGCGCGGTCGTGGTGTTCGCCTACGGACTCGTATTGGCCATCGCGGCGATCCGCCGCCGCGAATCGCGGCCGCTCGGGCTGTTCTTCGGACTCGGCCTTTTCGGCCAGGTCATGCTCGGCATCCGCAACGTGACCATGGGTCTGCCGTTGCCGGTCGCCGTCATGCACAACGCGCTGGCTGCGCTGCTGCTGTGTGCGCTCCTGATGCTGGTCGTGCGCCTGCGCCGGCTTGCATAACCACCGACGCGGCCGCAGGCTACACGCATGTCTTCGCTCGCCCGCCAGTATCTGGAGCTGACCAAGCCGCGCGTCGTCGCGCTGATCGTGTTCACGGCGGTCATCGGCATGTTTCTCGCAGTGCCCGGCATGGTGCCGCTGCGGCCGCTCGTCTTCGGCACGGTCGGCATCTGGCTCGCCGCCGCTTCCGCGGCCGCGATCAATCACCTGATCGATCAGCGCATCGATCGCGTCATGTTCCGCACCGCGCATCGTCCGCTGCCGACCGGTGCGCTGATGCCGAAGCAGGTGCTCGTGTTCGCGGTCGCCCTCGGCGCACTGTCGATGGCGATCCTGGTCGCTCTCGTCAATCCGCTCACCGCCGCGCTGACCTTCGCCTCGCTGATCGGTTATGCGATCGTCTACACGGCGTGGCTCAAGCGCGCCACGCCGCAGAACATCGTCATCGGTGGCGCCGCCGGTGCCGCGCCGCCGGTGCTCGGCTGGGCGGCGGTTACCGGTCACGTGCACCCGTACGCGCTGCTGCTGTTCCTGATCATCTTCGTGTGGACACCGCCGCATTTCTGGGCGCTGGCGATCTTCCGTCGCGACGACTACTCGCGTGCGCAGGTACCGATGCTGCCGGTGACGCACGGCGTGGAATACACGCGCTGGCACGTGCTGCTGTACACGGTGCTGCTGGTCGTGGTCACCGCGTTGCCGTACCTCACGGGCATGAGTGGGCTGTTCTATCTCGGCGGCGCGCTCATGCTCGGCGCCGGGTTCCTATACTACGCAATGGTGCTGATGAAACCGCCGAACGAGTACTTCGCCATGAAGGTGTTCAACTACTCGATCATCTATCTGATGGCGCTGTTCGCGTTCCTCCTGCTCGACCACTATATCGACACGCCGCTGCTGCAGCAGACCCTGCCGCTGCAGCGCGTTGGCTGACGATCGCCACGGAAAGCAGCATTCCAGCGTCTGCTTGAATCCAGCCTCTCTGGAGCCAAGGCTTCCGCCCGGCCCGCGGGTGGTTTCGCCTCTCCCGCTGGCGGGAGAGGCCGCGCCGAAGGCGCGGGTGAGGGTGGCGCCCGGGTTCAGCTCCGTTCGCCCTGAGCGTAGCGCCGCAGGCGCGAAG
>DATJZM010000122.1:0-15003 GCA_035499135.1 Casimicrobiaceae bacterium | reverse complement strand
CGCTTCGGCGCGACGGCACCAGTCCTGGAGGCGAAGCAGCAGCTGCTCGCGCGAGTCGTTCGAGCGCTCCCACAGGGCTGCCAACTCCTGGCGCATGAGATAGATCGTATGCAGCGCCTTGCTGCTCTCGAGGGCGGAGGCGAGGCGAACGCGGTCGGGCTCCGGCAGCCTGTGCGCGTCCGACAGGAACCGGCGCAGTCGCCGGAAGCTCGGAATGTCCGCTGCGAGCTCGCCCCGACGTGCGCGCTCGCGCAGCGACGCGACCTCGCTTGCGCAGGCCTTGCGCAACGATTTCGCATAGCTTGTGAGGACCTCGTAGCGGTGCGTGATCACCGACTGCAGCGTTTCTAGGTCGGCGTGCAGCTTCTCGCGATCGAAGCGGATGCGCGGCGCGACCTTGCGGACGGTGGCGAGCCCCATCATTTCCAGCGCGCGTATGTAGGCCCAGCCGAGATCGAACTCGAACCAGCGCGACGAGAGCTTGGCCGACGTGCCGTAGGCGTGATGGTTGTTGTGCAGTTCCTCGCCGCCAATGACGATTCCCCAGGGAACGATGTTGGTGCTCGCGTCTTCGGTCGCGAAGTTGCGATAACCCCAGTAGTGGCCCAGGCCGTTGATGATTCCGGCCGCCGTCACCGGAATCCACAGCATCTGCACCGCCCAGATCGTGAGCCCCACTGCGCCGAACAGGACCACGTTCGTGACGAGCATCAGCGCGATGCCATGCACGCTCAAGGTCGTGTACACGTTGCGCTCGATCCAGTCGTCCGGCGTTCCGGTGCCGTACTTCTCGAGCGTCTCGAGGTTTTTCGCTTCCGCCCGGTAGAGTTCGGTGCCCTGGAGCAGAACCGTACCGATGCCGCGTGTCTGCGGGCTGTGCGGGTCCTCTTCCGTCTCGACGCGCGCGTGGTGCTTGCGGTGGATGGCAACCCACTCCTTGGTGACCATGCCGGTGGTGACCCAGAGCCAGAAGCGGAAGAAGTGGCTTACCAGCGGGTGCAGATCGAGGCCGCGGTGTGCCTGGCAGCGATGCAGGAAGATCGTGACTGCGGCGATCGTCACGTGCGTCAGCGCAAGCGCTACCGCGACGTAGCCCCACCAGGGCAGCGGAACGAGGCCGCGGGCGAGCAGGGAGAGCGGGTCGAAAGGCATGGTTGTGGGTTTGGTTGTGGGTCCTTACCCCGCGGCGCCCGCGGGGCACGAAATCGCCCCGAATTTTACACGGTTTCGCTGCGTGGGAGCAGTCCACGAAGCGAGTTAGCGATCACTCTCAGCCGGCGCAACGACGGGCAGGCTCGACTTCCCGTCGGCCGGCTCGCTACGCACTTGGATCTCGCGCCGGGGCCCCGGGATATGGATCCCGTGTGCGCGGAAAGCCTTCAAGATCCCTCGATTTATCGCGGAGCGAAGGTTGAGCTGGCCGTTCTGCGGATCGTTGATCCACACGCCCAGCTCGAGCTCGATTCCGTCCTCGGCGAGTCGCGCGACGAACACGGCCGGCGCCGTGGGTACACGCAGCACACGGGGTTGTTCGAGCGCAATCTCCTCCATCAAACGCATGGCGGTGTCGAGATCGCTCTCGTAGCTGATCTGCACCGTGACGCCGATTCGCGTCTCCGGCGTGTCGTAAGAGTGGTTGAGCACGGTCGTGGTGACGAGCGTATCGTTGGGCACGATCGCTTCGGTGCCGTCGAGGCTGCGCACGACCACGTAGCGCGTGGTCACCTCGGTGACGACGCCGTGACGGTTGTCCACCGTCACCACGTCGCCGAGGCGTATCGAGCGATCGAGCAGGATGGTGAAGCCGGCGATGTAATTGCTCGCGAGCTTCTGCAGCCCGAGCCCGATCCCAACGCCAAGGGCACCGCCGAAGACCGAGAGCACCGTCAGGTCGATGCCGACGAGGGACAGCGCGAAGAGCACGCCGACGAGCAGCAGGAACGCCCGCACGACCTTCCCGAGCACGACGCGCACGTTGGCGTCGGCGGGCGATGCGCGGAGCAGCCGCCGATCGACGAGGCTCGAAAGCCACAGCGCGGCAACCACGGCGAGGATCAGCACCAAGGCGCCGCTGCCGAGATCGAGAACGCTCACTTCCGACTTGCCAATCGTGATGCGCAGCTCGGCGAGCGCCATGCGGATGTGCTGCAGCACGCCGACGTAGTAGAGAAGCAATGCGCCTACGATCGTGAAGCTGATCGTGCGCTCGGAGACCACAGGCTTGCGCTCGCCGCCGAAGAGGCCGTGAATGCCGTAGACGAGCAGGCCGATGAGCGCCAAGGCGATCGCAACCGGGATCGCGATCTCGAGGAAGAACGGCTTGAGCCAGGCCTCGAGAACGGCGCGCGAGAGCAGCAGCAGCGCAAGCGCTGTCAGCGGGAAGACGAGTCGGTTGACGCTGCCGGCACCGATCTTGGCTATCCGCGACCCGTCGCCGCGAACGCGCACGCGTCGATCGACGGCCCACGCAATCGCGAAGCAGAGCAGCACGACAGCCAGCTCGATCCAGCCCGCGCGCTGCGAGAGCACCTCCTGCAGGCGGGTGAAGTCGATGGGCGTCGGCACGAGGACAGTTTAGCCGAAGGCTCAGGACCGCCGCTCGAGTACGGCAGCGAAGAATCCGTCGCAGCCGTGGCGGTGCGGAAGGAGTCTCAGGTACTGGCCGCAATCGATTGCGATGCCCGCCCGCGCGAGCTCCGCCGCGGCGTCGCGCGGCGCGAACGCGGGGTGCGCCGCAAGGAAATCATCGACGATCGCTTCGTTTTCCGCGGGCAGCACGCTGCACGTCGCATACACGAGGCGGCCGCCCGGCTTGCAGAGCGCGGCGGCCGCGGCGAGCAGCCGCTTCTGCTTCGCGGCCAGTTCGTCGATCGCGCGAGCGGTATGCCGCCATTTGAGGTCCGGGTTCCGCCGCAGTGTGCCGAAGCCGCTGCACGGAGCGTCGACGAGCACACGATCGATCTTGCCTGCCAGCCGCTTCACGCGCGCGGCGCCCTCGCTCTCGATCAGCACGGGATTGACGTTCGACAGACCCGAGCGCGCAAGACGCGGTTTCAGACGCGCGAGGCGTCGCGCCGACACATCGAAGGCGTAGAGGCGTCCCTCAGAGTGCATCATCGCGCCGAGGAGCAGGGTCTTGCCTCCGGCCCCGGCGCAGAAGTCGACCACCATTTCGCCCCGTCGCGGCGCGACCAGGAAGCACAGCAGCTGACTGCCCTCGTCCTGCACCTCGATCGCTCCCGAGGCATAGAGCGGATGATGCTGCAGGGCGGGTCTTCCCGTGGCGCGCAGGCCGAGCGGCGAGAACGGCGTGGGAGTGCATTCGATGCCGTCGGCCGCGAGTGCCGCGCGGGCCTCCTCGCGCGTCGTCTTGAGCGTATTGACGCGAAGGTCGAGCGGCGCAGCAGCGAGCCAGGCGCGCGAGAGCGCATCGCGCTCGTGCGGCAGCGCGACGCCGAGCGCGTCCCAGAGCCAATCGGGCAGGTCGGCCGCCTCCGCCGGCGTCAGCGCGGGGCGTCGGGCCTTGAATTCGCGCGCCCAGACCTGCTCTTCGCGCGAAAGTGCGGGCTCGAGCTCGCGCAGGCTTATGCCGAGCTCGCGGATGCAGGCGGCCAGAGCGAGCCTGCGCGGCTCCGTGCTCCCGGCCTGGGCCGCGAGGGAGCGGCGCCTGCGCAGCGTGGCGAACACGCCTTCGGCGATGAAAGCGCGATCGCGCTGTCCGAGCTGGCGGTGCCGCCGGAAGAATTCGTGCAACGTGGCATCCGCGGGAGAAGAAAGCGGCAGCACGGCCGCGACCGCATCGGCGAGCGCGGCGAGCTGGTTCGCCCGTACGCTCATCGCTGGGCGATCTTCTCGTCGACGCGAATCGCGTCGAGCAGTGCCTCCACGGTTGCGCGCTCGTTCCACAGCCGCATCTTGACCATCACGTGATGCAGCGACGGAGCGAGCCATACCTTGGCGTTCACGCTGCCATCGCCGCTCGTTCGCTCCCAGACGTCGGTGACGACATCGGCGAAGGCGAGCTTGATCGTCTCCGTCCCCGTGCGGCGGAAGCTGTAGTGGTAGACGCGGCGCGTGGTAGCGATGTTCAGCTGCACCTCGTCCTGCTCGGGCGGGACGAAATAGAACTGCCACAGCACGACGAGCGGATCGAAGGTCGGCACCTCGAGCGCCGCTGTCTTGTTGTCGTTGAGCAGCACGATGCCGGTTTCCCAGTCGAAGGTCGCCGCCTCGTGCCGGTTGTCGTTCGTGCGCTCGATCGTGTACAGGTTCGGCTGCAAGCCGGCGCCAGTGATCGTGCCGGTGCTCGTCAGACGTCCCTGTCCGTGGATGAACAGCGCGGCGAGCCCGCGAGCTTCTCCTATCGTGGTCACCTTGTATTCGTTGCCCGAATGCTCGAGGCGATAGGTTGCGTCACCGACGAAGAACCCGCGCGTCCCGAGAAAGCCGCGGTAGGCAAGCTCGATCCGCGGCGGCAACTCGGGCGGCGCGTGCTGCTCGGGCGCCGCCGCGACGGTCTCCTCGGTCGGCTCCGGCAGGAAGGCGGGCTCGGCCATCGGCGCGATTTCCCGACCCTTGGAGGGCGCACCCTCGCTGCCGATGGGCGCTTCGGCCGCATCGAGAGGGGCCAACAGCGGTGGCCGGAGGACTTTCGCTCGCGGTTTCGGCTGAGCCGGCTTCGCGACCGCCGTCGGCGGAGGCGGCATCTGGGTGATCGTTGCGGCGAGCGGCGGCAACTCCTCGGGAGTCTCGCCGCGCGGCGCAGGGAAGAGCAGGGCGAGCAGATGCACGGCGAGTGAAGCTGCGAGCGCAAGCGCGAAGCCGTGACGCAGAAGCCTGCGCATCCCGTTTGCCGGCTCGATCGTCGGAGCGCGGTCAATCAAGGGTGCGATGTCGCGCGGGCTCATCGCCGGGGTGTCTTTAGCGAAGCGCCGGAACCAGCAGCGCATCGGCATCGACGCGGTGGTCGATGACGCGAACTCTGCGACCCTCGACGACCAGACGATCCTCGCAGAACCAGCGCACCGCGGCGACCAGAATCCGGTGCTCGGTCTCGAGCACGCGCGCCGCGAGGCTTGCCTCGTCGTCGTCGTCGCGTACCGGCACGGCAGCCTGCGCGACGATCGGTCCCGCATCCACGTCGGGGGTGACGAAATGCACGGTGCAGCCGTGCACCTTGACCCCGTCGGCGAGCGCGCGGCGGTGCGTGTGCAGCCCCGGGTACGCCGGCAGCAGCGAGGGATGGATGTTGAGCATTCTTCGATCGTAGCGCGCGACGAACTCGG
The DNA here is from genome assembly GCA_035499135.1 of Casimicrobiaceae bacterium. Lineage (GTDB taxonomy): Bacteria > Pseudomonadota > Gammaproteobacteria > Burkholderiales > Casimicrobiaceae > PALSA-1003. Next base: position 9,718 of record DATJZM010000122.1, on the reverse strand, counting down.
GGCTCAAAACGCGCATGAAGCCGGCCAGGATGACAAGATCCGGAGCGAACCCATCGATCGCGGCCACGAGCGCTCGTTCGAACTCGTCGCGGTGCGGCGCGAGCAAGTGGTCGACGACGCTCGTCGCAATTCCCTGGCGCGCCGCGATCGTGAGGCCCGTTGCCTCGGGCCGATTGCTGATGACGCCGCAGACGCTTGCCCTGATCGCTCCTTTGGCGACGGCCTCGAGGATCGCTGCCATGTTCGAGCCGCGGCCCGAGATCAGAATGACGAGGCGCTTCAAGTCCACCTTCGTCCGATCGCGCTAGACGACGGTAGTTCCGGGCGCGCCGGCACGGCGCCGCACGACCTCGCCGATTACGTAGGCCGTCTCGCCGAGCGCGGCGAGGCGCTCGCATGCGCGCGCGGCCGCTTGCCGCCCCACGACGATGACAAGACCGATCCCGCAGTTGAACACGCGGTGCATCTCCGCCTTCGCGATACGGCCGGTGCGTTGCAGCCAGCCGAAGATCGGCGGCTGCGGCCAGGTTTTCGAGTCGAGGCGTGCGGCGAGCCCCTCCGGAAACATCCGATGCGTGTTCTCGACGAGCCCGCCGCCGGTGATGTGCGCCATGCCTTTGACTTCATGCTCGGCGAGCAACGCGAGCACGGGCTTGACGTAGATGCGCGTCGGCTCGAGCAGCACGCTGCCGAGCGTACGGCCGCGGGTCACCTCAGGCACGGGGCGCGCGAGGTCGGCTCCGCTTTCGGCAAGCACGCGGCGGATCAGAGAAAAGCCATTGGAGTGCGGTCCGCTCGACGCGAGCCCGATCAGCACGTCGCCCTCGACGATGCTGCGCCCATCGAGCGCGCGCTCCTTCTCCACAACGCCGACGGCGAACCCTGCCAGATCGTACTCGCCCGGGACGAACGCGCCGGGATGCTCGGCCGTCTCGCCACCGATCAGCGCGCAACCCGCCTGCTCGCAGCCCGCGGCGATGCCCTTGATCACCTCCGTCGCCACCTTGACGTCGAGGCGCTCGCAAACGTAGTAGTCGAGAAAGAAGAGCGGCTCGGCGCCCTGCACGAGGATGTCGTTGACGCTCATCGCCACCAGGTCGATGCCGATGGTGTCGTGGCGGCCGACGGCCATGGCGAGCTTAAGTTTCGTGCCGACCCCGTCGGTGCCGGCGACGAGCACGGGCTCGCGGTAGCGCTTAGGCAATTCGACCAGCGCGCCGAACCCGCCGATCCCGGCGAGCACCTCTGGCCGCAGGGTGCGCGCGGCGATCGGCTTTACCTTCTCCACCAGCGCGTCGCCGGCAGCGATATCGACGCCGGCGTCGCGATACGACAGCGAGCGACCGGGGGCGTGGCGGGGCATTGGATTGAGTCGAGGCGCGACGCGGGGTAAAGTGCAGGACTTTTGCCCGATTCTACCGAAAATGATTCCCGCAGGCCCCGCTCGTGACGAGTCACGCGAGGCCGCGGCGACCGAGGTGAAGGGGGGGCCGCGTGCGCTTGGGCCCAAGCAGTATCTCTGGATCATCGGTGCCGCGCTCGTCTTCGCGGCCGCGCTGCATTGGCTGGGGCCGATCCTCACGCCGTTTCTGATCGGGGCAATCTTCGCTTATCTCGCGAGCCCCGCCGTGAAATGGGCCGAGCGCCGACGCGTGCCGCGCACCTTGAGCACATTGCTCGCGGTCGTCGTAATTCTGCTTCTCGTGGTGGCCCTTGTCTTGACGCTTGCGCCCCTTGTCCAGGCAGAGTTCGGCACGCTGTTCCGCCGTCTGCCCGAGCTCCTAGGAAAGCTCTACGGCTACACCGCACCATGGCTGAAACAGACTCTCGACATTGAACTGGATTTCGATCTCGCCTCGATCCGCCAGTTCATCGCGGAGAATATGGAAGGCGCGCAGACGCTGGCTGCGCACCTGTTCTCGAGTCTCAAGGCCGGGGGCGTGGCCGTGCTCGGCTTGGTCATCAACCTGGCGCTCATTCCGGTGGTGATGTTCTATCTGCTGCGCGACTGGAACACCATCGTCGGTCGCATCGACGAGCTGCTGCCGCGGCGCTGGCTCGGACGCTTTCGCACGATGGCCGGCGAAGTCGATGGCGTGCTCGCCGAGTTCGTGCGCGGCCAGCTCTCGGTGATGGGGGTCCTCGCCGTCTACTACGTCGCGGGCCTTACGCTGGCGGGGCTGAAGTTCGCGGTGCCGATCGGCCTGCTTACGGGGCTGCTGGTCTTCATCCCCTACGTCGGGTTCGGGCTCGGGCTCACGCTGGGCGTGCTCGCGGCGCTGCTGCAGTGGACGGGATGGCCGCCATTCCTGGCCGTGCTCGTCGTCTACGGGATCGGTCAGCTGCTCGAGAACTATGTGCTCGTTCCATGGCTCGTCGGCGATCGCATCGGCCTGCATCCGCTGGCGGTGATCTTCGCGCTGCTCGCCTTCGGGGAGCTTTTCGGCTTTGCCGGCGTGCTACTCGCGCTGCCCGTGAGCGCCGCTTTGCTCGTCGGGCTGCGGCACCTGCGCGCTGCTTATTTCGGGTCCGATCTGTATCGCTGAGTGGAACAACTTGTCTTCGAGCTGGCGCCACCCGAGCCGCCGCGGCTTGCGAACTTCCTGCCGGGCAGGAATGCAGAGTTGATCGCTGCGCTGACGAGCTTCGTCAGCGGGGCGAGCCCCGAGACCGGACTGCTGATCTGGGGCGCGCCCGGCGCTGGCAAGAGCCATCTCCTGAGCGCCGCCGCCGCGGTGGCGCGCGAGCGCGGCATCGAGGCATCGGCCTTCGCGACCCCGGAAGCGCTCGCCGATCCTGCGCACGTCGAGGCGGGCATGCTCTTCGTGATCGATCGGGTCGACGAAGCCAGCGAGGCGGCGGCAGGGCGGATCTTCACGCTCTACAACGCGCTGCGTGAACGCGCAGGAAAGCTGCTCGCGGCGAGCCGCCTGCCGCTCGCGTCGCTGCCGCTGCGCGAGGACCTGCGCACGCGGCTCGGCTGGGGTTTGGTCTACGAGGTCCTGCCCCTCGCCGATGAGGACAAGCCCGAAGCGCTCAAGGTCTACGCGCGGCGCCGCGGCCTCGAGCTTCCGGCGGATGTCGTCGACTATCTCCTGCGACACGGCCGCCGCGACATGCAATCGCTCCTGTCCACGCTGAACGCCCTCGATCGGGTATCGCTCGCCGCCAAGCGCCCGATCACCGTACCTCTGCTCCGGGAATGGCTGCAGAAGGAGCTCGAATGGGGAAGAGCACAGTCCACGGCGGCTCCCCGCGACTGACGCTGTTCGATCTCGACAACACCCTGCTCGCCGGCGACAGCGACTACGGGTGGGCGCAATTCCTGATCGAGGTCGGCGTTCTGGATGCCGCGGCATACGAGCGGCAGAACGCGCGTTTCTTCGCGGACTACCAGGCGGGGCGCCTCGACATCCGCGCGTTTCTCGACTTCCAGCTGCGCCCACTCGCGCAGCACGAGCCGCAGCAGCTGCTCGCCTGGCGTGATCGTTTCCTCGCCGAGAAGATCCGGCCGATGCTGCTGTCACGGGCGCAGGCGGAAGTGGACGCTCGGCTGGCGGCGGGCGACCTCGTCGCCGTCGTCACCGCGACGAACAGCTTCGTCACGCGACCGATCGCCGAGCTCTACGGCATACGGAATCTCCTGGCGACGGAGCCGGAGATCGTCGAGGGGCGATTCACCGGCCGCACGGCTGGCACGCCCTGCTTCCGGGAGGGGAAGCTCGCCCGCGTGCGGGACTGGCTGGCTGGCAACGGGCTTTCGCTCGAAGGCTTCGCGGCCTCGTGGTTCTACAGCGACTCCCACAACGATCTGCCGCTGCTCTCCGCCGTAACGAACCCGGTGGCGGTCGATCCGGATCCGATTCTTGAGCGCCACGCGGGGGAGCGCGGCTGGCAGGTGACCAGCTGGCGCGCCTAGGGGCCGAGGGCTGCTCCTGCCTGTCAACCGCTCATGCTCAGGGTGCGTTAATGCGCTGACACGGAAACAGGTGTCACTTTTCGACATAACCAAGCTCAAGGAACCGATTCTCATGAACAAGCTGATGTCGGCGCTGCTCGCAGGCGCCTTTGCCGTTTCATTGACCGCTGCGGCCCAGACGCCCGCTCCCGCAACTGCCGCGCCTGCCGCCCCCGCCAAGACCGAAGCCAAGACCGACGCCAAGGCCGGCGCCATGAGCGACAGCAAGACGGCCGCGACGAAGAACAAGAAGTCCTCCAAGAAGTCGAAGAAGCACGCGTCGTCCAAGGACAGCATGGCCAAGGATGCGTCCATGAAGAAGGACGACAGCATGGCCAAGGACGCGTCGAAGGAAGGCGCGAAGAAGTAACGCCGGCCCGTTGTCGGCATGCAACAGTCCGGGTGGCGTCGCCGTCCCCGGGCTGTTGCTTCTTCGGCCAAAGATCAATACAATCAATACCCTCCTTCGTTTTGGACCACGCCGCCCGTTCGGCAATAGCGCAACACCGATCGATTCGAGCCACTTCTTCTGAGGACCTACGTATGAACAAGCTGCTTGCCGCACTCTTCGCAAGTGCATTCGCGTTTGGCATGACGTCGGCGTTTGCCGACGATAGTGATTTCAAGCCCCTGTCGAAGATGGAGACGAACGAGGCGAAGGCAGCCCGAGAAGCGGCCAAGATGAAATGGGATGCCATGACGCCGCAGGAGCAGGCGGCCGCGAAGAAAGCCGCGCGGAACAAGAAGCTCAGCGAGGCGACCGCTCTGGACGAGGTCGCGAACGAGAACATGATGTACAACGCGAAGCAGGGGGCCGCGGAGACGGCAAAGTCCAAGGAACAGGCCAAGCCGACCAAGGAACAGCGCGCGCAGGACGTCAAGTCGTCGACCAAGCCGACGACCGGTCAATAAGGGTCGGGTGGCAGCATCAGGGCAGGGGCTGCTTGAGCCCCTGCTCCTGTTTGGGATAGCGGGAGGGGGTAGAGCCATGTACAAATGTTCCGTTGTTGTTGTGGCGGCGGCGCTTGCGCTGAGCTCGTTCGGCGCGATCGCCGACGACAAGAGCCCGAGCACTTACACGCCGCAGGATGCAGCGAAGGCGAAGGCCGACCGGGCTGCAGCCAAGGAGGCCTGGGCCAAGATGACCCCGGAGGAAAAGGCAGCGGCGAAGAAGGCGCGGAAAGAGCAGAAGCTCAAGCAGGAAGCGAAATCCGAGGATGTCGGCAATCCTCCAAGCGGTCCGCAGAAGGCCGACGCCATTACGAAGAACGCTGCCGCCACCAAGTCGGACCCGAAGGCGCTGCCCGATACGAAGGCGAAGCAGGAAGCGATCAAGCAACAGGAGAAGAAGTCGAGCGGGCAGTAACAGGCCGCTTACCCGTCTCGAGGGCAGGGCGCGGTCCCTGCCCTTTTTTGTTTCCCCAAGGTGAACGTGCGCAAGCTCCGCATCGTGCTCGGGCTGTCCGGCGGCGTCGACTCCTCCGTCGCTGCGTGGCTGCTCAAGCGCGCCGGGCACGAAGTCCTCGGCGTGTTCATGAAGAACTGGGAGGACGACGACACCGACGAATACTGCACTTCGCGGCAGGACCTCGTCGATGCGGCGGCGGTCGCCGACGTCGTCGGCATCGACATCGAGGCGGTCAACTTCGCGCGTGAGTATCGGGAGCGCGTGTTCGCGCATTTCCTCGCGGAATACCGTGCCGGGCGCACGCCCAACCCGGACGTGCTGTGCAACAACGAGATCAAGTTCAAGGCGTTTCTCGATCACGCGCGCGCGCTCGGTGCGGACGCGATCGCCACGGGACATTACGCGCGGCTGCGCCGCGCTGACGCACGTGTCGAATTGCTGCGCGCGTTCGACGCGGGCAAGGATCAGACCTACTTTCTGCATCAGCTCACGCAGCAGCAGCTCGCTCCGGCGATGTTTCCGCTCGGCGAGCTCAGTAAGCGAACGGTACGGGCGATCGCGCGCGAGCAGGGCATCCCCACCTTCGCCAAGAAGGATTCGACGGGCATCTGCTTCATCGGCGAGCGCCCGTTCCGGGACTTCCTCGCGCGGTATCTCCCGCGCGAGCCGGGACCGATCGCGACACCCGAGGGAAGGGTGCTCGGGCAGCATCGCGGACTGGCCTATCACACGCTCGGGCAGCGGCAGGGCCTCGGTGTCGGCGGCACGCGCGGCGCAGGCACCGCTCCGTGGTTCGTTGCGGCGAAGGAGCCTTCGCGAAACGCTCTGGTGGTGGTGCAGGGACGCGACGACCCGCGCCTCTACGCTCGCGTGGTCGCACTTCCGGAAATCCACTGGATCGCCGGCGTATCACCGGGAGCAGGTCAACGCCTCACGGCAAAGACGCGTTATCGAATGGCTGATGCGTCATGCATCGTGAAGCTTGGAGGGTCCGGGTGGCAGGCGACGTTCGACTCTCCGCAATGGGCGCCGACGCCAGGACAGTACCTGGTCGTCTATGACGGAGAGGTGTGCCTCGGCGGAGGCGTGATCACCGGCGCGCTCCGCAACGAGGCGCAAGGCGCGTCCTTGCGCACCGCGACCGCGCAGTCCGTCCACTGACGCCGATCATGATTCGTTCATCGAGGCCTCGGATCGCCTGCCGTGCGCTACAATTGCTACCGGGAAACCAGGTGAACCGATCGGCCGACGGATGAATGCTCCGGCGCAACGAGCGAGGGCCGAATGGAGGGCAGCATGAAGAAGATTTTTCAGCGCAGCGTGACCGCGCTCCTCGTATGCACCGTGGCGATGCCGCCGGCTGCGCTCGCGCAGACGCCTCCGCCTCCGCCGCCGCAGAGCGCGGCGCAGGCTCAGGCCGGAGGCAGCCAGGCTTACAGCCAGGAGCAGCTCGACCAGATGCTGGCGCCGATCGCTCTGTATCCGGATGCTTTGCTCACTCAGATCCTGATGGCGTCGACCTATCCCCTGGACATCGTCGCGGCCGCGCGCTGGCGCAAGGAGAACGCCAACCTCAAGGGCGACGCCCTGCAGGATGCCCTCCAGAAGCAGACCTGGGACGAGAGCGTGAAGTCGCTGACCGAGTTTCCCGATATCCTGGATCGCATGAACCAGGATCTCGCCTGGACGCAGAAGCTGGGCGATGCATTTCTCGGTCAGCAGCAGCAGGTGCTCGACACCGTACAAAGCCTGCGGACGAGAGCGCAGACTGCCGGGAACCTGAAGACCAACGAGCAGCAGAAGGTCGAAACGCAGACCCAGGAAGGCAAGCAAGTCATCGTGATCGAGCCGGCGAATCCGCAGATCGTGTATGTGCCGACGTATCAGCCGACCGTGGTCTATGGCGCGTGGCCATATCCCGCCTATCCGCCGTACTACCCGCCCTACTGGGCGCCCGTGGGCGCTGCGTTCGTGAGCGGGTTCTTCTGGGGCGCGGGCATCGCCGCGGGCGCGGCCCTGTGGGGGGGCTGCAACTGGGGCCGGGGCGAGGTCAACGTCAACGTCAACCGGTACAACAATTTCAATCGCACGAACATTAGCAACGGCAACTGGAACCACAGGCCGGAGCACCGCGGCAACGTACCTTACCGGGACAACGCGTCGCGTCAAAAATACGGGCAGCAGAATCGGCAGGCGGCCCAGTCGCGCGATCAGTTCCGGGGCCGCGAGCAGGGAGCGGCGCTCAACGACCGCTCGGGGCTGCAGAGCGCGGCCAATCGCGGGGTGGGTCAGAGCGGGGCGGCGAACCGCGACATGGGTGCTGCCAATCGCGGCAGCGCCGCGAATCGCGACATGAGCGCCAACCGCGGTGGCAGCGCAGGCGGCGGCGCGTTCAACGCGGGCAACGGTGCGCAGACCCGCGACTACTCGAATCGCGGCAACTCCAGCATGGGCAATCGCAGCTTCCAGGGCGGCGGTGGCGCAGGGGCGTCCCGTGGCGGCGGGGGCGGCGGCGCATCACGAGGCGGTGGTGGCGGCGGTGCTCGCGGCGGTGGCGGGGGTGGTCGCGGCGGCGGCGGTCGGCGCTAACGGAGGACGATGCGATGAACGTCACGATGAAACGAAACCCAGTGCGGCCGGTTGTGCGTTGCGCATCGCTGATCGGTGCCTTGCTGCTGACCGGTGCGGCAACCCTTACGGTCGGCACCCGGGCACTTGCGGCCGATGCGCCCGCGAAGACGTCGGCGGCGAAAGCGTCCGCGCCGAAAGCCTACGCAACCCCTGAAGAACTGTTCCAGGCGCTTGTCAATGCAGCGAAGGCCAACAACACGAAGACGCTGACGGCGATGCTCGGCCCGGCTGGAGTCCCTCTAATCAACTCCGGCGACAAAGTCGCGGACGACAAGGGGCGGGCGCGTTTCGCCGAGCTTTACGCCGAGAAGCACTCGATCGCCAAGGACGGCGACGCGAAGGCGACGCTGGTCGTCGGCAACGAGGACTGGCCGATGCCGATTCCGGCCGTCAAAGGTGCCAAGGGGTGGACGCTCGACACCGCGGCGGGGGCGAGGGAAATCCTGGCCCGGCGCATCGGGAGGAACGAGCTTGCCGCGATCGAGGTTGTGCGTGCCATCGTCGACGCCCAGCACGACTACGCCTCCGAAGATCGCGATGTGGACGGCTTGCCGAACTACGCGCGCAAGATCATCAGCACGCCGGGCAAGAAGGACGGGCTGTACTGGCCGACCAAGCAGGGCGAGGCGCCCAGCCCGCTCGGGGACCTCGTCGCGCAAGCAAGCAGCGAGGGCTACGGAGCCAAGAAGGGCGCTCCCATCCCGTATCACGGCTACTACTATCGCATCCTCACCAAGCAGGGCAAGGACGCCAAGGGCGGCGCGATGAGCTACATCGTGCAGAACATGATGATCGGAGGCTTCGGAGTCGTCGCGTATCCGGCGCAGTACGGCAACTCCGGCGTGATGACGTTCGTCACCGGCGCTGACGGCGTGGTCTACGAGAAGGACCTCGGAGACAAGACGTCCGCGATCGCGCGCGGCATGGACACCTACAACCCCGACTCGAGCTGGAAGGCGGTAAAGTAGCCCGCGGGCTGAACCGGCGGGGCGCGGGGACGCGTGCGCGCGCCGACGCTCAGAACGGTATATCGTCGTCCAGTTCGTCGACGTTCTTATCGCCCTTCTTCGCCGGCGTGGCGGCCGGTGCGCGGCGGCCGCCAGCCGCAGGCTTCGCACCGCCGTCGCGCTCAGGCGGCTCGGCGGCAACGGACACTCCGCCGCCTTCGCGATTGCCGAGCATCTGCATCCGATCGGCGATGATCTCCGTCGTATAGCGGTCCTGGCCCTCCTTATCCTGCCACTTCCGCGTCTGTAGCCGGCCTTCGACATAGATCTGGCGGCCCTTCTTCAGGTACTCGCCGGCGATCTCGGCCTGCCGCCCGTAGAACACGATGTTGTGCCATTCCGTGCGCTCCTGCTTCTCGCCGTTCTTGTCCTTCCAGGTGTCGGTGGTCGCGAGCCGGATGTTGGTGACCGCATCGCCGCTCGTCGTGTAGCGCGTTTCGGGGTCGCGGCCGAGGTTGCCGACCAGGATGACCTTGTTTACCGATGCCATTGGGAGTTCTCCTCTCGAATCCGCCGCTCGATTGTAGGCTGCGTTTCTCGCCGAGAAGTAGGCCGGATGGCCGAGCGCCGCCGGGCTGGCGGCAGAGCGAACGAGACCTTGGAGCGAGGCAGTCGAAAAGAGTATATTAGCAGGTTGGCCTCGCGAATCCACACGGTATGGAATACATCCGCATCCGCGGCGCGCGTACTCATAACCTCAAGAACATCAACCTT
>DATJZM010000121.1:0-3889 GCA_035499135.1 Casimicrobiaceae bacterium | reverse complement strand
CCCCCGCAACCCCGAATAGAATCAGAGTCGGCCCCGGCTGCGAGCAGCAGTGCGGGGCCGATTTCCATCTGCGCCCACAGCGCTCCGTCCCTTTCTTCAAGAGTGACGGGCCCTAACTTGCCCGAAAGGATCGTCCTGGCGGCGCTTACGTCCTGGGCCAGTGCGCTCTCGAGGCGCACCGCGACCTCGCGGATCTTCGCTCCAACCGCCTCTGGGCTCGGCAGGGCTGGGGGCTTCGAATCGACCCGTGCGGTGAGGCGCGCATATTCTGCTTCCGCGTCGACAAGGCGGGCCCGGAGCGCCTTCGAAAGCCCGAGCTGGGCCACGGCATCGGTCAGCCGCGCAATCTCGCCCTCCAGCTCCCGGATTCTCGCTGCCCGGGCCTTGCTGACGTCGGTTGCTCGGCGCTGCGATTCGCTCAACAGACGCCGAACCTGGTCGCGAATCTTGGCGATGGCGGCCGGGGAGAGCACTTCCTCGCGCAGCGCGGCAACGAGCCGACGATCGGTCTCCTGTCGCGGAGCGCGCACGCCTTCGCACACCGCCGGGCCCCGGTCCTTGCGGGCCGCGCACCCGTAGTCGCGCGCGCTTACCGCAATGACCGCGCCGCCACAGCGTCCACAACGTAGTAACCCGCCGAAGAGCGACCGCGGACCCGGCCCGCGTTTCAGGCGTCCGGAGTCGCCGTTCTTCTTGTCCATACGCGCCCGCACGGCGGACCAGACTGCATCATCAAGAATGCGGAGATCTGGCCGGTCCTTGACGCGCCACTGATCGCGGGGCCGCATCCGCGGCGTCCGTTTTTTCGGCTTGTCCGGGTCACGAATCCACTCGCGCCGGTTCCAGACATAGCGGCCCACGTAGAGCTCGTTGTTCAAGATTCCAGAACCAGCCTCCGGCGTGCCGTAGAGCGCCGAAACGGACCAGGTCGACCGCCGATTCAGACGGCGACCGGGGCCGGGGACGCGCCGCGCGTTCAAGTAAGCAGCGATCCGCTGGCACGACCAGCCTTCCGCATACCGCTCGAAGATCCAACGCACGATATCGGCTTGCTCGGGGTCGACCTCCAAGCGAAAGCCTTCCGCCTCACCGCGCGCGTTCATTCCAACCGGCACCGACCGGTAACCGTATGACATCCCGCCAGCGTGAAAGCCGCGCTCCACCTGGCCATCGAGGCCGCGACGAATCTTGTGCGGCAGGTCGCTGCGGTAGAACTCGTTGATCAGGCCGCGCACTCCGCGCACGATCCGGCGCGTTTCGCCGGAGGCCGTGTCGTACGAATCGGCAATCCCGATAATCCGGATTCCCCGGTGTTCGAGCCGACGCAGCACCGCTTCGCTATCGACTGAGTCGCGCGAGAGTCGATCCAGAGACTCGACGAGCAGCACGTCGAATTGACCCGCGAGTGCGGCGGCGTGCATTGCACCGGCGCCGGGCCGGTCGGTTACCGCCACCGCGCCGGACACGGCAGCGTCGCTGTATTCGGCGACGACCTTGAACCCGAGCGCCTCAGCCCGTGCGCGGCAGACGCGGAGTTGGTCCGCGATCGACGTCGGGTCCTGGCGGTCGGTCGAAAATCGAGCGTAGACGGAGGCGGTCGTCATGAGGGGCTAAGGATGCGGCTTTGGGCGCTGCTCCGTCAACCGCCTCGGCCCCTTGGGCGAGTTCGCGCGCGACGATTTTCGCGACGAACGCGAGGAGTGGATCAAGTTGTTCGGAGGCAGCCATCTGAAGGTAGTCAATGGAGCTTTGGCATACGGTAAGGTCGGATTTCCTAGGGGAATGGCAGGCCAACGGCCTGTCGGCGCGCGAACGACCCAAGACGTCGCGGCACACGCGATCTCGACCGCGAAGTCGGTAGATCCATGCAGCACGGTAGTCCGTGCCGACGCGCTCACGCTTCTCGGTCCAAGCGCTACGCTCCGATTGCAAGCGACTGAAGCGTCGAATAGAGCAGAATCGCAGCGGCGTTCAGCGGCCGCTCGCGAGTGACGCGCCAGTTACGTTCTGGGTGGGCGCACCATCGATCGCCGATGCGCTGCTTGAATGAGCCCGAAACGGCCCATGGGGAGCCTCTTGCAAGAGGCGTTCTCAGCACGTGCCCGTCTGAAATCGAGGCCCGTACTACGCGTGCCGGCGTACCAATTCGTAGGCGATCGGCAGCCGCCGCGCCTCTCTGCGACACCATCGTGTCGCCGACGTCTTATCTTCTACACGCTGCCTGCCCCGAACCTGGCGGCAAGACGTGCATGCGGCCGATTCTCATGCGCCAGATCGTCGCGCACAACCCGGTAAGCGTGTGAAAAATGCTCGGCTTAAGCGAGCATCCTGGAATTGATCTCTGGACAGCGAGGAGGGTCGCAAGACCCCGAAATCAAAGTCAGGCCAGGCCGAGACGTGCCGGGCGAGCGATGCTACCAGCCGGCCTCGTACTCGATTTCATCGATGTCCACGCGACGGCGATCGACGCCGAGGAGCAAATCGCGCTCGACTTCCAGCGCATCGAAGACCTGATCGTAAAACGCCTCGCCGCCCTTCGACTCGAAATCGCCCTCCAAGGTGGACGAGATTCGCGTCCCCGAGCGCACGCCTGAGTAAAGAGTGCGCAGGAGGTCGCGTGCGGCCCACGACACAGCGACGGATAGGTCCAGTCCGTAGCCCTCGCCACGGCGGCGTGGGTCTACGTAAACAAGGTGAAGCTCGATGCAAAGCCCCGCGTGTTGCTCTCGGCGAACATCCGTTATTGAGTATGTCATCCCGGCATACCCAACCGGACTACGGCCATCGAAGGCAACAAGCACAAGGTGCTGGCTTAGCGTTGGCAGCCCATCGACTGTTTCGTTGACCGCCGCGTAGTCGTACGTCTGCTTTGGCAAGCCATAGTCCACTGAGATTGCTTCGTCGGTCGCTTTGAACTGTTCCGCTTCGGCGAGCCAAACGCGCAGCCGGGACAGCGAGAAGCCGCGCGGGTTGATCTTGATTCTTGTCGGCTCTCGGCCGTCGAAACGCTCTAGGAACTTGTCAATGTCGTCGAACGTGTTGCCGACGCTGGGACACGCAGCTTGGCGATCCGAAGATCCCACGCAGGCCGACGCGGTGAGGCCTCCCACGTGCAAGCGCAGAAAGCCGGTGCGGGCGAAGAGGCTAGGGCGCAGAAGGGGAGATGTCAGAGCTGCTACGTGCATCGTTGTTCTGCCTGGGATCGGAATTGCCATTCGCGAACTGATGAAGTCAAGTACCTGGCTACGAACCAGGGGGTCGTGGGTTCAAATCCTGCCGGGCGCGCCACGAATTCGCGGTCCGTTCCGGACACATGGGTAACGTTTTATACCGGAGACATGGGTAACACTTTCGCCTCGAACGGGTTGGTGGCCGGTTCGAGGCGAGAGGTCTCGTCGTCGAAGAAGCCCAAGTCGTAGTCCATAAAGCTCACCAGCCAGATTCTATCGCTGAGCTGTTTGACGCCGACGTTCTGACCGGCGAAGACGGTGCTCAAGTTGATCTTGCGGCGGCGGCCCATGCAGATGCGACCGCACTGCGTGACGGTGATGGTGCGGTCATGAAACGGGTAGCGTAGCTCGTCGAGTCCGTGATACAGGCGCGCTGAGGGCTGGTAGAGCTCCGCGGGATACTTCATGTCGAGCGCTTGGTGGGGGCGCTCGTGGTTGTAGCAGTCGAGGAACTCGTCGAACCGGGCCTGCTGCTGGAGGAAGTTTCGAGCGGCGGGCTTGGTCGTTTCCTTCTTCAAGGTCAGGTGGATGCGCTCATGGCGGCCGTTCTGCGCGGGATGGCCGGGTTTGATGCGCTCGATGCGGATGCCGAGCCGCAGCCACCACACGGCGAGCTTGCTCAAGCCGAAGAGCGCGTGGGGGCTGGCGAAGGGCACGCC
>DATJZM010000120.1:0-2458 GCA_035499135.1 Casimicrobiaceae bacterium | reverse complement strand
CCGGGTCTTGTCGATCAGCTCGTCGATCTCGCGCTCGCTGATGATGAGCGGCGGCGAGAAAGCGATGATGTCGCCCGCCATGTTGCGCAGGATCGCGCCGTGGGCTTGAGCGCGCTTCACCACGAAGGCGCCGATGCTGGGCTTCGGGTCGAAGCTCGCGCGTGTGGCCTTGTCGCGGACGAGCTCCAGAGCGCCGATGAGACCGATGCCGCGCGCCTCGCCGACGAGCGGATGCTCAGCGAGCTTGCGCAGCCCCGCCCGCAGCCGCGGGCCGACCTTGCGGACGTGCCCGACGATATCGCGCTCCTCGTAGATCCTGAGCGTCTCGAGCGCGACCGCCGCGGGCACCGGGTGCGCCGAGTACGTGTAGCCGTGTCCGAAGATGCCGAGCTTGTCGCTCTGCTTGACCAGCACGTCGTAGATCGGCTTCGACACGAGCGTGGCCGACATCGGCATATAGCTCGCCGTGAGCGCCTTGGCGCAGGTGAGGATGTCGGGCTTGAGACCGTACGTCTGCGAGCCGAACATGTTGCCCGTGCGGCCGAAGCCGCAGATAACCTCGTCGACGACGAAGAGCACGTCGTGCCTGCGCAGGACGGACTGGATGCGGTCGAAGTACGTTGCCGGCGGCACGATCACGCCGCCCGCGCCCATCACCGGCTCGGCGAAGAAGGCAGCGACGGTGCCGGGACCCTCGCGCACGATCAGCTCGTCGAGCTCGGCGGCGAGCCGCGCCGCGAACTGCTCCTCGGTCTCGCCCGCCTTGCCGGAGCGGTAATGGTGCGGGCAGCCGGCATGCAGGAAGCGCCCGCGCGGCAGGTCGAAGTCGCCATGCACGAACGCGAGCCCGGTGACGCTCGCGGCGGCCACCGTCATCCCGTGGTAGCCCTTCTGCCGGCCGATGATCTTCTTCTTCTCCGGCCGGCCGAGCGCGTTGTTGTAGTACCAGACGAGCTTGATCGCCGTGTCGTTTGCCTCGGAGCCCGAGTTGGCGAACAGCACTCGCGCCAGGCCTTCCGGCGCGATCGATATCAGCTTCTCCGCGAGCTCGGTCGCGATCGCCGGCACCTTCCCGGCGAAGGCGTGATAGAACGGCAGCTCGAGCATCTGCTTGTACGCGGCCTCCGCGAGCCGGCGCTCCGAAAAACCGAGCGATGCGCACCAGAGACCGGCCATTCCCTCGAGGTAACGGTTCCCTTGCTCGTCGAACACGTAGACGCCTTCGCCGCGCGTGATGACGAGCGGCCCCTCGGTTTCGACCTGGCGCAGGTTCGTCGACGGATGCAGGTGATAGGCGAGATCGCGTCTTGCGGCGGGGGTGAGCGGCTGGGCGTCGTTCATCGGAATGCTTTCGATGTGAAAGTAAGGTGGATGCGGTCCAGGTTGCTCGGGTCGTTCGTCTTCATACCGTGACTCTTCGTTTCCGGCAACGACGACGCGCGAATGTCGAAGCGCAGATGCACGGAAGTCGCGACCTTGTTCACGTTCTGCCCGCCCGCGCCCTGGGCGCGGACTGCGCTCCACTCGATCTCCTCCGGGTTGATCGAAGTCATGGGCTATGCGGCACGCCGCTCCGCCATTGGCTTGATCAGCGATTCCGCGGGAATGCCAAGATCCCGATGCAAGCGTCGGATCATTTGCAGCGTCAGCGGGCGCTTGCGGTTGAGCACCTCGTAAACCCGGTTGAGCTGTCCGATCATGGGCACGAGGTCCTTCGGGGCAAGTCCCGATTGCTCCATGCGGAACTTGATCGCTTCGATAGGATCGGGAAGTTCCATCGGGTAGCGTTTCTTCTCCCAGGCCTCGACCAGCGTGGCCAGCACGTCGAGTCGATCGCCTTCTGGCGTGCCCGGCCGGGCAGACATGAGTCCCTCGATTTCCTTCAATGCCGCGCGATGGTCAGCCTTGGTTCGGATGGGCTTGATATCCATTGCCACGCTCCTAAATCGTCTGCGCGTCGATCCGATCGTAATGCGCGTGCGTCCCGATGAAGCGGATGTATACAACGCGATACGCATAGTTGATCCAGACGACCAATCGATACTTGTTGCCGCCGATATTGAACACGACACGACCATCGCGCAGGATGCTCGCGTTGCCGAATTCCCGTTTGACGTCGGCGGGCGAACGCCAATCGGCCCTGAGAGCGTGTCGGTACCAGGCGAGAATAGGGTCTCGCGCGTCGGCGTATGCCGTCCCGCGCTCCCAGAAATCGCGCAAGGTGGACAGGGCGATCACGCGCATCGTCAGAGGGTCGAGCCAATGATAGTCCCAAAATGGGACTAATGCAACGGCAGTTGCGGGAGAGCTTGCCCCTGCTCGTGGCTCCCGGTCCCGGCCAATTGGCCTAGGCTTACTACACTGAAAACGGACTATCCGTCCCCCAACCGATACTTCCCACCCGACGGGAAGTGCGCGTTCATGGGCGCCCGGAAGTCCTCATGGAAGCTTAGCCCGG
>DATJZM010000119.1:0-116554 GCA_035499135.1 Casimicrobiaceae bacterium | reverse complement strand
GCGCGCCAGATGGCCGAGACGAAGGAGCGCGCGGAACGCGCCCAACGCGAGATCCAGCAGGCGCAGGAACGCGAGCAGCAGCAACAACTCGCCGTGCAAGCCCGCGAAGCCGAGGCGAGCGCCGTGCAGCAGCGTGCTCAGGCCGAACGCGCGGCCGCGCAACAAGTCGCGGACACCGCACGAGCTGCGCAGGACCGCGCGCGCCGAGCTGTCGAGGACGAGGTCGCCGCGATCAAGAACATGATGTCGGCGCCCAAAAAGGTACTCAAGGCGCCGGGCACGGAAGGCACGCTGCACAAGCCGGCGGCCAAGACCGAGGTCAAGCCGACCGAAGTCAAGAAGGACGACAAGAAGCCCGGTGTCAAGGAAGTGAAATCGGGCAAGCTCGCATCGAGCTGGTCGGAAGACGCCGCAAAGAAGCGCGCGATCAAGACGCGCGGCGACGCCATGGGCGGCGCCGGTCAGTGGCGCGGTCCGAAAGGCGGTCGAAAGCAGGGCAAGACGGAGTCCGACGAACGCAGCGCCATCGCGCTGCCGTCCGAACCGATCACACGCGAGATCTCGGTGCCGGAGACCATCACGGTTGCCGACCTCGCCCACAAGATGTCGGTCAAGGCGTCCGAGGTGATCAAGGTCCTGATGAAGATGGGCCAGATGGTCACCATCAACCAGGTGCTCGACCAGGACACGGCGATGATCGTCGTCAGCGAAATGGGCCACACGCCGCTTGCGGCCAAGCTCGACGATCCCGAAGCATTGCTGGTGGAGGCTGCCATTGCGCCGACCGACACCGCGGCCGCCCAACCGCGCCCGCCGGTCGTCACGATCATGGGGCACGTCGACCATGGCAAGACCTCGTTGCTCGACTACATCCGCCGCACCAAGGTCGCGGCGGGCGAAGCGGGCGGCATCACGCAGCACATCGGCGCCTATCACGTCGAGACGCCGCGGGGAATCATCACGTTCCTCGACACGCCGGGTCACGAGGCATTTACGGCAATGCGCGCGCGTGGCGCCAAGGCAACCGACATCGTCATCCTGGTCGTTGCCGCGGACGACGGCGTGATGCCGCAGACCAAGGAAGCCATCGCGCACGCGAAGGCTGGCAACGTGCCTATCGTCGTGGCGATCAACAAGATCGACAAGCCCGAAGCGAATCCCGAGCGGGTGAAGCAGGAGCTGGTCGCCGAAAGCGTGCTGCCGGAGGAATACGGAGGCGAGGCGCAGTTCGTCGAGGTGTCCGCGAAGACCGGCAAGGGCATCGAGGATCTGCTGGAGGCGATTCTGCTGCGCGCCGAGGTGCTCGAGCTGAAGTCGCCGAAGGATGCGCTGGCGAAGGGTATCGTCATCGAGTCGAGACTGGACAAGGGTAAGGGACCGCTGGCGACGGTGCTCGTCCAATCCGGCACCTTGAAGCGAGGCGATGTCGTGCTCGCAGGCGCCGTGTTCGGCCGTGTCCGGGCGATGACCGATGAAGCCGGGCGCAGCGTGCAGGCCGCGGGCCCGGCGATCCCGGCCGAGATCCAGGGTTTGTCCGACGTGCCGCTTGCCGGCGAAGAAGTGCTGGTGCTCGGCGACGAACGCAAGGCGCGGGAGATCGCGCTCTTCCGCCAGGGCAAGTTCCGCGACGTGAAGCTCGCGAAGCAGCAGGCGGCGAAACTCGAGGGAATGTTCGCCGAGGGCGCCGAAAGCGAAGTGAAGACGCTCACGCTCATCATCAAGGCCGACGTCCAGGGCAGCTACGAGGCGCTCGCCGGCGCGCTAGTGAAGCTTTCCACCGAGGAAGTCAAGGTCAACATCGTCCACGCCGCCGTGGGCGGGATCACGGAATCGGACGTCAACCTCGCGCTCGCATCGAAGGCGGTGATCATCGGCTTCAACACCCGTGCCGATGTGGCCGCGCGCAAGCTCGCGGAGCACAGCGGCGTGCAGATCCGCTACTACAACATCATCTACGAGGCGGTCGACGACGTGAAGGCCGCGCTCTCCGGCATGCTTACGCCAGAGCGCAAGGAGAACCAGCTCGGGCTGATCGAAGTGCGCGAGGTCTACAGGATCTCCAAGGTGGGAACCGTGGCCGGTTGCTACGTTCTTGAGGGACTCGTGCGGCGCGGGTCGAAGGTCCGCGTGTTGCGGGACAACGTGGTCATTCACGACGGCGAGCTCGACTCGCTCAAGCGCTTCAAGGACGATGTGCGCGAGGTCAAGGCCGGTTTCGAATGCGGTCTCTCGGTGAAAGGCTACAGCGACATCGAGAAGGGCGACCAGCTCGAGGTTTACGAGATCGTCGAGGTGTCGAGAACGCTGTAGCGCCGCCCGCATCGCTTCGGCCGCGGCGGCAAGCAGCTGGAGTCAGCGATGATCAAGAAACAATCTCCGCGCCCCCGACGCATAGGCGACCAGATCCAGCGCGAGCTCGCCGAGCTGCTGCGGCTGCAGGTCAAGGATCCGCGCATCGGCATGGTCACGATCACTGGCGTCGACGTCGCGCCGGACCTCTCGCACGCCAAGGTATTCGTGACGCATCTCGGCGGCAGCGAGCACGGCGCGGGCGTGGTCGCAGCGCTGCAGCACACCGCGGGATACCTGCGCAGCGAGCTCTCGCATCGCTTGCGCCTCTACAGCGTTCCCGAGCTGCGCTTCGTCTACGACGATTCGATCGAGTCCGGCCTGCGGCTTTCGCGGCTCATCGACGAAGCCGTGGCCGAAGACGGCAAGCATTCATCCTGAGCTTCGAAGCCTTGGGCAAGACACCGGGCCGCGCCAGCGAGTTGCGCCGAGTCGACGGGGTCCTCCTGCTCGACAAGCCGGGAGGGTTGACGTCCAACGCCGCCCTGCAGAGGGTGAAACGGCTGTATCGCGCGCAGCGGGCGGGGCACACCGGGACCCTGGATCCGTTGGCGACGGGACTGCTGCCGATCTGCTTCGGCGAGGCGACCAAGTTCGCGCAGGCCCTGCTCGACGCCGACAAGTCGTATGCCGCGCTGGTGTGCCTCGGCACGACGACCACGACCGGCGACGCCGAGGGAGGCGTGCTCGAGCATCGCGCCGTCGCGCTGTCGCAGCACGACGTCGAGCGCGTCCTCCCGGCTTTCACCGGGCGCATCGAGCAGGTGCCCCCGCGGCACGCCGCGCTCCGGCACGAGGGCCGTCGGTACTACGAATACGCGCGGCGCGGGGTGGAGATTCCACGGCGCCCGCGCGAGGTGGAAGTTCACGAGCTCGAGCTCCGTTCGTGGCAGGCACCCGATCTCGAGCTCGCAATACGCTGCAGCAAGGGGACTTACATTCGCGCGCTGGCCGAGGACATCGGTGCGGCGCTCGGCTGCGGTGCGCACTTGGCGGCTCTGCGCCGCACAGCGACGGGTGGCTTCGCTCTCGGCGGAGCGATCACGCTTCCGGCGCTCGAGGACCTCACGGAGGCCGAGCGCGATGCGCTGCTGCGGCCGGCTGACGTCCTTGTGGACGCACTGCCGCGGCTGGATCTCGAGGGCCCGGAAGCGTGGCGCTTCGCTAGCGGCCAGGCGCTCGCCCGCCCGGACCTTGCCGACGGGCAGTTGCGCGTCTACGCGGACGGCGCTTTCACAGGCGTCGGCACCGCCGCCGGCGGCGCGCTTCGGCCGCGGCGGTTGGTGAGCGACCGGCCCTCGCTGCGGCCGGTCGAGGCGGTTGAATAGTAAGCATTTTCCGAGGTACAATTCACCCCTTTTCGCTAGCTTCGGAGCAACAACAGAATGGCAGTCACGGTGCAGGAAAAGGCCAAGGTCATCGCCGAGCACCAGCGGGCGAGGGGCGACACCGGCTCGCCCGAGGTGCAGATCGCGCTCCTGACCGCGCGCATCAACGGCCTTACGGATCACTTCAAGGTCAACGTCAAGGATCATCACTCGCGGCGAGGCCTGCTGCGGATGGTTTCACACCGGCGCAAGCTGCTCGACTATCTCAAGGGCCACAACGCCGACACTTACCGCGTGCTGATCGAGAAGCTGGGTCTGCGCAAATAGGCAGCGCGCCGCGCACTGCGGCGGAGCCCACGCCTCTTCCATGGCATCGCCGTACTTTCATGGATAACCGGCAATGGCCGCGCTCGGCGAGTAGCTGAGGCGGCCATTGTTGCTTCAGGAACCCAAGGACAAAACGTGCCAACAGCAATCAAGAAATCGATTCCCTATGGCCGACACACGCTGACGCTGGAGACGGGCGAGATCGCCCGCCAGGCAGGCGGCGCTGTGCTGGCGAGCCTCGACGAGAGCGTCGTGCTGGTCACCGTCGTCGCTGCCAAGCAGGCGAGGCCGGGCCAGGATTTCCTCCCACTCACCGTCGATTACCAGGAAAAGACCTATGCCGCCGGCCGCATCCCGGGCGGTTTCTTCAAGCGCGAAGGCCGGCCCTCGGAAAAGGAGACGCTCACGTCGCGCCTCATCGACCGGCCGATTCGCCCACTCTTTCCCGACGGCTTCTACAACGAGATCCAGGTCATCGCAACGGTGATGTCGGTCGATCCCGAGATCGACCCGGATGTCCCCGCCATGATCGGCGCCTCGGCGGCCATCGCTCTCTCGGGCATCCCGTTCAACGGTCCGATCGGCTGCGCGCGCGTAGGCTACGTCGATGATCAATACGTGCTCAATCCGACCAAGACCGAGCTTGCGACTTCGAAGCTCGATCTCGTCGTGGCCGGCACGGAAGCCGCGGTGCTGATGGTCGAATCGGAGGCGAAGGAGTTGGCCGAGGAGGTAATGCTCGGCGCGGTCGTGTTCGGCCACCAGCAGCAGCAGGCCGTCATCGATCTAATCCACTCGCTGGTCGAGGAATCGGGCAAGCAGCTCTGGGACTGGCAATCGCCGGCGAAGGACGAGGAGCTGATCGCCAAGGTCGCGGCTGCGGCGGAAGCCGATCTGCGCTCGGCATACGCGCTGCGCCAGAAGCAGAGCCGCCAGCAGCGCCTCAAGGAGATCGCCGCGAGGGTCGAGGCTGAGTGCCTCCCGGCGGATGCGACCGCCGATCAGAAGAACCACCTGGCGAACCTTCTCTTCGAGCTCGAGGCGAAGATCGTGCGCAGCCAGATCCTGTCCGGAGAGGCGCGCATCGACGGGCGCGACACGCGCACGGTGCGGCCGATCTCGATCCGCACCGGAGTCCTGCCGCGTACCCACGGCTCGGCGCTGTTCACCCGCGGCGAGACGCAGGCGATGGTAGTAGCCACCCTCGGGACGGCACGCGACGAGCAGATCATCGATGCGCTGCAGGGCGAGTATCGCGAGCGCTTCATGCTCCACTACAACATGCCTCCGTACGCGACGGGCGAGACCGGGCGCGTCGGCAGCCCGAAGCGCCGGGAGGTCGGCCACGGTCGGCTCGCCAAGCGCGCATTGGTCAACGTCCTGCCCACTCCGGAAGAATTCGCCTACTCGATGCGCGTGGTCTCCGAGATCACCGAGTCCAACGGCAGCTCGTCGATGGCCTCCGTGTGCGGCGGATCGCTCGCGCTGATGGACGCCGGGGTGCCGACGAAGGCACATGTTGCTGGTATCGCCATGGGGCTGATCAAGGAAGGGAACCGCTTTGCAGTGCTTACCGACATCCTGGGCGACGAGGATCACCTCGGGGATATGGACTTCAAGGTTGCAGGAACGGATCGCGGCGTCACCGCCCTGCAGATGGACATCAAGATCCAGGGCATCACCAAGGAGATCATGGCGGTCGCGCTGTCGCAGGCGCGCGAGGGACGCATGCATATCCTTCACGTGATGCACGACGCGTTGCCGCACCCGCGCACTGAGATCTCCCAGCATGCGCCGCGCATGATGAGTTTCAAGATCAACCCGGAGAAGATCCGCGACGTAATCGGCAAGGGTGGCGCGGTGATCCGTGCTCTCACGGAGGAAACCGGGACGACGATCGACATTCAGGACGACGGCACCGTGACGATCGCATCGGTGAACGCGGACGCCTGCAACGCCGCCCGCAAGCGCATCGAGGACATCACGGCCGAGGTCGAGGTGGGCAGGATCTACGAGGGCCAGGTCATTCGGCTGCTCGACTTCGGCGCGATCGTGCAGATCCTTCCCGGTCGCGACGGCCTGCTGCACATCTCGCAGATCGCCAAGGAGCGCGTCAACCAGGTCTCCGACTATCTCAAGGAGGGCCAGAGCGTGCGTGTGAAAGTGCTCGAGGCCGACGAGAAGGGTCGCGTGCGGCTGTCGATGAAGGCGGCCGCCGAGGACGCGGCGCAGAAAGCCGCGGCCGCCGGTACAGGCGTGCCTGCCGAAGCCCCCGCTGCGCCGAGCGCCTGATGCTGCGCGCTGCGAGTCGGCTCCTCGCCGCGCTGGCGGCCGCTGCGCTCGTAGCGGCGTGCGGCAAGAGCGAGCCTCCGCCACCGCCACCGCCCCCGCCGAAGGCGGAGGCGCCCGCCGCGCCGACCGCCGACCAGCAGCTGCAGCGACTCGCGCGCGAGGTCTACGTGTACGCCTACCCGCTCGTGCTCATGGACGTCACGCGCGAGGTCATGACCGCGAAGGCCCCGATCAACACGTTCCAGAACAAGCGATCGTTTCCGGACCCGTCGTTCACCGACGTGGTCAGCCCTAACGCCGACACGCTGTATTCGAGTGCGTGGCTCGATCTGTCCAGCGGGCCGGTGCTGCTTTCGGTGCCCGACACCAAGGGGCGCTACTACCTAATGCCGATGCTCGACGCGTGGACCAACGTCTTCCAGTCGCCGGGAAAGCGCACGATCGGGACGGAGAAGCGCGAGTTCGCGATCGTCGGCCCGAAGTGGAAGGGCGAGCTGCCGAAGAATGCCGAGGAAATCCGCGCGCCGACCGACATGGTGTGGATCATCGGGCGCACGCAGACCAACGGCAAGGCGGATTACGCTGCCGTGGCGCGGATCCAGGACCAGTTCAAGCTGACGCCGCTCTCGCGCTCGCGCAAGCCGGCTCCGGCGTCGGCGGCGAGCATCGATCTCAAGACGCCGCCGGTCGAGCAGGTGGCGAAGATGGACGCGCGGACGTTCTTCTCCCGGGTTGCGATGCTGTTGCCCGACAATCCGCCGGCGAAGGAAGACACCGCGATGGTCGAGCGGATGAAGCAGCTCGGCATCGTTCCCGGTCAGCCCTTCGACGTGAGCAAGCTCGACGCCGCCTCCGCGAAGGGACTCCAGGACGGCGCAAAATCGGGGCTCGACGCGATAGTCGCCGCGGCCAGCGGCAGCACCGGCGACATCAAGAACGGCTGGATCGTCAACTGGGACCTCGGTCGCTACGGCACTAACTATGGGCTGCGCGCCATCACGGCGTATGTCGGGTTGGGCGCGAACGCGCCCGAGGATGCGATCTACCCGTACACCCATCTCGACGGCGGCGGACGGCGGCTAAACGGGGCCAACAGGTATGTGCTGCATTTCGACAAGGGCAAGACGCCGCCCGCCGAGGCGTTCTGGTCGTTGACGATGTACAACGACAAGCACTTCTTCGTCGCCAACCCGATCGACCGATACGCCATCGGCGATCGCGACAAGCTGCACTACAACGCGAACGGTTCGCTGGACCTGTACATCCAGAACGAGAATCCGGGCAAGGACAAGGAGTCGAACTGGCTCCCGGCGCCGAAGGGCGACTTCAACCTGATCCTGCGCGTCTACTGGCCGAAGCAGGAAATGCTCGAGCGCCGCTGGGAGCCGCCCGCGGTGCAGCGCGTAAGCTGAGGCAATCAGGCCGGCGCGCTCCCCGCCGGCCGCAAATCGGCGCTGCTATTTGCCCCCGCCCTGCGGGGTCGCCGTGGCGCCGCCCGGCCTGCCCAAAATGTCTTGCGCGTCCTGCTGGTTCATCGATGCCGAGCTTGACGAGTTCGCGCCCTTGTCCTTCATTTTGATGTGGCTGCCGGTAGGCACGTAACAGTCCTCCCCTTGATCCGCCGTCTGGGTGGAGGTCGTGGAGCGCGTCTACCCGCTCTTCGACTCGCCGCCCAACCTGGGCGGCTGCGCCGGCGGGGTCCACCATTTCGCCTTCGGTACGACCTGCGGCTCGGCGGTCTCGGTCATGTAGTGCGGCGACATGATCTGCACTCCGTGCTCGTTGAACACGTCCTGGATGTTGGCGTGCAGCCGGCTCAGCAGGTCGATCCGCTGGTCCGGGTGGTCGATCGTCGCGTAACCGATGAGCCGGTACTCGATATAGAAGTCCGATAGCTTCGTCTGCCGGACGCGGGCAGGCGGATCAGTCACGATGTCCCTGGTGCGGCGCGCCGCCTCCTCGAGCATGGCGTGCACCTGCCGCCACGGCGTCGAGTAACCGATGGTGACGCCGGTGTGGACAACGAACCCGGCGCCTTCGATTGCACGGGAGTAGTTGCTCGTCGTGTTCTGGAGGACGTAGGTGTTCGGGAGCAGCACTTCCTCGCCGAGACCGGTGCGCATGCGCGTGGTGAAGGCCCCCAGGCCCACCACCGTGCCTTCGGTGTCCCCGACGCGCACGTACTCGCCGGGACGGAACGCGCGCGTGTACATGAGGATCAGGCCGCTCGCTGCCTGACCGACCAGACCCGAGGCGCCGA
This sequence comes from Casimicrobiaceae bacterium, assembly GCA_035499135.1. Taxonomy (GTDB): domain Bacteria; phylum Pseudomonadota; class Gammaproteobacteria; order Burkholderiales; family Casimicrobiaceae; genus PALSA-1003. The sequence goes on along the minus strand of DATJZM010000119.1, from coordinate 107,998 downwards.
TCGAAACCATCAACCCCACCAGGACCGACACGCCCTTGAACGCTTCGGTGTCGGCTCCGGGCAGGTACGGGTAGGCCAGCGCCAGCGCGAACGCCCACACGATGACCTGGAAGATGCGCCGCGTGGGCACGACGGTGTCGGCATCGAGGCTACCCAGCTTGATGCCCCCGGTCGCGATGCGCTGGAAGAACAGATTCGCGAGGCGGATGAGCAGATGCGCGAGCAGCATGATCACGATGACCACGACCAGTCCCGGGACGGCGCCCACGATCTCCAGCGCGATCTGGGCGGCAAGCGAGAACAGATTGCCCTTCATGTGCTCGCCCCAGGGGCGCGTGAAGGGGAAGCTCTCGAGCACGAAGGTGAGCCAACTGTAAGTCGCAAAGAGAGCGAGCACCCATGCGACCAGGTTCACGCCCCTTCGAGCGATCCAGCGGATCTGTTGCGGGTCGAGCAGGCTTACACCGTGCACGTGGACTCGCTCCGCCCGCTCCGCGGCGGCGCCTGCGATGCGTCGCCCGAGGCCCCGATCGATCACGAACAGCAGCCGCAACAACCCCGCATAGATGGCCGTGGCAAGCAGTGCCCAGCCCAACTGGATCAGCAGATATCGCGGCGTACGCTGTTCGCGGTATTCCACGATGGCCACCTGGAGCCTCTTCGCGGCCTCGCGCGCGACGTTCTGGGTGGTTTCCCCGACCTGCGGGTCGATGTCGATCCGGGTCACGAGGAATGCCGGCTTGCCGTCGAGCAAAACCCGGGTGCCGTCCTCCTCGTCAACCGTCGTTACCGCGGGCGACTCGCTGGTTGCGAGGACGTCGTCGATCCGCCGCTTGGCCGACGCCGCACGTTCCTGCGCGGAATATCCGGCAATCGGACCGCGCAGCACGATGATCGTTCGATTGGCGAGAGCGACCGGAGCGCTTTGACGTGCCGGCGCGCTGATATCGAGCTGAGGCGTCGGTGCGGTTCCCGTCGCCGGCTGAGCGAGCGCAAGCGGCGCAAGGGCCGCAAGACATGGCGCGAGAAGGTAACGAACGGCGGTCATGATCCCCGCGGCCATTCTACCTGAGGGACCCGCCCAAACGCGGCGGTAGAATAGGCGAGACAAAGGGAAGGAACTCGCGATGACTGCCCCCGACACGCGCGTCGAGCGCGACAGCTTCGGCCCGATCGAGGTGCCCGCGGAGCATCTCTGGGGCGCGCAGACCCAGCGCTCGCTCGGCCACTTCCGGATCTCCATCGAGAAGATGCCCCCGGCGCTGATCCGCGCGCTCCTCGTCGTCAAGCGCTCCGCCGCGCGCGTGAACCTCGCGCTCGGCACGCTCGATGCGAAAAAGGCCGAGGCGATCGTCGAGGCTGCGGACGAGGCGCTCGCCGGCCAGCACGCCGGCGAATTTCCGCTCGCCGTGTGGCAGACGGGCTCGGGCACCCAGACCAACATGAATGTGAACGAGGTGCTTGCAAATCGAGCCTCGGAGATCATGGGCGGGCCGCGCGGCGAGGGCAGGCTCGTGCACGCCAACGACGACGTCAATCGCGGGCAGTCGTCGAACGACGTGTTTCCCAGCGCGATGAACATCGCCGCAGCGGAGACTGTGTCGCGCGATCTGTTTCCCGCGCTCGACACGCTGCACAGGACGCTCGCCGGCAAGGCGGCTGTCTTCGCCGACATCGTGAAGATCGGCCGCACCCATCTGCAGGACGCCACGCCGCTCACGCTTGGCCAGGAGTTCTCCGGCTACGCCGCGCAGCTCGCGCAGGCGCGCGCGCACATCGAGGCGGCGATGCCGCACGTGCTCGAGCTCGCGCAAGGCGGAACGGCGGTGGGTACCGGACTGAACACGCATCCGGAGTTCGCCGCGCGGATCGCGAAGGAGATTTCCGCCTACACGAAGCTCCCCTTCGTGCCAGCGCCGAACAAGTTCGAGGCGATGGCGGCCGCCGATGCGCTGGTCAATCTGCACGGCGCACTCAAGACGCTGGCGGCAGCGCTGACCAAGATCGCCAACGACGTGCGCTGGCTGGCGAGCGGTCCGCGCTCGGGGCTGGGCGAGATCACGATTCCCGAGAACGAGCCCGGCAGCTCGATCATGCCGGGCAAGGTGAACCCGACGCAGTGCGAGGCGCTGACGATGCTCTGCGTGCAGGTCTTCGGCAACGACGTCGCGGTCAACATCGGCGGCGCCTCGGGCAACTTCGAGCTCAACGTGTATCGGCCGCTGATCACCCACGACGTGCTGCAGAGCATTCGCCTGCTCGCCGACGGCATGGCGAGCTTCGAGGAGCACTGCGCGCGCGGCATCGAGCCCAACCGGGAACGCATCCGGGAGCTGCTCGAGCGCTCGCTCATGCTGGTCACGGCGCTCAACAGGCACATCGGCTACGACAAGGCCGCCGCGATCGCCAAGAAAGCGCACCGGGAGGGCACGACGCTCAAGGAAGCGGCGCTCGCGCTCGGCTACGTCACCGAGGAGCAGTTCGACCGCTGGGTGCGGCCCGAGCGGATGATCGGGCCGACCGGCGAAGGCTAGGTCCTGCCGCGCTACCTGCCGCGGATGCCCAGCACCGCGTCCCCGGTCACCGTGACCGTAACTTCCGTCGTGCCAGCCTCGGTCGCCACCGGCGGGGCGGGCGCCGCCGCCATCGCCTGCGCGCGCATTACGGGGTAGACGCGGCCCTGGTCGCTCGTCTGCACCGCCACATGGCCCGGTGCCCACGCGGAGAAGCCGAGGCCCTGTGCCGCGCGCTGCGCGCGCTCCTCCCAGCTTTTGAGCGCCTGTTGCGTGACGCTGTCCTCGGCGTCGCGGCGCGCCTTCTCGGTGAGCGAGAAAGCCATGCCCGACAGCAGCAGGCCCTCTTCCTGAAGGCGCGAGATCAGCGTCGTCGCGGCGGTGAAGTCCTGCGCGTCCAAGCTGATCGCCTGCGCCACGCGCCAGCGCAACGCGTTCGGCTTGTCTCCGACCTGGTAGGTGGAGTAACCGGCTGTCGCGACCTTCACGGCGGGATAGGCTTTGGCAGCGGCGAGCGCCTTCGCGATCGCCGCATTGACCTGGCTCGCGGCCGTGCCCGGATTCGCGCTCTCCGCCTCGGCGCGCAGCCACGCCTGCAGCCGATCGTTGGTCACGGTCGCGGTCGCGGTTGCCGTCACGGTCACGGAGGATTGCGAGGGCCCCGGGGGCAGCTGCGCGAGCACCACACCCGAGCCAACGATTCCCACAGCGAATACGCACGCAGCGACACCTGCGCGGGTGCGGCAAGTCAATGCGCTCATCGATCGATCCTTTCGACTCGTACGCGCTGCGGCAACTCCTCGATCGCCTGGCGATTGGACCACGAGAAGCACTTCGGCGCTGCTTCCTGCCACGGCAGCCAGACATAGGACAGGTGCTCCGCAGGAGCGAGTTCCACCGTCAGCGGCTGCGGGACCTCCAGAGAAAAGACGTGCTCTGTGTTGCGCGTCGTGCCCGGCGGGTAGCGATGGCGCCAGCGCGGAAAGATCGCGTATTCGTTGGTGTGTTTCCAGTCGACGACTCCGCCGAAAGCGTTCGCCTCGAGGCCGGTTTCCTCGCGCAGCTCGCGCGTCGCGGTTTCGACGAGCGTCTCGCCGGCTTCCTGGCTACCGGTGACGGATTGCCAGAAGCCAGGATAATCGGCGCGCTCGAGCAGCAGCACGCGAAGGTCCGACGTGTGCACGAGCACGAGTGTCGAGACGGGAAGCTTGTACGGCAACGCGCCGGCCTGGAGTGCTGGCTCACCCCGGCGCCGCCCGGCGACGCGGGGAGGCAGCGTCAAGAAACGAACACCCAGAACGGCTTGTGGCGCTCCTGCCAGTACTCGGCCGCCTCGCCGAGAATCTCCGACAGAGTTTCCCAGTCCGTGCGGTAGGCCTTGCCGTACGCGCCGGCGTGGCGCAGCACGATCGCCATGCCGTGTCCGCCGAGCCAGTCATCGTCCTCGAGGCAGTCGGCGAGCGCGTCCCAGTTGTCGCCGAAGTGAGGAGGCAGCTTCAGGCCCTTTTCCAGCGCCGAAAGCAACTCGGTCTTGCCGCCCACGCCGTGCAGATCTATCGAGCAATACTTCAGCTTGGCAGCCGCCGCAGCCGCCTTGATCGGGTCGGGCGCGCCGTTCCAGCTACGCACGCCGGCGTCGGTTACGATGGCGAGGTCGGGAAGCTTCATGGCCGGATCCTTCGGAAGCTTTGGTAGTGATCGTTGGAATAGTAGCACTCGGAGAGCGTGGCAACAGTACCGCCGCACACGATGCGCCGGCCTCCGCGCGACTTCACGCCCGGCGAAGGCACGGTGAACTCCCGATAGTAGCCGCGCGGCATCGCCGGCAGGATGTGCTCGCGATTGTTGAACACGACGCCGTCGCGCGAGTATGGGAAGGGGCCGCCGGCATGGATGAGCTTGAGGGTGGCCCGCGCCTCGGCAGGGAGCGCCGACAGCGATATGTCGCCCGTGCGCGCTGCGGCCTCGCGCATTGCGCCGGGCGCAATCGCGCACAGCGCGAGCAGCATGACCGCCGCGAATGCACGCGGCCGCCGGCGGGTCCATACTGCGGCCATGGGAGGATTCCGAGAACGCGAATGACGATCGGCGTGAAGTATATCGCCTACGGCAGCACGAGCGGCTACGCGCTGGCCGCCCTCGCGTACGTGCGGGCGCTGCACAACGCCGGCGTCGCCGTGTGGTGGCAGCCGTGGCATCTCGGCGACGTCCCGGTGCAGTTCCGGGTGGAGGACTGGCGGGCCACGGAAGGCGACGCCAACCTCGCCGATCTCGCCGCGCTGGTGCGCGCCACCAACCGGCCGATCCCGTACGACACGGTCGTGGTCCACACCGTGCCTGAGCACTGGCCGCGGTTCGCCGAGGCCGGCAAGCGCTTCGTTGGCTACACCGTCTGGGAGGCGGACACGCTGCCCGAGCACTGGCCGCGGCTGCTCGCACTCGCCGATGTTGTGCTCGTGCCCTCACAGTTCAACGCGCAGGTGTTCATAGGTGCCGGGGTGAAGCCACCGGTGCGCGTCATCCCCCACATCCGCCGTCACGCCTGGAGTGAGACCGCGGCGGACGACGCCGTGAAGGCGCGCCTGCGCCTGCGCATCCCGGAGGACCACTTCGTCTTCTATGCGATCGGAGCGTGGGACCCGCGCAAAGCGTTTACCGAGTTGATCGATGCATTCGCCCGAGAGTTCGGCGAGGACGAGCGTGTCACGCTCCTCGTCAAGACCTCTGCAGCGCTCAGCAACGCTGCGATCGATACTCAGTTCGGAGCGGGCACGCGGGAGCGCGCGCAGCGCGTCGTGGCGCAGGTCGCTGGGGCCATGGGCCGCGCGCCGGCCAACGTCGTCTGCATCCCCGCCGACAACATCGACGGCCGTTCGATGGACGCAATCCACGCGACCGGAGACGCGTACGTCTCGCTCGCGCACGGCGAGGGCTGGGGCATGGGGGCATTCGAGGCCGCTACCCTGGGCAAGCCGGTGATCATGACGGGCTGGGGCGGCCAACTCGACTACCTCGGCAGCAACTACCCCGGGCTTGTGCGTTACGCGTTGACGCCAGTCAGCGGTTGGCTTCCGTTCGCCTCCTACCGGCCGACGCAACGCTGGGCGACCGCCGATGCGCGCCACGCGCGCGAGCTCATGCGAGCCGCGCTCGTGCGCGACAGCCTCCTGCACGACGCCGCCGAAGCCGCGCGCGACGGAATCACCAACCGCTTCGCCGAGCCCGTCGTGGCGCGCGAGTTTCTCGCCGCGATCGATGGCTGAGATTCCGAAGGAGTTCCACTTCGTGTTCGGGCTCGCGCCGCAGCGCGAGCCGATGCACGTCATCCATTACCTCTGCCTCGAGTCGTGCCGTCGCGTAAACCAGCCGGCCGCGATGTACTTTCACTACCGGCACGAGCCGCACGGCGAGTGGTGGGAGCGAATCCGGCCCCGGCTGACGCTGCGGTGCATCGCCGAGGCGGCGTCGTTTCCGGATCCCGCGCGCTACGCAGCCTCGGACGAGGGCCGGTTCATCCGCGACCACGGCCTGACCTACGCGCACGAGGCTGACTACCTGCGGCTCGCCATTCTGCTCGAGGCAGGTGGGGTCTACGCCGACATGGATACGCTCTTCGTCCGGCCGCTGCCCTCGCACCTCTACGCAAAGCCATTCGTCCTCGGCGAGGAAGCTCCGCTCCCGGGCGCCGACGGCGTGCTGCGGCCGTCGCTCTGCAATGCCCTCATCATGGCCCGGCCGGGCGCGAGTTTCGCCCAACGCTGGCTCGGCCGCATGCGCGAGTGCTTCGACGGCACCTGGAGCCGGCATTCCAACCAGGAAGCATCTCGCCTCTGGGGCGAGTTCCCGGGCGAGATCCACGTCGTGCCGCAGCCTTGCTTTTACAAGCACGCGGCGTCACGACGCGGGCTGCGCACCCTGCTCGAAGGCAGGGACCGCGACGCCGCGGACGTCTACAGCCTGCACCTGTGGGCACACCTGTGGTGGGAAGCGCGGCGCACGGATTTCTCGGTCGTGCACGCGGGCGTGATAACGCCCGACCACATTCGCTCGAAGGACACGACCTACACGCTGCTGGCGCGGCGTTTTCTCGACTGAGCTCGCTCAGCGGCGGAACTCGAGGCGGCCGCCCTCGTAGGGCATCGTCAACGCTCCGAGCGGCGGCGCGTACTCGGCAAGCCGCGCGCGCAGCAGCGCCTCGAGCGCGAGCAGCCTGTCGGCGCGCAGGCACCGCCTCCGGCTGATCATCGCGTGATGCACGCGATCGAAGGTGTTGCTGCCGTGGAAGACGTAGACGTAGAGGTAGCCGTGCCCGGACAGGCGGGTGAAGCGGGTGCCCTCACGCAACATCGCCAGCGCCTGCGCGGTGTCCTCGCCGCGGGCGATCTCGGGATAGCGGGCGAGGCGGTCGCGCCGGGCCAGCAGCGAGCCGGGGACGAAGTCGAGCGGGTTCGGCTCGTCTTGCCAGTCGTCCCAGTAGAGCTCGCGCGCGTCTGCGAAGTAGTGGAGTTGGTCGACGAGGAAGGAGGCGTCGGCGCCCGCCGCGCGCAAGGCGTCGAGCTGCATTTCGAGGCGGCGCGGATGGTAGCGGTCGTCGTCGTCCCATTGGCAAACGTGCTCACCGTGCGCGGCGTCGATCGCGGCGTTGCGCAGCGCGCCGAGCGTCGTTCCCTGTGGGGCCCGTATCACTGACACCGGCGCGGCGGCTTGCGCCGTGAGCGCCGAGACGCGCCCGTGCAGCTCGAGTGAGCCGTCGTGTACGACGATGAGCTCTTTCTCGTGCACGCTCTGCCCACGGAAATCCGCGATCGCCCGCGCGAGCAGCGGCAGCCGGCCTTCCTGCGTGACGGTGCAGCAGCTGATCATGCGGAGCGCCTGCCCGCGGGGCGGCCGACGGAGCTCAGCCGAGTTTTGCCTGGTCGGAGGGGCGAATTCTTATATGCAGGTCGCGTAGCTGCTGCTCGGTCACAGGCGTGGGCGCATCGACCAGCAGGTCCTGTCCGCGCTGCGTTTTCGGGAAGGCGATCACGTCGCGGATCTGCTCGACGCCGGCGATCAACGCCGCCATGCGGTCGAGCCCGAAGGCAATCCCGCCGTGCGGTGGCGCACCGTAGGCGAGCGCCTTGAGCAGAAAGCCGAACTTGCGCCGCTGGTCCTCGGCCCCGATGTTGAGCGCGCGGAACACTTTCGCCTGGACCTCGGAGCGGTGGATGCGCACCGAGCCTCCGCCGATCTCCCAGCCGTTGAGCACGACGTCGTAGGCCTTGGCGAGCGCCTGGCCGGGATCGCTCTCGAACAGCTCCTCGTGCCCGTCCTTTGGCGCGGTGAACGGGTGATGGCGTGCGCCCCAGGTCTTCGTTTCCTCGTTGAACTCGAACATCGGGAAGTCGACGACCCACAGCGGCCGCCAGCCCTCCTCGGCGAAGCCGCGGTCGTGGCCGATCTTCGCGCGCAGCGCGCCAAGCGCGTCGTTGACTACCTTCTCGCGGTCGGCGCAGAAAAAGACGAGGTCTCCCGTCTGCGCCGTGGTGCGCATCAGGATCTCGCGCAGCACCTCGCCCGACAGGAACTTCACGATCGGCGACTGCAGCCCTGCCTCGTTCGGCTTGGAAGCGTCGTTCACCTTGACGTAGGCGAGCCCCTTCGCGCCGTAGATCGCGACGAACGCGGTGTAGTCGTCGATCTCCTTGCGAGTGAGCGTGCCTCCGCCGGGAACGCGCAGCGCGGCCACGCGCCCGCCCGGCAGGTCGGCGGCCGAGCGGAAAACCTTGAACTCGACCGCCCTCATGAGATCGGTGAGCTCGGTAAGCTTCAGCCGCACGCGAAGGTCCGGCTTGTCGGAGCCGTAGTCACGCATTGCTTCGGCATAAGTCATCACCGGAAATGGATCTGCGAGCGCTACGCCCAGCGTGTCCTTGAAGATCGCGCGCACGAGTTCCTCCATCAGCGGCAGGATCTGCGGCTCGTCGAGGAACGAGGTCTCGATGTCGATTTGCGTGAACTCGGGCTGCCGGTCGGCGCGCAGATCCTCGTCGCGAAAGCACTTTACGATCTGATAGTAGCGATCGAAGCCTGCCATCATCAGCATCTGCTTGAAGAGTTGCGGCGATTGCGGCAGCGCGTAGAACTGGCCGTGATGGATGCGCGACGGTACGAGGAACTCGCGCGCGCCTTCGGGCGTCGACTTGTAGAGGAAAGGCGTCTCGATGTCGATGAAGCCGTGTGCGTCGAGGTAGCGGCGGGCGGCCGTCGCGGCGCGGTAGCGCAGCAGGAGATTCCGCTGCATCGCGGGGCGACGCAGGTCGAGCACTCGGTTCTCGAGTCGCACGGTCTCGGAGAGGTTCTCATCGTCGAGCTGGAACGGCGGCGGCGGCGACGTGTTGAAGATCTCGATCTCGTGGGCGAGGATCTCGATCTCGCCGGTCGCGAGCTCGGGATTGAGCGAGCCCTCGGGCCGCGGGCGCACGAGCCCGGTGACGCCGATGACGAACTCGCTGCGCAGCTTCTCCGCGATGGCGAAGGTCGCCGCGCGATCGGGGTCGCAGACCACCTGTACGAGCCCCTCACGGTCGCGCAGGTCGATGAAGATGACGCCGCCATGGTCGCGACGTCGATGCACCCACCCGCAGACGCTGACGGTCTGGCGGAGTCGCTGGCGGTCGATGCGACCGCAATAGTCGGTGCGTTTCAAGTTCCTCTCCAGGCGAGAGCTTCGTTCGGGGCCGCGCCCGGCGGCGCTGTCATTCGGGGCGGGCGGGGCGGTGGCCAACCGGGCACGACGTGCTGCCATCGTCGCGGCAACGCGTCGCCGTCCTGCCCGGTCAATTTCGCTGTTCGAGCGCTGAAGCGGCCGCCGGCTTGGCCTGAATCGGCACCCGGCTCGCAACCGGCTCTCCGTGCGACTTCGGCCCCACGACGCCCATCGAGATGATGTATTTCAGCGCTTCGTCGACGGTCATGTCGAGCTCGTGCACGCGCGCCTTCGGCAGAATCACGACGTAACCGGAGGTCGGGTTGGGTGTGGTCGGGACATAGACCGTAATGTGCTCGCCATCGAGATGTTGCGCGACGGACGGAGCGGGGGTGCCGGTAAGAAACGCGATGCTCCAGCTTCCCGGACACGGAAACTCGACCAGCAGCGCCTTGCGGAACGCATAGCTCGAGTCGGAGAGCAGCGTGTCGCTCACCTGCTTCACGCCGCTGTAGATCGACTTGACCACCGGGATGCGCCCGAGAAGCGACTCCCACAGCGCGATCAGACGCGCGCCGAAGAAGTTGGCGGCAATCGCGCCGGTGAGCAACAGAATCGCCGCGCTTAGCACGACGCCGAGGCCCGGGATGCGGAAACCGAAGACCTGCTCCGGACGCAAGGCATCCGGCAGCAGCAGCAGCGTCTGGTCGAGCGTGTTGATCAGGAAGGCGAGCACCCAGATCGTGATGCCGAGCGGCACCCAGACCAGAAGGCCTGCGATCAGGTAGCGTCGAAGGGTCACGGCCGCGCAGGTGCTCCGCGCATCAGTGGCACGAGCAGCCCGAGCCGCACCCGCCGGTCGAGGTGCCGGAGGAGCTCGTCGATTCGGACTTCGATTCCGACTTCGATTCGGGCTTTGCGTCAGAGGCCTTGCCGCCGTCGGTTTTGGCCGCACCCGCCTCGCCATTGGCCTTCGCCGCGGGCTTCGTGCCCGAGCTCTTGAAGTCGGTCGCGTACCAGCCGCTGCCCTTGAGCTGGAAGCCCGCCGCGGAGACGAGCTTGCTCAAACGCGCCTTGCCGCAGGACGGACACTCCTTAAGGGGCGAATCGGACAGTTTCTGCAGCGCCTCGAGCTTGTGGCCGCAGGCGTCGCACCGGTATTCGTAGATCGGCATGCTTTCCTCCCGAACCGTCGCGAAGGGTCTGATGCAAAAGAAGAATTATAGCGGAAATTGGGGCGGGGACCGTGCTTCGCAAGCCCTTCGCGCCTTGATCGCACGCACCGCGCGGCGGCCCGGGAATTCCAGTATGCTTTTCGCAGGGAGGGTCGTGCCAACCGTGCACTCGACCTCGCAGCTCAGTCACCAGCGCTCGCGCGCTGTCCGTGCACGCTCTCGGTGAATGCCCACGCAGTCCGGTGCATAGGTATCTGCAGGCGACCGCACCCCAGCCAGGAGCGAGCGTATGAGACGCACGTGGACGATCATCGGCGTTGACGATGTGCCCGTCAGCTTCAGGTGGTACCAGTCGCTGCTCGGCCTGCCGGAGACAGCGCCAGCCCACGACGATTTCGGTCAAATCGTCGACTCGGACGGAACGGTCCTGCTCTGTCTTCACGAGTGGGGCGCCCACGAGCATCCCTCTTTGATGAGCCCGGATCACGCGCAGCCCGGCAACGGGCTCCTTTTGTTTTTACGTGTCGATGACTTCGACCGGGTGCTGCCAAGGGCACGCGCTCTCGTCGCTCGCTTCGAGGAGGAACCGCACGTGAACCAGAATACCGGCACCAGGGAGTTCTCGCTCCGCGATCCGGACGGCTATTACGTCACTATCAGCGCTCTCGCCGAGCTTTAGCATGGCCTCCGACAGGCGCCATCTATGGGGGGTTATTGGACGAAGGCGAGCTAATTCCGGTAACCATGCAAGGCCAGCAAGAGTACATCAGCACAGCAGGAATACTTTGCCGAGACGAACCCGCATCGAGTGATAAAGGTTACCCGGAACCTGCGCAATCCGAACGAGGGGGCTGAATTCGCATGTCGCCGGCTTTGGTTCTTGAAAAGCACGGCGGTGATCAAGTCGGTATGTCAGGACGGCGAGGGGGCATGAAGAGCGGCGAGCGAGCGACCGGGGAAGCCGCTTCCCAGCTCATCGATCAGCGGATCCGCGACCTGGGCGGATGGCGCGGCGAGACCCTCGCCCGCATGCGGGCGCTGATCCTGGAAGCCGATCCAGGGATGATCGAGGAGTGGAAATGGATGGTTCCCGTCTGGTCGCGCGACGGCATCGTCTGCACCGGGGAAGCGTACAAGAATGTCGTGAAGCTCACCTTCGCACGGGGAGCGAGCATCCCCGACCCATCGCGCCTCTTCAATTCCAGCCTGGAAGGCAACACGCGAAGGGCGATCGACCTCCACGAGGGGGACAAGGTCGACGCGGCCGCGTTCAAGGCGCTCGTGAAGGCTGCGGTCGCCCGGAATAGCCGGCCGGCGAAGAAGAGCGGAAAGAAGCGGGCCAAGTAAACCGCCAAGCAGAATGCTGCGGCTGGGACAACGACTATCACGCGGTTGCAACGGCTGCGGCAGTCACAGCCAGGGTCGCGGTGACGCCCGCCGCGAAAGCGAAGAGACCGAGCACCAGAATCTCGTCAACTATTCCTCCGCTGCAGTTTCAGAGTGCTACGGTCACGCGCAGGAAAGTGGCGGGTATGGACGTGGCATCTTTGCGCGGGCTCTTGTTCTCGCGATTGAACAGGTCTTCCAGCTCTTTCTTGAGCTCTGCCGCCCGGCCGTTCTTTTCTGCGGCCTCGAAGGCATTCATGGTCGGCCCGTAATACTTCCTGAAATCGTCCACGAGCGCGGACGGTGCGCTGTGCGAATCGAACGTAAACGTGTCGCGCACGTAGGAGATCTTTTGCGCTGAAACGCCCGCGCCGGCGAAGCGCTCGATGACATTGCTCTCGATGCCCCACGTCATGGGGCTGATGAAGCCCTCCGGCGGTGGCGGGGTGTAGGCGGAGCTGATCTTCAGAATCTGCGCCACCAGCGTCGGATCGTTCGGGATCCAGTTGCCCATCACGATGCGACCGCCTCGGCGTGTGACGCGCACCATCTCCTTGGCGACGTCAAACGGTTTCGGCGCAAACATCGCCCCGAAGATGGTGACCACGAGGTCAAACGTCTGGTCCCTCAGCTCGTGCAGATCGGTGGCGTCACCTTGCTGAAACCTGCAGTTCGTCAGGCCCTGCTCCTGTGCACGCTTGCTCCCGGCGTCAACCAGATTGCGCGCGATATCGACGCCCAGCACGTCCGCGCCGAGTTTCGCCGCCGGGAGCGCTGTCGTGCCGTCGCCGCACCCGAGGTCCAGGACCTTGAGTCTTCTGGTGATCCCGATTCGCTGCACGAGCGCCTCTCCGCTTTCGCGCATCGTGGCAGCGATGCGCGTGAAATCGCCTTTTTCCCACAGCGCCTGATTTGGATTCATGGAGGTATTCTCCCGTCAGTGAGATGGTTCAGGCCGCCGAAGCGCCCGCTCTGATCACAGGCTCCCGTCCCGCTGGGCCGAGGAGCTCCGGATCGACTTGCGTGCTGACGGTGACACCGTTGCGCAGCGTTTGCAGAACGACGCAGCAGCTCTCCGCAGTGCGGAGCAGCGTTTGCAACGTCTTGGCGTCGACCTGGCCCTCCGGCCGCAGCCGGACGCTGCAGTGCATCTTCTGGAATCCCACCGGAACCGAGCGATCGACCATCAGACAACCGCGCACGTCGAGTTCCGCCTGCACCTTGACCTCGAGGGATTGCAGCCGCACACCGAGATGCTCCGCGATCATGCGCAGCGTCGAGTCGAGGCACGCAGCGAGCGCGGAAGAGAGCAGGTCGCCCGGATTGGGGAAGTCGTGGTCGCCTCCGATAGCGCGGTGTATGCCGAAACACAGTGGCGTGCCGCTGCTGTTGTCGGGAATGACCGCGCCGTGAAACGCATCCGCGCCGCAGCCGTTGATGGTCTGCGCGCCGTCGCGTATCCACGCTTCCGCCGGGACGCTGCAGTACCGCTCGCGCAAAGGGCTTTGCCGTTGCTGCACCAGTTTCGTTTTTGCCGGGGCCATGATGCCTCCATCTCTCTTGGGTTGCGACGGTGGCAGCCTGACATGGTCCTGCATCCGCGTCGTGAGGCGGTGGGCCCAGTGTGAGCTCGGCAGCGATGCGGCTTGCCGGCCAAACGTGGGCCGCAGGCCCCAGGCCCGGGCGATGAACACCTAGTCTCGTCCGAGACCGGCTTTTCGCGCGATCACGATCGCCTGGGCGCGATGTCGCGCATCGAGCTTGGAGAAAACGTGGTTGACGTGATTGCGGACCGTCTTCTCGGCGATGTGCAGGCGCTCGGCGATCTGGTCGTTCGTGAGGCCGCGGGCAATGCCATCGAGGATCTCGCGCTCGCGGCTCGTCAGGGCCGCAAGCCCGCCGTCTGCGGCACTGCGGGAGTTCTCGTCGAGAGCGAGGAATTCGTCCAGCTCGCGTTTGAAGACGAGCCAGGCCGGTTCGTCCGCGCGCAGGATGTGGTTGCGACCTTCGAGCGGCACGAAGCGCGCCCTCGGTATTGCCGCAGCGAGGCGGCGCCCAGCCTCAAACGGCACCATTGAATCGCCCCGCACGTGGAAGACCAGCACCGGCGCGGCAACCTTCGCAGCGTCGGCACGGACGTCGAATGCGTTGAACTCCTCCCAGAGCCGTCGCGCCATGACCGGCGAAGCGCTCTGGCGTTGCAGCTCGCCGATCGACTTCTGCGCGCCCTCGCCGGCCTCGGGCATCAGCAGACCTGCGAACAGCTCGCGAAACGCGCCGACTCTCCGGCCCCAACCCAGCTCGATCATCTCCGCGAACGTCCTCGCCTGCCGGGCCAGTTTTTCTCCGGCGTCGGCCACGAACGCGCCATACAGGTAGCTGTCGTAGAGGACGAGTCGGCTGACTCGCTCCGGGTGACGGGCCGCGTAGGCGAGGGCAATCGCGCCTCCCTGGCAAAGGCCGAGCAGGGGAAAGCGGGAGAGCCTGAGCGAATCGACGACGGCCTCCAGGTCGGAGACGAGCGCGTCGAGGGAGACATCAGTAGGATCCCGATCGGACAGACCTGAGCCCCGCGGGTCGTAGCGAACCAGCATCCGCCGCTCGGTCAGAGCCTCCGACCAGTGCCGCCACACGGGGTTGACCCAGTCCAGCTCGAGATGCGTGAACCAGTTGTTGACGCGCACGAGAGGCGAGCCCTCGCCGGCTGTCGCGAACGCGATTCGCACGCCGTCCCCTGCGGTGCAGAAGCGTATTTGCTGTTTCATCGGGGATCCGGATCGATGCCGGCGATGCTATTCTCCAGTCTCCGCTGGTCATTTTCGCACGGGCAGCCGTCCATGCAGATCCCTTCGTGGCTGGTTGTCACTGCGGCCGCCTACTCGCGTTGTAGATGATGCTGGGCGGGACCGCGGCCTTCATCCTCTTCGGCTTGTTGGTGGCGAGGTAATCCGATGGCGAGTACACCGGGAAAGGTTCTCTCGGTCAACGTTGGCACGCCGCGCGAATTCGAATACGACGGTCAGCCTGCACGGAGCGCGATCTGGAAGTCCCCCGTCGTCGGTCGGGTTGCCGTCCGCGGTGTAAATCTCGCGGGAGACGACCAGGCCGATCGCGAGGCACACGGGGGTCCCGATAAGGCGATCTACGCCTACGCCGTCGAGGACACGCGGTGGTGGGAACATGAGATCGGCAGACCGCTGGCCTACGGAGAATTCGGCGAAAATCTCACGACCGGAGGGATCGAGGTAAACGGAGCGCTGATCGGCGAGCGGTGGGAAATCGGAAGCGCCATTCTCGAAGTTTCGCAGCCGCGAGTTCCTTGCTGGCGGCTTGGAGTTCGTATGAATGACAAGAAATTTCCGCGCCGCTTCACCAAGGCATTGCGGCCGGGCGCCTACCTGCGCATCGTGGTCGAAGGTGAGCTGGGGGCCGGCGACGAGATCCGGGTAGTCGAGAGGCCCGACCACGATGTCACCATCCAAGACGTATTCCGCATCTACACGCGTGATCGGCACGAGGCCGCCCGATTGCTGGCGATTCCCCGCATCTCAGAGAGCTGGAGGAGATGGGCGGAGGACTTGCTCTAGGGGACCGACGACCATCCCGCGGCGGCGCGCCAATCCGGAGGCTGCTCGCCGTGGGCGCGCATGGAGGCACACGATGGACTTGGCAAGTGCGACAGTCGCTCAACTCATGATTCCCGTTGCGGACTTTGACCGCGGAGTCTCGTTCTACCGCGACATCCCCGGCATTCCGTTTCTGTTCGCGGCCCCGCCGCAAATGGCGTTCTTCATGGTCGCTGCGCCGCATGTCGTCAATCGCGCGCCGAAGTCGGAGCTGTGGCTCTCGCAGTTTACCGACCCCGACGGCAATCAGCCGGCGTTGATGGCCGAGATAGCGCTTGCCGATGCCTAGCTTCTCGCCTTGGATCGCGCCGGACTTCGCGTAGCTACTTCGGGAGGATGGTGTCTCCCGCGCGCCGGTCCGCTCGCGGCGGGACAATTCGTCCGTTAGCATGGAGACGCTCCACATCGGCTTGCTCACCCTGGAGCCCTTGACCGTTGGCCATGGCGAAGAGATGTTCGCGCTGTTGAGCGCGCTCGAGATCTACCGCCACCTCGACTACGCGCCTCCTTCTTCGGTCCAGCACTTGGAAGCGCTCTACGCCACTCTGGAGGGTCGGCGGTCCCCTGACGGAACGCAGCATTGGCTCAACTGGGCCATCCGCGAGCCGGTCCATGGTCTCGTCGGCTACGTGCAGGCAACCGTAGGTCAATCGGGCAGCGCGTGGGTAGCCTACGTGCTCGGAGCGCAGTACTGGGGTCAGGGCTATGCTACGCTGGCCACTGGCTGCATGATGGAGCATCTCATCGAGGCCTACGCAGTGCGGCGGTTCTTGGCCACGGTTGAACGCGATAACGCGAAGTCCATCACCGTGCTCGAGCGCCTGGGCTTTTCGCGCGCAGGGTTGCAGGAGTCAAGAGAGCATGAGCTTTCGGCAACCGAGCTCCTCTTCATCAGGGAAGTGACGAGTGCGGTGTAACTGGCAAGCTGCATCGTGCCTCTTGCTGTTGCTGCTCAGCGCCTGTCAGCCGGGCACGCCGGCACCGCCCGAGGCCAGCGCCGCCACCGATTCCCCAATGGCTGCCGCGACGGGCGTCTCCCGTGCAGATCATGGGGCGGGACCGCGCCAGGGAAGGATGATCCCGCTGACGCCGATGACCGGCGATGTCGAATTGCTCTACGGCAACCCCGAAACACCGGGCGAGCCCTTTGTGATGCGCATTCGCGAACTGCCAGGAACGAAGGTTCCTCCGCACACTCACCCGGTGGACGAGCACATCACGGTGGTACAGGGTACGTGGTACTTCGGCCTCGGCACTGAATACCGGCAGGAAGACCTGCGCGAGCTCAAGGCCGGCTCATATGCTTTTGCGCCCGCCGGAACGTCGATGTTCGGCTTCTCCCCGGACGGCGCGATAGTCCAGGTACACGGGATCGGTCCGTTCCGGATTCATTGGCTTGGCGAACTCGCCACGCTCGACGACAAGGGCGCGGATACCGTCTTCCGCTTTCCGCGCGGCGCGCATGTACGCGCGGGCGATCGCGAGGGAACGATCGCAGAAGGCTACCGGTCGGGCAGCATCAAGCAGTACGAAATCGAGAGGCTGAATGGAGATCGCTTCATGGCCGACGAAGCGAGTGTCCATCTACAATGAGCTCTGCGCCTCGAGGAGGGACCGTGATGAAAACAGTCGTCGCCACGGGGTTTGCATTTTTTGTCCTTGCCTGCACCGTGCTGGCGCGGGGCTCCGGAGCGATCGATCTGAATGTGCCCGGGAACCTCGAGGCGGTCGAGCGAGCAAATCCCGAGCACTACGCGAAGATTCAGCGCATCCTGGCCGAGATCCCGCAACGCCCACCGGCTGAACGTTCCGTCGCATCGTGGATGCGTACCGAGTTTGAGGCGCGAGATATCCGTTATACCGATCTTGTCATGACGAGCCTTCCGCCAAAGAAGCGACTCGCATTTTCACTCGACGACACGGCGTACGTTGCGGTCGTGACTTTGACCGGATGGGGTGCAGAGCTTCGGCGCGTAAAGCAAGCCACCGAGCAATCGAGAGAGCCCGCCGCCATTCGTTGACGACGTCACCCGAGCCCGGCAGCTCGCACGATCAGCAACGCTCCCGCTGCGACGGCGACGGCTCCGGTGACGCGCGCGACGCGCTCACCCGCCGGTGCGAGACGTTCGGCGGAGATGGCGGCTGCAACGACTGCCATCGCGCGCAGGTCCATGACCCCCACGACGAAAAGGATCAGCGTCAGCCCGGCACAGCAGTAGCAGCAGTGCAGGCCAAGGCGCAGGCCGTGTCGCCAGGCCGCACGGACGTCCCCGCGCAGCGCGCGCCCGTTTCGCGGCGTCTCCCGGCAGCGCGCGAGGTGATGTGCCTTCCACGCGGTGAACTGGTGGATGCCGGCAATCAGGACGATTGCACCGGCCGCAGTCGGTACGGCGCGGGAAAGCGCCGGCAGCTGCATTTCGAGCGTCGCCAGTGCGACGCCCAGCGGAAAAGCGACCATTCCGACCCCTGCCCACACGGCGAAGTAGGCAGCACCTGCCACCACGGTCAGCCACCCCAGGGGAGTCCCGCTCACCCTCCCGACGGCCCGGCGGTAGCGCGAGAGCATCGGCGTCAACGACGGCAGCATCATCGCGACCATCATCGCGATCCACATGCCGAGGAACGAGGCTGCCGCGCCGAGCCACGTCTGGCCCGGCATGCGCATCCACGCCATCGACATCGCCCAGCCGCCGGGCATCGCCATCCCGCCCATCGCCGACATCGACGCGCACCAGCCGATCGTAACCGCCACGCCGCCGGCGAAGAGCAGCGCCGAGATGCCGAGGAAAGCTTTCTCGGAAGCCCGCTCGGGAAACATGTGCCGAGAGATTTCCGCTCGCGCAGTGTTGTCAGCGGCGCCCGCGATTTCACTTGCTGTACATGTCATGGTGCCGCCACCAGATGCCGTTCTCGTCACGTCCCTTGGGCGCGCGGTCGAGCCACTGATACATGCCCCAGAGGCCGTCGAGTCCGCGCGCATATGCAGAATACGTATGGTAGACGACGCCGTCCTCGAGCGCGAACGCGCTCATGCCGGGCAGCTGGCGCAGGAAGGTCGCTGCATCGGTTCCCGCTGTTGCGGCGATCTCGGCGACGGGGCCGCCGTTTCCGCGCGACCGCATCGGCTCCCCGGGACGATAGTTGTATTCATAGCTTCCCTCGCGCTGCTGCTCCTCCGTCAACGACACGTTGAAGTCGAAGTTGAAATCGCCGGCGTGCGAGGAGGCCCAGGGGAATGTCCAGCCCATCCGCCGCTTGAAGGCCTGAAGTTTCTCGACCGGCGCGCGCGATACGGCCCAGAACTTGACGTCATGATTCTCGAGATGAACGACGCTGCCGTTGAACCCATCCGCTATCGCGGAGCAGCTCGGGCAGGCGGCGGTGTACTCGGGGCCGAACATCATGTGATAGACGAGGAGCTGCGAGCGCCCTCGGAAAAGGTCCGCCAGCGAGGCGCTCCCCTCGTCGGTGTCAAATCGATAGTCTTTATCGATGCGCACCCATGGTAGCTTCTGTCGCCGCTGCGCCAGCTCGTCGCTGCGACGCGTAAGTTCCTTCTCCGCCTCGAGCAGCTCGAGCCGCGCGGCGAGCCACTGTTTGCGTGTCCCGGTCCTGTGCTTGGTCATCGTCCTTCTCCATCGAATTGGTCACGTGGGATATGCTAGCGTCGGGCATCGAACGGTGGGAGTGACAAGTGTGGCGGGATTCGGATGGACTCGCTGATCACGGCCGCCGGCCGCGCTCTCGCCGCGGGTGATCCCCTGGGTGCACTTAACCGCGTCGCGCTGCGCGACGACCCGGCCGCGCTCGCGCTTCGCGGCATCGCGATGGCGCAGCTCGGTGATCTCGTTCGAGCGAGAGCTCTCGTCCGGCGTGCCGCACGCGCCTTCGGTCCGAAAGAGGCCGTAGCCCGCGCGAGATGCGTCGTCGCCGAGACCGAGATCGCGCTCGCCTCGCGCGAACTCAACTGGCCGGCAAGGGCGCTCGACGCGGCGCGAGCGATGCTCGAGCACCACGGAGACCGTGTGAACGCCGCGCATGCGCGGTATCTCGAAGTGCGGCGCCGGCTTCTGATCGGACGCCTGGGCGAGGCCGAGGGTATGCTCGACGCGCTCGATCCATCGACGGTTCCTCCGGCGTCGAGAGCCGTCCACGAGCTGATCGTTGCGGGGATCGCGCTGCGGCGCCTGCGGACGAAAGCGGCGCGCGCTGCGCTCGCCCGAGCCGAGCTGGCCGCGCGCCAGGCAGGCATTCCGGCGCTCACCGCCGAGGTGGATGGCGTATCCCGCGTCCTGCACGCCCCCGCAGCGCGCCTGATTGCGCGGGGCACGGAGCGACTGCTTCCGCTCGAGGAGGTCGAAGCGCTTCTCGCGTCGCGGGCGCTCGTCGTGGACGCGTGCCGCAATGTTGTGCGCGATGCACGCAAGATGGTCTCGCTCGCGAGGCGTCCGGTGTTGCTCGCTCTCGCACGCGCGCTGGGCGAAGCCTGGCCCGGGGACGTACCGCGAAGCGCGCTCATAGCACGCGCATTCCGAACCCGGCACGCCGATGAATCGCATCGCGCACGGCTGCGCGTTGAAGTAGGGCGGCTGCGCACCGTGCTGCGGACACTGGCCGGCGTGAGCGCAACAAAGCAAGGATTTGCGCTCGTGCCGCTTCGCGCCCGGGAGGTCGTCGTGCTGGCACGGCCCGTGGAGGAAGAGCACGCGGCGGTGCTCGCTTTTCTCGCCGACGGCGAGTCGTGGTCGAGCTCGGCCCTGGCCCTCGCGCTCGGAGCCAGCCAGCGCAGCGTGCAGCGCGCGCTCGACTCGCTCGCGGAATCGGGCAAGGTGCAATGGTTCGGTCGCGGGCGAGCTCGTCGCTGGATGACCCCGCCGGTGCCGGGATTCGCGACGACCTTGTTACTCCCGGTGCCGCTGCCAACTGACTAGAATGCAAGCATGAAACGATCGAAGGCCGAAATCGTCCGCGAGTACGGACCCTTTTCCGGCGTCGACCACGTCGCTGGGGTTAGCTTTGATGGTCGGCGCGTCTGGCTTGCTGCGAAAGGTCGGCTGCTCGCTCTCGATCCGGTGAGCGGCAAGACGCAGCGCTCGATCGATATCGCCGCGCATGCGGGAACGGCCTTCGACGGCGAGCACCTGTTCCAGATCGCCGAGGATCGCATTCAGAAGATCGATCCGGAGACCGGCCGCGTGCTCGGCACGATCCCGGCGCCCGGCGGCGGCGGTGACTCGGGGCTCGCATGGGCCGAAGGGACGCTCTGGGTCGGCCAATACCGGGAGCGGAAGATCCATCAGATCGATCCGGAGACCGGGGCGATTCTGCGCACGATAGAATCCAACCGCTTCGTCACCGGTGTCACCTGGGTCGACGGTGAGCTCTGGCACGGGACCTGGGAAGGCGACGAAAGCGAGTTGCGGCGGGTCGATCCTCGAACCGGAGAGGTCCTGGAGAGTCTCGAGATGCCGCCTGGCGTCAACGTGTCGGGCCTCGAGTCCGATGGCGGCGATCGGTTTTTCTGCGGCGGCGGAGGCAGCGGCAAGGTGAGAGCCGTCCGCCGGCCGCGGCGAGGTTGATCCGTCCGGTCCCGGGCCCTATTTCCCGGAAACGCGTCTCCTGGTCAGCTTGGCCACTCGAGGATCACCGTGTCGCGCATTCCCCTGTGAAGGAGCACGACGCGCGAGAGCGTGCGTTCCTCGTACCGGGCAGTCACTGTGTAGCGCCCGTCGGGCAGGGACGCCAACACCTCCGGACCGCTCGCGCGTGCGTCGAGCAGTTCACGGCCCGCCGCATTCTTGATGGACCATTCCACGGGAACCGGCGTTTCTTTCTGGCCACGCCCCCAGAAGAAGAGCAGTTCCAGCGGATAGCCGTGCGCTGCCGCGTCCATTGCTCTGGCCTGCGCGGGGTCGCCGCCTCCGCTCAGGTAGGTGACAGGTCCCGCGGTTCTCGCGGGAGGCAGTTCGGCACTGATCGTCGCCCATGCCATCGACGCAGGAAGCATTGCCGTCGCCAGCAGGCTCGATCGCAGAATTCGATCGGTGTTCTTCATAGGAGCCTCGTCAGTCAATCAGTGATCGGCCCGGGGCGGCATGGAGTCGTGCATTGCCGCCGCGGCACCGATGAATTCGACTGTGTCTCTCGACGCAAGTTCGGTACCGCGTTGTCCGCAATGTCGCCGCTTGAACTTCTCGGGCGTCGAATGGGTGGAACAGGTCAGGTTGCTGACAGGAACGCGCTCGTCGCCCTCTTTTCCTCGCGCAGCGAAGTCGATGCTCCCAGGGGCTACTGATACAGGTTCTCCGCCGCGAAACCCCAGTCGATCAGCTTGTCCAATACGGCGTTGAGGTACTCGGAGCGGCGGTCCTGGTAGTCGAGATAATACGCATGCTCCCAGACGTCGATCGTTATCAGCGGCCTCAGCTTCCGGGTTAGAGGCCCGTCTGCGTTGCCCGTCGTGAGCACCTCGACGCGATCGCCATTGAGGACGAGCCAGACCCAACCGCTGCCGAACTGCAAAGAGCCCTTTGCAGCTATTTGTCTCTTGCATTCCGCCATCGACTCGAACGAAGCTTCGATCTTCTGCCTGAGCACCGCGGGCGGAATGCCGCCACCGTTTGGCCGGAGGCAGCGCCAGTAGAAGTTGTGGTTCCATACCTGAGCCGCGTTGTGAAAAACGGCGATCCGTTCCGGCTGCTTCGCCGTTTCCAGGACGATTCTCTCAAGCGGCAAATCGCGGTAGCGCGAGACGCCGATCAGCTTGTTCAGGTTATCGATGTATCTCTTGTGATGCCTGCCGTAGTGAAAGTCCACGGTCTTCGCAGAGATCACCGGCGCCAAGGCACCGCGGTCATACGACAGGTCGGGCAGCGTATGAGCTTGGGTTTCGGCGGTCTCGGATTCGCTGGAGGAACGAGGCGGGCTGGGGGCGATGCTCACAGGCGTGCCGATTCTCATCCGGGCGCCTTCGCCACGAACGCGATGCAATAGCCATGAGGACTGATCGAACCCTCGACGACCTTGCACGTCCCCATAGCGTCGGCGGTCTTGCCGGGAACGAACTGCATGCAGTCGTCGCAATCCTTGCCGTTGCTGGGCGTGGACTGGTACTTGACGGCTGCCTTGCCCAGCTTGGTTTGGGCGGCGGCCGGCTGGATCTGCGCGCCGAGGGCCGCGCCCCCAATCAGCATCACGGCTGATCTTATGAACGACCGTCGCGAATCACGTGTACGCATGGCGCCTCCATCGTGAGTCATCGTCGTTGGCGCGGCATCTTCTTGCCGGTAGCCCGCTTATCGATTAGATGCCGAACGAACATCGCAGGTTCCAGTGAGCTGTCTGAGGACGTGAGCTGGACCATGGGATGATCTGCCGAGTCCGAGACGCCGGTCATGAAACGCGGCGAGAGCCGAGCGATGGGCGACGCTCACGATCGTGGCGCCGGGGAGCTCGTGGCTTATCAACCGGTAGAGCATCTGCTCGCTTGCTTCGTCGAGCGACGCGGTAGCCTCATCGAGAAACAGCCAGGCCGGTCGCTGCAGAAGCGCGCGCGCGAAAGCGAGACGCTGCTGCTCTCCCGGCGAAAGCTCCAAGGCCCAGTGCCGCGATTCGTCCAGCCTGCCGGCGAGAGAGGGCAGCCCGCATGCCGTCAACGCATCGGCCATTTCGTGTTCGTCGAAGGCGGTAGACGGATCGGGGTAGCTCAGGACGCTTCGCAGCGTGCCGATCGGCAGGTAGGGTTTCTGGGGCAGGAACAGAGCGCGGACCCCGTCTGGAATTTCGATCGTGCCGCGGCCGAATGGCCAGATGCCCGCGAGCGCGCGCAGCAGCGTGCTCTTGCCGGCTCCGGTGGGGCCCGTGACGAGCCACCTCTCACCCGCCCGGACCTCGGCGTCGATCCTCCCGGTGAGCCTGGCCCCGTCGGGTAGCGTGAGATGCAGATCGCGCATCGCGAGATTCGCGCGGTCCGTTTTCCTCCAGTGGATTCCCGGGGCGCCGGAGCGCGACTTCGCGGTGCGGATCGCGTCGCGAAATCCGGTAAGCCGGTCGGTCGTCGCTTTCCATTGCGCAACCTGCGTATACGCGGTGACGAACCAGCTCAACGCGCTCTGGACTTGACCGAAAGCGTACATCGTCTGCATCAACGCTCCCAGTCCGATCGCCCCGGAGAAGTAGCGGGGCGCCGCGGCCAGCACCGGAAAGACGATCGCGGCTTGACTGTAGCCGGCGGTGAACCAGGTGAGCCGCTTCTGCCGCCGCATGATCGCCCACCAGTTGGTCACGATGTTTCCGAGGCGTTCCGTCAGACTGCGCGTCTCTTCGCGCTCTCCGCGATAGAGCGCAACGCCCTCGGTGTTTTCGCGCAGACGCGCGAGCGAAAAACGGAAGTTGGCCTCGAATTGCTGCTGCTGGAAATTAAGGCCGATCAACGGTTTTCCGATTCGATGCGTCAGCCACGTTCCGCAAACTGCATAGACCAGCGCTGCCCACAGCATGTAGCCGGGGATCGGGAGATGACTCGCCCCGAGAGGCACCTGGATCGTGCCGGACAGGCGCCACAGGATGGCCGAAAAGGAAGCCAAGGTGGCCAGCGCGCCGATGAGCCCGACGGTCAATGTCAGCGTCGCTTCTACGAAGAGGCGCAGATCGTCCGCGATCCGCTGGTCCGGGTTGTCGGCGCGGTACGCACCGAGCTGCAAACGGTAGTAGGCATGTTCTCCAAGCCAATCGTCCAGATAGTTGCCGGTGAGCCAGGTTCGCCAGCGGATCTCCAGCATCTGCGTCAGGTAGGTCTGGTAGACGGCTACGACGATGAACACCGCGGCGAGCACGCAGAAGTATCCGAGCTCGTGGAGGAAGCGCGAGAAGTCGTGCTGCTGAAGCGCGTTATAGAAGCGGTTGTTCCAGTCGGAAAACAGAACGTTGACGTAAACGATCCCGAGGTTCATCGCAATGATGACAGCCAGCAGGCCACGCGCCCGCCAGCGCTCCTGCGAGACCCAGTACGGGAACGCAAGCGCCAGTACTGCATTCGCGAACTGCCGCGTCTTGGAGAACATGCCGCCTGTGCATCAGCGATGAGGGAGCCCCGCCGTGCACAAGCCCGCCACCGGGCCGCGACTCCCGACACCTGGCCCGATCCTAGGTGCCCAGGCTTAACGCAGGCTTAAGATTCGCCGCGCTGGCGAAAGGAAATCGTAAGCGAAGTTGGCGGTCGAGATATTTATGCCGGCTTAAGTCTGCTTTAAGTCCGCGCGCGTAGCGTCTCGGCCATGCAGTAGCGAACGAAAGGAGCTCCCGTGAAAGAGAAACCAATCGTCCGCGCCTTGCTGGTTGCCGGACTCTCCGCAGGGCTTGTCGCCGGCTGCAACGGCATTGATAGCTCCGCTTTTTCCTGGTCGCGGGCGGCCACGCCGGCGGTGCAGGGTCAAACGCGCCCGGTGCCGTCGGCCACGTCGGCGCTGCCTGATTTCTCCGCGCTCGCCGCCCAATACGGGCCTGCCGTAGTCAACATCAGCGTGACGGAGGCGGTGAAGACGGGCGGCGAGGACATGCCGCAGATTCCCAACATCGATCCGAGCAATCCTTTTTGGAGGTTCTTCCGCGACCTGCCGTGGCAGAGGGTTCCGCCGAATGCCTTGATGCGCGGTGAGGGATCGGGATTCATCGTGAGTCCGGACGGCGTAATTCTGACCAACGCACACGTCGTCGATGGCGCGAAGGAAGTTACTGTGAAGCTCACCGATCGGCGTGAATTCAAGGCCAAGGTCATCGGCAAGGACGATCAGTCCGACGTGGCCGTGCTGAAGATCAGTGCGACAAATCTACCCGTCGTCCGCCTCGGGGATTCGTCGCAAGTCAAAGTCGGCCAATGGGTTGTAGCCATCGGCTCGCCGTTCGGCTTCGAGAATTCCGTGACCGCGGGGATCGTGAGCGCGAAGGGCAGGTCGCTTGGGGGCAGCTATGTGCCATTTCTCCAGACCGATGTCGCCGTCAACCCTGGCAACTCGGGCGGGCCGCTGTTTGGTCTGAACGGCGAGGTCATCGGCATCAATTCGCAGATCTATAGCGGCAACGGCGGATTCGAGGGACTGTCCTTCGCCATCCCGATCGAGCTCGCGGCCAATGTCGAAAGCCAACTTCTCGCTTCGGGACATGTCACTCGCGGTCGGCTTGGAATCACCGTTCAGGACATGAGCCAGGGTCTCGCCGATTCATTCGGACTGAAGAGTCCGTCGGGCGCCCTGGTGAGCGCCGTAGATCCCGAGGGGCCTGCTGCCAAGGCCGGAATAGAGACCGGTGACGTGATTCTGAAAATGAATGGCCAGGACGTCGTCAATTCGACGGACCTGCCCGTCAGGGTCGCCGAGCTGAAGCCGGGGACGCACGCGACGCTCGAGCTATCGAGCGGCGGCACGACCAAGGACGTGGGCGTGACCATCGGCAAGTTCGAGAATGAGGCGGTCGCTGCGGCGACCGGCACGCAGGGCGAGCACGCCCAGCTCGGACTGGTGGTCAGGCCGCTTACCTCCGAAGAGCGACAGCAGGCAGGTGTCGAGGGCGGATTGATGGTCAGCAAGGCGGGCGGCGTCGCCGCGGAGGCGGGAATCGAGGCCGGCGACATCATCGTGGCGGTTAACAACACGCCCGTGAAGAACGCGCAGCAGCTTCGCTCGCTCGTCGACCGGGCGGGCAAGCACGTCGCACTTCTCGTGCGGCACGGAGACGCGAGCGAGTTTGTTGCGATCAACATCGGCTGAGCGACATCCGGCGACTCGGCTAAGGTCGGCGCTGTCGAGCCCTCGTACGGCAGTGCGCCAGCTCGCTAAACGCCGGAGGCAACGTGAAGGAGACTGTGTATGCAACATCCTGGATTAGCTGCCGCGACTATCATCGCGGCCGCGAACCTTTTGGCAACCGGCCCTGCGTTCGCGATTTCCATGAGTAACCTCCCGCCGGAGGAGACCCACGGGGTGGTGACCTACCGGACGGGCGGCGTGGGCGGAACGGAGGCTGCGGCAATGAGACGGGCGGAGGCGAGCTATCCGTTATCGCTGGAGTTCGTGCAGCGGGCCCACCCCAAGAACGAGTTCCTGGCGTATGCGGACGTCACGATAACGGACCACGCGGGAAATACGCTGCTCAAGACATTCTCGGATGGCCCGTTCATGCTCGCCAAGCTGCCTGACGGGCGGTACATCGTAAAGGCTACGGAAAATGGCAAGACCGAAACACGACAGGTGACCATTGCCGCAGGCAAGCCAGAGCACCTTGTTTTCACCTGGTAGAAGCCCGGCATCCCCGGAGCCTCCAACGCCCCGGTCTGTTAGCCGCGCGGCGGGTCGCGTTGAGGTGGCGGGTCGGTCGAACCGCCCTGACGCCTCGACGCCTCTCGCTTCGCTGCGGCAAGAGCCTCCCTGACTCTGCCTTGCTGCCTCGTCCAGCCATCGACCCACTCGTCGCGCCGCGCATGCGGGAACGGCCTTCGACGGCGAGCGCCTGTTCCAGATCGCCGAGGATCGCATCCAGAAGATCGATCCGGAGACCGGGGCGATTCTGCGCACGATAGAATCCAACCGCTTCGTCACCGGCGTCACCTGGGTCGACGGTGAGCTCTGGCACGGGACCTGGGAAGGCGACGAAAGCGAGTTGCGGCGCGTCGATCCTCGAACGGGAGAGGTCCTGGAGAGTCTCGAGATGCCGCCTGGCGTCAACGTGTCGGGCCTCGAGTCCGATGGCGGCGATCGGTTTTTCTGCGGCGGCGGAGACAGCGGCAAGGTGAGAGCCGTCCGCCGACCCGGGCGATGCGCCGCGGGCGACAGCGGCTCCACGTTCCCCTCCAAGCCCGGAAGCAGGTAATCGCCGCCGTTCTCGCGGACGAGCTTCTGCGCAGTTCCTCGGGTCGCGCAGGCGATGCTGGGCGCTACTGTGGGGGCGATCCCGGCGGAAGCGGCTTCGACCGGCAAGGGACGCGGCGATGCTAGACTTGCCGGCGCCATCTGGAGGATTGAATGTCTTTCGAGAGCACCCGACTGACGGCAGCTAGCGACTCCGGCCTTGGAGCGGAGCTCGCCGAGCACGAGCGTCAGCTTCGGGATCTGCTGGAGTTCTGCCCGGCGGCTCTCCTGGTCGTCGATGAGGATGGCCGCCTGCTCTTCCATAACGCGCGTCTGCGCGAAATGCTCGGGTATAGCCAGGAAGAGCTGCATCTGCATGACAGCCGCCTGTTCTGGCACGATCTCGATCACCGACAGCGGATCATCGAGCGATTGCGGGAGCACGGCGGTCAGGTCCTGAACGAAAGGGTGACGTGGCGAACCAAGAAAGGTGCGCTGATCCATCTTCTGTTGTCGTACGTGCAAGTGGCATACCAGGGAGGACACGTCAGCTTCATCGGCGGCAAGCGCGTCCTCTGGGTCTACGACATCACCCCGCTGATACAGCACGAGGCGCAAGTAGCCGAACAAGAGCGCCAGCTGCGCGAGATGCTCGACTACAGCCCGGCTGGAGTAGCCGTGGTCGACGAAGAAGGCAGGCTCCTGTTCCACAACCGGCGCCTCCGCGATTTGACCGGCTACGACGAGGCGGATCTGGAGCTGTTCGACACGAAGCGGTTTTGGCGTGACCTCGATCACCGAACACGGATCATCGAGCAGCTGCGGCTACGGGGCGGGCGACTGCTGGACGAAGAGGTGCTCTGGAGGACGAAGCAGGGCGAGTCCCTCAATCTGCTGATGTCCTACGTGCAGGTCGCCTACCAGGGTGGCCATGTCGCGGTTGCCGGCGGCA
Source organism: Casimicrobiaceae bacterium (assembly GCA_035499135.1). Taxonomy (GTDB): domain Bacteria; phylum Pseudomonadota; class Gammaproteobacteria; order Burkholderiales; family Casimicrobiaceae; genus PALSA-1003. The sequence goes on along the minus strand of DATJZM010000119.1, from coordinate 79,818 downwards.
AGCGACTGTTCTGGCTCTATGACATCACAGCACTACGCCGTGCCGAACAGGCGCGGCTGCGTAGCGAACGGCGGCTCGCCGAAGCGATCGAGAGCATCTCGGAAGGCTTTGTCTGCTACGACGACGAGGACCGGCTGGTCATATGCAATTCGTGCTACCGCAATCTGCTCTATCCCGGCCTGGATGTCGACCTCACCGCAGGGACGACCTTCGAGACCATCATCCGCCGGGCTGCCGAGCGCGGCGACATCAAAGATGCGGAAGGTCGCGTGGAGGAATGGGTCGCCGAAAGGCTCGAACAGCATCACCACCCCGGCGAGCCGCATGTGCAGCGGCGCGCCAACGGCCGTTGGGTGATGGTGAGCGAACGCCGCACCGAGGAAGGAGGCACGGTCGCCGTCTACTCCGACATCACTGAGCTCAAGCAGCGCGAGCAGGATCTCTCGGAGAAATCCACCGCGCTCGCCTCCCTCTCGGCAAAGCTCGCGAAGTACCTCGCCCCGCAAGTCTACGACTCGATCTTCACCGGGCAGCAGGACGTGAAGATCGTGAGCAAGCGCAAGAAGCTCACTGTCTGCTTCTCCGATCTCGTGGGGTTTACCGAAATCACCGATAAAATGGAGTCCGAGGACCTGACCCAGCTTCTCAATCACTACCTCAGCGAAATGTCGAAGATCGCCCTGCAGTACGGCGCAACCATTGACAAGTACGTCGGCGACGCCATCGTGATGTTCTTCGGTGATCCCACCACGCTCGGCGTCAAGGGCGACGCGCTGGCTTGCGTCCACATGGCGATCGCCATGCAGGAGCGCGTCGGCCGACTGGCCGCCGAATGGCGTAACAGCGGCATCGACGTGCCGCTGCGCTGCCGGATCGGCATTCACACGGGCTATTGCACGGTCGGCAACTTCGGCAGCGAGGACCGCATGGACTACACGATGGTCGGGGGCACCGTGAACCTAGCGTCACGGCTGGAGCATGAGGCTCCCTCAGGAGAAATCCTGATCTCGTTCGAGACCTACTCGCATGTCAAGGACGAGATACGCTGCACGGAGCGCGGCCGCGTTCAGGTCAAAGGCATCGCGCAGCCGGTGGCTACTTACACGGTGATCGGAGCGGCGCAGTCCGGTGCCGCAGACCTGCGCCTGGAACTTGACGTCGACCGGATGTCCGTGACCGAGCGCGAGGCCGCGGCGGTGGCGCTGCGCGCAGCGCTGGAGAAGCTTGAGGAGGGCCAGGGCGGGGATCGCGTGTCGCGGCCACAAAGGCGGTCGGCGGCGAGACGCAAATGAGCAGCGACCTGAGCGAACCTGCAGGTTCTCGGCCGCGGCGTCTGTTGCGCTGGGTCGCCATAGCGATCGGCAGCCTGGTCGGGCTGGGGCTTCTCGCTTGCGCGGCCGTTTACGTCCTTTCCGAGCGTATCTTGGGTCGCACGTACGACGTTCCTTCCGTCGCGCTCACGATTCCGACCGACCCGGACTCGGTGCGCGAGGGAGCTCGACTCGCCACGATCCGCGGCTGCCTCGACTGCCACGGGAGCAATGGCAAGGGGCAAGTAATGTTCGACGATCCGAAGATTGCACGAATCGTCGCGCCGAATCTCCCGGACGCCATGCGCCGATACAGCGATGCGCAGGTGGCGACCATTATTCGCTACGGCGTCCGGCCGGATCGCCGAAGCGTCATGGTGATGCCCGCGGAGGCGTTCAATGGAATGACCGACGCCGATCTCGGTCGCATCGTTGCGTTCCTACGGAGCCTGCCACCGGTTCCCGGCCCCGGCCCGAACTTCTCCGCGGGTCCGATCGGGCGCCTTGGCCTGGCCACCGGAAAGTTCAGGACGGTGGCCCAGCTCATCGCCGATACGGTGCCGCCGCCGAAAGCGGCAAATCAGGAGGCCGAGACTGGCCGTTATCTGGCGCGAACCATCTGCGCCGCGTGCCATGGGACGAGCCTGCACGGCGACAGCAATCCGGACTTCACGAGCCCGGATCTGCACATCGTGGCCGCCTATTCTCCGGAAGCGTTCGCCCGGCTGCTGCGAACGGGAGTCGCGCTCGGCGAAAGGAATGTTGGCGTAATGAGCCAGCAGGCACGCGATTGTCTGTCGCAGCTCACCGACGCGGAGATTGCCGCGCTCTACAGCTACCTGCACGCTTTCCCGGAAGCTCCTCGCAACTAGGGCAACGTAGTACGATCTGCACGTCGCATGCGTTCAAGGGCCCATTGAACGTGGCCTTTCGTCCACTCTTGAGCCGCCCGAGCGGCCGGGCACTGCTCGGCGGGATCGGCGTCTTCGTCGCTGGTTGGCTGCTGGTCACGTATGCGGGGAACATCGAGCTCCGCGGGATGCTGCTGCTCTATCTCGGGATTGCAGCGTACCTGGCTTCCGGATTCGCCACCGGGTTCCTGGCGCGGCGATCGCCCATCATGCACGGCTTCCTCCTGTCGTTGCTGATCACCGTTGCATTCGTACTGATCGCGGCGCTGCTGATGGCGCCGTCGGGGAGGTCGCTCGCGGGAAGCCTGATCGAGGCGAGTCACGCCGTGCTCGGCTTTCCGTTGACGCTGCTCAGCTGCATTCTCGGAGCGATCGTCGGCGATCTCATTGCCGCGTTCACAGCGAAACCCTGATCCCATGGCCGCGTCCACCACGCTTGACCTCGCCTCGACCTTCGTTGTGGTCGAACCCGACCATCGCGCCGTGCCTGTCGCGGTCACGCCCACGATCTACGAGGAGCTCGACCGGGTCTTCGATCATTTCAAGGGTCGGATGCTCGTTGCATCGTTCAGCTTTGAGGCGGACTGGCCGAGTTGGGAGATCCACCCCGCGGGCGACGAGATCGTCTGCCTCATGTCGGGCGAGGCGACGATGGTTCTTGACCGCGGCGGTGTCGAGGAGACGGTTCGTCTCCGCGAGCCAGGCTCGTTCGTGATCGTGCCCAAAGGCACCTGGCACACGGCCAGGACGGCGGTCCCGACGACGATGCTGTTCGTGACGCCGGGCGAAGGTACTCGGAACAGACCGGTCTGAGCCCGGCCGCAGCCGGAGATCGTTCACACGGAAGGAAAGAGGCAAGCCGTGAAACCATTCACCGCGATCGCCGTCGTTCTCTTCACCCTGATCGCCATCCTCCACCTGCTGCGGCTGTTCGCTGGCTGGGAGATCACCGCCGCCGGCTTCGTCATCCCGGTGTGGTGGAGCGTTATCGGCTTGGTCATCGCCGGTTGCCTCGCGCTGATGCTCTGGCGCGAGGCGCGCGGGTGACGGCTCCGCTCCGCTCGACGCCCGGGGAGCGCGAGCGCCGCCACTGGTCCGGGCGCGATCAGAATCCGAGCCAGCCGGCCTGGTAGCCGGTGAATACCGGCGCAAGTCCAATCGCCTCCGCGTAGGCGGCCACATACTTGGCCTTGCCGGAGACGACCGGCTTGGACAGGAAGGTGAGATTCCTGGAGGAAAGTATGTAATTGGCTTCCAACGGCGAATCGTCGACAACGACGAGCGTTTGCGGGCCAATCAACGTCGAGATCGCGAGCAGCTCCTTCATGTGGTGGAGAGCGCTTGCGTGCGGATTGGCAAAGTCGATGTCGAAGGAATCGAGGTAGAGAACATCGACGTATCTGAATCCGTGAGGCGGGTCGCGTGCGAGAGCGCGGAGAAAGGGAACGCTGTCGCCAGTGTGCAGCTGCACGCTGCTGCCGACCAGGCCCCGGCACAGGGCTGTAGCTTGGGGGTCAACGTCGACGCTGTGCATCACCGAGCCCGGCAGCTGCGATACAAAACGGTCGAACAGGACGGTGCTCTGTCCCTCTTCGACCCACCGGCCCGCATTGCGCACGCAGCCGGTCTCGACCACGAAAACCGGTCTGGCGAGACGGTCGAGATACTCGAACATGTATTTGAGCGACTCTTGCCTGTGCCCTAGATTGGGGTAGGCATCGGTCTCGAAGAACTTCCAGAACTCGGGGTTGTTCATCGGGGTCTCGCGGTTGGCCTGGCGGTGCTTTCGGCAAAGCGTCGCAGTAGAGGTGTCTTCGCCTTCGGATGATCTTACCGAAGGTGTCAAGAGACCACCACACGGCTGCAGCGAGCCCGCGCTACCGCGCCGCGCCGCTTGCGGCGATAATCTGCCTCGGGCCGGCGCTATCCTCCGGCTGTCTCCAATGCGCACTGCTCTCATCATTGTCGGCGGCGCCGTTCTGCTCGGCGTCTTCGGGCTGATCGGCTGGTGGATCGGCGGCGGGCCGCGGGCGACCGTCAGCGCCGCGAAAATTTTCATCCCGTTCTGGCTGATCGTCGCCCTTGTGAACATGTGGCTCGGGGTGTCGCGAGCGGGTTACTCGGTTGCCGAAGAGCTTCCGATCTTTCTGATCATCTTCGCCGTTCCAGCCGCCATCGCTGCGTTCCTGTGGTGGCGGTTTTCGTGAGCCACGACGGCGCGGCGTCACGACCTGTTGCGGCTGATCCGCGCGCGGTTCTCGAGTGAATCGACGCCACGCAGGACTGATGCTGCTTCTCGGGCCGCTCGCACTCGGCACGGGGCATCTCCGCGCCCAGCAAGCGGGGAGAGTGGCCCGCATCGGCTATCTGAGCACGCCGAGCCGCGAGTCGGTCGAGCACGTGCTCGACGCTTTCCTGCGCAAGCTGCGCGAGCTCGGCTGGACCGAAGGCCAGAATCTTGTCATCGAGTATCGGTGGGCCGAGGGAGACGTCCAGCGCCTGCCCGCGCTCGCGGCAGAGCTCGTCCGCCTCGAGGTCGATCTGATCGTCGCGCCGGCGGGCTCGGCTGCGCTCGCTGCGAAGAATGCAACGAGCAGCGTTCCCATCGTGATGATCTTCGCCAGCGATCCGGTTGAGCTCGGGCTTGTTGCCAGCCTGAGCCATCCCGGCGGCAACGTGACGGGTACGACCTACACGCCGGGCGCGGACATCTTCGGCAAGCAGTTGCAGATCCTGAGGGAAGGAGTGCCGACCGCTTCCCGGGTGGCGGCGCTCGGAAACCCCGCGGACCCGAGCTTCGGACCGGCGGCTAAGGAAGTGGAAACGGCCGCCCGGGCCCTTCGTGTGGGGCTCCAGCACATCGATGCGCGCGGTCCCGAGGAGTTCGAAGGGGCCTTCGCCACGATGACGCGAGAGCGCGCCCAGGCGCTCCTTGTCATCGGCTCCTCGACTTATCTCGTGCACTCGAGAAGACTCGCGGAGCTCGCAATCAAGCATCGGCTGCCGTCGATGTGGAACTTCCGTGAGCACGTCGAGGCAGGGGGGCTCATGGCCTACTCGATCAACATGACGGACTTTATCGGCCGGGCGGCCATCTACGTAGACAGGATCCTTCGTGGCGCGCGACCCGCCGACCTGGCCGTCGAGCAACCGACCAAGTTCGAGCTGGTCATCAACCTGAAGACCGCGAAGGCGATCGGGCTGGTGCTGCCCCAATCACTGCTCCTGCGCGCGGACGAGCTCATCCAGTGACAGGGGATCACGTGCTCCGCACGCTCGATTCAGCGCGACGGCCGCCACGCGCGCCAGCACGCAGCACGCACTCGGCCTCTCCCGTGAGCGACTGACGCGTGGTTCAATAGCGGGCTCGGCCCCACTTAGGAGCAACCATGCCCAGAATCCGAGCCGGCAACATCACTTTGAACTACGACCAGCAGGGCAGCGGCGAGCCCCTGGTGCTGATTCCCTATCTCGCTGCCGATTGCACCTGCTATGCCTTTCAGGTGGCCGACTACGCGAAGCACTTCACTTGCATCTCGGTGGATCTGCGCGGTACGGGAGATTCGGACAAGCCGGAGGGCACTTGGTCGACGGAAATGTTCGCTGATGATGTGGCCGCCCTCATGCAGGCGCTCGGCGTGGAAAGCGCGCATGTGAGCGGCCTCTCGCTGGGCGCCGCGGCCGGAATGTGGCTGGCCGCAAAATATCCCGCGAGAGTGAAGTCGCTGTCGCTTCACAGTGCCTGGCACAAGAGCGATCCTTATCTCAAGGCGGTGGTGCGTGGCTGGCAGGTGATGGCGAAGGCGATGAACAGCGTGCCCGAGATGATCATCACGGGCATATTTCCGTGGTGCTTCACGCCGGAGCTCTATGCACAGAAGCCCGAGTACATCCGGACGTTGTCCGATTTCGTGCGCGGCCGACCGGCGCAGCCGATCGACGCGTTCTTCCAGGAATCCGAGGCGGTGATTGCCCACGACGCCGAGGCGCAGCTAGGCGCGATCCGCGCGCCGACCCAGATCACCTTCGGCCGTCGCGACGCCGCGACGTCGACGCGCTTCGTCGAGCCGCTCAGGAACGGCATCAGGAATTCGGAGCTCCACGTCTTCGAGGATTGCTCGCACGCCCCTATCTACGAGAATGTCGCGGCATTCAATGAAAGGACGCTTGCGTTCCTGCGTGGACGGGCCGGGCGTGGCTGAACAACCGCCGCGCATCGTGTTCACTCCATCGGGTGACTGCCCGTCAGCGCGGGGTCACTGCACCTGAACCCAGTCTTTCAGCTCGCACTGATCGTATGCGGGGACCTTCGCGTTGTCCGTCACGAGCATCGCCTTGACCGCGCCCGGCTTGCCCAGCACGCCGACCGTCATTCGGTAGGTAGCCCCGCTCAAGCCGAGATAGTCGATGGTGACGAGCGCCGAGCCCTTGGCTTCGTACTTGGCCTGGTCCGCCCACGGCCGTTGCTCGATCTTCCCGTTCAGATACTTCGCTGTTTGGTGATAGCACTTCAGCACCGCCAGCGCGAACTTGCCGAACTGCGGGTCCTGCTGCACGACCGCAGTCTTCACCGCCGGCGCCTTCTTCGGCGGCGGGGTTGCCGGCTGCGGTGGCGAGACGAGCATCACGGCCGCAAAAGTCAGCGTGACGGGATCCAGTGGCATCGTGGCCTCCTCTGTGGTCGGGTCGAAAGCGCCAGCTAACGCGAATCTTATCGAAACTGCGGCTCCGCCGTGTTCGTTGGCGCCTCCTCAGAGGCTCCGAGCCAGCAAAATCACCCGACACGCTCGCAGGTCGGCGGTGGAGGCCGCGTCGACCGGACGCACTCGCGACGCCTGGCCCGGCTGGTCGATCGCCCGCGGCTGCGCGATAATTCAGGCCTCGCTGCATTGAACGACCTCGCGCCTCGGCTGTGGCTCCGCTCGGGCGGCGCGAGGAAGTATCGTTGGTCGAATTCCTAACGCAATGACGGAGGGATAACATGACGGCATTCAACGTGGTGCGCTTTCGGGTGAAGCCGGGTAGCGAGGCGCAGTTCATCGAGCATCATCGGAAGGCGCGCCCCGGGTTCAAGGGCTTTCTCGGCGGCAGCCTGATCAAGACTGGGGATCAGACCTTCTGCTTCGTGGGCGAGTGGCGCAACTTCCAGAGCATCGTGAACGCTCGTCCGCAGATGATCGGCATGCTGGACGGGGTGCGTGCGCTGCTCGAGGATCTCGGCGGCGGCATGGGCGTCACCGATCCGGTCTCAGGGCAGTCGGTGCTGAAGATTGCCGTTCCGAAGCCGGCGAAGAAGCGTCCCGCCAAGGCGCGCCGCACGGCCAAGCGTGCGGCGAAAAAGCGCCCCGCCAAGAAACGCGGGCGCTAGAGGACGGGATCGCGCGTCCAGCCGGGCGCGGCCCACGGGCGCGCGCCCTCGCGGCAACGCTCGCTGGACCGCGTTGCCGGGTTGCGCTGCGTTCGATGACCATCGGAGCTTCGGATAAGGCTTTCGCGGGGTCGATCCCGAGGATCTACGACACGCAGCTCGTGCCGCTGATCTTCGAGCCCTACGCGGAAGATCTGGCGCAGCGCGTCGCTGCGAAGCCCGTGCGGCGCGTGCTCGAGGTCGCCGCGGGAACCGGCGTGGTGACCCGCGCGCTCGCCGCCGCGCTGCCCGACGCCGAGATCGTCGCGACGGATCTCAACCAGGCGATGCTCGATCACGCGGCAGCGGTCGGCACCGCGCGTCCGGTCGAGTGGCGGCAGAGCGACGCGATGCAACTGCCTTTCGCCGACGGCGAGTTCGATGCCGTCGTGTGCCAGTTCGGAGTGATGTTTTTCCCCGATAAGCCGAGGGCGTACGCCGAAGCCCGCCGGGTGCTGCGCGGCGGCGGTGCCTTCGTCTTCAATACCTGGGATAGCATCGAGGAGAACGAGTTCGCCGATGTCGTTACTTCTGCGCTGCGCGTGCCATTTCCGGACGACCCGCCGCGGTTCCTGGCGCGCACGCCGCACGGCTATCACGATGCGGCGCTGATCGTGCGCGACGTCTCGCAGGGTGGATTTCGCGGCCGAGTCGACATCGTCACGCTCGCGAGGCGCAGCCGGGCTGAGTCCCCGCGCATTCCTGCGCTCGCGTACTGCCAGGGTACGCCGCTGCGCAACGAGATCGAGGCCCGCGACGCGGCGCGACTCGGCGAGGCGACCGATGTCGCCGAGCGAGCCATCGCCGCGCGCTTCGGCACCGGCGCCGTCGACGGCAAGATCCAGGCGCACGTCATCAGCGTCGTGCGCTAAGGACGGGTGCGTGATGGCGGAGCGGTGCGAGCATTTCAGCGCGATCCAGCCGGTCAAGGCGAGTGTCGATGGCTGCGAGGACTGCCTCGCCATCGGTGCCACATGGAACGAGCTTCGCGTCTGCCTCACCTGCGGCCACGTGGGCTGCTGCGAGGATTCCCAGCACGCTCATGCGCTGCAACATTTCAAGGCGACGGGGCATCCGATCATCGCCTCCTTCGAACCCACCGAGACCTGGGGCTGGTGCTACATCGATCGCTGCTACTTCGATCCCATGCCCGGGCAGATTCCGAAGCGACGCACCGGGCTCAAGGCGCTGCTGGGAAAGCTCGGGTGGCGGTAAGCCTTTCGTCAGGTGATGTAGTCAACGACGGACCGCCGCCGCTGCCCAGCAGGCGAGCGGTGTGTGAGCTTCGGGGCATCTCGCTCTATACTGCGGGCTCGCACAGACTGGACGGGAGGAGGGGGGCCAATGACTCCAGTCGTGGGACTGATCGCGATTGCAGCGATCATCCTTCTCTGGTTTATCGGACGCAGCGTGGCGAACGCGCGGCGCCGACGCAAGCTGCACCAGCGGCACAAACGGCCGCGCGCTGCGGCGCGTCCGCGTCGTCTGGAGTCGAAGCGCTCCGAGATGCGGGCGTACGAGGACCCGACCACCGTCGTCGGCGACATCACCACCACGCGCGGGCAGGTCGAGAAGGAAGGCCAATAGGCTGCGGGCAGACCCCACGGCGAGCAAATGGCTGACGAGACGCCCGCAGCACCGGAGTCTGGAACGCTCGAGCGCCGTCTCGCGACGATCCTCTCGGCCGACGTCGCCGGCTACAGCCGGCTGATGGGCGAAAACGAGGAAGCGACCGTGCAGGCGCTGCGCGGCCACCGCGCGGTTTTCGACGCGCTGCTCAAGCAGCATCACGGCCGCGTGTTCAACACCGCGGGCGATGCGATCCTCGCCGAGTTTCCGAGCGCGGTCGAAGCGGTACGCTGCGCCACCGAGATCCAGTCCGCAATCCACACCCGCAACGCGCACCTGCCGCCGCAGCAGAAGATGCTCTTCCGCATGGGCATCAATCTCGGCGACGTCGTCGTGCAGAGCGGCGACCTGCTGGGGGACGGCGTCAACGTCGCCGCGCGCATCCAGACAGTTGCCGACCCGGGCGGCATCTGTATCTCGGGCAGCGTGTACGATCAGATCCAGAACAAGCTCTCGCTACAGTTCAAGCCGCTGGGCGATCAGAGCTTCAAGAACATCGGCCCACGCATTCGCACCTTCGTCATCACCCAGGCCGAAGCCGGAGCGCTGCCCTCGGGAATGCAGCGTCCCGGCGGCAAGTCGGCGGCCCTGATTGCCGGCGGGGCGTTCCTCGCGCTTGCGCTTGCGGCGGGCGGCTATTGGCTGTACCGGCAGAACGAGGCGAAGCAGCTCCAGGAGCAGGAGTCGCTTTCGGCGCAGCTCGCGGCGCAGAAGCAGGCCGCGGAAGAGGCGCGGCGCAAGGCGGAAGAGCTCGGCCAGCGCGCGGCCGAGGCCGAGAGCAAGGCAGAGCGGGAGCGGCTCGTCGCCGAGGCCACCAAGCGCGAAGCGACGCTGCAGGCGCAGCTGCAAAGCGCGGAGGAAGCGCGCCGCCGCGCAGAGGCCGATCGCAAGCGAATCGACGAGGATCGCCAGCGGGCGGAAGAAGCGAGGCGCAGCGCAGAAGCCCGCGCCGAGGCGGAGAAGCGCGAGGCCGAGCAGCGCGCGGCGCAGGCCGACGCAGAAAAAACGAAGCGCACTGCCGTAGCTGCCGCCGGCAAGACCGCAACGGCCCCTGGCGGCGCCACCACGGGCAAGTTCGACGGGAAGTATGAAGGGCAATTCTGCAATTTTCCGAACAACCCCGACCGCAAGCTCTGCTGGAAGCTGGTGCTGAGCTTCCAGGGCGGCGTAGCGGAGGCGACGTGGCCGAGCCGCGTCAAGGGCAAGTACTCCAGCGGGCGCTTCGACATCGCGCCGGCGGGCACCGTACGAGTAACCTTGAGTGGATGGAATGTGCAGGACGAATCTCCGCTCGCGGGCTCGCTCGACGGTCGCATCGCGGACAACCGCATCGACGTTCGCGGACGCTGGGCGAACGGCGCGCCGATCAACGGGCAGTGGACGCGCGCGGAGTAACGGAGGTCAACCGCCGTTCCGTGCGGGGCGTTTATCGGGCAGGCCCACCACGGAAGCGAACTCGTTCATGAGACTCGGATCTCGCCTTCGTCACACTCGCTCGCTGCTGCTCGCCCTCGTTCTCATGAGCGCCTCGGCGTTCTCCTACGCCGCCGTCGTCGTCTCGGTTGCGATTGCGCCACCAGCGCTCCCCGTGTATGCGCAGCCGATCTGTCCCGGCCCAGGCTATATCTGGACGCCGGGCTACTGGGCCTACGGACCGAGCGGTTACTTCTGGGTGCCGGGTACCTGGGTCCTTGCTCCCTTCGTCGGCGCGCTGTGGACGCCGGGCTACTGGGGCTGGGCCAACGGCCTCTACGTATGGCATGCCGGCTACTGGGGCCCGCGCATCGGCTTCTACGGCGGCATCAACTACGGCTTTGGCTATTTCGGTACGGGCTACCAGGGGGGCTACTGGCAGGGCGGCGCGTTCTACTACAACCGCTCGGTGACCAACGTCAACGTCAACGTCACCAAGACCTACAACACGGTGATCAACAACACCAACGTCAATCGTGTCGCGTACAACGGCGGCACGGGAGGGGCCCTGGCGCGCCCGACGGCGGACGAAGCAGCCTTCGCGCGACAGACGCATCGCGGCGCAACACCCGCGCAACTCAACCACGAACGGGCCTCGAGCACCAACCGCGAAATGCTGGCGTCGGTCAATCAAGGCAGGCCGGCGATCGCCGCGACGGCGAAACCCGGCGCGTTTGGGCCGCGCAACACCGTGGGCGCGGAGGGAGCGGCAATGCAGGAACGCTCGATGCAGGGGCAGGGGGCGCATACGCGCAATGCGCAGGGCGGCGGAAAGGGCGGCCCGCCCCATCAAGGCGGCGGCCAATCCGGAATGCAACCCCAGGCGCAGATGCAGGGTCAGCAGCGGATGCACGGCGAGTCCCGCGCCGGCGGACAGGGACGCGGGGCGGCGAACGGCGAGGCCCGCGGCGAAGGTCGCGGAGAGGGTCGCAGCGAAGGCGGCGGCCGCCCGCGCTAGCGGGCGTCGCTCGGAGGTGCGGAGGCGAAGCGATAGTCGTCGCCACCCGCCTGCTTGGCGGCGTACATCGCGCTGTCCGCGTTCTTGAACAGCTCCTCCAGCTCGGCGCCGTCGATCGGGTAGACGGCGATGCCGATGCTGGCCGTGACGCGTCCCCGCGCTCCGGCGAGGTCGACGGGTTCTTTCGCCGCCGACAATATCTTGCGCGCCACCCTCGCGAGGTCGCCGGCATCCGAGTAGTCGTCGATCACCACCATGAACTCGTCGCCGCCGAAACGCCCTGGCGTCCCGGAGTTGACCAGTCGCGCGGGCAGATCGGACTTGCGAAGCGAATCTCGCAGCCGCTGTGCGAAGGTCGCAAGCAGGTGATCGCCCGCGTCGTGGCCGAAGCGGTCGTTGATGGTCTTGAAGCCATCCAGGTCGATGAACAGCAGCGCGAGCGGTGTGCCGCGCCGTTGCGCCTTCGTTAGCGCGTGCTCGATGAGCTGGTTGAACAGCCTGCGGTTGGGCAGCCCGCTCAGAAAATCGAAGTGCGCGAGCTGGCGAATCTGCTCCTGCGCCGCTGTGCGCGCGATGAACTGCCCGATCTGCATTCCGATCGAACGCGCCACCCTGAGCAGGGACGGATCGGGCTCACGCGCGTTGCGCAGGAAGAACTCCATCACGCCGTAAGCCTGCGTGCCTGCCTTGATGGGAAAGGCGAACGCGGCCCGCAAGCCGGCCCTTGCCGCCATCTCGGCGCGCACGAATCCCGGCTCGCAAGAGACGTCGGCGACCCAGACGGGCTCGCCGCTCGACCAGGTACGCCGGATCAGCCCGCTCGAGCTCGACTTGAAAATCTGCGCGGCGCTTTCCGCGACGAACACGCGCACCTCCTTCGCCGGAACGCTCCAGGTTTCCGCGCAGCGAAGCACGCGGGCCTCGTTGTCCCACCGCCAGCGCGCGCCGCAATCCCAGCCCAGCGTCTCGCATATCGTCTGAATGATGCGCGACATCGCGTCGCCGACGTTGTCGCTCTCGGCGAGAAGCCGCGTTACCGCGTGCTCCATGACCAGGCGCTGCTCGAGAAGCTTTCGCTGCGTGATTTCGCGGCGCACCCCGACGATCCCGCCAGCCTGCGTGCACCGCTCCGTGACCTGAAACCAGCGACCGCCGGCGAGCTGCAGGTCCCATGCCTCTGCTCCCGGGTTGCGGTGGCGCCGTAGGCGTTCGGCCACCCAGGCTTCGGCACTGGCGGCGAACGCCGGCTCGATCACCTCGCCCTTGGCGATCGAAGCGCGGACGAGATCCTCGAAGCGCGTCCCTGCGATCTGCGCGAAGCTGGTGGCATCGGTGAGCTCCGCATAGCGGCGGTTGCACAGGATGAGCCGATCATCGGCATCGAACAGCGCGAAGGCGTCGGTCAAGCTTTCGATGGCGTCGATCAGCGTCGCCCTTGCCGCCGCGGCCTCGTCACGCGCAAGCGTCAGCGCATCGGCCTGCGTCTTGCGCTCGGTGATATCCGATACCGTGCCCCGCAACAGCACCGTGCGGCCGCGCTCGACGACGCATTCTGCGACCGAGTGGAGCCAGCGCACCGCGCCATCGGGCTTGACGATGCGGTATTCGACCTCGAATCCGTGCCCGTGCTCGAGCGCCGGCTTGAGCAGCTCGAGATAGCGGGCGAGATCATCCGGATGGATGCTCCTGCGGAACGCCTCGCCGACGAGCGCGGGCTGCGCCGGATCGGCGCCGAAGATACGGAAGGTCTCGGGCGACCAGACGGCGACGGCGCGTGCGGGCTCGAAGGACCAGCTGCCGACCTGGGCCATGCGCTGTGCTTCAGCGAGGCTTTTCTGCGTCGCTTTCGTCGTGAGCAGCGCTCGCTCCAGCTCGGCGTTGCTCTTGCGCAGGCGGTGACGCAGCCCGCTCACGTAGCCGCCCATTACCCCGAACCACGGCAGCGTGAAGGCGAGCACGATCCACTGCAGCAGATCGAGTCCGACCTCGTAGGCATCGGCCCGAAAGCGCCAACGCGCGGCGATGACGATGCCGTACCCGGCGAGGATCACGAGCGCATAGATCAGGAGCGCTGCAGTGCTGAGGCGAAGGACCCCGAAGAGGTAAGCCATCACAAGAAGAATCACGTACACGGCGCTTCCGCCGTCGGCGCGAAACATTGCGTAGAGGATCACGAGCGTCGCGGTAAGCATCTGCGGCAGCGTCAGGCTCGGGTCGGGAAGCTTCAGGTTCAGGCCGGTGCGGAACATGGCGAAGAAGGCGAGGACCGCGAACAGCGTGAACACCGAGATTTGCGCGAGCGCATCGCCGGGAAGTGCTCCGTACAGATAGCAGGTGAAGAGCAGGACGAGCGCGAGCAGCGACGTGCCCGCCGCCGTTAGGAAGCGGCCCATCCTCAGCGCCTGCTGCGGGTCGTTCGACGCCGCGAGCCTGCGCCGCAGGTATTCGGTCAGAAGGCGACGATGCAGGGGCATCGCGGCGGGACCGCCCCCGGTGCGGGTGGGCTTCATCGAGGTCTCAAGCTGCATATGATGCGGCAGCCGCAAGAACCGTGCCATTGGGCGACCCTTGCATGTTCCTGCGGCGCTCGCGTTGCACTAGAATCGCTCCTGCTTCCGCAGCATTGTGGGAAACATCCAAATGACCGCTGATCCCACCGGCGACCGGGCCGCGCAGGGACGGCTCATCGTCAGCACCGAAGGCTCGCGCGAGATCGGCCCGGCCGAGGCGGAGAGCATCCTAGGGGAGTGCCTGGAGCTCACGCACAAGCGCTTCGATGCGGCACTGTGGCCGGCATTGGAGCTGCTCCAGGCGGCAGCGCCCGAGGAGCTCGACTATCCACCGTCGATGGCACCTGCGCCCGCAGGCGATCCGGAGCTCGTGCTCGCGCAAGCGGTGCGCGCTCGGCGCGCCGAGTTCATTCCGAAATTCAAGGCCGTCTTCGATCAGCTCTTCCAGCGTCGCCGCGAGGGCAAGCGGCGCACGCGCGGGCCGCGCGACGCCTCGTCCTTCACGCTGGCGATCGTCGACCATGGTGACCATACGGCACAGGTCGCGCTAAAGAGCGCGGTGTCGGCGATGCGCGCGGCGACGCTCGAAGAGGCGTTCGCCCTCGACTTCCGGGCGCGCCTGCTGCTGCGCGAGGCGCCCAGCGATACGGCCTTCGACAACCCGTGGAGCACCGATTACATCTGCGACGCGTTCGGCACGGTTTGCCGAGAGTTCTGGACCGACGGGCAGCAGTGGCGCCCGATCATGGAACGTCTGGTGCGCGCCACGACTCCGGAAATCGCGGCGCTGCACCGCGAGTTGAACGCGTTGCTGCGGGATCGCGACGTGCTGCCCGCCTTGCGCATGCGGGCGCGGGGGGGCGCCGAGGGCGGAGCACCGCAGGGCATGGGCAGCCGCGCGCTTCTCGACAAGCTGATGGAGAAGATGCAACCCGGCGCGCAAGCGGGTCCCGGCATGATGCCGGGCGCAATGCCGGGTGTACCGGGTGCGGCGGGCGTTCCTCCCGGCGCCATGCCCGGAGGGCCTGCGGCATGGTGGCCCGATGCGCAGGTATGGTCGGCGCTGGTCGACGTGCTCACCTCGCTGCAGCGTGGCCAGGTCGTGACCGGCATGCCCGAGCTTGCCCGAGTCGACCCCGAAGGCTTGCGCACCGGCTCTTCGAACGAGCTCAGCGCCTTGAAGGCTGCCGTCGCCGGCCGCGGCGGATCGCCGGTCGATCGGTTGACCATCGACGTGGTCGAGGGCGTCCTCGATTACGTGTTCGACGATCGCTACATCGCGGAGGAGATCAAGACCGTCCTCGGCCGCTTGCAGATTCCCATCCTCAAGGCGGCGCTGCTCGATCGTCGCGTGCTGGCCGATGCGCAGCACCCCGCGCGACGGCTCTTCGACACGCTCGCCGCGGCCGGAGTCGATCTGAGTCTCGAGCGACCGCGTGACCGCGCGCTCGTCGAGCTTGCAAACAGTATCGCCTCGCGCATCCGGGACGAATTCGACGAAGATCTCGGCATCTTCGAGACGCTGCGGGGCGAGCTCGATGCATTTCTCGACTCAGATCGCGCCAGCGCGAACGCGCAGCTCGCCGCCGCCGTCCAGCCGCTGATCGCGCAGGACAAGCGCGCCGCAGCGCGCGACGACGCCGCAGTTGCGCTCGAGGCAAGGCTCGCCGGACGCGAGGTGCCGCCCGAGATCCGCGCCTTCCTCGATCACGAGTGCGTCGAGCGGCTCGCAACAGTGTCGCTCGAGCAGGGAACTGAGAACGCAGCGTGGGGGGAGCAGCTGGCGCTGGTCGACGATCTGTTGTGGAGCATCACGCCGAAGTTTAGCGGCGCCGCGCGCAAGCGCCTCACGGAGATGCTTCCCCGCCTGCTCGGGCGCATCAAAAAGGACTGGCCGAGCGACCCGGCTGCGCAGGCACGCCGCGAAGCGCTGCTCTCGCGGCTGTTCGACCTGCACGTCGCCTCAATGAAGGCCGCTCCCGCGGCGCCCGGTGCGTCGCCGGCGCTTGGCGCGACGCCGCAGGTTGCGCCCGCGGCGGCGCAGCGCGTCGCAGCCCCGCCTGGCGCCGCTGCCGCCGTTGCTTCGCTGCGCGACTCCGACGTGCACGAGCGTCAGGTCATGGCGCTCGTGCGCGGCGACTGGTGCAGCTTCAAGGCCGACGGCGACGGCGAGCCGGTGCTCGCCCGGCTTGCCTGGCGGGCGCCGCAGCGCCAGCGGCTGCTCTTCTGTCACCGGGACGGCAGCACCGCCTTTGTCCACTCGCCGGAGAGCCTCGCCGAAGCGTTTCGCAGCGGCCGCGCGCAGCTCGCGGTCGAAGCGGTTCCGTTGTTCGACCGCGCCATGGGCAGATTGATCGAGCAGATGGACGAGCCACCGCGGCCATCCGCGTGAAGGGTTTTCGCAGGGCTGCAGCGGAACCGCACTATCGTGGAGCGGCGGCAGCCGAATCGACTCAGAAGAGCCCATCAAATCCTAGGAGGACGTCATGGTCGCGCTCTACTCGCTCTGGTTCCCGATACTGCTCTCAGCCGTGCTCGTGTTTGTCGCCAGCTCGATCATTCACATGGCCACGCCATGGCACAAGAATGACTACGTCACCGCGCCGAACGAGCAGAAGGTCATGGACTCGCTGCGCCCCTTCGCGATCCCGCCCGGCGACTACGTGATGCCTCATGCGGCGGACATGGCTGAAATGAAATCGGCACAGTTCCAGGACAAGCTTAAGAAGGGCCCGGTGATGGTCTTCACGGTCATGCCGAACGGACCGTTCTCGATGGGGCGAAGCCTGACGCAGTGGTTCATCTACTCGGTGGTCGTCAGTTTCTTCGCCGCGTACGTTACCGCGGCCTCGCTGCCCGCCGGGACGGAGTATCTGCACGTGTTCCAGGTTGCCGGCGTCGTGGCGTTCATCGGCTATTCGCTCGCACTCTGGCAGATGTCGATCTGGTACCACCGCTCCTGGGCGACTACCGTGCGCATAACCATCGACGGATTGATCTACGGATTGCTGACGGCGGGCGCCTTCGGCTGGCTGTGGCCGCGTTAGCCTGACGCGCGGCGATGCGAAATCGCGGCGACTGGTTCATACTGTGAGTGCAGCGCCGGCGTCGCAACGTCGACGTCTGACGAGTGACGCATGGGAAGATCAACGCTGTACAGCAGTTCCAGGCCGGCGCGGGCGGCCCCGCCGCGGGCGCCGATCCCCGCACCCGCGCAGCCCAGCGTGCCGCCCGCCGCGGTCGTCTCGCGCTGGCGGGCCGCGCTCAGGCGCCATCAGCGAGCGCTGTGGCTGGCAGCGATCGTCCTGATCGCAAGTGCCGTGGTGTTCCTGCACGGACGTCTCTACCCCGTGCCGCGCGCGCTCACTCAGGACGACATCGACTCTGCCGTCCTGCACACGCTGGAAAAGACGACGCTGCCCTCAGCGGCCGCCCGCGCCTACGAGACCATTCGGCCTTCCGTCGTGCGCGTGCGCCAGCTCGCACGGAAGAACGAAGACGCGGAAGACGAGAAGGACATCGAGCGCAGCGTGGGCACGGGCGTTGTCATCGTCGACAAGGGCATCATCCTGACCAACCTGCACGTGGTCGCAGGTGCCGATCGCGTCGGGGTCGTGTTCGAAGACGGGACGGAAGCGGAAGCCGACGTGATCGGAGTGCAGCCCGAGAACGATCTCGCTGTGATCAAGGCGAGGACGCTGCCCGACGACCTGGTGCCGGCGACGCTGCGCTCCACGCGCGACCTGGCCCCGGGTGACCTGGTCGTCGCCGTCGGATTTCCGTTCGGTATCGGCCCATCGGCCACGGCCGGCGTGGTCTCCGGCCTCGGCCGCACCTACGTTTCTGCGGACGGCAAGCGCGCGCTCGCGAACCTCATTCAGTTCGATGCGGCTGCCAACCCAGGAAGCTCGGGCGGTCCGCTGGTGACCGCCGACGGCGAAGTTGTTGGCATCGTGACAGGGATCATGAATCCGACCGAGCAGCGGGTGTTCATCGGCATCGGCTTCGCGGTGCCGATCGAGAATGCGGCGATGGCGATCGGGTTGTCGCCGTTCTGAATTGCAAAACGCCAAGGAAACCATGAACGACACAGAGATCGGCCGCGCCAAGCATTCCGCGCTGATGGAGCGGGTTCTGTACGAGGTGAAGAAAGTGGTCGTCGGGCAGGATCATTTTCTCGAGCGAGTGCTCGTCGCGATCCTGGCGCAGGGCCACCTGCTGGTCGAGGGCGTCCCCGGGCTCGCCAAGACCCTGACCGTGAAGACACTGGCCAAGACGATACGTGGAGCCTTCAGGCGCATCCAGTTCACGCCGGACCTCGTTCCCGCTGACCTCGTCGGCACGCGTATCTACAACCAGAAGACCGGCGAGTTCGCGACCTCGCTCGGGCCGGTGTTCACCAATCTGCTGCTGGCCGACGAGATCAACCGCGCTCCTGCGAAAGTGCAGAGCGCGCTGCTCGAGGTGATGCAGGAATATCAGGTCACGATCGCGGGCCAGACCTACCGCGTGCCCGAGCCGTTCCTGGTCATGGCCACGCAGAATCCGATCGAGACCGAGGGAACCTATCCACTGCCCGAAGCTCAGGTCGACCGCTTCATGATGAAGGTGCTGGTGGGCTACCCGAGCGAGGAGCAGGAGTTCGTGATCGTGGAGCGTGTCACCGGCAGTGCGCAGGACGTTGTCGCGGTGGCGAGCACGGAGCAGCTCTCCGCGCTGCAGCAGGAATGCCGCAGCGGCTACGTGGATCCAGCGCTGATCCAGTACGCAGTCCGGCTGGCGAACGCCACGCGCCACCCCGAGCGCTACGGCATCCGCGACCTGTCGCGCTTCATCGCCTTCGGTGCAAGCCCGCGCGCGTCGATCCACCTGATCGAGGCGGCGCGCGCGCTCGCCTACCTGCGCGGGCGCGATTACCTGCTGCCGGAGGACGTCATCGATCTCGCGCCCGACGTGCTGCGCCACCGCCTCGTGCTCACCTACGAGGCGCTCGCCGAAGGGCAGACGCCCGATACGCTCCTCGAGCGCGTCATGCAGCACGTGCGGGCCCCCGAGAAGCCCCTCGACGCGCATGTCCGAGTCGCGGCGCAATCCTGAGTTCATCCTGCGGCGGCTCGAGTGGACGGTGATCCGCCGTCTGGACGGACTGCTGCACGGCGACTACCGCACGCTGTTCCGCGGCTTCGGCCTCGACCTTGCCGACCTGCGCGAATACCAGTATCACGATGACGTTCGCTACATCGACTGGAACGTCACGGCACGCCTCGACACGCCGTACGTGCGCGAATACAACGAAGACCGCGACGTCACCGCCTGGTTTCTGCTCGATCTGAGCCCATCCACCGACTTCGGCTCGCGCGATGTGCGCAAGCGGAGCGTATCGATCGAGTTCGCGACGGTGCTCGCACGTCTGCTCTCCCGTCACGGCAACCGGGTGGGCGCGCTCTTCTACGGCGACCATGTGGACGCCGTGCTACCGGCTCGCGGCGGGCGGCGCCACGTGCTGGAGCTGCTGCATCTGATGCTCACGCGCCCGGAGCGCACGGGCGGGAGCGCGACCCGGCTCAAGGACCTGCTCGATACGGCATTTCCCGTCATGTCACGCCGGTCGCTCGTATTCGTGGTCTCCGATTTCGTGAGCGCGCCGGGATGGGCGGAGTCGCTCGCCCGCACCGCGCTGCGCCACGAGGTCGTGGCGGTGCGTCTGTTCGATCCCCTGGAAATGCGGCTTCCGGACCTGGGACTGGTCGTGATGCAGGACGCGGAAACCGGCGAGCAGCTCTTCGTCGACACCCATGATCGCGGCTTTCGCAACCGCTTCGCCCGCGCGGCAGAGCGGCGCGAGCGGGAATTGCGCACCGCCTTCCGCCAGGCGGGCGTCGACGCGCTGGAACTGTCGACCGAGGACGATCTCGTCGACGCCGTGATGCGCTTTGCCGATCTGCGCAAGCGGCGCAGTCAGCTCTCCGGCGGCGGCCTGCCGCGGCACCTGGAGCCGAGCAGTGACCTTCCTGTGGCCTGAGCTGCTGTGGTTGCTGCTCGTCGTGCCGCTGCTGGTTGCGGTTTACTTCGTGCTGCTGCGGCGGAAGAAAAAGGAGGCTCTGGCCTATGCGAGTCTCTCCATGGTCAGAGACGCGATGGGCGCAGGGCAGCGGCTCCGTCGCCATGTGCCGCCGCTCCTTTTCCTGCTCGCGCTCGCGACGATGATCGTGGCGATGGCTCGGCCCGCTGCGGTGATCATGCTCCCGTCGCAGCGCGAGACGATCATCCTGGCCATGGACGTCTCGGGCAGCATGCGCGCGACCGACGTGCAGCCGAACCGTCTGGCCGCGGCGCAGGCGGCTGCGCGTGCCTTCGTCGCCGACCAGCCTTCGCGCGCGCGCATCGGCGTCGTGTCCTTCGCCGCGACGGCGTCGGTGGTGCAGCCACCCACCCAGAACCGCGAGGAGATCCTCGCCGCGATCGACCGCTTTCAGCTGCAGCGCGGCACCGCGGTCGGAAGCGGGATTCTCGTCTCGCTGAAGACGATCTTTCCCGACGTGGAATTCGACCTGCGCTCCTGGAACCCTCGCGGCGAGACCGCGCGTCGCAGCGCGCCGCTTGCGCCGGGGCGCGAGCAGGACAAGACGGGCAAGGCGGACGAGAAGCCGGTCGAGCCCGGATCGTTCGGCTCGGCGGCGATCATCCTGCTCACGGACGGACAGACGACGACGGGGCCGGATCCGATCGAGGCGGCACGCATGGCCGCCGACCGCGGCATCCGCGTCTACACGGTTGGCATCGGCACGCAGGCCGGCGAGATCATCGGTGCCGAGGGCTGGTCGATGCGCGTGCGCTTGGATGAAGAGACGCTGAAGACGATCGCCAACCTGACCCGCGGCGAATATTTCTACGCCGGCACGGCGAACGATCTGAAGAAAGTCTATGAGGCACTGAACACGCGCGTTTCTCTGGAGAAGAAGGAGACGGAGATCACCGCGCTGGTGACCGCCGGCGCGGCGATTCTCGCTCTCGCCGCGGCGCTGCTCTCGGTGCTGTGGTTCAATCGCATTCTTTGAGTCGGAAGGGGAGCTGAGGCAATGCAGATAGGCAGCAGCGTATTTCTCGTGACGGGCGGGGCGTCCGGGCTCGGCGCAGCGACGGCGCGCATGCTCGCCGCGGCTGGCGGCAAGATCGTCATCGCGGATTTGAAAGAACAGGAGGGGGCGACGCTGGTCAAGGAGCTGGGCGCCGCGGCGAAGTTCGTTCGCACCGATGTCACCGATGAGGTGAGCGGAAAGACGGCCGTGGCAGCGGCGCTCGGCACCTTCGGCGCACTCCACGGACTGATCAACTGCGCCGGCGTCGTGCACGGCGAGAGAGTCCTCGGCAAGGAAGGCCCGCACGCGCTGGCGAGCTTCGTGCGGGTGGTCAACATCAATCTCAACGGCTCGTTCAACATGACGCGCCTCGCGGCGGAGGCGATGAACAAGAACGCGCCCAACGTCGAGGGCGAGCGCGGCGTGATCGTGTTTACGGCTTCGGTGGCAGCTTTCGACGGTCAGATCGGCCAACCGGCGTACAGCGCATCGAAGGCGGGGCTCGTCGGGATGACGCTGCCGATCGCGCGCGAGCTCGCGCGCTTCGGCATCCGCGTGATGACAATCGCGCCGGGGCTCTTCGAGACGCCGATGGTCGGCGAGATCCCGAAGGACATCCAGGAATCGCTCGGCAAGATGGTCCCGTTTCCGCCGCGGCTCGGCCGCCCGCCGGAATACGCTTCCCTGGTCGGCGAGATCATCCGCAACGAAATGCTCAACGGCGAGGTGATCCGCCTCGACGGCGCGATAAGGATGGCGCCGAAGTAGCGGCGCGAGCCCGCAGCGAGGGGCCCCGCGCGTAGCGCGGGGATCGCGCGAGGCGAGTCGACGCAGGCGGCCGACACGCAAAGGTTCAGTTAACGTAGAGCGGACAAATTAGGCCGCGCGCGCGAGAAGCGAGGAGGGGCCCCGCGCGCAGCGCGGGGATCGCGAGGCGAGTCGACGCAGGCGGCCGACGCGCAACGGTAACTACGACTTGATCGGCGCGGCGTGGCAAAACCGCTGGGGCAGCGGCTTGTGAGGCCGTGACGCCGCCGGTGGGCGGCGCCAGGTTTTCAGGCGGACTTCTTAGTCTAGCGGCCTGATGTTTGCGGCTTGAGCGCCTTTCGGACCCTGCGTGACGTCGAACGACACCTTCTGGTTCTCGCGCAGCGTCTTGTGACTGCCATCGCCCTGAATCGCAGAGAAGTGCGCGAACACGTCTTTGCTGCCGTTGTCCGGCGTGATGAAGCCGAAACCCTTACCGTCGTTAAACCACTTAACTGTACCTGTTGTACTCATATCTGAATCTCCGATGAAATATAAAGCCGGGCCTCGCCCGACCGCGGGACTTCAAGGAGAAGATCAGAGGGGTACCGCCGAGGCGGCTACGACGACCGAAAGTTTTCGCTTGAGGAACCTGCTCGACTCTTGTACACGCATTCCGCAGGTGCGTCAAGGAGATACGGCGCGAGCGGCCGAGCCGAACGAGTAGGAACAGCCGGTAATTGCTCGCTCAGGCAGCGTCGGGACAATCGCGCTGCGCCTTCGTTATCGTCTCGGCGGCATCGCCATAGGTGCTGCCGGCTGGCAATCCAAGCAGAATGCAGGTCATCGTAGGCAGGGAATTGCCACAGCCCAGAAGATCGCGCACGGTCGCTCGAATCGCAGCCTCATCGCGCTGATCCAGGGCTATCAGGAATCGGTCGCGCAGAGCGGGAGAGGCCTGGTGTCGAAAAGGAGTCGGGACGAGATGCATGCGGTACTCCGGGTGTCAGAGGTCGCATCATGACACAAAGACTGCCTCCCGGACCGTCACGTCGATCCGACTAGCGTACACTTGATCCCTGTAAGCCATGCGCCCACCGGCGCGGATTGTCTTCGATGAATGCTATTTACATAGACGCGGCACCGATAGCCACGACCGAGCAGTTCAAAGCCGCGCTGCTTGCGGTACGAGACTGGAGCGGGATCTCCCCGACCCAGCTGCAAATGCTTCAAGCGCAATGTCGCGCGCCCGAGTGCACGATTTCGGCATTGCAGCTGGCGGATCGGCTCGCCTTCAAGAACTTCGCTGCGGCTCGCCTGCAGTATGGGACGCTGGCTCGCGCCGTCGCCGACAAGCTGGGGTATGCGCCGCCACAAAAGGGAAAAGGCGTGCCTTGCTGGTGGTTTACTCTCTCGACGGCTCGCGACAGCCCCGGCGAGGCGGGAGATGGTAATTTCGAGTGGATCATGCGACCCGAGCTGGTCGCCGCTCTGCGTGCGATGAAGTGGGCCTGACCACTCCCGTCTGATGTAGATCAACCCTCCGCTCACAAACCAGTGCACAACCGGCGCTGGGCCGCTGGCTGTCCTCTAGTGGTTCCTTTGCGCCCGGTGTGGTTATTGCGCTGATCCGTTGTGTCAACTCTCTTGTTCTGACTAGGAAAAGCACCGACATGAATCCGCGAAAACTGCTCTCGATTTCCGTAGCTGCGCTCGGGGTCACACTGTTTGCGGCAGCTTCAGCGTGGGCCCAGGGCAAGCAGCCCAACATCGTCGTCATCATGGGCGACGACATCGGCATGTGGAACATCGGCGCGTATCACCGCGGCATGATGGCGGGTCGCACGCCGAACCTCGACAAGATCGCCAAGGAGGGCATGCTGTTCACCGACTACTACGCCGAGGCGAGCTGCACGGCGGGTCGCGCGAACTTCATCACCGGCGAGCTTCCGATCCGCACGGGCATGACGACGGTCGGCCAGGCTGGCGCATCGATCGGCTTGCCGGCCGAAGCCGTGACCATTGCCACGGTGCTCAAGTCCATGGGCTATGCGACTGGCCAGTTCGGCAAGAACCACCTTGGCGACAAGAACGAGTTCCTGCCGACCGTACACGGCTTCGACGAATTCTTCGGCTATTTGTATCACCTCGATGCGATGGAAGACCCGGCGCATCCCAACTATCCGCAGAACCTGCTGAATGTCGTCGGCCCCCGCAACATGGTTCACAGCTGGGCGACCGACAGGGATGACCCGACCGAGATGCCGCGCTGGGGCAAGATCGGCAAGCAGCGGATCGAGGACGCTGGCCCGCTCTATCCGAAACGGATGGAAACCGTGGACGACGAGATTCGCGACCTCGCCATCCAATTCATGGACAAGGCGCAGAAGGACGGCAAGCCGTTCTTCGTCTGGCTCAACCCGACGCGCATGCACATCGTCACGCACCTCTCTCCGAAGTACGAGGCGATGCGCAACGCGGAGAACGGTTGGTCGGAAGAAGAAGCCGGCATGGCTCAGCTCGATGACGACGTCGGGCTGGTGATGAAGAAATTGAAGGACATGGGCGTCGACGACAACACGATCGTCGTCTTCACCACTGACAACGGCACCGAAGTATTCACCTGGCCCGATGGCGGGCAGACGCCGTTCGCGCAGTCCAAGGGAACTGTCCTCGAAGGCGGCTTCCGCGTTCCATGCCTCCTGCGCTGGCCCGGCCATGTGCCGGCGGACTCGGTGCAGAATGGCATCTTCTCCGGAATGGACTGGCTACCCACTTTCGTCGCGGCGGCCGGAAATCCGAACATCACCGAAGAGTTGCTGAAGGGCAAGACGATCGGCGACCGGACCTACAAGAATCATCTGGACGGCTACAACCAGATGGCCGCTATCACCGGCAAGGGCCCGTCAGCACGGCATGAGATCTTCTACCTTGGAGAAAGCACGATCGGCGCGGTGCGCATCGACGACTACAAGTACCGGTTCATCGATCAGCCGAACGGCTGGCTGGGCGACAAGACCCATCCGGACGTGCCGTACATCACCAACCTGCGCCTGGATCCGTTCGAGCGCACGGGCTGGCCGAACAATGGAACGAAAGATGGGGCGCAGCAATACTTCGATTGGTTCAAATACCAGTTCTGGCGCTTCGTATTCGTCCAGCAGTTGATTGCCAAGGAAATCCAGACCTTCCTCGAGTACCCGCCGATGCAGCGGGGTGCGAGCTTCAATCTCGACGCCGTCAAAGCCGAGATGGCGAAAAAGATGGAGCAAGCGGAGGCGGCGAGCAAAGGTCCCGGTCAGTAAGGACTCCAGCAGGCTAGCCGTATCCGTGGACTCAGTGGGCGCCCCGAATCGGGGCGC
The DNA here is from genome assembly GCA_035499135.1 of Casimicrobiaceae bacterium. Taxonomy (GTDB): domain Bacteria; phylum Pseudomonadota; class Gammaproteobacteria; order Burkholderiales; family Casimicrobiaceae; genus PALSA-1003. The sequence continues at coordinate 54,432 of DATJZM010000119.1, read as the reverse complement.
CCATATGAACCGAGGCGCGGGAAGCGATCAGTCGCGCCGAATCAGCGCGAAGCTCACCACGACCAGCGCAATGAAGAATACCAGCGCCCAGCCGGCGACGGAGAGGTGCAGAAATGTCCATGCCTTCTCCGCGCACTCGCCGCTACCCTCGAAGACCTTGCGAATGGTCTCGGTCAGCGGCAGCGTGTCGAGCATGTAATCGAGGCTCATCCCGCAGGCGGGGACCTCGCCTTTCGACAGCGACTGCAGCCAGACCTGGCGCACGGCCACCCCCGCGCCGAAGCCGCCTATCGCGAGCTGGAGCACCGCGTAGACCGCGGCGCCGAAGCGGCCGGGATTGTGAAACACGGCGAGCAGGAACACGACACCCATCGCCGCGAACGCGACGCGCTGGATGATGCACAGCGGGCAGGGCTCGAGGTCCATGCCGTATTGCAGGTAGTAAGCCCACGCGAGTACGCCGACGCAAACGAGAAGCGCAAGTGCGTAACCGACCCGCCGCGGCGGCAGCACGATCAGCGCGAGCGATGTCAGCCCGACCGCCATCAGCGTCACGCGATACGCCATCAATTCGGCGTTCGGTCCGGTGGCCGCCAGCAGATATTCCTGGCCGAGCAGCGCCGCGCAAAGCAGCAGGCCAACCCAGGGCCAGGCGATCGACGGGTAGCGCGACGGCGTGCTCATAGGCTCATTTCGCCACGGCGTCGAGCGCCTGGTCGATATCCCACAGAATATCATCGAGACTTTCCAGCCCGATCGACAGGCGGATCATCTCCGGCAGCACGCCCGCTGCGCGCTGCTCGGCCTCGTCGAGCTGGCGATGCGTGGTCGAAGCGGGGTGGATGACGAGCGTCTTCGCGTCGCCGACGTTGGCGAGATGCGACAGGAACTGCACGGCCTCGATGAAGCGCTCGCCGGCGGCTGCGCCGCCCTTGATGCCGAAGGTGAGAATCCCGCCCGCCCCGCGCGGGAGATAGCGCCGCGCGAGCGGTTCGTAGCGGTTGCCTTCGAGCAGCGGATAGTTCACCCATTCGACGCGCGGATGCTGCGCGAGATGGCGCGCCACCGCGAGCGCCGACTCGCAGTGCCTCGGCATGCGCAGGTGCAGGGTCTCGATGCCCTGCAGCAGCAGGAAGGCGGAAAACGGCGAGAGCGTGGCGCCGAGCGTGCGCATCGTCTCCATGCGCGCCTTCATGGTGAAGCCGAAATCGCCGAACGTCTCGTGGAAGATGACGCCGTGGTAGCCGCGCGACGGAGTCGTCATCTGCGGAAACTTGCCGTTGCCCCAGTCGAAGCGGCCGGACTCGACCAGGACCCCGCCCATCGTCGTGCCGTGACCGCCCAGATACTTGGTCGCCGAGTGAATGACGATGTCGGCGCCGAACTCGATGGGGCGACACAGATACGGCGAGGCGAGCGTGTTGTCGACCACGAGCGGAATGCCCGCGGCACGGGCGATCTCGGCGAGCGCGCCGAGGTCGGGCACATTGAGCTGTGGATTGCCGATGGTCTCGCAGTAGATGGCCTTCGTATTCGGCTTGACCGCGCGTCGAAAATTCTCCGGCTCGTCCGGATCGACGAACGAGACCTCGACGCCGAAATCGGCGAAGGTGACCGCGAACTGAGTGTACGTTCCCCCGTAGAGCGTGCGCGAGGCGACCAGGTGATCGCCCTGCCGCGCGAGCGTGAGCAGCGCGGTCATCTGCGCGGCCATGCCGGTCGCAGCGGCGAGCGCGGCACGCCCGCCTTCGAGTGCCGCGACCCGCTCCTCGAGCGCAGAAACGGTCGGATTGGAAATCCGCGAGTAGACGTTGCCGAAGGTCTGCAGATTGAAAAGGCTCGCCGCGTGATCCGCGCTGTCGAAGACGAAGGATGTCGTCTGGTAGATGGGCAGGGCGCGCGCGCCGGTCGCCGCGTCGGGAATGTGCCCGGCGTGCAGGCAGAGCGTGTCGAAGCCGTATTTGCGGTCGGGCACGATCGATTCCGTCTCAGGCTGGACGCTTCGCCGAGATCACGCCGGTGTTCACGCCCGCCCAGTTGAGGCCGCCCAGCAGCCTGGCGCGCTCGATCTTCACGCAACGGTTCATGACGACGTCGAGACCGGCGTCCGTAGCGATCTTCGCCGCCTCCTCGTTGCGGATGCCGAGCTGCATCCACAGCACTTTGGCGCCGATCGCCACTGCGTCGCGCGCGATCGGCGGAATGTCCTCGCTCTTGCGGAAGCAGTCGACGATGTCGATCGGCACGCCGGCACCCTCGCGCGCAGCGCGCAGGTCCGGATAGCAGCGCTCGCCCAGCACCTCGTCATACGCCGGGTTCACGGGAACGATGCGATACCCGTAGTCGCGCATGTACTTGGCCGCGAAATAGCTCGGCCGGTACCAGTGCTGCGAGAGCCCGACGACCGCGATCGTGCGCGATCGGGTGAGGATCCGGCGCAGTCCGGCGATGTCGTCGACCAAAGGCATGTCAGGAAGTCGGTGCCCAGCGAAGTCTAGTTGACGGGACGGCCGGACGAGATCTTGCCGCTGATCTGCGGCGGCAGCTGCGGATATTGGCCCGGGGCAAGCTGCGGCCCTGGAAGTTCTGTTGCTCGAACAGGGTGATGCTGCCCGCGAGCGCTGAAGAAGACGGCGCGAAGGCAATGGCGGCTGACGACGGAAGCAGGAATTTGGCGCGCATTGGCATATCCGGGGAGACGTTCAGCCTGCATTCGGACGCCCGGAAGGGTAGTTTAAAGCGACAGTGCGTTAATTGAAACGCTTCGCAACACTCTTCGCGCGGCGCCGGAGGAATCACCTCGGCGGGTACAATAGCCGCCACCATGCTGCTGTTCGTCATCCGCCGCAGCCTGCAGGCTCTGCTCGTGCTGTTCGTGATGTCGCTGCTCGTGTTCGCCGGCGTCTACGCGATCGGCAATCCGGTCGACATTCTCATCAACCCCCAGGCCGACCAGCTGGAGCGCGAGCACGCGATCGCCGCGCTGGGGCTCGACAAGCCGCTCTGGACGCAGTACTTCGCGTTCCTCTCCGGGGCCCTTCACGGCGATCTTGGCCGTTCCTTCGTGCACGGCACCTCCGCGCTCGGGCTGATCCTCGAACGCATGCCCGCCACGCTCGAGCTCGCTCTCGCGGCGATGCTGATCGCCGTCGCGCTGGGCATCCCGCTCGGGCTGTGGGCCGGATTGCGGCCGCATGGCGCGGCAGGGCACACCATCATGGCCGGCTCGATTCTCGGCTTCTCGCTGCCGACCTTCTGGGTGGGGCTGATGCTGATCATGGTCTTCTCAGTGATGCTGGGCTGGCTGCCCGCGAGCGGCCGCGGCCCGACAAGGCTCCTCCTCGGGGTGCCGGTCAGCTTCCTTTCGCTCGAGGGCTGGCGCCACCTCATCCTGCCGGCGACCAATCTCGCCCTGTTCAAGCTCGCGCTGCTGATCCGGCTCACGCGCGCCGGCACGCGTGAAGCGCTGCTGCAGGACTATGTGAAATTCGCGCGCGCCAAGGGGCTCAGCAACGCCCGCATCATCGGCGTGCACGTGCTGCGCAACATCATGATCCCCATTGTCACGGTGATCGGCCTCGAGTTCGGCTCCGTGATCGCGTTTGCGATCGTCACCGAGACGATCTTCGCCTGGCCCGGTATGGGCAAGCTGCTGATCGACTCGATCAACCTGCTCGACCGGCCGATCATCGTCGCCTATCTCCTCGTCACGGTGCTGATGTTCATCGTCATCAACCTGGCGGTGGACATTCTGTACTCCGCGCTCGATCCGCGCGTGCGACTGGCCGAAGCGAAGGCCTAGACGATGGCTAGCGAAGAGGCGCCGCTCCGGCGCATCGCGGGGGACTTCCTCGTCAGCCCGCTCGCCGCGTTCGGGCTGACGCTGCTAGCCGTCATCGCGGTCGCGGCGCTCTGCGCCCCGCTCATCTCGCCGCAGAACCCCTACGATCTCGCGCAGCTCGACATCATGGACGCACGCCTGCCTCCGGGGTCGAAGTCGGCCGCGGGCTGGACCTTCTGGCTCGGCACCGACGATCAGGGGCGCGACATGCTCTCCGCGATCCTTTACGGGTTGCGCATCAGCCTGTCGGTCGGCGTGACGAGCACCCTGGCGGCGCTCGCGATCGGCCTCACGCTGGGCCTGGCGGCGGCATATTTCGGCGGGCGCACCGACGCGCTCGTCATGCGCTTCGCCGACATCCAGCTCTCGTTCCCCGCGATCCTCATCGCGCTGATCCTGCTCGCGGTGCTCGGACAGGGAACGCTCAAGATCATCACCGCTCTGGTTACCGTGCAGTGGGCGTATTACGCGCGCACGGTGCGCAGCGCGGCGCTGGTCGAGAAGCGCAAGGAGTACATCGAGGCGGCGCGCTGCCTTGCGCTACCCCCGCTGCGCATCGCGCTGCGCCACCTGCTGCCGAACTGCCTGCCGCCCATCATGGTCGTGGCAACCGTGCAGGTCGCCGCTGCGATCACGCTGGAAGCCACGCTTTCATTCCTCGGCCTCGGCCTGCCGATCACGGAGCCTTCGCTCGGTCTGCTGATCGCCAACGGCTACCAGTACCTTCTCTCCGGGAAATACTGGATCAGCTTCTTCCCCGGGCTTGCGTTGCTCGCGACCATCCTCAGCATCAATCTTGTCGCCGACCACCTGCGCGACGTGCTCAACCCGAGGTTGCAGCGATGAGCACTCCATGAGCGCGCTGCTGACGGTCACCGGGCTGCGCACGCACTTCTTCACCCGCGAGGGCGTGGTGAAAGCCGTCGACGACGTCACCTTCGAGGTCGCGGCGGGGGAGGTGCTGGGGCTCGTCGGCGAGTCGGGATCGGGCAAATCCATGACCGGCTACTCGATCATGGGGCTGGTCGATCCGCCGGGGCGCGTCGTCGCGGGCAGCATCATCCTCGACGGGATACACCTCACTGCGCTCCCCGGCGAGCAGCTGCGGCAGCTGCGCGGCAACCGCGTGGCGATGATCTTCCAGGATCCGATGATGACCCTGAACCCCGTGCTGCGCATCGACACGCAGATGGTGGAAGCGATCCTCGCCCACGAGCGCGTGTCGCGCGCAGCCGCCCTCGAGCGCGCTGAGGAGACGCTCTCGCGCGTCGGGATCGCCTCGCCGGCCGCGCGCCTGCGCGCGTATCCGCATCAACTCTCGGGAGGCATGCGCCAGCGGGTCGCCATAGCGATCGCGCTTTTGAACCAGCCCGATCTCATCATCGCCGATGAGCCGACGACTGCACTCGACGTGACGATCCAGGCCCAGATCCTCTATGAGATGCAGAAGCTCACCCAGGCAAGCGGCGTGGCGCTGATCTGGATCACCCACGACCTCTCGGTGATCGCCGGCCTTGCCGATCGCGTATGCGTGATGTACGCGGGGAGGATCGTGGAGGAGGGCACGACCGCGGAAATCCTCTCCGCGCCGGGCCATCCATATACACGCGGGCTGCTCGACTCGATACCGGGCAGCGCTCGCGCACACGAGAAGCTGCGCCAGATTCCGGGGATGATGCCCTCGCCGCTCGAGCTGTCAGCCGGGTGTCCGTTCCGCCCGCGCTGCTCGTACGCAACCGCGGAGTGCGCGCAGACTCCCGAGACGCGTCCGTTCGGCACAAGCGGACGCAGCCTGCGCTGCTTCAATCCGCTGTTGCCGACTTCATGAACCGTCCGGCCCAAACCGCCGCACTGCTCGAACTTCGTGGCGTGTCGAAGCGATTCGTCAGGCCGCTGGACGTGACCGAGCGCCTCGCCAGGCTGGCGGTCGCCCGGGGCGAAGAGGTCGTGCACGCGGTGGATCGCGTCGATGTGGTGATCGCGGAGGGCGAAGCGGTCGGCCTGGTCGGCGAATCCGGCTGCGGCAAGTCCACGCTCGGCAGGCTGGCGGTGGGGCTGCTCGCGCCCTCCGAGGGCGAGCGCCTGTGGCGCGGTGCGCCGCTCGAGGCGCTCGATGGCCCGACGAGCCGCGAACAGCAGCTCAAGCTGCAGATGATCTTCCAGGATCCTCACGCGTCGCTCAACCCGCGCATGCGCGTGCTCGACATCGTCGGCGAAGCGCCGGTCGTGCACGGGCTCATCGGACGGCGCCAGCAGATCGAGTACGTCGGACTGCAGCTCAACCGCGTGGGTCTCGATCCGACGCTCATGCGCCGCTTTCCGCATCAGTTCTCCGGCGGCCAGCGTGCGCGCATCGGAATCGCCCGCGCGCTTGCCGTCAAGCCGGAGTTCCTCGTCTGCGACGAGCCGCTGGCGGCGCTCGACGTGTCGATCCAGGCGCAGGTGCTCAACCTGCTCATGGACCTGAGGGCGGCACTGAATCTTACCTACCTGTTCATCAGCCACGACCTCGGCGTGGTGCGCCACATCAGTGACCGCGTGCTGATCATGTACCTGGGACGGATCGTCGAATCCGGCCTCGCGGACGAGCTGTTCGCAGCTCCGAATCATCCGTACACGCAGGCGCTGCTCGCGGAAGCGGGCACGGTCGAGCCGCGAAAGCGGAGCTTCGTGCCGATCCGCGGGGAGATCCCGTCGCCTCTCGCGCCGCCCGCGGGCTGCCATTTCCATCCGCGCTGCCCGCATGCGATGCCGCGCTGCCGGGAGCGCGCGCCGGAGCTGCGCGAGATCGCACCCGGCCGGATGTCCGCCTGCTTTCTCAACGAGCCGGAGGGCTGAGCCGATGCAGGCCTTTCGCCGGCACGATCCGCACGAAGAACCGCTGCCGCTGGTTCTCGATTCGCCGCACAGCGGGAAGGACTATCCCTCCGACTTCGCTCACCTGCCGCCGCGCGACGTCGTGCGGCAGGCTGAGGACAGCTATGTCGACGAGCTCTACGCCGCCGCGCCGACGATGGGCGCCACGCTCGTCGAGGCGCTCTTTCCGCGCGCGTACATCGACCCGAACCGCAGCCTCGTCGACATCGACACGGCGCTGCTCGATGCGCCCTGGCCCGGGCCGGTGACACCGTCGCGCAAGACCGAGCTCGGGATCGGTCTCGTCTGGAGGCTGGCGCACGGCGGAGTGCCAATGTATGCGCGCCCGCTGTCGGTCGCCGAGGTCGAGCAGCGCATCGCCACCTGCTACGAGCCGTATCACGCCGCTGTTGCGCAGGCGATCGACGAGCGCTACCTGCGCTTCGGCGCAGTCTGGCACCTCGACTGCCACTCGATGCCGGCGGTCGGCGACGTGATGTCGGACGATCCCGGGCGGCCGCGTGCAGATTTCGTGCTGGGTGATCGCGACGGCACGACCTGCGAGCCGGAGCTCACCGCATTCGTGGCCGGCACGCTGCGCGGCATGGGCTACCACGTCGCCATCAACGATCCGTACAAGGGCGTCGAGCTCGTCCGGTTGCACGGGCGCCCGCGCGAACGCCGGCACAGCCTCCAGATCGAAGTCAATCGGCGCCTCTACCTCGACGAGGCGACGCTCGAGAAGCACGCAGGCTTCGCGAGCTTGCAGGCGCATTTGCACCGGTTGCTCGAGGCGCTTGCCGGATACGTGCGAGGGCGCTTGTGATCGTCGCGGCTTTTCGAACTTCGCGCCGCGCTCTCTCCGCGCTCGCCCGCGCGTGGCTCGTCGCCTCGCTGCTGTCGTTGCTCGCCGCCTGCGCGAGCCTCCCCTCCCTCGAGGGGCGAAGCGTCACTACGGCGTTGACCGATACCGGCGCGACTCGCCTCGGGCGAGCGGTCGGCGCCGAGGTCGTCTCGCATCCCGGCAAGTCGGGCATACATCCGCTATCCGTGCCGACCGATGCCTTCGCGGCGCGCGTGCTGCTCGCGGGTGCGGCAGAGAAATCGCTCGACGTGCAGTACTACGTCTGGCACGGCGACGAGACCGGTTACCTGCTCTACGAGGCGATGTGGCGGGCGGCCGGGCGCGGTGTGCGCGTGCGCATCCTGCTCGACGATGCGAACACCAAGGGTCTCGACGAAACGATCGCGACGCTCGCCGCGCGGCCGAACGTCGAAGTGCGCCTGTACAACCCGCTGCTCCAGCGCAACGCCCGGCTGCTCGACTTCATGACCGACTTCGCGCGCGTGAACCGGCGCATGCACAACAAGTCGTTCACGGCGGATAATCAGGCCGCCATCGTCGGCGGGCGCAACATCGGCAACGAATACTTCGCTGCCGGCACGGGCGTCGCCTTCGCCGATCTCGACGTGCTCGCGATCGGCCCGGTTGTGCGCGAAGTCTCGAGCGAGTTCGACCTGTACTGGAACAGCGCGTCCGCCTATCCGGCCGCGTCGATCGTCGGTCCGCCGGGACCCGAGGCAGCGTCGAAGCTCGAAGCAAAGTTCGCCGACGTCCGCGCCGAACCGCCAGCCCGGGCCTACGTCGCCGTGCTTGGCGAATCGCAGCTCGTAAGCGATCTGATCGGGGGGAAGCTGCCCTTCGAGTGGGCGCACGCGCAGGTCGTCCGCGACGATCCTGCGAAGACGCTCGACACTGCCGGTCGCACGGACGTGCTCCTGCTGTCCGAGCTGCTCCCCGCGATCGGGCAGCCGAAGACCTCGTTCGATCTCGTCTCGCCGTATTTCGTCCCGGGCGACGGGGGTACCGCGGCACTCGAAGGACTGGCGCGCGGCGGCGTAAAGATTCGCGTGCTCACCAACTCGCTCGCCGCGACCGACGTCCCTTCCGTCCACGCGGGCTACGCCAAACGACGCTGCGACCTGTTGCGAGCGGGGGTGCAGCTGTACGAGATCAAACCCTCAGCGGCGCTGGAGGGCATCGGGGAGGTCAAGCGCAAGCTGGGCTCGAGCGAGTCGGTTCAGCTCCACGCCAAGACCTTCCAGCTCGATCAAGCGCGGCTGTTCGTGGGCTCCTTCAACTTCGATCAGCGCTCCGCGCATCTCAACACCGAGATGGGGCTGGTGATCGACAGCCCGGCGCTCGCGCAACGGATCGCTGCCGCGTTTGCCGCCGAGGTCCCCGAGGCCGCGTACCAAGTGCGCATCGCGCGCGACGGGCGGTGCCCGGAGTGGATCGAGCGCACGCCCGCGGGCGAGATCACCTACGACGTCGACCCCGGGACGAGCGCAAGGCAGCGCGCGTGGGTCGAGTTTCTCGAGGGCATGCCGATCGAATGGCTGCTGTGAGCCGCGCCGAATGCTGCAGCGCAATGCGTTGACCCTCTACGCCGCGGCAGGGTAAAATCTGACGTTTTGATCGAGCACGCGCCTTTCGGGGCGCTTCGCACAGGTTTTCGGGTGTGCCATGCGCGGCAAGCTCGTCGTCGGGAACTGGAAAATGAACGGCGGCCTGCGGCAGAACGATGCGTTGCTCGGAGACCTGCGCGCCGGGTGGAAAGCGACGGTGGGGCGATCGCTGGCGGTATGCGTTCCGTTCCCGTACCTGTGGCAGGCACAGGCGGCACTGTCGGGATCGACAATCGCCTGGGGCGCCCAGGACTTGAGCGAGCGGCCGAGCGGCGCCCACACGGGCGACGTTTCGGCGTCCATGGTGGCGGAATTCGGGTGCACCTATGCGATCGTTGGGCACTCGGAGCGACGCGCGCAGCACGGCGAGAGCGACGCGGTTGTTGCGCAGAAGGCAGCGGTGGCGCTTGCGGCGGGTTTGCAGCCGATCGTCTGCGTGGGCGAGACGCTAGCCGAGCGCGACGCGGGGCGGACCGATGCGGTGGTGTTGAGGCAGCTCGACGCGGTCGTGGCGCAGCTCGGTGACAAGCTCGCGCGGGCGGTCGTGGCCTATGAGCCCGTATGGGCGATCGGGACCGGCCGCAACGCAACACCGGAGCAGGCGCAGGCGGTGCACGGGCTGTTGCGGAGACGGCTGCGCGAGGTGAGCCCCGCGGTGGCGGACGTGCCGCTCCTGTACGGGGGCAGCGTGAAGGCAGGCAACGCGCGCGCGCTGTTCGCCTGCCCCGATGTCGACGGGGGACTGGTGGGCGGGGCCTCGCTCGACGCGGCTGAATTTTTGGCGATCGCCAGTGCCTAACTGGCGGAGTAACGAGGAATTGCGTAAATGATCCTGGAAAACCTGTTGTTGGCGGTGCACGTGCTGGTGGCGGCCACGCTGGTCGGCTTCGTGCTGCTGCAGCATGGCAAGGGAGCCGACATGGGTGCTGCTTTTGGCAGCGGCGCGTCAGGAAGCCTTTTTGGCGCCTCGGGCTCGGCGAACTTCCTCTCCCGCACGACGGCGATCCTGGCCGCCCTGTTCTTCATGACAAGCCTAGGACTCACGTACTATGGGAGCACCCGCGGCTCGCCCAAGGAGCTCATGAAGGAGAGCGTCACGCAGAGCGCACCGGCGCCCAAGGACAGCAAGGCCGGCGAGGTGCCGCAGGGCGCGACGCCGCCGGCGGCTCCGGCCGCGGCGCCGGCTGAGCCGGGCAAGTCGGAGTCGAAGGCTGGTGAAGTGCCGAAGTAGGCGCCAGACCGCGCCGACGTGGTGGAATTGGTAGACACGCTGTCTTGAGGGGGCAGTGGCGTAAGCCGTGTGAGTTCGAGTCTCACCGTCGGCACCACAGCAGGACAGAATCGGCAGGCGTCGGGCAGGATCGAGCGAAGGCTCACAGGCCGCGATGCGGTCGGCGAGGAGTTGGCTTCACCCGGAACATGCTGGAACAGTATTTCCCCATCCTGCTTTTCATCATCGTGGGCGTCGGCATCGGATTGCTGCTGCTCGGGCTCGGCAGCTTCGTCGCGCCGAACCGGCCCGATCCTGAGAAGCTCTCGCCCTACGAGTGCGGGTTCGAGGCATTCGAGGACGCACGCATGAAGTTCGACGTGCGCTACTACCTGATCGCGATCCTCTTCATCCTGTTCGACCTGGAGATCGCATTTCTCTTTCCATGGGCGGTTGTGCTGCCGGACATCGGCATCTTCGGCTTCTGGTCGATGATGATCTTCCTCGCGATCCTGATCATCGGCTTCGTATACGAGTGGAAGAAAGGCGCGCTCGAATGGGAGTAGCGACTTCGACGGAGCGATGGCATGCCCATTGAGGGTCTCCTCGAGAAGGGCTACGTCACGACGTCGCTCGACGCGCTGATCAACTGGGCGCGCAACGGCTCGATGTGGCCGATGACCTTCGGCCTCGCGTGCTGCGCGGTCGAGATGATGCACGCCGGTGCGGCGCGCTACGACCTCGACCGCTTCGGCGTGGTATTCCGGCCCAGCCCGCGTCAATCCGACGTGATGATCGTTGCCGGGACGCTGTGCAACAAGATGGCGCCGGCTCTGCGCAAGGTCTACGACCAGATGGCCGAGCCGCGCTGGGTGATCTCGATGGGCTCCTGCGCCAACGGCGGCGGCTACTACCACTACTCGTATTCGGTCGTGCGCGGCTGCGATCGCATCGTTCCCGTCGACATCTATGTTCCCGGATGTCCGCCGACGGCCGAGGCGCTGCTCTACGGCATCCTGCAGCTGCAGAACAAGATCTGGCGCACCAACACCATCGCGCGCTAGGCATGCCGACGCGGATCGAGACCCTGAGCGGCGCGCTGACCGTAGCGCTGGGTGAAAAGCTCAAGAGCTGCACCATCGCGCTCGGCGAGGTTACGGCCGTCATCGCCGCAGCCGATCTGCGCTTCGCGATGCGCACGCTGCGCGACGCGCCGGAGCTCTATTTCGAGACGCTGATCGATCTGTCCGGCGTGGACTACTCCGCTTACGGCGGCGAGCGAACCGACATGGACTATTTCGCCTCGGACGCCACGCCCGTGGAGCCCGCCGCGCCCGCGCCGCCGGCAGGCCGCTTCGCCGTGGTCTATCACCTGCTCTCGCTCGCCAACAACTGGCGGCTGCGCGTGCGGGCATTCGCGCCGAACGAAGAATTTCCAGTGCTGCCTTCGATGGTCGACATCTGGCCGTCGGCCAACTGGTACGAGCGCGAAGCGTTCGACTTCTTCGGCATCGTCTTCGAGGGCCATCCGGACCTGCGGCGGATTCTCACCGACTACGGCTTCGTCGGACATCCGTTCCGCAAGGACTTCCCGCTGTCGGGGCAGGTGGAGATGCGCTACGACCCCGAGCAGGGCCGCGTCATCTATCAGCCGGTGTCGATCGAGCCGCGCGAGGTGACGCCACGGATCATCCGCGAGGAGAACTACGCGGAAGAGGCGGGCTCCCGCAAGGGCTGATACGTGGCGGAGATCCGCAACTACACGATGAATTTTGCCTTCGGCCGCCCGGCTATGCCGGGCTTAACTTGCGCTGTGCGCAAGTTAGCCTGCGCCGAAATGCATCTGCGTCTGAGCTAAATGGCTGAGATACGTAATTACACGATGAATTTTGGCCCGCAACACCCGGCGGCGCACGGCGTGCTGCGGCTGGTGCTCGAGCTCGACGGCGAGGTGATCCAGCGGGCCGACCCGCACATCGGTCTGCTGCATCGAGCCACTGAGAAGCTCGCCGAGTACAAGACCTACCTCCAGTCGCTGCCCTACATGGACCGGCTGGACTACGTCTCGATGATGTCGAACGAGCACGCTTACTGCCTCGCGATCGAGAAGCTGCTCGGCGTGGACGTACCGATCCGCGCCCAGTACATCCGCGTGATGTTCGACGAGATCACGCGCATCCTGAACCACCTGCTGTGGCTCGGCTCGCACTCTCTCGACGTTGGGGCGATGACCACCTTTCTGTACTGCTTCCGCGAGCGCGAAGACCTGATGGATGCCTACGAGGCGGTGTCGGGAGCGCGGCTGCACGCGGCCTACTACCGGCCCGGCGGGGTTTATCGCGATCTGCCCGACCGCATGCCGCAGTACCGGCCTTCGGCGATCCACGACGAGAAGGCCGTGAAGCGCCTGAACGAAAACCGGCAGGGGACCCTGCTCGACTTCATCGAGGATTTCACCAACCGCTTTCCCGGCTACGTCGACGACTACGAGACGCTGCTCACCGACAACCGCATCTGGAAGCAACGCACCGTCGGCATCGGCGTCGTGACGGCAGAGCGGGCGATGGCCCTGGCCTTCACGGGACCGATGCTGCGCGGCTCGGGCGTTCCATGGGACCTGCGCAAGAAGCAGCCCTACGCGGTCTACGACAGGATGGAGTTCGACATCCCGGTGGGGACCAACGGCGACTGCTACGACCGCTATCTCGTGCGCGTGCAGGAGATGCGCGAGGCCAACAAGATCATCAAGCAGTGCATCGCCTGGCTCCGGCAGAACCCGGGCCCGGTGATCACCGACAATCACAAGATCGCGCCGCCGTCGCGCGAAGAGATGAAGACGAACATGGAGGAGCTGATCCATCACTTCAAGCTCTATACCGAGGGCATGCACGTGCCTCCTGGCGAGGCGTACGCGGCGGTCGAGCACCCGAAGGGTGAGTTCGGCGTCTACATCGTGTCCGACGGCGCCAACAAGCCGTACCGCCTGAAGCTGCGTGCGGCGGGGTTTGCGCACCTGTCGGCGCTCGACGAGATGGCGCGCGGGCACATGATCGCCGATGTCGTCGCCATCATCGGAACGCAGGACATCGTCTTCGGGGAGATCGACCGATGAGCGTTATCGACACGAAGGTCGTCAACATCGACCAGCTCGAGCTCAAGCAGTACAAATTCGGCGAGACCTTCGAGTGCAGGGCCGTGCGCATCGGTCCGCTGCTGGGCGCGAAGGATCTCGGCTACTCCTACGACGTTGTTCCTCCGGGTAAACGCTCGTGCCCCTTCCACAGCCACCGCGGCGAGGAGGAGATGTTCTTCATCGTGCGCGGCTCGGGGACGCTGCGCTACGGCACCGAGACGCGGAAGATCCGGGCCGGTGACGTCATCTGCTGTCCGACCGGAGGACCGGAAACCGCGCACCAGATCGTGAACGACTCGGATGCGGAGCTCGCCTATCTGTCGATCAGCACGATGCTGCCGGCGGAGGTCTGCGAATATCCCGATTCCGGCAAGGTGGGGGCGTTCGGAGGCGGCCTTCGCCACATGACGAAGGCGAAGGACCATCTGGACTACTGGGTCGACGAAATCTGAGCGATGCTGAGCCCGGATGCACTGAAGAAGATCGATCGCGAGGTCGCCAAGTACCCTGCGGACCAGAAGCGCTCGGCCGTGATGGCGGCGCTCGCGGTCGCGCAGGACGAGAAGGGCTGGCTCGCGACCGAGACCATGGACTTCGTCGCCGACTATCTCGGCATGCCGCCCATCGCGGTGTACGAAGTCGCGACGTTCTACGAAATGTACAACACCGAGCCGACCGGCAGGTTCAAGCTCACGCTGTGCACGAATCTCCCCTGCGCCCTGCAGGGAGCGGGGCGCGCGGCGGCGCATCTGAAGGAGAAGCTCGGCATCGGGTTCGGCGAGACCACCGCCGACGGTCTTTTCACGCTGAAGGAAGGCGAGTGCTTCGGCGCTTGCGGCGACGCGCCCGTCATGCTGCTCAACAACAAGCACATGTGCAGCTGGATGAGCGACACCAAAATCGACGCGCTCCTCGCGGAGCTGTCCGGCGGGGGCAAGCCGTGAATGCGCCGTCCGAATTGCTGGAGTACGGGCCGGACGCGATCATCATGGCCGGCCTCAACGGCCGGAACTGGAAGCTCGACGACTACGTGAATCGCGGCGGCTACGCGGCGCTGAAAAAGATCCTCGCCGAGAAGATACCTCCCGCAACCGTGATTGCGGAGGTGAAGAAGTCCGGGCTGCGCGGGCGCGGCGGTGCGGGCTTTCCGACCGGGCTCAAATGGAGCTTCATGCCGCAGCAGTACCACGGCCCGAAGTACCTGGTATGCAACTCCGACGAGGGCGAGCCAGGCACCTTCAAAGACCGCGACATCATGCGCTACAACCCGCACATCCTGATCGAGGGCATGGCGATCGCAGCTTACGCAATGGGCTGCCAGCGCGGCTACAACTATGTCCACGGCGAAATCTGGGAGACCTACGAGCGCTGCGAGGAGGCGGTCGAGGAGGCCTATCGCGCCGGCTACCTCGGCGACAACATCCTCGGCAGCGCCTTCAGCTTCCATCTCTGCAACCATCACGGCTACGGCGCCTACATCTGCGGCGAGGAGACCGGCCTGCTTGAATCGCTCGAAGGCAAGAAGGGCCTGCCCCGCTTCAAGCCTCCGTTCCCGGCGAGCTACGGCCTGTACGGCAAGCCGACGACGATCAACAACACGGAGACCTTCGCCGCGGTGCCGTGGATCATGACGCACGGCGGCGAGGCATTTCTCGCGCTCGGGCGGCCGAACAACGGCGGCACCAAGATCTTCTCCGTCTCCGGCGACGTCGAGCGTCCAGGCAACTACGAGGTGCGCCTCGGCACGCCGTTCGCGAAGTTGCTCGAGATGGCCGGCGGGATGCGTGACGGGCGCAAGCTCAAGGCCTGCATTCCCGGCGGCTCCTCGATGCCCGTGCTGCCGGGCGAGATCATGATGCAGACGGACATGGATTACGACTCGATCGCCAAGGCGGGATCGATGCTGGGATCCGGCGCGGTGATCCTCATGAACGACACGCGCTGCATGGTGCGCTCGCTGCTGCGGCTGTCGTCCTTCTACTTCGAGGAGTCGTGCGGCCAGTGCACGCCCTGCCGCGAGGGCACCGGCTGGCTGTGGCGCGTGGTCGATCGTATCGAAAAGGGCGAGGGCAGGAACGAGGATCTCGACCTCCTACTCTCGGTCTCGGACAACATCGCCGGGCGCACGATCTGCGCGCTGGGCGACGCGGCCGCGTTGCCGGTGAAAAGCTTCATCAAGCATTTCCGCGCCGAGTTCCAGCACCACATCGACCACAAGCGCTGTCTCGTACCCGACTACCTGTGACCGCGATGGGTGCTCCGCTCAACCTCGAGATCGACGGCCGCGCCGTGCAGGTGCCGAGCGGCAGCACGATCATGGACGCCGCGCACAAGCTCGACATCTACGTGCCGCACTTCTGCTGGCACAAGAAGCTCTCCATCGCCGCCAACTGCCGCATGTGCCTGGTGCAGGTCGAGAAGGCACCGAAGCCCATGCCGGCCTGCGCGACGCCGGTCAGCGAAGGCATGAAGGTGTGGACGCATTCGGATGCCGCGACCGAGGCGCAGAAGGGCGTGATGGAGTTCCTGCTCATCAACCATCCGCTCGATTGCCCGATCTGCGATCAGGGAGGCGAGTGCCAGCTGCAGGACCTCGCCGTAGGCTACGGCGGCTCCGCCTCGCGCTACCAGGAAGCGAAGCGCGTCGTGCTGAACAAGAATCTCGGACCCCTCATCTCGACCGACATGACGCGCTGCATCCACTGCACGCGCTGCGTGCGCTTCGGGCAGGAGGTGGCCGGCGTCATGGAGCTCGGGATGATCGGTCGCGGCGAGCACGCCGAGATCATCACCTTCGTCGGCAAGACGGTCGATTCGGAGCTCTCCGGCAATGTGATCGACCTATGCCCGGTCGGAGCGCTCACGTCGAAGCCGTTCCGCTACACGGCACGCACCTGGGAGCTCGCGCGCCGCAAGTCGGTGAGCCCGCACGACGGGCTCGGCAGCAACCTCGTCGTGCAGGTCAAGAACGATCGGGTCATGCGCGTGGGGCCGCTCGAGAACGAGGCGATCAACGAGTGCTGGCTCTCCGACCGGGACCGCTTCTCCTACGAGGGGCTCAACGCCGACGACCGGCTCACGCGTCCGATGATAAAACGTGACGGAGCCTGGCACGAGACCGACTGGCAGACAGCGCTCGAGCACGTTGTCGGAGGTCTCGCGCGCATTCGCGAGCAGCACGGCCCTGCCGCGCTTGGCGCCGTCGTTTCTCCGCACGCGACGCTCGAGGAGATGCACCTCGCGCAGAAGCTTCTCCGCGGGCTGGGCAGCGACAACATCGATTTCCGCCTGCGGCAAACCGACTTCACCGCCGATGCGAAGGACCGCGCGGCCGCCCCCGTGCCCTGGCTCGGAATGTCGATCGCCGAGTTCGCCGGGCTCGACCGCGTGCTCGTGATCGGCAGCTTTCTGCGCAAGGATCACCCGCTGCTCGCCCATCGGCTGCGCCAGGCCACCAAGAAGGGCACCCAGCTCTCGGTGCTGCATTGTGCGAACGAGAACCTGCTGATGAACGTGGCGCATCGCCAGATCGTCGTGCCGTCGGCGCTGCCGCTCGCGCTCGCGCAGATCGTGGTCGCCGCCGCTACGGGCGCGGGCAAGACAGCCCCGTCCGCGCTCGCCGCAATCGAGGCTCCCGCGGCGGCGCAGGTCATTGCCGCCAGCCTGCTTGGCGGCGAGCGCAAAGGAATCTTCCTCGGCAATCTCGCGCGGCAGCATCCGCGCGCTGCGCAGCTTCAGGCGCTGGCGCAGGCCCTCGCGTCGCTCACCGGCGCGAGGCTCGGCATTCTGACCGAGGCGGCGAATTCGGTCGGCGGCTACCTCGCCGGCGCGTTGCCCCGCGAGGGTGGGCTGCACGCGCAGGCGCTGCTCGGCGGCGCGGAGCGGCGTCGGGCGTATCTGCTGCTGCATACCGAGGTCGAGCTCGATGCCGCGAATCCCGTCGCCGCGCGCGCCGCCCTTGCGCATGCGGAGCTCATCGTTGCGCTGACCCCCTTCAAGCCGGCCGCAGACGAGCACGCGCACGTGCTGCTGCCGATAGCGCCTTTCACCGAGACGGCGGGCACGTTCGTCAACTGCGAAGGGCGCGCGCAGATGTTCAACGGCGTCGTGCCGCCGCTGGGCGATGCGCGCCCCGCCTGGAAGGTGCTGCGGGTGCTGGGCTCGATGCTCGGTATTGCCGGCTTCGAGTTCGACAGCGTGGAGGAGGTGCGCGCCGAGCTTCCTTCGGAGGCCGCGATCGGCGCCCGGCTGTCGAACGCGACCGCGGTCGAGATCGAATCGCCGCAGCTCGTCGTAAACGGCGTGGAGCGCCTGACCGACGTTCCGGTCTACTTCACCGATCCGCTGGTGCGCCGCGCTCCGTCGCTGCAGAAGACCGCCGATGCGCGGCGGCCGGTCGCGCGGGCCAACGCGGCGACGCTCGCGCGGCTCAATCTCGCTGCCGGCGCCTCGGCGCGCCTGCGCCAGGAAGGTGGCGAAGCGGTGCTCGGCGTCGCGCTCGATGCGGGGCTTCCCGACGGCTGCGTGCGCGTGCCGGCGGGGCATCCGGCGACGAGCAGCCTTGGGGCGATGTTCGGCGTGATCACGGCGGAGGCCGAATCGTGATCCCGTTCGAGAGCACCCTGGGACACGGCTTGGCGCTGCTCGTGTGGACGGTGCTCAAGATCGTTGCCATCGCGGTGCCTCTCATCCTCGGCGTGGCGTACCTTACCCTCGCCGAGCGCAAGGTGATCGGTTACATGCAGGTGCGCATCGGTCCCAACCGCGTCGGCCCCTACGGCCTGCTGCAGCCCTTCGCCGACGTCCTCAAGATGCTGTTCAAGGAGATCGTCGTACCGTCGGGCGCGAACCGGTGGCTGTTCTTCATCGCGCCGACGCTCTCGCTCGCGCCGGCGCTCGCCGCCTGGGCGGTGGTTCCATTCGCCGACGGCGTCGTGCTCTCGAACATCAACGCGGGGCTGCTCTACATCATGGCGATGACCTCGATGGGGGTCTACGGCGTGATCCTCGCCGGCTGGGCGTCCAACTCCAAGTACGCCTTCCTCGGTTGTCTGCGCTCCGCGGCGCAGATCGTCTCCTATGAGATCGCGATGGGCTTCGCGCTGGTCGGCGTGCTGATGGCGGCGAGCTCGCTCAACCTCGGCGACATCGTCCGCGGACAGGAGGGCGGTGCCGCCTACTGGTACGTTTGGCCGCTGCTGCCGCTCTTCGTCGTCTACCTCGTCGCCGGGATCGCCGAGACAAACCGGCACCCGTTCGACGTCGCGGAGGGCGAATCGGAGATCGTGGCTGGCTTCCACGTCGAGTACTCCGGCATCGCCTTCGCGCTGTTCTTCCTCGCCGAGTACATGAACATGATCCTGGTAGCGGCACTGTGCTCGATCATGTTCCTCGGTGGCTGGCTGTCGCCGTGGCCGCTGCTGAACGAAGTCGCGGTCTTTGGATTGCACCCCTTCGGCGACGGGATAGGGTGGCTCTTCGCCAAGGCGTGCGTGGTGCTGTTCTTCTTCCTCTGGATCCGCGCGACCTTTCCGCGCTACCGCTACGACCAGATCATGCGCCTGGGCTGGAAGATCTTCATTCCGGTGACGCTCATCTGGATCATCGTTCTCGGCGCGATCATGCAGACGCGCTGGGCCCATCTCGTCCATTGAGGGCCCATGCTCGAGCGCATCCGGGACTTCTTCAATGCCTACACGCTCTGGGAGCTGTGGAAGGGGCTTTGGGTTACGCGCCGCTATCTCTTCCAGCGCAAGATCACGGTGCAGTACCCGGAGGAGAAGACGCCGCTCTCGCCGCGCTTCCGCGGGCTGCATGCGCTGCGCCGCTACCCGAACGGCGAGGAGCGCTGCATCGCCTGCAAGCTGTGCGAGGCCGTCTGCCCGGCCCTCGCGATCACGATCGAATCCGACCAGCGCGCGGACGGCACGCGGCGGACGACGCGCTACGACATCGACCTCACCAAATGCATCTTCTGCGGCTTCTGCGAGGAGAGCTGCCCCGTCGACTCGATCGTCGAGACGCACATCCTCGAGTACCACGGCGAGCGGCGTGGCGATCTCATCTACACCAAGGAGATGCTGCTCGCGGTGGGAGACCGCTACGAAGCGGAGATCGCCGCTGCGCGCGCCCAGGACGCGAAGTTCCGCTAACCATGACGCAAGCCGCCGCTTTCTACGTCTTCGCCGCGATACTGGTCTTCGCGGCGCTGCGCGTGATCACCACCCGCAACCTGGTGCAGGCGGCTCTCTGGCTCGTGCTGTGCTTCTTCACCGCGGCGTGCATCTGGCTCCTGCTGCAGGCGGAATTCCTGGCGATCACGCTGGTGCTGGTCTATGTCGGCGCGGTCATGGTGTTGTTCCTCTTCGTGGTCATGATGCTCGACGTCAATTTCGACAAGCTGCGCGAGCGCTTCCGCAGCTACATTCCCGTCGGCGCGACCGTGGGCATCCTCATCTTGCTCGAGATGGCGCTGGTGCTGATCGGCGGCTATATCGGGCCGCGAGCGATCTCGGCGCCGGTCGCGGCAGCTCCCGGCTACAGCAACACGCGCGCGCTCGGGCTGCAGATCTATACCGACTACGCGTATCCGTTCGAGATCGCCGCCGTGATCCTGCTCGTGGCGATCGTTGCGGCGATCGCGCTCACGCACCGCCGCCGGCGGGAGACGAAGTATCAGAACCCGGGCGAGCAGGTGCGGACTCGCCGCTCGGAACGGCTGCGCATCCTGAACATCCCCGCCGAGAAGCGGGAGCCGTGAATCTTGCAGTCTGAGTCGCGGCGGGGCCTGGCCGCCGCACAGCAGGGGGGAACGAAGTGCCGTTTCTGACGCCGCCGACGCTGTCGCACTACCTCGTGCTGGGGGCGATTCTGTTCGCGATCAGCATCGTGGGGATCTTTCTCAATCGCCGCAACGTCATCATCATGCTCATGGCGATCGAGCTGATGCTGCTCGCCGTCAATCTGAATTTCATCGCCTTCTCCCGCTATCTCGGAGACACCTCCGGCCAGGTGTTCGTCTTCTTCATCCTCACCGTCGCGGCGGCGGAGTCGGCGATCGGCCTCGCCATCCTCGTCCTGCTGTTCCGCAACGTCGGCTCCATCGACGTCGAGGACCTGGGCAAGCTCAAGGGCTAGCGCAATGACGATGCGGCAACTGTACCTGCTCGTGCCGCTGGCGCCCCTGGCCGCCGCGATCGTCGTCGGCCTGTGGGGATCCAAGCTCGGGCGCGTGCTGTCGCACCGACTGTGCATCCTTGGCGTCGCCGTCTCCACCGCCGCCTCGGCGTTCATCCTGCGCGACGTCATGGCCGGCAACACGTTCAACGGTGATCTGTACGTGTGGATGACCTCCGGGGAGCTCAAGTTCGCCATCGGCTTCCTGATCGACCCGCTTACCGCGCTGATGATCACGGTGGTGAGTTTCGTCTCCCTGATGGTGCACATCTACACCATCGGCTACATGGCCGACGACGACGGCTACACGCGCTTCTTTTCCTATATTTCGCTGTTCACGTTCAGCATGCTGATGCTCGTGATGGCGAACAACTTCCTGCAGCTTTTCTTCGGCTGGGAGGCCGTTGGGCTCGTGTCCTACCTGCTGATCGGCTTCTGGTACACGCGGCCGACCGCCATCTACGCGAGCCTGAAGGCTTTCCTCGCCAACCGGGTGGGAGACTTCGGCTTCGTTCTCGGCATCGGGCTCATCGTCGCCTACTTCGGCAGCCTGGACTACGCCACGGTATTCAAAGGCGCACCCGCGCTCGCTGAGGCGACGATCAACCTCGTCGGCAGCGCGCAGTGGTCGGTGCTCACCGCGATCTGCATCGGGCTGTTCGTGGGCGCCATGGGCAAGTCGGCCCAGGTGCCGCTGCACGTGTGGCTTCCCGACTCGATGGAAGGCCCGACGCCGATCTCCGCCCTCATCCACGCGGCGACAATGGTCACCGCCGGAATCTTCATGGTCGCACGCATGAGCCCGCTCTTCGAGCACTCCGATACCGCGCTGGGTGTCGTCACCGTGATCGGCGCCACCACCGCTCTGTTCATGGCGCTGCTCGGCGTCGTGCAGAACGACATCAAGCGGGTGATTGCGTACTCGACCCTGTCGCAGCTCGGCTACATGACAGTCGCGCTGGGCGTCTCCGCCTACTCGGTTGCGATCTTCCACCTGATGACTCACGCCTTCTTCAAGGCGCTGCTCTTCCTCGCCGCCGGCTCGGTGATCATCGCGATGCACCACGAGCAGGACATGCGCAAGATGGGAGGACTGAAGAAGTACATGCCGATCACCTACTGGACCGCGGTCGTTGGCGCGCTGGCGCTCGCCGGCATTCCGCCCTTCGCCGGCTTCTTCTCCAAGGACGCCATCATCGATGCGACGTATCTGTCGCATGTGCCCGGGCACGCCTATGCATCGTTCGCGGTGACCATCGGCGTGTTCATCACCGGTCTGTACACGTTCCGCATGCTGTTCATGACCTTCCATGGCGAGGAGCGCTTCCGGCACGCCGATGCGCACGCGGATCACGACGCCGAGCACCATGCCGTCGAGCCCCGCGAGAGCCCGTGGGTTGTCACGGTTCCGCTCGTGCTGCTTGCCATCCCGTCGATCTATTCGGGCTGGGCCTACGTCGATCGCATCCTGTTCGGCGATTTCTTCGGCAGCTCGATCGCGATCGCACCGCCGCACGCCGCGCTCGCCATGCTCGCCGAGGAATGGCACGGGCCTCTGGCGTTCGTCACACACGCCCTCGTCACGCCGGCGTTCTGGCTCGCGCTCGCGGGCATCGCTGCGGCGTGGTTCCTCTACATCCTGCGCCCCGGGCTGCCGGCGGTGCTGCGCAAGCGCGCTGGCGGGCTCTATTCGCTGCTTGCCAACAACTATTACATCGACCGTTTCAACGACTGGTTCTTCGCCGGCGGGTTCCGGCGCATCGGCGCATTGTGCTCGGAGATCGGCGATCGCTCGATCATCGACGGGTTCTTCGTCAACGGCAGCGCGCGCCTGGTCGCGCTTACTGCAGCGCTGCTGCGCCACATCCAGTCGGGGTACATCTACCACTACGCGTTCACGATGATCGTCGGCGTGTTCGCGCTGCTGACCTGGTGGGTCGGCCACTGAGCGGCGGGCGGCGTGTCGCAACATCTCCTGAGCCTCGCCATCTGGGTGCCCATCGCCGCCGGGCTGCTCGTGCTCGGCCTGAGCCGGGATCAGGACGCGCCGGCGGCGCGCTGGCTCGCGCTCGTCGGAGCCGTAGCGGGCTTCGCGGTGACGATCCCGCTGTATACGCGCTTCGCCATCGGGACCGCCGAGATGCAGTTCGTCGAGGCGCTCGAGTGGATCCCGCGCTTCAACGTGAACTACCTCCTCGGCGTGGATGGAATCTCGGTCCTCTTCATCCTGCTCAACAGCTTCATCACCGTGCTGGCGGTCTGGGCCGGCTGGGTAGTCATCGAGCGGCGCGTAGCGCAGTACATGGCGGCCTTCCTCATCCAGTCGGGCCTCATCAACGGCGTGTTCTCGGCTCTCGACGGCGTGCTGTTCTACGTGTTCTTCGAGTCGATGCTGATCCCGATGTACCTCATCATCGGCATCTGGGGCGGGCCGAACCGCGTCTACGCGGCGCTGAAGTTCTTTCTCTACACCTTCCTCGGGTCGGTGCTGATGCTGGTGGCGCTGATCTACCTTTACACCGTGAGCGGGGGGAGCTTCTCCATTCTCGAGTGGTACCAGCTGCCGCTGTCCCTCAAGACGCAGGTGCTGCTGTTCGTGGCGTTCTTCGTCGCCTTTGCGGTGAAGGTGCCCATGTGGCCGGTGCACACCTGGCTGCCGGATGCCCACGTCGAGGCGCCGACCGGCGGCTCGGTCGTGCTTGCCGCGATCACGCTGAAGGTGGGCGCGTACGGCTTCGTGCGCTTCATCCTCCCGATCCTTCCTGACGCCAGCCGCTACCTCGCCGGCTTCGTGATCACGCTCTCGCTCATCGCGGTCGTCTACATCGGTTTCGTCGCGCTGGTCCAGCCCGACATGAAGAAGCTCATCGCCTATTCGTCGATCTCGCACATGGGATTCGTTACGCTCGGCTTCTTCCTGTTCAGCCAGATGGGCTTGGAGGGCGGGCTGGTGCAGATGATCTCGCACGGATTCGTCTCGGCCGCGCTCTTCCTCTGCGTGGGCGTGCTCTACGATCGTATGCACAGCCGGCTTATCAGCGACTACGGAGGCGTGGTCAACACGATGCCGAAGTTCGCGGCGTTCGCCATGCTCTTCGCGATGGCCAACGCGGCGCTGCCGGGGACGAGCGGCTTCGTCGGCGAGTTCATGGTCATTCTGGCGGCGATCAAGTCGAGCTTCTGGCTGGGCTTCCTCGCCGCGACGATCATGGTGCTTGGCGCCGCGTACACGCTGTGGATGTACAAGCGGGTCTGGTTCGGCGCGGTGGCGAACGATCGCGTCGCCAAGCTCAGCGACCTGTCGCGACGCGAGTTCTGGCTGCTCGCGGTGGTTGCGCTCGCGGTGCTGGCGATGGGGCTCTACCCCAAGCCGTTCACCGACGTGATGCACGCTTCGGTCTCCGAGCTTCTCTCCAACGTAGCGAAGAGCAAGCAATGACGCCCGGCGGTCTCTCCTTCGAGCTCTGGCCGGCGCTGCCCGAAGTGGCGCTCCTGGTCGCGGCCTGCCTGGTGCTCGTCGTCGACCTCTTCCTCTCAGACTCGCGGCGAGCCTGGAGCTACTGGCTGGCGCAACTCGGAGTGCTGGCCGCCGCATGGATCCAGCTTAAGTCATTCCAGGAGCTGCCGGTCCGCGCCCTGGGCGGGATGTTCGTCGCCGACGAGATGGCGTATGTGCTGAAGCTCTTCAGCTACATCTGCGTGTCGCTCATGCTCTTCTATTCGCGCGAGTATCTCGTTGCTCGCGGCCTCTTCCGCGGCGAGATCTTCGTGCTGGCGCTGACGTCGCTGCTCGGCATCACCGTCATGATCTCGGCGAGCAGCTTCGTAACGCTCTATCTGGGACTGGAGTTGATGTCCCTTTCGCTCTATGCGATGGTTGCCCTGCAGCGCGAGGCGGGCCGCGCAGTCGAAGCGGCGATGAAGTATTTCGTGCTCGGGGCCCTCGCCTCGGGCCTGCTGCTGTACGGCATGTCCATGGTGTACGGCGCCACCGGAACGCTCGACATCACGGGCTCTGCCGCGGTGATGGCCGGCGGCGGCGCCAATACGACGATCGTGGTCTTCGGTCTCGTGTTCATCGTGTCGGCGATCGCGTTCAAGCTGGGCGCAGTGCCGTATCACATGTGGGTGCCGGACGTGTACGAGGGGGCACCGACGGCGGTCACGCTGTTCATCGGCACGGCGCCGAAGCTCGCCGCATTCGCAGTCGCGATGCGGCTTCTGGTGGGATCGCTCTCGGCGTTCGCCTTCGACTGGCAGGGCATGCTGCTGATCCTCTCGCTCCTGTCGATGATCCTCGGCAACGTGATCGCGATCGCTCAGTCCAACATCAAGCGGATGCTTGCCTATTCGACGATCGCCCACATGGGTTTCATGCTCATGGGCTTCCTCACCGCGAACACCGATGGGTACAGCGCCGCCATGTTCTACACGGTGACCTACGTGCTCACCGCGGCGGTGGCCTTCGGCATCGTGCTGCTTCTCTCGCGCGAGGGCTTCGAAGCCGAGCAGCTCGACGACTTCAAGGGTCTCAACCAGAAGAGTCCCTGGTACGCGTTCCTCATGCTGATCGCCATGTTCTCGCTTGCCGGCGTCCCGCCCACGGTCGGCTTCTACGCGAAGTTCTCGGTGATCGCCGCTGCGGTCGAGGCGGGCCTCGTTTGGCTCGCCGTCGTGGCGGTCGCCACCTCGCTCGTAGGCGCCTTCTACTACCTTCGCGTCGTCAAGCTCATGTACTTCGACGAGCCGGTGGACCGGACGCCGGTCGAGGCGCGCACCGACACGCGGATCCTGCTTTCGGCCAACGGGCTGGCCCTGCTGCTCCTTGGCGTGTTTCCCCAGTGGCTCATGGGGCTATGCGTCATCGCGCTCGCGCGCTCGTACTGAGCGGGCACGGCGGCCTGCCGTGCTAACATTTGCTCGACCTTCCCAATCGATCCCCGTGCGCGTCGGACTGTTCGTAACCTGCCTCGTCGATTCGCTGCGGCCCTCGATCGGCTTCGCTGCGCTCCGGCTGCTCGAGGCCGGAGGGGCCGAAGTGGTCGTGCCGCGCAGCCAGACCTGCTGCGGCCAGCCCGGCTACAACTCCGGGGATCGTGCCGGCGCGCGGGCGCTCGCCGCGAAGTTGCTAGAGGAGTTCGAGGGCTGCGACTACCTGGTGGCACCTTCGGGCTCCTGCAGCGGAATGATCCGGACGCACTACGCCGATCTGTTTCGCGACGACCCCGCGCTGCGCGCCCGCGTGGATGCGCTCGCGGCCAAGACCTACGAACTGACCGATTTTCTGGTGAGCGTGCTGAAGCTCGAGCGGCTGCCCGGATCGTTCGCCGGCACGATCACCTATCACGATTGCTGCGCCGGGCTGCGGGAGATGGGCGTCAAGGGGCAGCCGCGGGCCTTGCTGTCGAAGCTCCCCGGAGTGAAGCTCAAGGAGATGGGCGAGTCCGAAACCTGCTGCGGCTTCGGCGGCACGTTCTCGATCAAGTTCGGCGAGATCTCGGCGCGCCTCGCCGACAACAAGTGCGGCGACATCGCGGGCACCGGCGCGGACGCCGTCGTGCTCGGCGACCTGGGTTGCATGCTCAATATCGAAGGCCGCCTTCGCCGCCGCGGCGACACGGCGACGCGCGTGCTGCACGTCGCTGAAGTGCTGGCCGGTTCCGCGGAGTGAGCGCGCCGTGCAGATAGCCTCGATGCACTTCAAGAAGCTGGCGCACGCCAACATGGCGAACGCCCAGCTGCAGGGCAACCTGCAGAAGATCAAGGGCAAGTTCGTGGCGAAGCGCCGAGCGGCGCTCGTCGAGCTCGACGATTTCGAGGCAACCCGGGACGCGGGCCGCGCCATCCGCCAGCGGGCGCTCGACGACCTCGACGTCTGGCTGCAGATATTCGAAAGGAACGCCACGGCTCGCGGCGCCACCGTGCTCTGGGCCGCGACTCCGGCGGAGATCAACGCCCACGTGCTCGACATCGCTAGCCGGCACGGCGTGCGCAAGATCATCAAGTCGAAGTCGATGGTGAGCGAAGAGTCCGAGCTCGACCGGGCCATCGAGGCCGCCGGGCTCAAGGTCGTCGAGACCGATCTCGGCGAGTACATCCTCCAGATCAACAACTACGAGCCGCCGTCGCACATCATCGGACCGGCGCTGCACAAGAGCAAGGAAGAGGTTGCCGACCTGTTCGCCAGGGCGCACGCCACACCGCGCAAGCTCGAGATCAACGAGCTCTGCCTCGAGGCACGCGGCGTGCTGCGCCAGCACTATCTCAGCGCCGAGATGGGGATCTCCGGGGGCAACTTTTTCGTCGCCGAGACCGGCTCGGTGGTCCTCGTCACCAACGAAGGCAATGCGACGCTCACCACGACGCTGCCGAAAGTGCATGTGGCGATCTCCGGCATCGAGAAGATTGTGCCGACCCTGCAGGACGTGGCCACGCTCATGCGCCTGCTGCCGCGATCGGCGACGGGCCAGTCGATCTCCAACTACGTCGACATCCTGACCGGAACGAAAGGCCCCGGCGAGTTCCACGGCGCCGAGCACATGTACTTCATCCTGGTCGACGCGGGTCGCTCGGGAGTGCTCGGCGGCGAGCTGAGAGAGGTGCTGCGCTGCATCCGCTGCGGCGCGTGCATGAATCATTGCCCGGTCTACCAATCCATCGGCGGCCACTCCTACGGCTGGGTCTACCCCGGGCCGATCGGCTCGATCCTGACGCCTTCGTACATCGGGCTCGAGAATGCGCTCGATCTTCCCGAGGCTTCGACGCTGTGCAACCAGTGCGGAGTGGTCTGCCCGGTGAAGATTCCGCTGCCCGATCTGCAGCGCAAGCTCCGCGAGCAGGAGTTCGAGCGCAAGCTGCGTCCGTGGGGCGAGCGGGCAGCGCTCCGGGCCTGGTCGTGGCTTGCCGCGCGTCCTCGCCTCTACGCGTTCGTCACGCGCATCGGCGTGGGCTTGCTCGCCGGGATGGCCGGCAGCGATCGAATGCTGCACAGGTTGCCGCTCGCCGGGGGCTGGACCGACGGACGCGACTTTCCCGCACCCGCCGGCCGCACGTTTCGGGATCTTTACGCAGAAAGGTCGCACAAGTGAACGCTCCGCACATCGTGCCGCGGATAAGCCGCCGCGGCGAAAGTCTTGGCACCGAGAATGCCTTCGTGGTGCTGGCGGAGGTCAACAACCTGCTGCGCGAAGGGCGCGACATCGTCTCGTTCTGCATTGGACAGCCCGATTTCCCGACGCCGGTCAACGTCCAGGACGCCGCGATCGCGGCGATCCGCGCCGGCAAGCACGGATACACGCCCTCGGCGGGCATCGACGAGCTGCGCGCTGCGGCGGCGCGGGACATGGGCAGCCGGCGCGGCCTCGACATCGTGCCCGACGAGGTGGTCGTCGGCGCGGGGGCGAAGCCGTTCATCGCCTACACCATCGCTTCGGTCACCGACTACGGCGCCGGCGACGAAGTGATCTATCCCGTGCCGGGATTCCCGATCTACGAATCGCAGATTCTCGCCAACGGCGCGGTGCCGGTGCCCGTCCATCTGCGCGAGGCGCGCGATTTCGCCTTCGACCCGCACGAGCTCGAAACGCAGATCACGCCGAAGACGCGGCTGCTAATCCTCAACTCGCCGCACAATCCCACGGGCGGGAGCCTCAAGCGCGCCGACCTCGAGGCGATCGCCGAAATTCTGCGGTTGCACCCTCAAATATGGATCTTCGCCGACGAGATCTACTCGCGGCTGCTCTACGACGGAGAGTTCGTCTCGCTTGCATCTCTGGACGGCATGCGCGATCGCACGATCATCTCCGACGGCGCGTCGAAGACCTGGGCGATGACGGGCTGGCGCATCGGCTTCATCGCCAACCGTACGCTGGCTCCAGTGTTCACGCGCTGGATCACCAACACCGAGTCGTGCGCCTCACAGATCAGCCAGTGGGCGGCCGTGGAAGCGATCACCGGCCCGCAGGAAGCCGCCGAAGCGATGCGCCGCTCGTTCCTGGACAGGCGTGACCTCATCGTCGAGCTCCTCAACAAGGTCCCTGGCATCGAATGCCGGACGCCGGGCGGCGCCTTCTACGCCTGGCCGAACGTCACCGAGGCCTGCAGGATGACCGGCTGCGCAGACTCGGAGCAGTTCCGCAAGCGACTGCTCAAGGAAGCCGGTGTGGCGGTGCTGGCCGACATCCATTTCGGCCGCCGCGTGCCGGGTGACGGGCAGCACATCCGCTTCTCCTACGCAGCTTCGGTGGAGGCGATCCGCGAGGGTGTCGCGCGCGTGGCGGCTTTCGTGCGGCGCGGCCGCCGGTCGACGACACGATGAGCGCGGCGCGCGATACGGTGCTCGGCCGCGTGCGCAGCGCGCTCAGCCGGGTGGGCTCCGACGCGGAAGCGCTCGCCCGCGCCGAAACCTACCTCGCAGCGCACGCGCACGGGCCGCGTCCCGCGATGCCCGCAGATCTCGTGACGCGATTCATGACCCGCGCGGGCGACATGGAGAGCACGCTGGAGCGCGTGGACCGCTTCGCCGAAATCCCCGCGTGCGTCGCGCGCTACCTGGACGCGCTGGAGCTGTCGCCGGCGCTCGCACCGCAGAAATCCCGTGCGGGAGTGTGCTGGCCGGAATTCGCATCGCTCGACTGGAAGGGCGCCGGCCTCGCGATCGAAGCCCGTCCGACCACCGGCCAGGACCGCCTCGGCATCACCGGGGCATACTGCGGCATCGCCGAGACGGGGACCCTCATGATGCTTTCCGGCTCCGAGACTCCGACAGCCACGACGCTGCTGCCCGACACGCACATCGCTGTGCTGCGCGCGGACCGGATCGTCGCGGGAATGGAGGAGGCATTCGCGCTGATCACGCGCGAACGCGGAAATCTCCCGCGCGCGGTCAACATGATCTCGGGACCGTCGCGAACGGGCGATATCGAGCAGACGATCGTGCTTGGCGCACACGGCCCGTTCCGCGTCCACATCCTCGTCCTCCCCGCGGACTGAGCCGGCGCGCCGCTGGCGCGCGGGTCGCTAGGTCGCGATCCAGAGGATCAACGCGAGCAGCGGCAGGAGAAGCGCGCTGGCGTAGGCGAGGTAGGCGAAAAAGCCAGGCATCGCAACGCCGCGTTCCTCGGCGATCGCCTTGACCATGAAATTTGGCGCGTTGCCGACGTAAGTCAATGCCCCGAAGTACACCGCTGCTGCGGAGATCAGAGTCAGCACGGTGCGCAGCGGACCCATGAGCTCCACCGGATCCCCGCCCGCGAGATTGAAGAAGACGAGATAAGTCGGCGCGTTGTCCAGGAAGGCGGATAGCGCTCCGGTCAGCCAGAAGTACATCGCGTAGCGCGGTGTTCCCGTCACGGGGTCGCTCAGCAGCGCCACGACGCCTGCGAGCGCGCCGGAGCCCCCTGCCTGCAACATCGCGATGACCGGTACGACCGTGATGAAGATTCCGGCGAAGAGCTTGGCGACTTCCGCCATCGGCTCCCAGGAGAAGCGGTTGGCCTCGCGCAGCGCCCCCGGGGTCAGCGCGAGCGAGGCCAGCATCAGCGCGACGAGCGCGAGGTCGCGCACCGCGTGGTGCAACTCCACCGGCGTGCCGGCGACGTGGAAAGTGACTCCCGGCATCCAGACTCCCGACATGAGCACGGCGCCAAGGATCCCGGCCAGCAGCGTCAGGTTGATGGCCCCATCGATCGCCAGCGGCTCGTAGGCGGGCGGCGCGCTTGCCGGCTCGCGGCGCCACAGAAAGCTGTCGAGCGCGTAGAAGATCGCGAGCAGCATTCCGGCGAGCGCGAACGTCGGCAGGGCGAGCGCCCGCGTCGTCCAGAAGAAGTCCACGCCCTTGAGGAAACCGATGAACAGCGGCGGGTCGCCCAGCGGCGTGAGTGCGCCGCCGATGTTGCCGACGAGGATGATGAAGAACACCACCACGTGCACGCGGTGCCGGCGCCGCTCGTTCGCACGCAGCAGCGGCCGGATGAGCAGCATGGCGGCCCCGGTGGTTCCCATGGCGCTCGCGAGCGCCGCGCCGAGGGCGAGCAGTCCGGTGTTGAGCTTCGGCGTGCCGAGCAGCGTGCCGCGCACGACGATGCCGCCAGCGACCGTGTAGAGCGAAGCGAGCAGGATGACGAAGGGCAGGTACTCGGTGAGCAGCGTGTGGACGAGATCGTGCAGGAGCTCGCCCGTGCTGTAGGCGAAGGCGGCTGGCACGAGCAGTGCCGCCGTCCATGCAGCGGTGATCTTGCCGTAGTGATGGTGCCAGAAGCGGCTCGCGACGATCGGCCCGAGGGCAAGCGAGAGCAGCAGCCCGGCAAAGGGGATGCCCCAGGCGAGCGAGAGCCCGGGCCCGGTCAAGGCTTGCCGACGGCGGGCGGCGCGCTCGCGCCGGCCGCCGACCAGCCGGGCGGATGGTGCTTCGGCTGCGGCAGCCAGCCGACCACGGCGAGCATGACGAAGAAGCCCACGATGTAGGCGAGCGTGACGTGCCACCCGGCGCGCAGCCAGGCGATCGCGTTCTTGCCCTCCGGATACATGTTCGAGAGCGCCACACCCGCCGACGAGCCGAACCAGATCATCGAGCCGCCGAAGCCCACGGCGTAAGCGATGAAGCCCCAGTCATAGCCGCCCTGCTTGAGCGCGAGCGCCGTGAGCGGAATGTTGTCGAAGACCGCCGAGACAAAGCCAAGTCCGAGCGCCACAAGCCACGACGCATCGGGAAGCCGCTCGACCGGCATCATCGACGCCGCCGTCACGAGCGAGAGGAGAAAGATCGTTCCCTTGAACGTCTCCGGCAGCACCTCCCAGTCGGGCCGGCGCAGCGGCAGCGAGACGAGAATGGCGACCCACACCCCAGCGCCGATGAACGGGAAGCGGTCGGCCACTTCCGGAAAGCGGATGTTCATAATCAGATTGGCCGCCACCGCGCAGACGAGGATGAGGAGCACGATGCCCACGCGCGTCCAATCGACGCGCACGTACCCGTGGGTGTCCTTAAGGATAGGCGAATACTTTTGCTGCTGAATCGCGGCGGGGATGCCGAAGATCACCATGGCAACGCCAGCCGCCACGTACGCTTCGAGCACCTGCAGCGGATGCACGCCGTCGATCCACATCATGGTGGTCGTGGTGTCCCCGACGACGCTGCCCGACCCGCCGGCGTTGGAAGCGGCGACGATCGCGGCGAGGTAGCCGATGTGCACCTTGGCGCGAAAGAGCTGATGCGCCATGGCGCCACCGATCAGCGCGGCCGCGATGTTGTCGAGGAACGACGAGAGCACGAAGATCATGACGAGCAGCAGGAAGCCGCCCTTCCAGTCGTCCGGGAGGTACCGCGGCAACTCCAGCGGGACGCGGCTTTTCTCGAAGTGACGCGACAGCAGCGCGAAGCCCATGAGCAGGCAGAAGAGATTCGCCAGCACGACCCACTCGTGGCCAAGGTGAGCCGCGAGCCCGCCGAGGCCCGCCCCCTCCTTGAAGCCGGTGAAGGCTAGCTTGTAGAGCGTGATGACCGCGAGGCCGGACACCGCGATCGGGAGCGTGTAGTGATGGAATAGGGCTACGCCGGCGAGCGTCAGCCCGAACAGGATGAAATCCAGCGGTACGCCCGCGACGGCAGGCAGGTCGGTCTGCGCCAAGGCCGGCTGTGCTCCGAGCAGCCCCCAGGCGCCCAACAGGGCAGCGGCGAGCAGGCGCAAAAGGCGGGGCTGTGGCATGCGGCGACTCCGAGGGAAAATGCCGGCAGCCCGACCCATGGACGTGCCGCCTGGCGTGTTTTTGTGCCGCCGATTGTAGCCCGCAGGCCAAAAGGACCGCAAAACCGGCGCTTTTCTCCTCCTCTTCCTCTCTGGACCAGGCATTCGCCCATGGCAAGCTCCTTGCTTGTCAGTCCCCGATTGGACCCTTAGACTGCTCGCTCCGTGCCCGGCAACACGGGAGGAAAGCGGGCAGCGACCGGCCCGTGGCAATGGCGCTCACCAAATCGATCGTCCGCCTCGACCCGCAGACGCAGCAAGCACACAGCGAGGGAGGGGAGAAGGAACCACTGCTGGCGCTCTCGCAGCGCAAGCTGAATGCGCTCGCCATGCCGGTGTGCTACATCGACGCCGAGCAGCATTATCGGTTCGTCAACCGCGCCTTCCTGGACTGGACTGGCAGGACCCCGGCGGAGGTCGTCGGCCGCGAGATCGTCGAGGTCGAAGGCCGCGAGCTCTATCAGCTCTACCACGCCTATGTCGAGGCGGCGCTCACCGGCGAGCGGGTGAGCTTCGAGCGCCAGCTCTCGAGTGCCAAGCGCAACGCATTCTGGATCCGGGTCGACTACTACCCGGACCGCTCGCCCCGCGGCGACGTGCGCGGGCTGCTCGCAACCTACACC
Organism: Casimicrobiaceae bacterium; assembly: GCA_035499135.1. Taxonomy (GTDB): domain Bacteria; phylum Pseudomonadota; class Gammaproteobacteria; order Burkholderiales; family Casimicrobiaceae; genus PALSA-1003. Next base: position 21,380 of record DATJZM010000119.1, on the reverse strand, counting down.
GACGTCGACAGCATCAAGAAGCTCGAGCTGGAGGCGGGCGAGCGCGAGCACCGCCTGCGGCTGGTCATCGACAGCGTCGGGCTGCCCATCTTCTACTTCGACCGCGCGCTGCGGCTGCGCTTCGCCAACAAGCCCTATGGCCAGTACGTCGGCATCCCGATCGACGACCTGATCGGACAGCCGCTGAAGAATTTCCTCGCGCCCGACGCGCTCGCCGAGATGCACGGGTACGTCGAGCGCGCGTTCGCCGGCGCCACCGTGAGCTACGAGCGCCGCGAGCGGCCCGCGTCCGGCGAGCTGCGCTGGGTGCGCATGACGCTGTTTCCCGACCGCGAGCCCGGCGGGCGCAGCGGCGGGGCATTCGTCGTCATCAACGACATCGAGGATGACGTCCGCATCCGCGAGGCGCTGAAGGCGCAGGAGGCGCAGTTGCGGCTGTTCGCCGACAACATTCCCGGCCCGATCGCCTACCTCGACCGCTCGCTGCGCTACACCTTCGTCAACCAGGCATTCGCCAACTTGGTCAACCGCCCGCAGGACGAAATCTACGGCAGGACGCCCTACGAAGTGATGCCATCGGACGTGACGGCGTTCCTGCGTCCGATCATCCGCCGCGCCCAGGAAGGCGAGAACGTCGAGTACGAGCGCGTCGGCGTATCGGCCGACAACCAGCGGCGCTGGATGCACGGGCGCATCGCGCCCGACCTCGACGGCACGGGCAAGGTGCGCGGGCTGTATTGCACCGAATACGACATCCACGATCTGAAGTTGACCGAGCAGGCGCTCGCCTCGCGCGAAGAGCAGCTGCGACTGTTCACGGACAACATTCCCGAGCCGGTCGTCTACCTCGACCAGGGGCGAAGCTACACGTTCGTCAACGACGCCTTCCTGCGCCTGGTCGGCCTCGAGCGCGACGACGTGCTCGGCAAGGCGCCCGAGGATGTGCTCGGCACCGAAGTCGTCGAGATCCAGCGGCCCTATCTCGAGCGCGCCGCGCGCGGCGAGTCCGTGACCTACGAGAGCGAGCGCCTCGACGCGAACGGAAACATGCGCTGGCTGCGCAATCGCATCGTTCCCGACTTCCGCTTCGACGGCACGATCAAGGGCTACTATATCGTCGGCCACGACATCACCGACCTCAAGGAAGCCCAGGACGCCCTGGCCGCGCGCGAATCGCAGCTGCGGGCGATCATGGACGGCGTGCCGGCACCGGTCGCCTACATCGATCGCGAGGAGCGCTGCCAGTACGTCAACCGGACCTTCCTGCACTACTTCGGGCTCACCGCGGAGCAGATCAAGGAGCTGCGCCTGCGCGACGTGGTCGGGCATGGCATCTACCAGAGCGCACAGGTGATGCTGGCGCGCGCACTGCGCGGGGAATCGACCTCGTTCGACCGCCTCGTGCCCGGCGCCAATGGAGTGCGGCGGTGGATGACCATCCGCGTCGTCCCGGACATGAGCGGAGAGCGCGAGATCGCCGGTGCGTTCGTGCTCATGAACGACATCCACGGCCTGAAGCAGGCTCAGGAAGCGTTGCGGGCCAACGAAGCGGAATTGCGGCTCATCATGGACAACGTGCCGGCGCGGGTGGCCTACATCGACCGCGACTATCGCTTCCGCTTCCTCAACCGCCACAACGAGGAGTGGCTCTCGGAGAGCCGTAAGGAGCTCACCGGCCGGCGCATCAGCGAGGTCGTCGGCGAGGCGAGAGGGAGGCAGCTGCAGCCGCTGCTCTCGCGCGTGCTCGCCGGAGAGACCATCTCGACCGAGCAGATGCTCGTTCAGCCCAACGGCGAGCAGCGCTGGGAATCCGTGCACTTCGCCCCCAACCGCGACGCCGAGGGCAACGTCGTCGGGATCTACGCTGTTCACACCGACATCCACGATCAGAAGCGCAACGAAGAGGCATTGCGGCGGGCGAACTGGATGCTCTCCTCGCACATCAACAACACGCCGCTCGCGGTGCTCGAATGGGACCGCGACTTTCGCCTCGTGCGCTGGTCGCCGCAGGCGGAGCACATCTTCGGCTGGCGCGCCGAGGAAGTGCTGGGCATGCCACTCACTGGCAGCCAGCTCACTCACGAAGCCGACCGCGAGCAGGTGACCGAGCTCGTCGACAAGCTGATGGCGGGCACCGAGCCGCGGGCCACGGGGCTCAACCGCAACTATCGCAAGGACGGCGAGACCATCTGGTGCGAGTGGTATCACTCCTGCCTGCTCGACGAGCAGGGAAGGATCGTGTCCATCCTGTCCTTCGTGCAGGATGCCTCCTCGCGCATCCAGGCCGAAGAACGCCTGCAGTACCTGGCTACGCGCGACGCGCTCACCGGGTTGCCGAACCGCGTGCTGCTGCAGGAGCGCCTCACGCAGGCGATCGCCCAGGCGCGGCGCAGCGGCCGGCGGGTCGGCGTGGTGTTCATCGACCTCGACCGCTTCAAGAACGTCAACGACACACTCGGACACCGCATCGGCGACGAGCTGCTGAAGCGGGTGACCGCGGCGCTTTCGAGTGCGCTGCGCGAAGCCGATCTGCTGGCACGCCTCGGCGGCGACGAGTTCATGGTCATTGTCGAGGACTTCGACGACCCCGACGTGCTCAACCGCATCGCGCAGAAGCTCCAGGACGCGGTCTCGCAGCCCTTCAAGATCGAAGAGCACGACATCTACGTCACCTCCTCGATCGGCATTTCGCTCTACCCCGATGACGGCGACGCACCCGAGGAGCTGCTCAAGCACGCCGACGTTGCGATGTACCGCTCGAAGGAGCTCGGCCGCAACACCTACCAGTTCTTCGACGCCGATCTTGCCGAGCGGCGGCTGAAGCAGCACACCTTGGAAACCGCCCTGCGCAGCGCGGTGAAGGATGGCGCGCTCACGCTGCACTACCAGCCGGTCATGCGCATCTCTGACCGGGCCGTGGTCGGTGCCGAGGCGCTGCTGCGCTGGCACGACGAGGATCACGGCGACGTTCCGCCGAAGGTCTTCATCCCCCTCGCCGAAGAGTCCGGACTCATCCACTCGCTCGGCGAATGGGTGCTGCGCAGCGCTGCATTGCAGTGTGCCGCCTGGCGCAAGGCGGGCCTCGAGGTCAACGTGTCGGTGAACCTCTCGGGCCGCCAGTTCTACCGGGAGGATCTCGCCCAGCGCATCGCCGAGATCGTGCGCGAAGCCGAGTGTGAGCCGTCATGGATCGAGCTGGAGGTCACCGAGTCGAGCCTGCTGCACGACCTCGATGCGATTCGCCGAGTGCTGCAGCAGTTGCGCGAGGAGGGCTTCGGAGTAGCGATCGACGACTTCGGCACCGGCTACTCGAGCCTGTCGCACCTCAAGCACTTGCCTATCGACACGCTGAAGATCGACATCTCGTTCATCGCCGATATCGAGACGGACCCCGGCGACGCTGCGATCACCGAAGCGATCATTGCGCTTGCCCGCGGGTTCGGCCTTCGCGTGGTCGCGGAGGGCGTCGACGCTGCCAAGCAGCTCGAGGTTCTGAGCAAGCTCGGCTGCCACTGTTTCCAGGGTTTCCTGCTGAGCGCGCCGCTGCCGGCCGATCAGATCCCCGCGTTCAGCAGGTCCAGACACTAGTCCGCTTCCGCGCGGACCGGCACTATGCCGTCCGCCTCGCCTCGCGCTCGAGCCACTCGAGCAGCGGCTCGGCCGCAACCTCCCAGTTGCGTTCCAGCATCATCATGTGCGCGAGCCCGGGGACGATCGCCGCGCTCGTCTCGTAGAGCTCGGCCGTAGCCCGCGCATCGGCGGGCGTCGAGATCCGGTCGCCCTCGGCGCCGAGAACCAGGGGCGTGATCTCGTTCCCAGGGCGGTGATCGTGCCAGCGCAGCGTGAGGTCGAGGATGGCGCGCGGCGATTCCGGACCGAGGTGCAGGAGCGCTTCGGTAAGCACGCCCGGCGCGACGTCGGTGCTGAAATACAGCGGCCGCAGCGCGGCAAGCACATCGCCGGCCAGATGCGGCGCATCGAGCCGCTGCAGGTTCACCAGATATTCCGGCTGCAGTGCAAGCAGACGCCCCGCAATCGGACCGAGGCCGGCCGGGGGAACGGGAGCGAGCAGCGCCGCGGCGTGGACCGGCCGCGTGGCGAGCAGTCGTTCGACCACCGACGCGCCCATCGAATGACCGATGAGCACGGGCGGCGCGCCGAGGCCCGCGGCCACGCGCTCGACATCCGCCGCGTAGTCGTCGAGCCCCGCCACGAACAGCGTCTCGTGGCCGCCGCTCGCACCGTGCCCCCGCAACGAGAGCGCGTGGGCGGCGTAGCCGCGTGCGGCGAACCAAGGCAGGAAGTACCTGTCCCAGCACCAGGCATCGCAGTAACCCCCGTGCACGAACAGCAGCGGCGGCTTGGCGTTGGATCGCGCCGGGCGATGCGAGCGCACTTCGAGGTTGGTTTCCGGTGGCAGCATCGTCCCTGAGACAGCGCGTGACGCCGACGTGCTAAGATGACGGCCGCCGCTGGCCGCCAGGAACAAACCGTCGCGGCGCGGGCAGCGCGCACAAAGCGCACGCGCAAGAAGGGCGCGCTATTCTACATGACTCGGACCTCTCGCCGCGACGCGGCGGCGCTTCGCCCCGCCGTATACGACCCGGACTGCCGACGCTGCGCGCGGCTCGCGCGCTTCCTCGACCGGACGCGCCTCGAGCATCCCGACTATCACTGCCGGCCGGTGGCTCCTTTCGGAGCGAAGAACGCCAAGCTCGTCATCGTGGGACTCGCCCCCGGCATGCACGGCGCCAACGCTACGGGGCGGCCGTTCACCGGTGACTACGCCGGCGAGCTGCTCTACGCGACGTTGCACAAGTTCGGATTCGCGACGCGCCCGCATTCCGTCTCGGCCGCGGACGGACTGCGCCTGATCGACACGCGCATCACCAACGCGGTCAAGTGCGTGCCGCCGCAGAACAGGCCGCTACCCGGCGAGATCCGCAATTGCAACGCTTTCCTCGCTGCCGAGCTCGCGTCGCTCCCGCATGACGCCGTCGTGCTCGCGCTCGGGCGTATCGCGCACGATGCGAGCCTGCGCGCGCTTCAGGCCGACCCGCGGCGCTTCGCTTTCGCGCACGGCGCGGCGCATGTGCTGGACCGCGGCGTGCGCCTCTTCGACAGCTATCACTGCAGTCGTTACAACACCAACACCCGCCGCCTGACCCCCGCCATGTTCGAGCGCGTGTTCGCCGCCATCGTCCGTCAGCGCGCGCGGCGCCTCGATGCTCCCCGCGCTCCGGCGCGTCGCGCCGCCGCGATCGCGGGCTCGAGCCGCCCATGACGGACTCCAAGACCCTGCCCGAGGTCGCCGCGACGCCGGAATTCGATGCGCGCGAGCTGACCGCCTCGCTGCCGAACCGGCCCGGTGTGTATCGCATGCTCAACGCTGCCGGGGAGACGATCTACGTGGGCAAGGCGCGCGACCTGAAGAAGCGCGTGTCGAGCTACTTTCAGAAGACCGGGCACGCACCGCGCACCGCCGTCATGGTCACGCAGATCGCGCGCGTGGAGACGACGGTGACGCGCTCCGAAGGCGAGGCGCTGCTGCTTGAGAATAACCTCATCAAGGCGCATCAGCCGCGCTACAACGTCCTGTTCCGCGACGACAAGAGCTATCCGTACCTCTGCATGACCGGTGAGCGTTTTCCCCAGCTCCGGTTTCACCGCGGCAAGCTCGACAAGCCGCACCGCTACTTCGGCCCGTTTCCGAGCGCTGCGGCAGTGCGCGAAGGCATCGCCATCCTGCAGAAGGTCTTCCAGCTGCGCAGCTGCGAGGACAGCGTGTTTGCCAACCGCTCGCGCCCCTGCATGCTCTATCAGATCCAGCGCTGCACGGGTCCGTGCGTCGGCCTGATCAGCGAGGCGGACTACCAGGAGGATGTGCAGAACGCGACGCTCTTCTTGCAGGGCAAGACGACCGAGGTGCTCGACGTCCTGCAGCGCCAGATGGAAGTCGCCTCGGCGTCGCTCGCCTTCGAGCGGGCAGCGAAGATCCGCGACAAGATCGCCCGGCTCACCCAGCTGCAGTCGCGGCAGTTCGTGGAGAGTGCGACGGCCGGTGACATCGACGTCGTCGCTGCGGCGAGCGAGAGCGGGCTCACGGCGGTGAACCTCGTGATGATCCGCGGCGGGCGGCACGTGGGGGACCGCAGCCTCTTCCCGCAGCACGCCGAGGGGGCCGCGCTCTCCGAGATCGTGCCGGCGTTCCTCATGCAGCACTACCTGGAGCGCCCGGTGCCTCCGACGATCATCGCCGCCGAGGCGGCCGAGGACGAGGTGCTCGAAGAGGTCCTCTCGGCGCAATCCGGACGCAAGGTGCAGCTCGTCGCCAACCCGGGCGGCGAGCGGCGGGTGTGGCTCACGATGGCCATGCAGAACGCCGAGCTGGCGATCCGGCAGCGGCTCGCGCAGAAGGCGACGCAGGACGACCGCCTGACGGCGCTGCAGGAAGCCCTCAAGCTGCCTGCATCCGTGCAGCGCATCGAGTGCTTCGACGTGTCGCACACGATGGGCGAGGCTGCGGTGGCGAGCTGCGTGATCTTCGATCACCTGTCGATGCAGACCAGCGAATACCGCCGCTTCAACGTGAAGCCTGCCGCCGGCGGCGACGACTACGCGGCCCTGCGCGAAGCGCTGTCGCGTCGCGTGGCGCGGATCGTTGCCGGCGAGGTCGCGGCTCCGGACCTGTTCGTGATCGACGGCGGAAAGGGACAGGTGGGTGTGGCCGCCGAGGTGCTCGCGGAGCAGGGGCTGCACGATGTCGAGCTCCTCGGCATCGCCAAGGGGCCGGAGCGCAAGCCCGGGCTGGAGGAGATCGTCTTCGCAGACCGGAGCGAGCCGCTGCACCTGCCGCCGGACCATCCCGGCCTGCATCTGCTGCAGCAGATCCGAGACGAGGCGCACCGCTTCGCGATCCAGGGCCACCGCGCGCGGCGCGGCAAGGCGCGGACCACCTCGTTGCTGCAGGACATCGGCGGCGTCGGCGGCAAGCGCCGCCGTGCGCTGCTCGCGCACTTCGGGGGACTCAAGGGCGTCCAGGCGGCGAGCATCGACGACCTTGCGCGCGTACCCGGAATCAGTCGCGCGCTCGCCGAGCGCATCTTCAGCGAGCTGCACTGACCGCGTCCAGATTCGACCCACGGCATGACCTTCAACCTGCCCACTGCACTCACCTGGCTGCGCATCGTGCTCATCCCGGTGTTCGTCGGCGTGTACTACTTCCCGGACACTCTGCTTTCCATGCCGGTCAAGAATTGGGTCGCGATGGGTATCTTCGCCTTCGCTGCCGTCACCGACTGGGCGGACGGCTACCTCGCGCGCCGCTGGGGGCAGACCTCCGCCTTCGGGGCCTTTCTCGATCCGGTGGCGGACAAGCTGATCGTCGCCGCCGCGTTGATCATGCTCGTCTGGTTGCGACGCGCGGACGCGTGGCTCGCGATCATCATCATCGGGCGCGAGATCGCGATCTCGGCGCTGCGCGAATGGATGGCGCAGCTCGGCCAGGCGAAGAGCGTCGCGGTCGCCTTCATCGGCAAGGTGAAGACCGTTGCGCAGATCACCGCCATCATCGCGCTCTTGCTCTATCAGCCCCTCATTCCCGGCATCGACACCGTGTGGCTCGGCACCTTTGCGCTCTGGGTTGCGGCGATCCTTACACTGTGGTCGATGTTCCATTATCTGCGCCTGGCCGCGCCTCACTTCACCCGCGACGACTCGTGAACCCGCCTGCCGCCGATCCGGCATTGGTCGAGAAGCTCGTCGTCGCGAACCGCATCCTCTACCGGAACGGAGTGGTCGACGGGTTTGGGCACGCGAGCGTACGGCACGACCGCTCGCCGGCTCACTTCCTGCTCGCGCGCAATATGGCCCCGGGCCTCGTCCGGCGCGAGGACATCGTCACCTTCGACCTCGACGGGACCGCGCTCGACGCCGGGGGACGGCGCGTGTATCTCGAGCGCTTCATCCACGGCGAGATCTATCGCGCGCGCCACGACGTGCAGGCGGTCGTGCACAGCCACTCGCCGAACGTCATTCCCTTCGGGGTGACCAAGCAGCGGCTGCGCCCGGTATTCCACATGAGCGGATTCCTCGTCGAAGGGAGCGGGTTGTTCGAGATTCGCGACGTCGCCGGGGACACCGATATGCTGGTGAGCAACGGGCGTCTCGGGGCGGCGCTCGCCCTCGCGCTCGGCTCGCGCTCTATGGTGCTCATGCGCGGGCACGGATCGACTGTCGTCGGCGCGTCGCTCGAGCAGGCGGTCTACCGCGCGTTCTACGCCGAGGTCAACGCACGGCTGCAGCTGCAGGCGAAGCAACTCGGCAAGGTCACGTATCTCAACGCCCGCGAAGCGGCGAAGGCGGCCGCAACCAACGACACGCAGCTAGCCAGGGTATGGGAGCTGTGGCGGCGCGAGATCGGCGATATCGAATAGACTTCGGGGAGGGCCTCGCTGGCTCGCCGGGAAGGCCCGAGAAGCCAAGGGTGCCAAGAGGAGGATGCCATGTTGCGTTGGACCAAAGGCCTGGGAGCCGTGCTGCTGGCGATGCTCGCGCTCAGCGCGGCCGCCGACTCGAATCAGATCACCGTCGCGCAGCAGTACGGGGTGAGCTTTCTGCCGCTGATGGTGATGGAGCGCGACAAGCTCGTCGAGAAGCACGCCGCGGCTGCCGGTCTCGCCGACGCGCAGGTGAGCTGGATCAAGGTCGCGGGCCCGAGCGTCATGAACGACGGGGTGATCAGCGGAGCGATCCAGTTCATCGCCGTGGGCGCGCCATCCCTGATCACGCTGTGGGACAAGACCAACGGCCAGGTGAAGGGCGTGTCGGCCATGACCACCTATCCCCTGTATCTCATCACGCGCAACCCGAACGTGAAGTCGGTGAGGGATTTCAGCGACAAGGACAAGATAGCCGTGCCCTCGATCAAGGTTTCGACGCAGGCGATAATGCTGCAGATGCTCGCGGCGAAGGAATACGGCGAGGCCGACTGGGCGCACTTCGACCCCTTCACGGTCGCGCTGTCGCATCCGGATGCGGTCCTCGCGCTCACGAACAACACAAGCGGCGTAGACGCCCATTTCAGCTCCTCGCCGTTCTACGAGCAGGAGATCAAGCTGCCGGGCGTGCGCCTGCTCACCACGAACTATGAGATTCTCGGCGGGCCGGCCACCGCTGTCGTCATCGCCGCGTCGGCGAAGTACCGGGAGAGCAATCCAAAGGCGTACAAGGCCTTCTTCGACGCGCTGTCGGAGGCGATCGACACGATCAACAAGGACAAGCGCGCCGCCGCGAAGGCCTACCTCGAGCAGGCCAAGGACACAAAGAACAGCGTCGATGACATTTACGCCATGATCTCCGCACGCGACTACGCGTACACGCTCGCGCCGCAGAAGGTATACAAGACGGCGGAATTCATGAACCGGATCGGCACCGTAAAGCACAAGCCCGCATCGTGGAAGGATCTGTTCTTCCCCGAGGTGCAGGGCCTGCAGGGCGACTGAGGGCGCGCGGTGAGTCGCCCGGTGCGCATCGGCAGCGGTGCGGGGTTTCAGGGCGACCGTCTCGACGCGGCTGTCACGCTGGTGGCGCGCGGCGAGCTCGACTGGCTCGGCCTCGAGTGTCTCGGCGAGCGCACCGTCGCGCTGGCGCAGCTTCGTCGCCGCAAGGATCCGGCCAAGGGCTACGACCCCATGCTCGAACGGCGCATGGAGCGCCTGCTGCCGCTCGCTCGCAAGCACGGCACGAGACTCGTCACGAACATGGGCGCGGCGAATCCGCTCGCCGCGGCCGACGCGGTCATCGCGATCGCGCGCGCGCAGCGGCTTCCCGTCAAGGTTGCCGTCGTGACCGGCGACGATGTGCTGGGCCAGATTCGAGGCGATGCTCCGGTCATCGAAGCGCGGGGCACGCTGGCCGATTATGGCGAGCCGATCTCCGCCAACGCGTACCTGGGGGCAGATGCGCTGCTGCCGGCGCTCGAGACAGCCGCGGACGTGATCATCACGGGACGCGTGGCCGATCCGTCGCTTTTCCTCGCGCCGATTGCGCATCGATACGGCTGGTCGCTCGACGACTTCGATCGACTCGCCCGAGGCACCTGCGTCGGCCACCTGCTGGAATGCGCCGGACAGCTCACCGGCGGCTACTTCGCCGACCCGGGGCGCAAGGACGTGGAGAACATGGCGTGGCTCGGGTTTCCGTTCGCGGACGTCTCGGACGACGGCTCAGCGACGATCGGAAAGGTCTCGGGCACCGGTGGTGCGATCAGCCTCGCCAATACCAGGGAGCAGCTTCTCTACGAAGTCACCGATCCGCACGGTTACGTGACGCCTGACGTGATCGCGGATTTCTCGCGGGTGACGCTGCGCGAGGTCGCCTCGCAGCGCATCGCCGTGGCCGGCGCGACGGGCAAGGGAAGGCCCCGGCAGCTCAAGGTGAGCGTCGGCCACCATGCCGGCTTCATCGGCGAGGGCGAGATCGGCTACGCCGGTCCGAACGCGGTCCATCGCGCGCGCCTCGCGGGAGAGATCGTGCGCGAGCGTCTCGAAGGACAGTTTCCGGAAATGCGCATCGATCTGATCGGCAGCACGTCGCTGCACGGGCGCGCCTTCGATGCCGATGAGAAGCCCTATGAAGTGCGGCTGCGCGTGGCGGCGCGTGCGCCGACCGCCGAGCTGGCAGCGCTCATCGGTGAGGAAGTGGAAGCTCTCTACACCAACGGGCCAGCGGGCGGCGGAGGAGCGCGCAAGTATGTAAGCGAGCAGATCGGCATCGTGTCGACGCTCATCGATCGCGAGCGAGTTCGAGCCGAGGTCACGGTAAGGGAATGGAGCCCCCATGCCGAAACTGTATGACCTCGCTCACTGCCGCGCCGGCGACAAGGGCGACACGTCGATTCTTTCGCTCATTGCCTACCGGGCCGAGGACTATCCGCTGCTCGCCGCGCGGGTGACGGAGGACGCCGTGCGCGCCCACCTCGGGGCAATCGTCAAGGGCGAGATCCGCCGCTACGAGCTGCCGCAGCTCGGCGCGCTCCAGTTCGTCTGCTCGCACGCGCTCGGCGGCGGCGTGACGACTTCGCTCTCCCTCGACGCCCACGGGAAGGCGCTGAGCTTTGCGTTGCTGGAGATGGAGATCTAGGCGGAGCTCGCTGGCGAGCTCGTCTACTTGATGCCGCGCGCGTAGTACTTGAAAAGCTCCGCCTGCTGCTCCTTCGTCAACGGCGCGGGAAGGAACTTCATGTTGACCGCATCGGCCATCGCGTCGTCGATTCCAGAGAGGCGGTCGAGACGCAGGTTTTCCCGCGGATAGAACTGGTCGCGGACCTCGCGGGCGAGGCTCTCGGGAACGTTGACCCACTCGGCGTAGGCCTTGAGCGCCGCGGGATCCGAGTACATCCAGTCGAGCGTCTCGCTGTACGCCTGCAGGAACCGATTCACGACGTCCAGGCGCTGCTCGACGAAGGCGGCGTTGGCGATCATGAGCCGCACCGTCTGATTGCGGAACGAGGGCACGTCGCTCTCGCGGGCGACGATCCGGATGCGGCCCTGCTGCAGCGCTTCGACGCCGAAGGGTGGCGAGGACCAGCCGATGTCGACCTGACCCGACATCGTCTGGGTGAAGGTCGACGCCGGGCTGCCGGTGGCGACCGGCTTCGCCGCCACGTCGAACTGGCGCACGAAGGCGAGCACGGCGAGGTTGGTCGACGAGCCGGTCGTGGAGTAGGCGATGGTCTTGCCCACGGCGTCCTTCAGGCTCTTGATCGGCGAGGCGGCGGGCACGTACCAGAAGAGATCGTCGGCGCCCGTGGTGGAGTTGGCGATGGCACGCACCGGCGCCCCCTTCGAGAAAGCGCCCATGACCCCGGCCGTCCCGACTCCGAGGCCGATGTCGACGCTGCCCGAGATCACCGCCTGTAGGGTCTCTCCCGCGCCCTGTGTGTACAGGAGCTCGAGCGTGAGCCCGTGCTTCTTGAAGAACCCGGCCTTCTGGCCCAGCTCGGGCGCAGCGTTCTCCCAGTTGCCGCGCTGGCCGATCGCCAGCTTCAGGGCATCGTCGGCAATCGCCGCTCCGGGAAGCACCGCGAGCGCGGCGAGGAGAAGCGGGCGCAGCCATGACACGAGCATTCGAGACTCCCGGCCTTGGTTTCCAATGAAACTTTATCATGAGCTTAGCGCCGGGCTGACAGTGCGGAGGCGATATAATCCACCTCCCCAGAGTCTCTCGAACCAGGGGACTTAAGCCCGGTCCACGGGAGCGGCCGCCAAAGCAGGCTGCCGCAGGTTCGGATCGTTCAAGCAACGGAGGTACGAATATGCCAGTACGCATTGGTGACGAAGCACCCGATTTCACGGCGGAAACGACCGAGGGTCCGATCCGGTTCCACGAATGGATCGGCGACAAGTGGGCGATCCTCTTCTCGCACCCGAAGGATTTCACGCCAGTCTGCACGACCGAGCTCGGTTACATGGCCAAGCTCAAACCGGAGTTCGACAAGCGCAACACCAAGGTCGTCGGCCTTTCCATCGACCCGGTCAGCGATCACAAGACGTGGCTGAAGGACATCGAGGAGACGCAGGGCACGAAGGTCAACTATCCGATGATCGGCGACCCGGATCTGCACGTCGCGAAGGCCTATGACATGATTCACCCCAACGCGGCGGGCGGCAAGCGCACGGCCGCGGACAACGCGACCGTTCGGACCGTGTTCGTGATCGGGCCGGACAAGAAGGTCAAAGCGATGCTGGCCTACCCGATGAGCGCCGGGCGCAACTTCGACGAGGTACTGCGCCTGCTCGACGCGGTGCAGCTCAACGCCAAGTTCACGGTGGCAACGCCGGTGAACTGGAAGCCGGGCCAGGACGTCATCATTCCGACGTCAGTCTCCGACGAGGAGGCGAAGAAGAAATATCCGCAGGGCTTCAAGACACACAAGCCCTACCTGCGCACGGTGGCGCAACCGAAGTGACGGCCCGCCGGGCCGCAGCAGGGGCGCCGCGTGGCGCCCCTGTTCATTGGTAAGGCGACGAATCGATCATGCGGGTATTCAATTTCAGTCCCGGCCCGGCAACGCTGCCGGAGCCCGTGCTGCAGCGGGCGGCAGCCGAGATGCTCGATTGGCACGGCAGTGGCATGTCGGTGATGGAGATGAGCCATCGGGGCAAGGAGTTCATCAGCATCCACGAAAAGGCGCTCGCCGACCTGCGCACGCTGCTCGCGATCCCCTCCAACTACAAGGTGCTGTTCCTGCAAGGCGGGGCGATCGGGGAGAACGCGCTAGTCCCGATGAACCTGCTTGCCGGGCGAACGGTGGCGGACTACGTGAATACGGGCGAGTGGTCGAAGAAGTCGATCAAGGAGGCTAAGCGATATTGCACGGTGAACGTCGCCGCGTCGTCCGAGGACAAGGGTTTCAGCTACGTTCCCAGGCGCGAAGCGTGGAAGCTCACGCCGAACGCGGCCTATGTCCACGTCTGCACCAACGAGACGATCGGCGGCGTCGAATACCACTGGACGCCAGACACCGGCGACACTCCGCTCGTCGCCGACATGTCCTCGCACATCCTGTCGCGACCCGTCGAGGTCGCGAAGTACGGCGTGATCTACGCGGGCGCGCAGAAGAACGCCGGCATCGCAGGGCTCACGCTGCTGATCGTCCGCGACGACCTTCTCGAGCGCGCCCTGCCGATCACGCCCTCGGTCTTCCACTGGAAGGAGCAGGCCGAGGCGGACTCGATGCTCAACACACCCGCCTGCTACGCGATCTACATGGCGGGCCTGGTTTTCGAGTGGCTGCTCGGACTGGGCGGGCTTGCCGCGATCGAGAAGAAGAACATCGCCAAGGCGCAAATGCTCTACGACTGCCTCGACCAGTCGAAGCTCTATTCGAGCCCGGTGCGCAAGGAAGACCGCTCGCGAATGAACGTTCCGTTCCGCCTTCGCGACGAGAAGCTCGACGAGCCCTTTCTGAAGGGCGCGAAAGAGCGAGGGATGGTGCAGCTCAAGGGCCACCGTTCCGTGGGCGGCATGCGGGCCTCGATCTATAACGCGATGCCGATCGAGGGTGTGCAGCGGCTCGCCGACTACATGCGCGATTTCGAGCGTCAAAATGGCTAAATACCAGATCCTCACCCTCAACCACATCGCGAGCCAGGGGCTGCACCGCTTCCCCGCTGCGCGCTACGAGGTCGGCAAGGCGGTCGAGCATCCGGATGCGATCCTGGTGCGCTCGCACGACATGCACGCGATGGAGATTCCGGCGAGCGTGAAGGCGATCGGCAGGGCGGGCGTCGGCACCAACAACATCCCCGTGGCGGAGATGTCGCGCCGCGGCGTGCCGGTGTTCAACGCGCCCGGGGCGAACGCGAACGCCGTCAAGGAGCTCGTTTTCGCGGCCTTGCTGCTCGCGGCGCGCAACGTCGTGCCGGCGCTGGGCTACGTGGCAGGGCTCAAACCCTCCGCGGATCTCGACCAGCGCGTGGAGGAGGGCAAGAAGGAGTTCGCCGGCGTGGAGCTCTCCAACCGGACGCTCGGGATCATCGGCCTCGGCGCGGTCGGCAGCCTCGTCGCGGATACGGCCATCAAGCTCGGCATGAAGGTGATCGGCTTCGATCCGGAGATCACGGTGGATGCTGCGTGGCGGCTGCCGTCGAGCGTGCTCAAGGCGAACAGCATCGAGGATCTGCTCAAGCAATCGGATTTCGTGACACTGCACCTGCCTCTGCTCCCCGTAACCAAGCACCTGATCGACGCGAAGCGTTTGTCCCGCATGAAAACCGGGAGCGCGCTGCTCAATTTCGCGCGTGATGCCGTCGTCGAGGAGGAAGCCGTGATCGGTGCGCTGCGCTCGCATCGCCTCAAGTACTATCTCTGCGATTTCCCGACCGCGAAGCTGATCGGCGAGCCAGGCGTGGTGGCGCTCCCGCATCTCGGCGCCTCAACCGAGGAGGCCGAAGGGCTATGCGCCGTTATGGTCGTCGACGAGGTGCGCGAGTTCCTCGAGAACGGGACAATGACCAATGCGGTCAATTTCCCCAACGTGGAGATGATGCGCGAATCACCGTTTCGCGTGGCCATCGCCAACGCAAACGTTCCCAACATGGTGGGCCAGATCTCGACTCGCATGGCGCAGGCGGGGCTCAACATTCACAACATGGTGAACAAGTCGCGCGGCGACACTGCCTTCACTCTGGTCGATGTCGACAGCCAGGTCGAAAAGGCGGTGATCCGCGACATCGGTGCGATCGAAGGCGTTCTTTCGGTGCGGTCGATTCCTGCCTCTGACAGAGCAGGCTGACCCCTGGCTTGCAGCTCCTCCGACGGGTCCCCGGAGCCGGAGGCTTGATCGAGGTCAACCTTTGAGCCTTCGGTAAGGTAGCCGCCCGCGCTGTGCTCCTCTGGCTCGCCGGGCGCATCCTGATCCTTACGCCATATCCGATCGCGGCCGCGTTCGGCCTGTACGCGATGCGCTACTGGCCCGTTCTGTCGCGTCCGCGCCTGGACGGCAAGCCCGGGTAGATTGGCTCCTTTGGGCGAGTGTCCCCGCTCGATGCCGCCTTGGTCGCGATCAGCAAGTCGCCCGCGGGGTTCGGGGAGTGGCCCTGAAGGAGCGCCAAAACCATTGAACCGCAGGCTCGCGCCGACTAGGGGCGGGAAGGACACGTTTGGTCGCGCTTCAATGAAGCCCTGCACCGGGCTCCGGAGCCCGCCGGTGATCCCCCAACTCCTAGCGCTCCGGGAACCCGGCCTTGCGCAGGCCGGCGAGGAGGTGCGTCTCCGTCTGCTGCACGAACGCCGGGTTGTCTGACCAATAGAGCTTCCTGAAGTCGGCGATTGATGTTCCCGGTCGGAACTCGAGAAGAGTTGCTTTCTCCGCCGCAGCTCTGGCGGGCTCGCCCTTTAGCGCGTAGCCCGCCGCGAGGTAGAGGTGCGGCAGCCACCAGTCGTCGAGCGCGACATGTCGTTCGCAGGCAGCGATGGCCTCGTCGTAGCGACCGAGTGCCATGTACGCACGGCCGCGCTGCAGCATTGCCCAGCCGACCTCTTCCTGATCGGTCGTGTCGAGCGCAAGCTGCCGGTCGACCAGCGCAAGAGCCTCGTCGGGCTGTCCGGTGAAGATCATCACTTGCGCGCGCTGGTTGAGCGCCCAGCCCACACTGACCGATGAGAGCTTCTCGGCCTTCGCGAGCGCTTCGAGCGCTGCCTCCCAACGCTGCTTGCGGATCAATGTCGCGGCGCGATTGGACCAGGAGATCGAATCGGCGCTGTCGATGCTCACGGCGCGAGACGACAGCTCGTCCATCTCGCCCAGGACGCGGCTGAAGTCGACCCCGGGATCGAGCTCGAGCTCGGCCTTCAGCGTATTCCAGCGGCCGGTGACCGCGCGCAGGAAGTTCGGGTCGAACCGCAGGGCCTGATCGAACCACTTTCGCGATTCGAGCACGCCGGCCATCGAGTTCGGATCGGCACTCAGAACTGAATAGCCGTGCAGCGTGAGCTCAACAGGACCGGCGCCTGGCGGCGGGGCGCTCGCGAATCGGCGCTTGTTGGCGGTGTGAATCGCATTGCGTATCCGGCTCGCCAGCCGCGAGAGCAGCCCGGCCACATCCTCGGGTCCTCCCGCCTGCGCGCTATGCAGCCGCTCGCTCCAGAGTTGCGTCGCGCTCGCTGCCTCGATGAGCTGCGCGTCGACCTCGATCCGCCGATCGACACGGCGGACCTCGCCCTCGACCAGATAGCTCGCATCGAGCTCCCGGCCCACCCGGCGCGGATCGATCGGCTTGCCGTTGTAGGACGCTGCAAGGTCTCGGGACACCACCTGCGTCAGTCGGATGGTCCCGAGCGCCGCCGTCAAGTCCCGAGTGAACGCTTCGGCGAGCTGCGCGTCGTCGGCGCGGCCGCCCGGCGCCGTGAAGGGGAGAACAGCCACGGCGAGCCGCGGGCAGCGCTGCTCCGAGGTCATCTGCGCCGACGTTCCGCCGAAATCGACCCGGCAGACCTCGACCGGCCGGGCGATGTTCTTGACCTCGTGCGCCCCGAGGTCCTCAAAGCTGAAGCTCAGCTTGTCGAGCACCTGGTCGCGCACCACCTTGCTCGCGCAGATCCCGCCGGGAGGTGCCAACGCCTGCACGCGCGCCGCGACATTGACACCGTCTCCGAAGATCTGGTCGCCCGAGACGATGATGTCGCCGACATTGATGCCGATGCGGAATTCGATCCGATGCTCGGCTGCGGCGTTGGCATTGATCTCGGCCACGCCGCGCTGCACATCCACCGAGCAGCGCACCGCGTCGACGACGCTCGGAAACTCCAGCAGCTGATTGTCGCCGGCAGTGTTGACGATCCGCCCACCATACTCGGCGATCTTCGGGTCGATCACTTTTTGCCGCAGAGCCTTCAACCCGGCCAGCGTCCCGGGCTCGTCTCGACCCATGAGCCGCGAATAGCCCACCACATCGACCGAGACGATCGCAGCGAGCCGGCGCTGGTCGCGGGTCATGGAGAGCACCCGGCGACACTACCGATCGTGACCATGTTCCCCTGACCAGGTCGCGATGACACTTCCATTATAGTCCGCCGTCGTGCTGACGCACGCACGGTGCCGCCCCGCCCTCCAGAGGGTCCGCGGGCCCGCTTCTAGTGGGCGAGAGCGGCTTGAGCGAGCTGCAGCAGCTTCTGCGCCACGGCGGTTCGCTCGTTGACTTCCAGCCGCGCGTAAACCTGCTTCACGTGGGAGCTGGCGGTGTTGAAGCTCAGCCCGAGCTCGTCGGCGATCTCGCGGTTGCTCTTGCCCGCCGCGATCAGCAGGGCCACCTCGCGCTGCTGCGGCGATAGCGCTGCCAGTCCTGTCCCGCGGACGAGAGTGAGCGAGCGCGGCTCTTCTCGGCGAATGAGCAGTCCGACCTGACCCGCGCTCCGGCCCTGCGGATCGGGCAGAGGAAACGCGCGGATCGCGAAGCGTCCCCAGGCGGTGTCGCGAGTAGCCTCGCGACGAGGAGGCACCTTGCCTCCCGAGGCAAGTTCCTCGCACAGGCGTTGCACGAACGCCCCCACCGCCTCGTGTTCTTCCAAGGCGTGCCGGGGAGAGACCTCGGCCAGCGCCGCCAGGCGCAACAGTCGGCGAAACGTCTCGGAAGCACTGAGGATCTCGCCGGCAGCGCTCACGATGCCAAGCTCTTCCTCGGTCACGACTGCCTCATCGTCCGACGCGGTCCTCGGCGCCGTTGCACCGAGCCCGGTCGCGAGATACCTGAGCACGGACCGAAGCGTCTCGGCGCTTTCCTTGTCGAACGGCTCGTCGGCGACTCCACGATAGAAGCTGACCTGAGCGAAAGGCTTCGCGCCGTCCGCGAGGATGCCGTAGAGAACGTGATAGGCATCGAGAGGCTGCATCACGTCACGGAAATAGTCGGTGTCCTGCTCGGCGCGGCTGAACGAGTGGAACGAGGTGGGGTCGGGGCTCTCTGCCCGACGCCGGAAGGCATCCGCGAAGCTCTTCGCTTTGACCGCGTAGTGCTTCTCGTAATACGTCGCCATCGCATCCGGCGACAGCAGGCGCTCGGCGTAGAGGTTGGTCATCTCTCCGTGCTGATCGACCCAGAACACTCCCGCGGAATGCGAGGGGATCAGCTTGCGCAGCTCGGGAAGCAGACACTGTGCGACGGTCTGCGGCGGCAGTCCGAGCGTGCACAGCTTGCGGATGAACGAGACGTCACGGACACGCGCCATAGGTCCCCTTCCACGGGCGTCTGCCGCACTGCTTTCTCACCTATTCGGGTGAGGATCCGTGCGCCTGGTTCCATTGCAGACGCTCGCGAGCCCCTTTTCTCACCCATCCGGGTGGCGAAGCGCTTCTCGAGCGTGGCTAGAGTCACAGCCATGCAAGCAGCACTGACTTCCGGTTCCCCGAACAGGACTAGCGTAGCAAGGGAGGGGTCGATGGACAAGCGTGAAGCAGGAGTGAGAGAAGAGAACGCAGGCGGCGGCCAAGCGTTGGAGCAACGGTACGGCCGTGAAGGCGATCGCAAGAGCCGGTCCAGGACCCGCAACCTCCTCGCCGCTGCACTCCTCGCGGTGTCGTTGCAGGCCGGCGCGACCGACATGCACGTCGAGGGCAGCTACTACGCTTTCTGGCAGACCACGAAGCCGGACATCGGCTATCTCTTCGCAGGCTTCCTCACGCGACAGCCAAGCCCTGATGTTGCGGACCAAAGCACCTTTACGGTCGGCGCGCAGATCGGTGCCGGAAACGCCGCCGGCGCCAACCAGGGCGTGTGGGGCATCGCCACTGAAGCATGGGCTTTCCCGGGCTCGCTCTCGTCGCTGATCGGCATCGAGGCGACGACCATCAACATGGAACCGACGAACGTCTTGCCGAAGGCTTCGTTCTACGCCACGTTCAAGAACCGCCCGGACACGCGGCTCGAGTATCCGCCGGCGGATGCGATGAACGCCAACAGCCAGGCCCTGCGCATCGAAGCCCAGCCGGGCACCGGCTACGAGCGGGGCATCGTCTTCGGGCCGATCAGCATGCACGCTTCAACTAAGCTCGCCCGCCCGGTGGCAGTCGATTTCTCGGAAATGGACGAGGCGGCGGTCGAAGGCATCGACGTGATGCGCTTCCCGGACGGCTGCAGCGTCGTCTATCTGGGCCACGGCGTGCTGAGCACGAGGTGCGACAAGTAGCAGCGGGTTGCGACTCGCCGGGGCGGCATCGAGGAACGCGACTCGCCAGACGCGAGTCGCGATTCCGCGTGGGGTCGCCAACGCGAACATCCGATCGAAAGTGCTGTCGGTCCGGTCGATTCGCGCCGCGGCCGCGGCGAACCAAGATTTGGTGTGCAAGGGTTTGACCCTGGCAGCGCCGCGCCGATATAATTACCGGTTATTCCCCGATAGCTCAGTTGGTAGAGCGACGGACTGTTAATCCGCAGGTCCCAGGTTCGAGCCCTGGTCGGGGAGCCAAATCCGCATTGGCCTACAACGATAGCGCCCGCCAACTAGGGCCTATTTCTTGGGTATATTCGGGACCGTCGCTCGCGGTCACCGTATCGCCTTTCTAGCTACCAGATCTTCCAACGGAATCTTGCCGTCTGTGCAATGTTGACTGGGTCTATTCCGCGCGCACCTCTGTTCCGAAAGCGTGAGACCGAGCGGAGGCAGCCTAAAGACAACTAGCACAACGGCGTTACACGATCGACGCGGCCGAGAGTATCGAGCACGCTCTCGCGCCGATATCGCTACCGGGCAAGACCGCCCGTCTCAGCGACCGCAACAGATGGTAAGGAGCCGTTTGCAGCCGTCTGGGGAATGCGAACTATCGACCCCTTCCTGCCGGTCGCCATTTTCTGATCGAATGACGTGTCGACTTCGCTCACCGGTCATTCGCTGGCGTCGCGAGGAAAGGCGAACGCAGGAGAAGGTGGTCATCGACGCGCGCGTGCGCCGAGGCGGCGCCTGAACGGCAGCTCTCCTGGCACCCGGCCGCGAACTATCGACCCTAAGCTGCCGTTCGCGTTTGCCGGAAGCAGACGTTCAGGCGCGTAAGCGCCGCCGGCGAGCGGTCCGGTTGAGCGAGTGGTTAGGCCGCGCTGTTGAGCTCAAGGATCTACTCGCCATGAACGAAGAGCCAGCCCCACGCAAACGTACCTGCCCACGCGAGTAGCCCCAGGGGAACCAGGATGAAATGTAGGCGAGGGTTTCCTGGGTACTTGACTAGGGCGAAGCCAAGTAGAAAAAGCGGAAGAAGCTGAAGCCAATAGTAAGCCTGAACCCCAATCGGGGAGTACCTGTAGCGCTCGGGCCAAAGGACGCCGGCAACTAGGAACATCACGGCCAACGAAGGTCCGAATGCTGAAGAGAGCAGCCGCACCCGAAGTGAAGAGGTGGTCCGGGTGTTCAGAAAATAGACGACTCCGATGACAATGGCGATGAACGGGCCAGCTGCAAGAGTAAACAGCGCAACTGCATTCACCGAGGAGTCGCTCATGGGGCGACGAAACGTTTTGTGCGGCCTAACGAACCAAGCTAACCGGCGCCGAGCGGACGGCGCGAAGCGCCGCCGGCGAGGCGTCCGGGTTGAGCGAGAGGTTAGGCCGCACGACGCGGGCATTGCTCGCCGGCGCTGCATTCGGCGAACTGACGGATACGTGCGGCGGCGGATTGCTCATTCGCAGCAATGTACCGACACCGAAGAAGAGAGCAATAGGCGTGAGGAGCCCGATCAAGAAGCTGACACCTGCAGCAAGCGCCGTGCGCGAGCCTTCACCCCGGTAGCGACGCACTGCCAAGAAAGCCGCCACCAATCCGATACCGGCGCCAACGAGAAGCAGGACAATTAGGGACTCACCACCCATGAGAGTGCGGCCTAACGAACCAAG
>DATJZM010000118.1:0-8045 GCA_035499135.1 Casimicrobiaceae bacterium | reverse complement strand
GCCGCTCCTGCTCAACACCGTCACCGGCGGCTGGTGCAATCTGCTGCGCGTGCGCCGTGCCGGCGTGCTGCACCGGCACCGGCATCCGATGGCCGTCGTGGGCTATGTCATCCGCGGGCGCTGGCGCTATCTCGAGCATGATTGGATCGCGGAGGAGGGGAGCTTCGTCTACGAGCCGCCGGGCGAGATCCATACGCTGGTCGTGCCGGACGATTGCGCCGAGATGATCACCTTCTTCAACATCGGCGGGGCGATGATCTATCTCGACGATGCGGGGCGGCAGACGGGGTACGAGGACGTGTTCTCTAAGATCGAATTGTGCCGGGCGCACTACGCGGCGGTCGGGCTGGGGCACGATTACGTCGATCGGTTCGTGCGCTAAACGGTGAACGAGCACAAGCACAAGCCTTGAGTTCACGCTGCGAGCGGGAACTCGACGCGCGGGCTCCGGCGTTTGCATCGCGCACACACAAACACATTGCCCACGAAGGCTTGCTTTACCGGGGTGTATTGCCTAAACTACGCGTGCAGTCCAGGAGATGGCCGTCCTCCTTAACCGCCGCAATGGCTGATGACGCCTACGTTTGTCATGCAATGGTGGCAAGCGTTGGCGAGCGTCTGACGGTCCGGTAAGTCGCTCCGCTTGCGCATGCCGTGCCGATCGGGGGAATTCCCTGTTCGATTCTGGAGGCGTTGGCGATGCGGTCGGTCAACCGTCTTGTGTGTGCGTCGCCCTGGCGCCGGGGCAGGCCCGAGCGGGCCTTGCCAGCACCCGGGCGAGCTTCGGCTGCATCGACGAGGGGTCGACGCTGACGCAAGCCATGGCCGGTCGCATCGTCTTCAACCTGCTTCAAGTCCTGGTCGTGATGGGGTTCGCGCCGCTCGCTGCCGGCGTGCTCGCCCGGTTGAAGGAAATCGTCCAGTCCAAACGCGGCCCGAGCGTCTTCCAGCCGTATCGGGACCTCTGGAAGTTCTTCCACAAGGACGAGGTCGTTTCCGAGGACAGTTCGTGGATCTTCCGCTTTACGCCCTACATCGTCTTCGTCACGCCGATCTTCGTCGCGCTGCTGATCCCGGTGCTCACGAGCTATCCGCTGTTCTTCGCGTTCATGGGCGATATGCTCGGCGGCGGTTTCGTGTTGGCGCTGGGCGGATTCTTCGCCACGCTCGCCGCGGTGGACACGGCCAATCCCTACGGTCCCATCGGTGCCAGCCGCACGCGCATGGTCGGCTTCCTCGCCGAGCCGGTGTTCATGATCGTGTTCTTCACCGTGTCGTTCGTGGCCGGTTCGACGATCCCCTATATCGTCCAGCAGAAGTGGGTGACGCCCCTCGCGAACTTCTTCGCCCCGTCGCACGTGCTGCTCATGCTGGCCTTTGTCATGCTGATCCTGGCCGAAGGCGGACGCATCCCGGTGGACAATCCGACCGGCCATTTCGAGTTGGCGATGATCGACGAATCCAAGTCGCTCGAATACTCCGGCCGCGGCTTCGCCCTGATTAAGTGGGGCGGGCAGATGAAATTCTTCGTGCTGCTCTGCATTTTCTTGAACGTGCTGGTGATGCCGTGGGGGCTCGCGCGCGAACAGACGCTTCTCGCGGTGCTCCTCGCGATACCGCTGGTTCTGTTCAAGATCTTCTGCTTCCTGCTCGTGCTGGTAGTGGTCGAGTCCTCGCTCGCGAAATTGCGCCTGTTTCGCATCGTCGAATTCCTAGGCGCGGCGTTCATCACCTCGGTGGCGGCGATGATCGCGCAGGTGTTTTCTCCTTGAGGCACCAATGAGCGAAGCCACCATCCAGCTGCTGGAGAACCTGAACGCTCTCGCGTGCGGACTGTTCCTGCTCACCGCATTCGGGATCGTGGCGATGCGGCAGGCGAGGGGTTGCTTGATGTTGTTCATCGCGCAATCGCTGTTGCTCGCCGCGTCCGCCGCGCTGCTGGGCTTGCGCTACGGCTCCGGGCATCTCTACGGCGTCGCGCTGGTGAACCTCATCAGCAAGCCGATCATCGTCCCTTGGCTCTTGCGCAAGACCTCGCCGGCCGAGGTCTACACGCGCCGCGAGATCGACCAGGCGCTGAACATTCCGGTCACGCTCGCCATCGCGCTCGCGCTGGCTGTGTTCGCCTACTTTCTCGGCATTCCGCTGGCGAACGCCGTCGGGCCGGAATTCCGCGGCCCGAACGTGCCGATCGGGATCGCCGGGTTGCTCCTCGGCGCCTTCACGCTCACCGTGCGGCGCGAGGCGCTGCCGCTCCTGATCGGCATCCTGGCGATGGAAAACGGCGCGTTCCTCGCCGGCATCTCGATCGCCCGCGATCTCGCGATGCTGATCGAGCTCGCGATCGCCACGGACGGTTTGATCATCGTGTTTATCATGGGCGTGCTCGTCCGCGCCGTGCAGCAGCACGTGGGCACCACTGCCGTCGGTGAATTGGCGAGCCTGAGAGAACGAGCCGCTGAACCGACGGCGCCCGAGGTGCTGCCATGAGCGCCGCAGGGCCGCCTCAAGGCGCGAATTGCACCCCCGTTTTCGGGGGCAGCGCAGCGGCCGAATTGCTCAATGAGGCCGCAAGCGTGGGGGTCCAGTGAGCGTCATCGTCATCCTCCTGCTGCCCCTCGTCACCGCGCTGCTGGTGCTGCTCCCCTTCGGCAAGCGCTGGGTACCGGGCGTGACGGTGGCGCAATGCCTCGCGAACCTGGTGCTGGTCGCGCGGCTCGCGTGGCAAGTCGTGGCGGGCAACCCTCCCGCGGAGCTCGCCGACGCGGCGTGGTCGAAATGGATCGCCGTGGACGGGCTGAGTGCGCTGATCCTGCTGCTCATCGCGCTGGTCGGAACCACCGCCGCCATCTACTCGGTCGGTTACATGGCGTACGAAAAGCTGCAACCGAAGAAGCTGCGACTCTATTACGCCAACTACAACCTGTTCATCTTCTCCATGCTGGCCATTCCGGCGTCGGCGGAACCGACGCTGGTCTGGATCGTGGTGGAGTTGACTACCCTCTGCTCGGCACTGCTGGTTTCCTTCGAGAATACGCGCGAGGCTCTGGAAGCAGCGTGGAAATACGTCGTGCTGTCGCTCATGGGCGCGGGCGTGGCGCTCCTGGGCTTTCTCGTGCTTTTCGCCGCCATGCAAGCAGGGGGCGGTGGGACGTACACCTGGGCCGGGCTCATCACGGCCGCGCCCCGGATGCCGCCGATACTCCTGCAGACCGCGTTCCTGCTGATCCTGATCGGCCTCGGGACGAAGGTCGGGCTGGTGCCGATGCATACCTGGCTGCCCGACGCGCACAGCCAGGCGCCCTCTCCGGTGTGCGCGCTCCTGTCCGGCGTCGAGACGACCGCGATACTCTACGTGATTCTGCGGCTCTTCCCGGTGATGCAGGTCGTACCCGGCGCGCACGTCGAGACATGGGCGCTCGTGCTCGGCCTGATCTCGGTCGGGTTCGCCGCCTTCCTGCTGCTCCAGGTGCATGACTACAAGCGGCTGTTCGCCTTCTCGACCGTCGAGCACATGGGGATCATCCTGGCGGCGGTCGGGCTCGGCGCATCGGCGGCCGACTACGGCGCGATGCAGCAGATCGTCAATCATTCCGTGACGAAGTCCTTCTGCTTTTTCGCCGCCGGAGCGACGCTGCTCAGCGTGCAAACGCGCGACATCGCCGCCGTGCGTGGGTTGATCCGCCGTTCTCCGGTGGCCGGCACGGCGCTCATCTTCGGCGGGCTCGCGATCACCGGCGCTCCGCCGCTGGCGGTCTTCTTGAGCGAATTCGCCATTCTGAAGGCGGGCCTCGCGCAAGGGCATTACGTCGCGACGGGGCTCCTGGCCGCGTTCATCGCCATCGCGTTCTTCGGCGTCATGATGCACTTGAACCGCATGGTGTTCGGCGCGCCCGCGGATGCCGAATCGCAGGAGGATTCCGGGCCGGAGACCGACGGAACCTTCCGTCTGCCTTTGAGCTGCAGTCTCGCGCTCATTCTCGCTGCCGTGCCCGTGCTCGCGCTTGGCGTCTATGTCCCAGAGCCGCTGCACCGGCTGCTGAGCATGGCCTCCGCTGCGTTAACGCGATGAATCCCGCCCAATTGCAGGAACAGATCGCACGCCGCTGGCCGGGCCAGGCGAAAGCAAGCTTCGACGCCGCGACGTCGACGACCGAAGTGACATGCGAGCGCCCTGTGCTGGCCGATGTGTGCCGTGGCATTTTCCAGGAGTGGGGTTTCGGCTTCGCCGGCCTGATCGTCGAGGAAGGCGCGAGCGAGTGGCAACTGCGCTACGCGTTCTACGGGGCAGGCGAAAGCGGCTGGGTTCACGTGCTGGTGAGCGCACCGCTCGCGCAAGGCGTTTTCCCCAGCATCGTCGAGTGGATACACGGCGCGGACTGGCACGAGCGCGAGGCCGAAGACTTGTTCGGCGTGCTCTTCGAAGGTCATCCGCGTCTCGGGGATTTCGTGCTTCACGACGACGTCTGGCAGGAAAATGTCGAACCGATGCGCCGCGGGTTCGACGCGCAAGCGGCGATGCGTCATCGGCGCCCGGACAGCGACTGGCGGCCCCACCGCGCCGTTCAAGAGCTAGGCGCATTCATCATGCCGATCGGCCCGAAATTTTCGGGTGTGACCGAGTCGGTGCATTTTCTGCTCGAAACGGTCGGCGAAGACGTCATCCGCACGCAGACGCGCCGGTTCTACAAATGGCGCGCCATCGAGAAGATTGCCGAAGGCAAGACGGTCGACGAGGTCTTGCTGCTGGCGGAACGGTTCGCCGCGACCACGGCGTTTGCGCACGGATTGGCTTTCTGCCAGGCCGTCGAGACGATCAGCGGCGCCGACGTGCCGCCGCGCGCGCGCGCATTGCGGGTGTTTCTGGCCGAGCTCGAGCGGTTGCGACAGCACGCCGGCGCCATCCAGGAGATTTGCGAATCCACCGCGCTCGTCGTCGCCAACAGCCAGGCCGGGATCCTGGAGGAGGACCTGCTGCGCCTGTCGGGCGAATTGACCGGCCATCGCTATCTCTTCGGCCTGCTCGCACCGGGCGGGCTGCTGTGCGACGTGTCGACCCCAGCTTGCCGCAAGGCGCTCGGCCAGTCGCAGGACATCGCCAGGCGGCTGAACGCGCTCGAGCACGAGCTCCGGATCTCGAGCAGCTTTCTCGACCGGCTCGAGCAGGTCGGCGTGATCTCGCCGGAGACAGCGAAGGACTACAGCCTGGTCGGTCCGGTCGCGCGTGCCTCGGCGCTGGTGCGCGACCTGCGCCGCGCGCGACCTTATTCGGGTTACGAAGCTTTCGCTTTCGACGTCCCCAGCGAAGAGGAAGGCGACGGCTACGCCCGGCTGCGCGTGCTGTTCAAGGAAGCGCGGCAGTCGGTGCGCATCATGGAGCAGGCGGTCCTCGTTATGAGCGACGGTGACAGCTTCCGCACCTCGATAAGCTTGCGCGCCGGCGCCGCGCTGGGTTGGGTCGAGGCACCTCGCGGCGCGACGTTTCATTGGGTGAGACTGGATGAGGGCGGAGCGATCGCGCGGTATCGCATGATCACGCCATCGTTCATCAACTGGCATTCCTTCCAGCTCGCCGCAGAGAAATTCGCGTTCCAGGATTTCCCGATCATCCTCTCCACATTCGATCTGTCCGTCGGTGAAAGCGATCGATGATGAGGCCAGCAACGACTTGGAAAAAAAAGCATGAGCCGGTGGGTTACTAAAGGCCTTCGCACAGGAATCAAGAGCACCGCCTATCCGCACGGGCCGGAACGCGCGGCCGGCGTCACGCCGGGATTGCCCGTCGGCGGTGAATTCGGCCCCGGGGGCGCCGTGCTGGTCGAGCGCTGCCTCACTCATGCGCTCGGCCATAGCGACGGGAAGATCACGGTGGACGGCCGTCGTTGCGTTCACTGCTACCGGTGCGTTCGTGGCGTCGAGCGCCCGCTCGATTGGGAGCCGACTTACGAATGGGCCTTCGAAGCAACGGCGGCCCGCGTGCAACATCGATTCGGGCAGCCGTTCCAGCGCTCGATTCACATCCTCGTCGTGGACGCGGGCGACTGCGGCGCATGCTTGAACGAGGTCAAACAGCTCAACAATCCCTATTACAACATGCACCGGCTGGGTTTCTTCATCACGCCGACACCGCGCCACGCCGACGTGCTGCTGGTCGTCGGGCCGGTGACCGATCAAATGCGCTTCGCGCTCAAGAAAATCCACGATGCCATGCCGACGCCGAAGCGCGTGGTCGCGGTCGGCGCGTGCGCTCTCTCCGGCGGCGTATTCGCGGACAGTTTCGCGTGCGCGAACGGCGTGGCCGAAGTGCTGCCCGTGGACGTCGAAGTGCCGGGAAACCCGCCGCCGCCGCTCGCGATCCTGCACGCCTTGCTCGTGGCCGTCGGGCGCAAATCCCCGGCGTCCGTCGGTTCGATGCCGTCCTCCGTTACAGCGATGTCGGTGCAGAGATAGTGCGAGCCCAGTCGCTCATCCTCGTCTTCTTTGGCTTGTGCGGCCTCGGCACTCTGCTCTCGCTCGTCGTGCGCCCCGCTCGGCAGAGAATTGTCCTCGCGTGGGCGGGTTGTCTGGCCGCGCTGGCGTTGGTATCAACGGGCGGCATGGCGCTGCTGGCCGACGACATTTTCACGCAACCATTGTGGTCGGTGCCGGGATTGACGGTGCTGACGCTGACCTGCGACCGCCTTTCGGCGATATTCGTCGCGGTGACGGGACTCGTGGTCGCGCCGGCTTCGATTTTCGCCGCTCGCGAATTGAACGAAACGTCGCTTCGCGGCCACGAACGCGCTTTCACGGTGATGCTGCTGGGATTGTATGCGTCGATCGTTCTCATCGTCATTGCCGGCGACGCGCTGCTCTTTCTGCTGGCGTGGGAGGTCATGTCGATCCTGTGTTACCTGCTGATCGCGAGCGGCCGGAGCGGCGAGAGTGGGCGCGTCGGCGCGGGGTATCTTCTGCTTGGATTGGGGGAGGCCGGAACGCTCGCGGTGGCGCTCGGGTTTCTCGTCGTCGCGCTGGGTGCCGACTCGCTCACGTTCCCGGCGTTGAGAGCCGCCGCCCCCGGCCTGAGCGCGGAGGCGCGCTGGGCGGCGTTTCTGCTGACGCTATTCGGTTTCGGCGTAAAAGCCGGATTGGTGCCGGTGAATTCCTGGCTGCCGCGCGCTTACACCGCCGCGTCGAACGGGTTTGTGCCGGTGCTCGCCGGGGCGACGCTGAACCTCGGTCTTTACGGCATCCTGCGCGTCAATGCCGATCTCATGCCGGCGACGCAGGTCGAGCCGGGTCTGGTCGCGCTCGTGGTCGGAACCGCTTCGGCGCTGCTCGGAATTCTGTACGCCACCACGGACAACGACCTCAAGATGATGCTGGCGCACAGCTCGATCGAAAACGTTGGCATCGTGGTCGCCGGTTTCGGCGCGGGAATGGTTTTCACGGCCACCCAGCATCCGGCGCTCGCGGCCATCGCGTTCGTCGCGGCGCTTTATCATCTGATCAACCATTCGCTGTACAAGACGCTGCTGTTCGTCGGCGTCGGCGTGGTCGAAAGCGAGACCGGCACGCGCGACATGGACGGACTGGGCGGCCTCATCAAATGGATGCCGTTGACCGCGCTGGGTTTCCTTGCCGGAACGCTCGCCATCGCCGGGCTGCCGCCGTTCAACGGCTTCGTGAGCGAGTGGCTCACGCTGCAGACCATGCTGCGCTCGGCCGAGTTGGCTTCCACCGAGGCGAAGATCGTCTTTGCCCTGTGCGGCGCTGCGCTCGCGCTCACCGCGGCGCTCGCGGTGACGTGCTTCGTTAAGGTGTTTGCGATGAGCTTCCTGGGAATGCGCCGTCTGGACGAAGACCGGCGCCCCGCCGAGCCCACGTCGGGCGCGCTCGTGCCGATGGCCGTTCTCGCCGCGCTATGCCTGCTGCTCGGCGTGCTGCCGACGTATGTGATTCCGCTGCTCGACGACGTGGTCGCGCCGGTGACGGGCGCGAGCGCGACCGATGCGCTGGTGCCGCCGTTCTTTGCTGCGAGCCCGGAACACGAGTCGCTGCCGCCG
>DATJZM010000117.1:0-26225 GCA_035499135.1 Casimicrobiaceae bacterium | reverse complement strand
TCCAGCGCGAGCATCACCATGTCGATCGGCTCGTCGTTGTTGACCGCGCCACGTTTGCTCTTCGATCCCTTGTCCGCGGTGGCGGAGAACTGCCCCTTGGTGAGGCCGTACACGCCGTTGTTCTCCACGACGTAGACCATGTTCACGCCGCGGCGCATCGCGTGCGCGAACTGCCCGAGCCCGATGGAAGCCGAGTCGCCGTCGCCCGACACGCCGAGGTAGATGAGATCGCGGTTGGCAAGGTTGGCGCCGGTCAAGACCGAGGGCATGCGGCCGTGCACACTGTTGAAACCGTGCGAGTTGCCAAGGAAGTACGTCGGTGTCTTCGACGAGCAGCCGATTCCGGAGAGCTTGGCGACGCGGTGCGGCGCGACGTCGAGCTCGAAGAAGGCCTCGATGATCGCCGCCGAGATCGAATCGTGACCGCAGCCGGCGCACAGCGTCGATACGGTGCCTTCGTAGTCGCGATGCGTGAACCCGAGCTTGTTACGGGGCAGCTCGGGGTGGTGCAGGCGGGGCTTGGCGAGATAGGTCACGGGGCCACCTTTCGCAGCGGCGTCACGTTGAGCATGGCGAGCTTCTCCCCCAGCTCGCGGATGATGAAGCGCGCGGTGATCGGCGTGCCGTCGTAATGCAGGATCGAGACGAGCTTCGCGGCGTCCACGGCGAGCTCGTTGATGAGCAGCATGCGCATCTGCGCGTCGCGGTTCTGCTCGACCACGTAGACCTGCTCGTGGTCGGCAACGAAGTCGGCGATCTCGTCATGGAACGGAAAGGCCCGGATGCGCAGCGTGTCGAGGTGGATGCCCTGGGCGGCGAGCGCGCTGAGCGTTTCCTCCATCGCCGGTCCGCTCGAGCCGAAGTAGATCGCCCCGAAGCGGGTAGGTTGCGCCGCCTTGCGCACGACCGGCACGGGCAGGTAGCGCTTCGCGGTCTCCAGCTTGCGCAGCAACCGCTGCATGTTGTCGACGTAGGTAGGGCCGTCCTCAGTGTAGCGGGCGTACGGGTCCTTGGTCGTGCCGCGGGTGAAGTACGCACCCTTGCTCGGATGCGTCCCCGGGTAGGTGCGGTACGGAATGCCGTCGCCGTCGACGTCCAGGTAGCGACCGAACGGCTTGCCCGCCTCGAGGTCGGCGTGTGTCATCACCTTGCCGCGGTCGAGCCGGCGCGAGTCGTCCCAGGCGAGCGGCTCGCACAGCCAGTCCTGCATGCCCAGATCGAGGTCCATCATCACGAAGATGGGCGTCTGCAGACGGTCGGCGAGATCGAACGACAGCGCCGCGAACTCGAAGGCCTCTTTCGGGTCCTCGGGAAGGATCAGCACGTGCTTTGTGTCGCCGTGCGAGGCGTATGCACAGGACACGAGGTCCGCCTGCTGCGTGCGCGTTGGCATGCCCGTGGAGGGGCTGCCGCGCTGGATATCGAACAGCACGACGGGAATCTCGGCGAAATAGGCGAGCCCGATGAACTCCTGCATGAGCGAGATGCCGGGGCCCGAGGTGCAGGTGAACGCGCGCGCGCCGTTCCAGCCAGCGCCGATGGCGATGCCGACCGAGGAGAGCTCGTCCTCCGCCTGCACGATCGCGTGGCGCGCCTTGCCGGTCGCCGGGTCGGTGCGGAAGCGCTTGCAATGGCGCGCGAAGGCCTCCGCCATCGACGACGAGGGCGTGATCGGGTACCACGCGGCGACCGTGGCCCCGCCGTACACGCAGCCGAGCGCCGCCGCGCTGTTGCCCTCGATGAAGATCTTGTCGCCTACGCCTCCGGCGCGCCGCACCTTGATGCCGAGCGGCCAGTCGAGCTCGTTCTTGGCGTACGTGCGGCCCTTCTGCATCGCCTGCACGTTGGGCTTGAGCAGCGCTTCCTTGCCCTTGTAGAGCTCGCCGATCAGCTCCGCGATCGCTTCGGGTTCGATCTCGAGCAGCGTGGAGAGCGCGCCGACGTAGATGATGTTCTTGAACAACTGACGCTGGCGCGCGTCGCTGTACTCGCGGTTGCAGATCTCGGTGAGCGGCATGCCGATCACCTGGATGTCGTCGCGGAACTTCGCAGCGGGAAGCGGCTTGGTCGAGTCGTAGAAGAGATAGCCGCCGGGCTCGATCTCCTTTATGTCCTGGTCCCAGGTCTGCGGATTCATCGCCACCATCAGGTCCACGCCGCCGCGCCGGCCGCGCCAGCCCGCTTCCGAGACGCGCACCTCGAACCAGGTCGGTAGTCCCTGGATGTTCGAGGGAAAGATGTTGCGCGGCGCCACCGGCACGCCCATGCGCAGGATCGACTTGGCGAACAGCAAATTTGCCGACGCCGAGCCGGAGCCGTTCACGTTGGCGAATTTCACCACGAAGTCGTTGACTCGCGCGATCGGCGCAACCTGCGATTTCATGCGCTGCGCTCCTGCATGTCTACTCGGCGGCCTGCGCGTACGCCACGGGTTGGGCACGCCGATGCCGGTCGCACGCCTGCGCCGGCTCGAGCAGGAACTTCTGCATGTCCCAGGCGCCCGTCGGGCAGCGCTCGGCGCACAGCCCGCAGTGCAGGCAGACATCCTCGTCCTTGACCATCACCCGACCGGTCTTCAGGTCCGAGGCGACGTAGAGGTCCTGCGTGAGGTTGTGCGAGGGCGCGTTCAGCCGCCGGCGCAACTCCTGCTCTTCCCCGTCGGCCGTGAAGGTAATGCAGTCCATCGGACAGATGTCCACGCAGGCGTCGCATTCTATGCACAGCTTCGACGTGAACACGGTCTGCACGTCGCAGTTCAGGCAACGCTCGGCCTCGGCGTAGGCCTGGTCGGCATCGAAGCCCAGCTCGACCTCCACCTTGATGTTCTTGAGCGCGATCACCTTGTCCTTCAGCGGGACCTTGTAGCGGGCATCGTTGGAGATCGCGTTGTCGTAGCTCCACTCGTGTATGCCCATCTTCTGGGATATCAGGTTGACCAGCGGCGGGGGTCGCTTCTTCGGATCCTCCCCGCGGCAGAGGGCGTCGATCGAGATCGCCGCGTCGTGCCCGTGCGCGACCGCCCAGATGATGTTCTTCGGGCCGAGCGCGGAATCGCCGCCGAAGAAGACCTTGGGGTGCGTCGACTGGAACGTGACCTGGTCGACCACGGGCAAGCCGTGGCGGTCGAAATTCACGCCGATGTCGCGCTCGATCCAGGGGAACGCGTTCTCCTGGCCGACCGCGATCAGGACGTCGTCGCAGGCAAGGTGAACGTCGGATTCTCCGGTGGACACGAGTTTGCGCCGGCCATCGGGATCGTGCTGGGCGACAACCTTCTCGAACAGAACGCCGGTGAGCCGGCCCGCCTCGTGGGTGAACGCCTTGGGCACGTGGAAGTTGATGATCGGGATGCCCTCGTGCATGGCATCCTCCTTCTCCCACGGCGAGGCCTTCATCTCGTCGAAACCCGAACGCACCACGACCCTCACGTCTTCGCCGCCCAGGCGCCTTGAGCTGCGGCAGCAGTCCATCGCGGTATTGCCGCCACCGAGCACGATCACCCGTTTGCCGATGCGCTCGATGTGGCCGAACGAAACGCTGGAGAGCCAGTCGATGCCGATGTGGATGTTGCTCTTCGCCTCCCAGCGACCGGGAATGTCGAGGTCGCGGCCCCGCGGCGCACCGCTGCCCACGAAAACCGCGTCCCAGCGCTCGCCACCGGCGCCATCGAGAAGCGCCTTGAGGCTGTCGATGCGCGTGTTGCCGCGGAATTCGACGCCGAGATCGAGGATGTAGCCCACTTCCTCATCGATCACGGCTTCGGGCAGGCGGAACTTCGGAATCTGGCTGCGGATCATCCCGCCGGCGCGTGCGTCGCTGTCGAAGAGGACGCATTCGTAGCCGAGCGGCGCGAGATCGCGCGCCACGGTGAGCGAAGCGGGTCCCGCGCCGATGAGCGCGACGCGCTTGCCGTTGCGTTTCGGTGCCCGCTTGGGAAGGCGGTGGCGGATGTCGTCCTTGAGGTCGGCCGCAACCCGCTTCAGACGGCAAATCGCCACCGGCTCGGGCTTGGCGCGTGCCTCACGCCCGTCGCTCCCGGTTACGCCCTCCTCCACTCGCCCGCGCCGGCACGCCGGCTCGCACGGGCGATCGCAGGTCCGGCCGAGAATGCCGGGAAAAACGTTCGACTGCCAGTTGACCATGTAGGCGTCGCTGTAACGCCCCGCCGCGATCAACCGGATGTATTCGGGGACTGGAGTATGGGCGGGGCACGCCCATTGGCAATCGACGACTTTGTGGAAGTAATCGGGTTTCGCTATATCGGTCGGCTTCAACACCTCTCCTCAGACAGGCGCGCTCGAGCGCTGATTCTCTGCACGGCTCCCCGGTGCCCCTTCTCACCGCCGAGGCGCGATCGATGCATCGCCCTGCAAGTGGGCGTCAATCCTACCCCACGAGCGCCGTGCTGAAAAGCCTTTTGCATTCAACTACTAGCGACAGGGACTTTAGAGGCTGCGCACGTTGCGTCACGGCAACACACGGCCCGTCAGAAGCGCGCGTAAGGATAGAATGTCGCCTCGCTGCTTCTGTCTACTACGATGAATGCTCCCGAACGCGCCGCGCTGCGGTTGACCGAGTTCAGCCACGGCGGCGGCTGCGGCTGCAAGATCGCCCCGGCCGCGCTGCAGGAGATCCTCTCGCGCACCGCGCGGGCGGTCGTACCGCCTGCGCTGCTCGTAGGCATCGAGACCTCGGACGACGCCGCCGTGTACCAGATCAACGAGCGCCAGGCGATCGTCGCGACCACCGATTTCTTCACGCCGATCGTCGACGAGCCCTTCGACTTCGGCGCTATCGCGGCGACCAACGCACTGTCCGACGTCTACGCGATGGGTGCCACGCCCCTGTTCGCTCTTGCGCTGGTCGGTATGCCCGTGGGCAAGCTGCCGCCCGAGGTGATCCGCAGCGTGCTTGAGGGCGGCGAGGCGATCTGCGCAAGGGCGGGGGTGCCGATCGCAGGCGGGCACACCATCGACGCGCTCGAGCCCATCTATGGACTGGCCGCGATCGGGCTCGTCGATCCGCGGCACGTGAAGCGCAACGCCGGCGCGCGCCCCGGCGACCTGTTGATCCTCGGCAAGCCGCTCGGAATCGGCATCTACAGCGCCGCGCTCAAGAAGGGGCGGCTCGACGCCGCGCGCTATGCCGCGATGGTCGCGACGGCGACGCGCCTCAACACACCGGGCCTGGCCCTCGGGCGCAGCGATGCCGTGCACGCGCTCACCGATGTGACGGGCTTCGGGCTGCTTGGCCACTTGCTGGAGATCTGTCGCGCTTCCGGCACAGGGGCACGGGTGCGCAGCGATCGAGTCCCGGTGCTCCCGGGCGCGCGCGAGCTCGCGGCCGACGGCGTGATAACGGGTGCCTCCGGGCGCAACTGGTCGAGCTACGGCGGCGACGTGGCACTCGCCAGCGACGTGGGCGACGTCGAGCGCGCGCTGCTCACCGATCCGCAAACCTCGGGCGGACTGCTCGTCGCCTGCGCGCCTCAGGCGGCCGACGAGGTGCTCGCGTTGTTCCGCCGCGAGGGCTTCGAGGGCGTTGCGGTGATCGGCGAGATCGGCAACGGGCCACCTCGCGTCGAGGTCGTTGCAACATGAGCGCCCGGCTTCCCGCCCGGGCCGCAGGGCGCGCCCCCGCAGACGAGCACGCCTCGCTCGCTGCGCGCTACGCGGAAACGCGCGCCGTGACGGAGGCGCTCGCGGCGCCGCTTTCGGCCGAAGACTGCGCGATTCAGTCGATGCCCGATGCGAGCCCGGTCAAGTGGCATCTCGCGCACACGACCTGGTTCTTCGAAACCTTCGTCCTTGAGCCGCACCGCGCGGACTACGCCTTGTTCGAGCCGGCGTTTCGCGTGCTCTTCAACTCCTACTACAACGCGGTGGGCGACAAGCACCCGCGACCGCAGCGCGGCCTGCTCTCCCGTCCTTCCCTCGACGAAGTTCGCGCCTATCGCCGGCACGTCGATCGCGCGCTGCTGGAGCTTCTCGACCTCGATCCCGCGCCGACGATCCGCGAGCTGGTCGAGCTCGGCATCAACCACGAGCAGCAGCACCAGGAGCTTGTTCTCACCGACGTGAAGCACATGCTGTCGTGCAATCCGCTCAAGCCTGCCTATGCGGCGCCTCGGGCGGAGAAGAGGACGGTGACGGTCGCGCCGATCGCCTGGGTCGAGTTCGGCGCGCGCATGGCCGAGATCGGGCACCGGCCACCGGGCTTCGCGTTCGACAACGAGACGCCCCGGCATCGCGAATTCGCGGCCGCGTTCGAGCTCGCCACGCGCCCCGTGACCAATGCGGAATTTCTCGCCTTCATTGCCGATGACGGCTATCGGCGTCCGGAGCTGTGGCTTTCTGAGGGCTGGGACTGGATCAACGCGAACGCCGTTGCCGCTCCGGCCTACTGGGAGCGCGGCGACGCAGCTGCGCGCTGCTTCACGCTCAACGGCCTGCTCGCGCTCGAGCCGGAGGCGCCGGTGTGTCACGTGAGCCTGTACGAAGCAGACGCCTACGCGCGCTGGGCCGGGGCGCGGCTGCCCACGGAGAGCGAGTGGGAAATCGCCGCGCAGGACGTTTCGCTCGGCGGGAATTTCCTCGAGGACGGCTGGCTCCGGGCCCGCCCGGCGCCAAGCGACGGCGGCAGGCTGGTGCAGCTCTTCGGCGACGTCTGGGAGTGGACGCGCAGCGCCTACGCTCCTTACCCCGGTTTCCGTGCTGCAGGCGGCGCGATCGGCGAATACAACGGCAAGTTCATGTGCAACCAGTACGTGCTGCGCGGCGGCTCCTGCGCGACGCCGAAGTCGCACATCCGCGCGACCTATCGGAATTTCTTCCCGGCAGCGGCGCGGTGGCAATTCACCGGCTTGAGGCTCGCGCGCGATCCATGACCGCCGCGGGACCAGCGCGGGGGCGCCCCGCAGCGTGGCGCAAGCCCGCGCTCTTGCTCGCCGCATCCGCCTCATTGTCGCTTCTATCAGCGTGTTCCATGCCTCTCGCACCTGACGCTCGCGCGCCGGCCGCTGTCCCCCCGGTTGCGAAACCAATCCCGCACATCGTCGCGAGCCCCAACGGCGACCGGGTGGATGAATATTACTGGATTCGCGACGACGATCCGAAGGTCAAGCGGCCGGAGATCATCGATTACCTGAACGCCGAGAATGCATATACGGCCAGGGCGCTCGCCCACGTCAAGCTCCTGCAGGAGAAGCTCGTTGCCGAGATGCGCTCCCGCATCAAGGAGGACGACAGCACCGTGCCATCCTATGACAACGGCTATTGGTATTGGCGCCGCTTCGATACCGGCGCGGAATACGCGGTAGTGGTGCGCCAGGCGGGCACGCCGTCCGAACCGGACTCGACGGCCGCGATCGAAACAGTCCTCGACCTGCCCGCCCGTGCTGCCGGGAAGCCTTACTATTCCGCAGGCGGAATCGAGGTAAGTCCCGACCGCGAATGGCTGGCGTGGACCGAAGACACCGTGGGGCGCCGCATGAGCACGCTCCACTTCAGAAACCTCAAGAGCGGCGAGGTCCTGCAGGAGTCGGTCTCAGGCGTACTCGAGTCCGTCGTCTGGGCCAACGACAGCAAAACGGTCTTCTACATCAAGCAGGATCCGCAGCTCCTGCAGAGTGGCCCCGTATATCGGCACACGGTGGGAACCGATCCTGCTGCGGACAGCATGGTCTACGACGAGCCGGACAAGACGCTGTTTACCGATATCAGCCGCAGCGCGTCGCGCAAGTACATCGTGATCGCGATCGAGGGATTCGACACGACGGAGGTGCGCGCCGTGCCCGCCGACGCGCCCACTTCGGATTCTCGGGTCGTGCTGCCGCGCAAGCCGGGCGTGCGCAACTACGCCGACCACATGGCGCGGCGCTGGGTGATCCGTACGAACGAGAACGCACTGAACTTCCGGCTCGTCGAGGCGCCGGATGAGGCACCCGCCGATCGGATGCGATGGCGCGACATCGTCCCCGCGCGCGAAGAGGCCGGTGTTGATGACTTCGCGCTGTTCGCCAACGCGATCGCCGTCGAGGAACGAGTCGCCGCCACGAAGCAGGTAGTCATCCTGCCGGCCGACGGCAGACCCCCCTTCGCCGTCGCAGACGCCGACCAGGCTTCGACGACGCAACTGCAAACGAATCCCGATCCTTCATCGCCCTTTGTGCGCTGGACTTACACGTCGATGACGACCCCGGTTTCGACGTTCGACTCCGAGTTGGCGACTGGCAAGCGCGTGCTGCGCAAACAGCAGCCGGTCATCGGCTACGATCAGTCTTTGTATGCGTCGGAGCGACTCTGGGCGCCGGCACGCGACGGCAAGCGGATCCCCGTGTCAGTCGCGTACCGCAAAGACAGGTTCAAACGCGACGGAACGGCACCGCTGTACGTGACCGGTTATGGCTCCTACGGTTTCTCATCCGATCCGCGCTTCAACGGCAATCGGGTTTCGCTGCTCGACCGCGGCTTCGCCGTCGCGATCGCACACGTACGGGGCGGCGCGGAGCTCGGCCAGGGCTGGTACGAAGACGGCAGGCTCTTGCACAAGAAGAACTCGTTCAACGACTTCATCGATGCGACGGATTTCCTGGTTCAGGCGGGCTACGGAGCGAAGAACAGGGTATTCGCGGCGGGAGGTTCGGCCGGCGGGCTGCTGATGGGCGCGGTTGCCAATCAGGCGGGCACAAAGTATCGCGGTATCACCCTGTACGTGCCTTTCGTCGATGTGGTGACCACGATGCTCGATCCGACGATTCCACTTACGACGAACGAATGGACTCAGTGGGGCGATCCGCGCGAAAAAACGTTCTACGACTACATGCTCTCGTACTCGCCGTACGACAACATAGCGCCTCGGGATTACCCTCCGATGCTCGTCACGACGGGACTGTGGGATTCGCAGGTCCAGTACTACGAGCCCGCCAAGTACGTCGCGCGGCTGCGCGCGAAGAAAACGGATTCCAATCCCCTGATCTTCCACATCAACATGGAAGCGGGTCATAGCGGCAAGTCCGGACGGTTCGAGCGGCTGGAGGAGACAGCTCGCGAGTACAGCTTCATCCTGGATCTCGCCGGCGTGCCGCAGTGAGCCCACTCAAGCCGTCGAGCGCATTCCCCGCCCAGCTGACGAACGGAGAAAGCCGACATGGCGCAAGCGCCTGAAACGCCGATCGACCTGCGCTCGGATACGGTGACGCGACCCACCGCGGCGATGCGCGCGGCGATCGCCGAGGCGCCCGTCGGCGACGATCAGTACGGCGAGGACCCGACGTCGAACGCGCTGCAGGAGCGCGTCGCGACGCTCCTCGGCAAGCAGGCTGCGCTGTGGCTCCCCTCGGGCACGATGGCCAATCAGGTCGCGCTGCGCGTGCTGGCCAGGCCGGGCGACGACGTGATTGTGAGCCGCGAGAGCCACGCCGTGTGGCACGAGACCGGCGCGGGCGCTGCGAACGCGGGAGTGCAGTTCACCGAAGTCGGCGCGAAGGGCACCTTCACGGCGCCGGAGTTCGTCGCCGCGTGCAAGCCCCGCGGTCACGTCATCTATCCGCCGACGACGCTGGTCGAGATAGAGAACACCCACAATCGCGCGGGCGGCGTCGTCTTTCCTCAGGACGAAGTGCTGCGCATCTGCGCCGCCGCGCGCGAGCGTTCGGTGGCGACCTTTCTCGACGGCGCGCGCCTGTGGAATGCAGCGGTCGCGAGCAAGCGTACTCCCGCCGAGCTCGCGGCGCCGTTCGATCTGGTTGCGGTCGCGCTGTCCAAGGGGCTCGGCGCGCCAGGCGGGTCGCTCCTCGCCGGCACGCGTGAGCTGATCGAGCGATCCGTGCGTTACCGGCGCATGTTCGGCGGCGCGATGCGCCAGGTGGGGATCTTCGCCGCCGCGGGCCTGCATGCGCTCGAGCGGCACATGGAGCGACTCGTCGAGGATCACGCGAACGCGCGTCTTATCGCGGAACGTCTCGCCGCGAGCAAAAGGATCGTCATCGACCTCGCGACCGCGCAGACCAACATTCTCGTTTTCACGCTCGCTGAGGGCGCGCCCGACGCGGCGACCGCCGTGACGCGAGCGCGCGATCGCGGCGTGCTCTTGTTCGCGTTCGGCCCGCGCACATTGCGCGCGGTCACGCACCTCGACGTGTCGCGCGAGCAGTGCCGGCGCGCGGCGGACGTTCTCGTCGAGATCGCCGAAGCGTAACGCTCCCGAGGCCGACGTGCGGCACCTGCTGGCGATCGCCCTGCCTGCCGCTGTCCTGCTCTGCGATTCTGCGGCCGGGCCATTGCAGATCGAACCGAGTACCAGGCTCGCGCAGGTCCGGCACGCGGCGGAGCCTGCGCCCGCAGCCCGCCAAGACATCGTCGTCCCGCCGAACGCGCTTTATGTCTGCGTAACGGTGGCCGGCGGAGTGCGCACGCAGACAGAGATCGAGTTCGCCCCGAAAGTCGCCCAGCTTTGCGTGTCGCACCCGGAGATGGGCCCGTGCCAGTACGAGCGCAATGCCTGCCGGCGAGGCGGCGGGCGCGTGTACGCCGCGGGCGGCAAGGAGATCACCATGGCGACCGAAGCCGAGTACGACAAGAAGGTGCTGCGAGTGCAGTTGAAGCAGTGACGGCCTCAGAACCGCTCGACCCAGGGACGCAGGTCGACTTCCTGCGACCACGCGGAGCGCTGCTGGCGATGCAGATCGAAGTAGGCGTCGGCAATTGCCGCGGGCGCGAGCCGGCTGTCCGGCGGCGCTCCTTCCTGGGCCTCGCCGATCTGACCGTCGATGATCACGTGCGCGACGTGAATGCCGCGTGGCCCGAGCTCGCGCGCCATGCTCTGCGCCACGGCGCGCAGAGCGAACTTCGGCGACGCGAGATTCGCGAACCGTGCGCTGCCGCGCAGCGACGCGGTCGCGCCCGTGAAAAGGATCGTTCCGGAGCCGCGGGGGGCCATGCGCCGCGCAGCGGCCTGTCCGACCAGGAATCCCGCAAAGGCACCCACCCGCCAGCAATGCTCGAAGTCGCCCGGCGCGATGTCGAGAATCGAACCCGGCCGATACGCGCCGGCGTTGAAGATGGCGCAAACCAGCGGCCCGACGCGCTGCTCGGTTTGCTCGAATGCGGCTTCGACCTGCGCGGGATCGGTGAGGTCGCAGGGCATCGCGACCAGACGGTCCGGAGCCTGCGCCGCCAGCGCGTTCAGCCGCTCGCGGTTGCGGGCGAGCAGCGCCACCTTGTTACCCTCGCGGGCAAAGCGCATTGCCACGGCGATCCCCAGCCCCGGGCCGACACCGGCGACGAGTACACTTCCTTCTGCGCTCATTTCCTCACCATGATCCTTTCTGTTCGAACGCCGCTCCCATCATCACCGGGCGCGGGCGAACTACGATTCTAGCGGAGAGCAGCCATGTTCAAGATCGAGATTCAGGATGACCGCGGACTGTGGTCGGACGTGCGGGGCGCCGACGGCAACGTGCTCACCTTCGACGAGGAGGCGGCTGCGCGGGCGAAGCTCGCCGAGCTCTACCCGGTGATGGTGCAGATGGAAAAATACGCGGGCGGCAAGCGGACGCGAGTCGTTCGCGTCTTCCGCACCGACGAGGAATGGAAGGATGGCACGCCTCCTGGCTGAATCATTGCTGAGCGCGTTCGGGCGCGCCGCCCGCCTCCTGACGCCTCACCGATCTCGGGATCGTGAGATCTCTGGCAGCGCGACGCCCGCCTGCCTCGCGACGCCGCCGGCCACTCAGTCGGTCCGCAACGACTTCGGCGGCCCGTGGCCGCTGCGCTCGTATTCGGCGATGACCTGCGCACCAAGGAGCAGCACGAGCGCCGCCGCCTCGAGGCTGAGCAGGACCACGATAGCCGTGGTGAGCGAGCCGTACACGACCCTGATCTGCGAGAGCGTGGAGAAGTACCACACCAGGAGGTGGCGCGTGCCCTCCCATAGCAGCCCCGCCGTGACGCCGCCGATGAGGGCATGGCGCCACGTTGGGCGCCTTGCCGGCATTACCATGTAGATCGAAGTCAGCACGATGATCTCGCCCGCCACGCCGATGACATAGAGCAGAAAACCGGAGACCCCGACCAGCGACTGCGTGCGGCCGAGAAGCTCGATGCTCTCCTGCCCCATCGTTTCCAGCGCACCGGCTACGAAGGTGACGATCAGCGCACCGATCCCGAGGGACAGAATGCAGAGAAAGGGCAGCAGCGCCGAGACAAGGAAATGCCGGCGCCGGATCGTGACGCGATGGAAGAAAATCACCGACATCGCGTTCTCCAGCACCGTAAAAGCGAGCGAGCTGAAGAACAGCAGCGTGCCTGCGAGCACCCAGCCGATCACGTGGCGATGCTGGAGAAATATCGCAAGCTCTCCCATGACGATGTCCGACTCACCGGGAACGATCAGATCGAGGTAGCGACCGAGCGTGTTCAGCAGAGCCGCCTCGTCGACGAAATTGGCCAAGACGATGAGGATCAGGATCAGCAGCGGCAGGATCGAGAGCAGCGTGTTGTAGGCGACCGCGCCGGCGAGCAGGTAGCCCTGGTTGGCACGGAAGCTGCGCAGAACGCGCATGGTAAACGCGCCCGGGTGCCTGAGGACCGCCGATGCGCGGCTGCGGGATCTGGGCATGGCCGCGCGACCTTACGCTGCCGTCCGTGGGGGGTCAAGAACGACCGGTGGCGCGGCTGCCGCGGTCGAGCGCGCGCTAATGCAAAGCGAAGTCGACGCGGGTCGGCTTGCCCTTGTCCTTCGTGCCTTCGGCGCCGGCGCGCGGCGCAACGAGGAATACGCGCTCCGTCGGGACGTGCTGTCCGTCGACGAGGCTCGCTCGCACGGCCTGCGCTCGATGCTCTCCCAGGAGATGCATGTCCTCGTCGCTCACTTTGACGTTCTCGAGGAGCAGCGTTTCCATCTCGGATCGAGGCAGATCCTTCGGCAACCCGATCGCGTTGCGCGGCTTCTTGATGTCCGAGGCCTTGTAGACCTTCGCGAGCAGCGCGTCGTATTCGGCCTGAGGCACCTCGACCGCGTCGGGCGAGCTCGGCGGTTCGCCTTGCCTAGCCAGCTCGTCGAATTTTTGCCTCCGAATCTGGCGCTCGAGCGCAGCACGCTTCAGGCCCTCGTTGTCCGCCGTCGGATCGACGCGCCCGGTCACGTCGAGCTTGAGCGCCGGGCGATCGGCGAGTACCCTCGCAACGGCCTTGATCTTGCTTTCACCGGTGGCATCGATCGCTGCTGACCCGGGGGCGAATTCCACATAGGCGAGCTCCTCGCCGTGACCGCCGCCGGCGAGCGCGCCCAGAATCGAGAACGGCGCGGTGACGATCTTGACGAGCAGGTTGATCAGGGCTCGGAAGACGAGCCCACCCACCGAGAACTGCGGGTCGTCGAGGGATCCGGCAACCGGGAGATCGAACCTGATCACGCCATTGCGGTCCTTGAGCAGCGCAACGGCGAGCAGGACCGGCACCTTGATCGCATCAGGGCTCTCGACCTTTCCGCCGAAGGTGAGCTGATCGAGAACGATGCTGTTCTCCGCTTGCAGCTTGCGCTGATCGATGAGGTAATGGACCTTCATCGAGAGCTTGCCCTTCTCGATCCCGTAGCCGACGTATTTCCCGGAGTACGGCGACAGGGGCGAGAGCTCGATGTCGCTGGCGTCGGCCTTGATATCGAGAAAGAGATTCTCTGCAAGCGGATTGATGCGGCCAGAGATCTCCACAGGCGCGCTTTCCTGCACATTGCCGTGCAGCTCGATATCGGCGGGCTGATCGAAGGCGAGCGTCGACAGGCTCCCCTGGAGCCCCACCAGGTGGGCCGAGTAATTGGGCCGGATGAAATGGTCGGTGAAGTCCACGCTCCCGTTCACGAGTGTCGCCTTGCCCAGCTTGAGCCAGGTAGCCGCCTTCGTGGGCGGGGTCGCGAGCTCGGCGGTGTTCGCGGGACCGGCGGGAGTTGCCGCAGGTGCG
This sequence comes from Casimicrobiaceae bacterium, assembly GCA_035499135.1. Lineage (GTDB taxonomy): Bacteria > Pseudomonadota > Gammaproteobacteria > Burkholderiales > Casimicrobiaceae > PALSA-1003. The sequence continues at coordinate 12,267 of DATJZM010000117.1, read as the reverse complement.
GGCTCGCGCGAGCGCGCGAGCTGCTGCAGGTTGAACTCGCCGTTCTCGTTCAGGATCAGTCGCGCGAAGAGGCCATCGAGCGCGATCTCCCCCACCGTCAGGTTGAGCGGCTCGCTCTGCGCATCTACGTTCGTGAGCGAGAGCGTTTTCCATTTGAGCAGGTCGGTGGCGTTCGCTTCATCGAGCGCCGTCAAGTCCGACAGCGCGAGCTCGCCCTTGAACGCCGCGCGCGCAGGGACGGAGGTTGCAAAGTCCAGCGTCCCGCGAGCGGACACCGCGCCACTGGTCACCAGCAGGCGCATCGCCCGTGCGATGTATGGCTGGAACGGAACGAGGTCGATGCTCTTCGCGCTCACATTGAGCGTGCCGCCGAAAGGCGCGTTTGCGAGGGGTCCGCTGAGCGAGAGCGTGCCGTGCTTGTTGACCGTCGCCTGCAGCGTTGCGCGGCCCTTCGTCTTAGCCGCGTTGGAGAGGTCCTCGCCCGAGATTGAAACCCGGGTAAGTACCACGTGCACGGGCGGGGTGACGCTCTCGTCGGCGAACACGCCGGAGAAGTCCTCGAGCGCAAGCTTGCGCATTTCGATTCGCCAGCCCTGGTCTTGCGTCGTGGCGCTGGCGCCGCCCTCGGGTGTGCGGACCAGCCGCTCGAAATTGAACTTTCCGTCGGAAGCGCGCCGGAGGCTTGCCGCGGCGCCGCGCCCCTCGACGGCGGCAAAGGTCACGGTGCGCGCGGACACGTCCACCGCGCCGCCGTGGACGGCGAGCGTCGGCACGCGCCACAGCAGATCCTTCTCGGCGGGCACGCGCAGCTTGAGATTGCTCACCGTCGCATCGAGATTGGTCAGCAAGAGCTTCGGGGCCGTGCCGCCGCTCTCGAGTCGGATGTCCGTCGCGAGGTCGAGCGCTCCGTCGTCGACGGCCTGATTGAGCGCACCCGCGTAGTACGGGAAGATTCGCGCGAGCTTGAGGGCGGTGACCTCGAGGTGGCCATCGATCCCGAGCGGCGCCAGTCCCAGCGCCCCTCGCTGCGTGACGCGCTCGCCGGCGTCGGTTACGAACGAGAGCGCGACGCTCGCCTTCTGCTCGCCGGCGTTGGCAAGATTCGTCACGTCGAGGGAAACGTCGCTTAGCGTAGCCGTGTACTGCGGCGCCACGGCCTCGTCGACGACGCGAACCTTGCCGTGGCTAAGCGAAACTTTGCCGATGCGAAAGCGAAAGGGCTGAGAGGGGCCTTTCGAGGCAGTCTCGGCCGGCGCCAGCGCAGCGAGATTGAGCTCTCCATCCCGCCTCCGCGTGACGTCGACGGCGACACCATCGGCGACGATGGAAGCGAGCTCGGCGCGAGACCCGGTGACGTCGAACTTGTCCACCGCGACGGTCAGCGACGGTACCCGCAGCAGCGGCGCGCCTGAGCGCTCGTCGATAGCCAGCTCAGCGATCCCCAGGTTCCCGGCCAAGGTCAGCTGCGGCGGTTCGGCACCGCGGCCGATGAAGCTCAAGTCGATCGTCGCGTCGACCTTCCCGGACTGGACCTTGAACGGCAGACGCGTGGGCAGGTATTCGAGGTAAGGGAGCAGCGGAACCCCGTTCAGCCCCCAGTGCAGAACCGTTTCGTGCGTGTCCTTGAACGGCCTCGTCTCCCCTGTAATAGCCACCGGTCGACCGTTGACGAGCGCACGAAACGACGGTTCGACCTTGATATCGACCTGTGCGGGGAGGCTGGATACGAAGGGGATGCCGATCGCAAGCTCGGTGACCTGGTGTTGACGATGCTCGGGAAGGTCGTCGAAGTCGATGCGCCCGTCGATGAGGCGGATGTTGCTTATGGAGAAGCCCGGCGTCGGGCCGGCCGGCTCGGCGAGCGCGCGATCGATGAGGTCGGAGAAGTTGTAGCTCCGGTCGGCGTTGCGCACCACGTGCAGCACCGGCCGCGTGAGCGTGAGCTCGCTGATCACCGGCGCCCAGCGCAGCAGCGACTGGGCCTCCGTGTTGGCGTAAAGCTCGGCGAGAGTGAACGCGGGTGGCCCGCTTCCCCGCTCCGCGATCGATACCCCGTCGAGCGTAATCGACAGGGCAAACGGATTGAGCTCGAGCCTCTCGATCGTCACCTGCCGCTCGAGCGCGGTGGACAGCGTGCGCTCCAGCCAGGGCCTCAGCAGCGGCGGCAAGGCGAGAAAGCCGATGACGGCGATCGCTGCGACTGCCGCCGCGATCCACGCCACGGTGCGACGCACGCGCGGGCGGGAGGCGATCTGCGTCAGGGACGGCCGGGCGTCATTCGGCATAGCAATAAGCTTGCAACTCCCATCGCCGCCGCCCCCACCGACCGCGGTGGACAGAGGCGAAGATTAGCACCTTGCCCCATCGATGCAAGGTGGTCCGGATGTCGTGATTCGGCCGGCGCGTGCTGCTTCGCGATGGATGACTTGCGTTTTTGCGAATTAAGTGGGACTATTTCCCACGTTAGCGTTGTGGCGGCAGTGTCCGCGCAAAAAAATCCGCGGGCGGCCGCCAGGCCGACGCGTTCGCTCTTCGCGAGCTGGACAGCGGCCGTGCCAGGCGACAGCCCGACGGACTCGTACCAGATAACAATCAACGGCAGCGACGGAGGCGGCACTTTCACGCAGGCCGTGCCCGGTTCGACGCTGACGGCGACCTTCGCGGTGAGCGACATTCCGGACTGGTCGGTCAAAGTCCGCGCCCACAATGCTGCGGGCTGGGGACCGTGGTCTGCGCGCTTCGTGCTGGGCGGGGACTAGCTTTCGCAGGCACACGCCGGTTCGCCCAGGCCCGGTTCGACACAGCGGACCGGGCCCGAGCGAACGGGCCCATGCAGGCTACTGCGCAGTCGGGATATGCCTCGTCACTCCAGCGCGTAAACGCTGCCGTCCGCGCTGCCGAAGAAAACGACACCGCCGACAACGATGGGAGAGGAGAAGATCGACCCCACCCGCGACTGCTGAACCGCGGCGATGATCGGCACCTCGCGCCAGCTCGAGCGGAAAAGCAGCGGCATGTTGAACCTGCGGTCCGCCGTGAGGACCCAGGCTTCGTTGCGTTTCGAGGCCTCGGTCTGGAACTCCCAGAGCAGTTCGCCAGTCTCCAGGTCGCGCGCTTCGAGTGTGCCGTTGAGAACCCCGCTGAACACGACGTCGCCGGCGACCGCAGGCGAGGAGAACATGTAAGCCCTGCCCTGCTTGCGCACGACCTCCTTGCCGGTCTCGGCATCGGCGACGAGGTAAAGACTCGAATCGGAGGTGCCGAAGAGCACCTTTCCGCGCGCGACGGCAGGCGAGCTGATCACCCAGCTTCCGGCGTTGTTGAAACGCCACTTCTCCTTGCCGGTGCCGGCGTCGATCGCATACAGGTTGGAATCTCTGCAGCCGGTATATACGACGCCGCCCGCGATGGTCGGCGATGACTGGAAGCCGACCTGGTTGTGGAACGAAGAATCCTCGCCGCCATGGAAGCGCCATTTTTCCGCGCCGGTCCTTGCGTCGACCGCGTAGAAGTAGCTGTCCCAGCTGCCGAAGAACACGACGCCATCCGCATAGGCTGGCGAGGCGTGCACCACGTTCCCGGTGTGAAACTTCCACCGCAGCTCGCCGGATAGGGCGTCCAGCGCATAGAGGTTGCCGTCGCCGCTGCCGAAATACACGGCGCCGTCCGCGACGACCGGGCTCGACAGATAGACGTCGAAAGGATCGGCGATGGTCTGGTTCCTCGGCTGCATGCCGTGCAGGCCTTTCGCCTCGAAGCGCCTCTCGCCTTCGGTCGCGAACTTCCACTGCGGCTTTCCGGTCCGGCGGTCGAGCGCATAGAACTTCCCGTCGTAGCTCGCGACGTACACGAGCTGGCCTGCGATTGCCGGCGTCGACGGCACCGGCCCGCCGGTGCGCAGCTGCCAGAGTTGATGGCCGTCGGCGGCGTCCACGGCATAGACATTGCCGTCGTCGCTGCCGAAGAAGATCACGCCATCGGCGTAGGCCGGTGACGAGACGACCCGGTCGCCGGTCTGGAACTTCCATTTGAGGCGATGAAACTGCCGCGGTCCCTGATCCTTATAGACGCCGACGTGCTCAGGACCGCCGCGGAACATGGCCTGAGCATTGGCCATCGGCGATGCGAGGACGGCGACCGTCGCCAGAACGCAGAGACCCGCTCTCATGAAGTCCTCCGCGCGGAGCGGCGAAGCACCAGCGGCAGTTCCAGCGTTCCGAGCTCGAAAGTGCCCCGGATCTCGTCGGCCTGCTCGACGAACCGCCCTTCGAACGCCACCTGGTTGCCTCGCGATTCGATCCTGAGAAAACTACCCTCCTCCACCACGAGGTCGACGGCCAGGTTCGTTGTCTGCTTGCCGACCACCACGAACGTGGCCGTCGCCGCGCCACCCGCGTGATTGGCAAGGGTGACGGTAACGTGGCGCGGATAGCCTCCCAGCTCGAACTCGCCGATCCACTGGTCCTCGAGCGCGCGCCCGATCGGGGTGCTCCGCGGGGCGGTATCGACCTGCGCGGCTCCGGTCCGCTTCATCGAAAAGCTCGCCGCGTTGCCGCCCTGGCTCATTTCGCCCGTCATGCTCTCGTTTGCTTCGACGTGCGCCTTGAAGCGCGCCGGCCCATAGGTAGGAGTGTCGAGCAGCTTGGCGATCTCGAAGCTGACCTCGGTTTGCGTCGCAACAATGTTCGCGAGCGGCGCGCCTTTGATGTCGAGGTCGGGGATGATGATCGAGCCATTCCAGGCGCCTGCGGCAGGCGCAAGGTCCACGACGAGCCGAAGCTCCCGTCCGGGGATCTGCACGAATCCTTCCCACCGCCCCTCGGGCGAAGTCGCCCCGCAAGCGAGTGCCGGCAACAACAAAACGAATGCGATCACGCTTCGCAGCATAGCCCCTCCCTCCCGATGACAAGTGGAGAACAGGCAAATGCTACGAGGCTGCGCGATACCGTGGCTGTCAAGCGACGGGACGCCTGGCGCGGCGACGAAACGCGGGTGCACACGATACCGCGCACTACGCCCACGCTAAGACCGCACCGAGGCGCGCTGCGCTCCAGCCGACGATTGGCGAATCAGCGCGGGCGACTATTCCGCGTAGTACACGGCGAAGTCGCCCGCCTCGTCCTGCCACAGGGCGACCGAGCCGAAGCCGGCGCGCTTGAGCAGCGCGACAAACTCCGCTGGCGAGTACTTGTACGAGTTCTCGGTGTGGATGCGCTCGCCCTCGGCAAACGGCCGCTCCTGTCCCGCAATGCGCACGCGTTGGGCGCTGCGCGCCTCGAGATGCATTTCGATGCGCCTCGCGGCGGCACTGTAGAACGCGACGTGCGCAAACTCCGACGGATCGAAGTCGCTGCCGAGCAGCGCGTTGACGTGATTGAGCACATTGCGGTTGAAGGCGGCCGTCACCCCCAGCACATCGGCGTACGCGGCTTGCAGGCGCTCGGGCTCTTTCGGAGTGTCGGCGCCGATCAGCAGCCCGCCGCGCCCATCGCCAAGGCGCCGCACCTGCGAGAGAAAGTGCAGCGCGCGCTCGGGCTCGAAGTTGCCGATGCTCGAGCCCGGGTAGAAGAACGTAACCGGCCCGTCATCGAGCTCCGGTCCGAGATCGAGCACGTCGGAAAAATCCGTCACCACGCCGGTGAATTCGATTTCCGGATGCGCTTGAGCCAAGCGGGCGAGCGCGGGCTCGATCGCCGGCGCGGCAATGTCCACGGCGACGAAGCGCCGCGGCTGCAGTACGGGCAGCCAGAACTCTCCCTTGGCGCAGTCGCCCGCGCCCAGGTCCACGAGCTGGCGTCCGCGCCCGACGAGGCCGGCAATCGCCCGGGCGTGCTCCGCAAAGATGGCGCGCTCGGTACGCGTCAGGTAGTACTCCGGCAGCTCGCAGATCGCCTGGAACAGCGTGCAGCCCAGCGCATCGTAGAAGTATTTCGGCGGAATCGCCGCCGGGCTGGCGCGCAAACCCTCAACCAGTGCCGCCCATTCGTTGCGCGCCTGCGGGCGCAGCGGCCCGATCATGCGGTTTATGAGGCGGTACCCGCGGTGCGTCGCCCGTTCGACTTCCCGATATGGGGCCGTTGCCCATCGTGCCATCGTCTGATCCCCCGAACCCGGATATTATGCGTCGCGGCTGATTTGAAGAACTTACAACCGCACCCGATCCAATCGACAGATTTTGCCGCAACTCGCCGTCAGTGCTAAGCATGCCACGACTCGCGAGTTCTGTGGACCGCACGAACCGTCGCTCGTCACATTTTCGTAGTACGCCATCGCAAGCACCGTGTCCACATCTCTCACTTCGCCGCTCGATTCGCCATTCGGCCTCTTTGGCGGCAGGGACTTTCGCATCACCACCGGGCGTTGCACCGATTGCGGCGCGATCCCGCAGGCGCTCTGGTATTTCGAGGAAGAGACCATCGCTGCGCCGCGCGCCGGTCTTCCGCTCGCGGGCTTCACGCGTGGCGTGCGACTGAGCGAGGATATCGAGCGCTGGGCGGGGAGCGGAGCGGCGGCCGCCCCGCTCGCCATGCCTTCCTTCGTCTGGGTCGGCTCGCCCGAGATGCTGCGCGGCGCCCGCCTATCCTCGGACGGCGGCTCCCTGGAGGCCGGTGGCCGACGGTGGACGTTTGCGCTGGTGCCGCGGATCGCGCTCAACCGCTCCTACTACGACGACCGCCACTCCACCGCGTTCCTCGCGACTCGGCCCTTGACGCTGCGCGGTCGCGTCGACGGCGACACGTTCATCGCACGAACCATCTGGCCCGAGGACTTTCGCCTCGACGCTGGCGCCGCGTTGCGACGCGTTGAACCTTCGGCGCAGGCCCTGCGAGCGCTGGTGCGCGAGCAACCGCGAGGCGGCGCGCAGAGTCCCTTCGAGACCGTGACGCTTTGGGAGCGTGCGCCCGGCGCGGCACGCCGTTGTGAGGGCGCTCCCGTGCTCGCCGTCTTGCTCAACGGAGCCCAGGGTGACGACGACGAGGCGCATGGCGGGCATTTCGCGTTGATCACCGGGCGCGTCGGACCTGGCGGGGCGATCGACGACTGGCTCGCCAGCAATTTCTATTCGCTCGACATCGAGAGCGAGAAGGGAATCATCGCCAGCATGCTGCCGCTGGACAACTATCTCGCGGATCTCAACAGCGGCCAGGCATGGTACCGGCCTTCGTACTTGCTCGTCGCGGTGCTGCGCGATGAGCGTGCCGCGCGCATTATCCAGGGTGCGCTGCAGCGCGCGTACAACCAGTTCTATCGCCACCAGCTCGTCTACCGGCACGCCGACATGAACTGTGCGAGCATCAGTGTGGACGTGCTGCGCGCGCTCGGCTGGCGCGTGCCTGCGCTCGGCGCGACGAGCTGGCTCGCGGCATCGCTCGGCCTGCCCTATTTCCTGCTGCGCGAGCGCAGCGTCGCTCAGGCAGCGCTGCGCTTCGACTACCTTACCGGGGATCGGACTCGCCTTCTGCCTGCCTGCGCTTTCGAGCAAATCGGCGCCGACGTTCTGCGCATGGCGACGAGCGGGCTGCCGCGCACGCCGACTCCGTTCGAGGCGCAGCTCGCGCAGGATATGGAGGCAGTCTTCTTCCTGCGCGTTCCGCAGCTGCCCTCGTCGCGCGCCTGGGGCGATTATCCGGTGTCTTCGCCGTGGGAATATTCGGCGCGCCTGCCCGCGGACCCCGCGCAGCGCCAGATCGTCCCGGTGCCGGCGCGACCTTTTCCCGTGCGGCTGCGCGATCCGGACCTGCTTCCTGCGCCGCAGCCGCGCTCCGAGTTCGCCATCGCGGTGTGGGCAGCGCTGAGCGTCGTAGGAATTCCTTGGCTCCTACACCGAGTCTGGCGGCGCGTTTTCGCGCGGCCGCCCTCGTCTGTAGGAAAAACCTGAGCCCGGCGCCGAGCACCCGCGCGGCTCGCGGAAGCTTGTTCAAAGGCCGTGTTCTTCAGCGCTGCGCGGATTCAGCCAAGGCGAAACACGTAGGGAACCCAGGCGGCCAGCACGCCGGCGACCGCAACCGTGAATGCGGCCAAAGCGAATGCGTAACGCACACCGGTGAGACTCGAGCGGAGTCGTCCGTGCGCGAGCCACAAGCTCCATGCGCCTCCCGCCGCCAGAAGCGCAGCCCGCGCCGCCGGGAGCCAGTTCAGGCGCAGTCCTTCCGCGTGCGCGAGCGTCGCGGTGAGACCGGTCAGGCCGATGAAGAGGCCCACTCCCGCGACCGGCACGAGCGCATAAGCCATCGCGACGGTGTTCGCGCGCCATGGACCCGCGAGGGGCTTCGCGGCTGCCGCAAGGAACAGCGTGACCCAGACGCCAACCACCAGGGCCGTGCCGAGAATCCACCCGACGATCAACAGCCCGTCGAGCCACGTGAAGACGTCGTGGGCCGCGGGATAGTTCGTGAGCAGCCACCACGGCGCGTTCTCCGCGAGCAGCCACGCCGGGCCGTGGTCGATGACCAGCGTCGCCGCCGCCGTGCGCACGTCGACAAAAGCCGGCCACGCGCTCCATTCAAACGCGCCCACCGCTGCGCCGATCATGCCGAAGACGATCAGCAGCGCGTCCCAGTCCCGCGCGGCGTCGGCTCTGAGCGTCAGCACCTCCCGGTTGGGCGACCGCGCCGTCAGGGCGATCGCGCCGCGGAGCCCGCTGCAGCGGCCGCACATGTGGCACTCCGACGGACCCGTCATGCGGCGGATTCGCACCAGGGGCGCGCAGTTCACCGGATGAACGGGAATGCGCCCGGCGTTGGCCGTCCAGGCGGCGGTATCGACCCGGAAGTGTACCGGGGCAAGGCGCGCCAATACGGCGAAGACGCCGTTGACGGGACACAGATGTCGGCACCACACTCGCTTGCCGCCACCGTAGACGAGTCCCACGGTGATCGCCGCCACTGTCGACCCCCCGAGGACCAGGAGCGTCGCCGTCGCATACTGATAGACGCTGACCAGCTGGCCGAAGATTGTCGTCAGGGCGAACGACACGAACGGCCAGCCCGCCCATCGCATCCAGCGTGGAACCGCGCGCGCACGAGAGAGGCGACTCGCTGCCTCGGTGAGCGTGCCCTCGGGACAGAACAGGCCGCACCATGCGCGCCCGAAGACGAACATCGAGAGAATCACCCCCGGCCACCAGACTCCCCAGAAAAGCCACTGCGCCAACACGACCGCGCTGCTGTACCAGTGAGCGTCCTCGGGCGGCAGCGGCAGGAATGCCGGCACGACGACGAGCAGCGCGTACATGGCGACAACCGCCCACTGCAAGGCCTGGATCGCACGGGAATGCGTGCGCAGCCACTCGCCCAGGGCCGCGAGATGCGTTGCACGCTGGCTCGCGCCGTCCACCGTTGGTGCGAGCGTGAGGTCGCGCACGGAGCGGGCCGATCAGCGCGGGCTGCGACGCAGCAGCGCCACCATCGCGCCCCAATAGAGGCCGAGAACCAGCATTGACAGCAGCGCCGGCCGCGCGCGGTAGCCGGTGATGGAGGCAAACAGCCCGCCGAGACGACCGGAATCGTCGAGCCAGGCCGAGGTGTCCCACAGCGGGTCGACCAGCGGGGGCAGGACGTCGAGCGCAATCAGCTTGTCGATTGCCCCCACAAGCAGCGCACCTGCGAGGAGCAGCAGGACGATCTCGCTGACTCGAAAGAACGTCCGCCACGACAGAATTCGGCCGCCTTGCTGCAGGATCCAGAAGGTCGCGAGCGCCGCAGCAATCCCCAGCGCAAGGACGCCGAGCAAATTCCATGTTCCCTCGTTCTGGGCGCCTAGGCCGTAGAGGAACACCACGGTCTCGGAGCTCTCTCTGCCCACGGCCAAGGCGACGACCACGAGCAGGCCCCACCAGTTGGCCGCCGAGGCATTTTTCTGCATGCTCTGCTCCAGGTCGCGTTTGAACGCGCGCCCGTGCCGGCGCATCCAGAACACCATCTGCACGATCAGGCCCGCCGCTGCGACCATCATCGCGACCTGGAAGTAGTCGAGACCTCTATCCGACAGCAGTCGTGCAATGCCAAGCATGACGACTGCGAGCAGCAGCGCGAGCCCCACACCGACGGCCACGCCGCCCCAGAGGTAACGCATGCCACGTCTGACGTCGGGATGCTTCTTCAGCCACGCGTACAGGATGCCGACGACCAGCATCGCCTCCGCCGACTCGCGCCAGATGATGAACAGGGCATTGGCCACGATTGGGGAGCCTATTTCGCGACGATCCGTCCCTTGGATTGCTCGGGGTGATAGTCGTCGAAGAAAACGTAGGTCCCAGGCTTGAGACCGTTGATGACCACCGACGACTTCGCGCCGGCCGCAAGCACTTTTTCCTGCTTCAGATCTCGGCTCTCGAACTCGATCGGCCCTTTGCCTTCGTTGCTGATCTCGATCTTGAAACGCTTACCCGCCGGGACCTCGATCGTCGTCGGTTCAAACGTGCCGTCGCGTGCAGCGAGCTTGTACACGGGCAACTCCTCGGCGTAAGCGCTAGAGAGCGGCAGCGCCAGCAACATGGCAAGAGCTACGCTCTGCAGGGCCGCAACGGCGGAACCCGCAGTGCTGGAATTGCCGGGCTTGTCCAAGGTCAGTAACCTCCCCTCTTGCCGATCCCGGCGAAGGTAAAGTCATATTCCACGGTGAACGGTTTGAACCAGGGGCCGACCCCTGTTTCCTTGTCGGTGTGGCGGCCGAAGTGATGATCCGCCGAGCAGCAGGGCGGTTCGATGAAGAGTCTTAGGCGGTATTTGCCGGCCCCGAGTAGCTTGACGTTGTCGCCGTAGTGCGGTCCATCGTTGGCGACCATCGGCATCAGCTCGCCGCTAAGTTTCTGCGCACCACCCGGCTTGGTTATCTCGTACCTGATGGCGAGATACGGAATCCAGGCGCCGTCCGGGAAGCCGTTGTTGTTGTCGCTCTGCGCGTGGATGTCGGCTTCGAGGTGAATGTCGGACTCGGCCACCGTCCGCATCATGCCGGCCGGTTCCATCGGCACAGGTTGCAGATAGACGGCGGCAACCTCCATACCTGCAACGTGTTGAGGCTTCCCGATCGGGTACTCGAGAGCAAGCGCGGGCGCCGCTGCGCCGAGAAGCAACGCGCAAAGCAATGTCGGGCCAGGACGCCGGAAAGCGGGTGTGGCTCGTGGCAGGGGCATGGAAAAATTCCTCGACAGTCTGGCCGACGGTCGGGGCGCTCCCGGCGCCCGCCAACCAGGGATCAGTGCGACGATAGCAGAAGGTTGGCAGAATGTAAATAGGAATGATTTGCATTTGTATCTTGCTTGTGTTAATGTCCTCCTCGATACGCCCTGCGCGAACAGAACCATGTATATCTGCCTCTGTAACGCCATCACTGAGAGCGAAATCGCTCAGGCGGTCGACCTCGGCGCGCGCTCGGCCGAGGACTTGGCGCGGCACCTGGGCGTCGGACTCGGCTGCGGGCGCTGCGTGTCCTGCGCCGAGGAGATAGTGCGACAGGTCGCGGCGAAGCCGCAGGCGCCGGAGAAGCTGGCGGCGTAGCCTCTAGCATGAAGCTTCAGGGAGGGAGCGATGAAGGGCAACGCCAAGATCGTCAGGCATTTGAACGAGGTCCTCACCAACGAACTCACGGCGATCGACCAGTACTTCGTACACGCCAAGATGTTCGAGCACTGGGGCCTTCACAAGCTTGGCGCCCAAGAGCGCAAGGCGTCGATCGACGAGATGAAACACGCCGAGGCCCTGATCGAGCGCATCCTGTTCCTCGAGGGCGTCCCCAATCTGCAGAATCTCCACAAGCTCCTCGTGGGCGAGAACGTGCAGGAGGCGCTCGCCTGCGACCTGAAGCTGGAAATGGCGGCGCACCCGGCGCTCAAGTCAGCCATAGCCGATTGCGAGTCGCTGGGCGACTACGTCACCCGCGACCTTCTGCGCGGGATCCTGGAATCCGAGGAGCACCACATCGACTGGCTCGAGATACAGCTCGAGCTGATCGGCAAGATCGGCATCGAGAATTACCAGCAATCGCAGATGTCCGGCGATGAGTGAGCGGAGAGACGCAGGCCCCGCCGGTGTTCCTGCGGCGGACGGATCGCCAGGCCGCGAGGTCCCCAAGGTCGATTCGCCGCGCGTCATCAACAGCGACATCCTCTTCAGCGGATCGCCCTATCTGGCGATCCTGCACAACCAGACGATCTACTTCCTGCGCCAGACGCGCCTCGGAAAGCTGATCCTCACGAAGTAGCGCGGTTTCTTTACCCGCCAGCCAGCGGGTGCGACTCTCCCGAGTCGCCCGCCAGCCAGCCCG